>NZ_SRYY01000005.1:0-352303 GCF_004793735.1 Muribaculum sp. NM65_B17
CCCGCCACGCCGATGGTACTGCGAAAGTGGGAGAGTAGGTAACCGCCCCCTTCACAATCAGGCCGACTGCACATCGCAGCCGGCCTGATTCTTTTTATACCCTCCCCGAAAATTTTTCAAAAAATTTATCCCTCAAGGTTGAGTTTTGAAAATGTTATGTGTCTTATTAGTGTATGACAAGCAGAAATGACATAGAGAGGCTTTTCAAAGCTCATTATGCGAGGATGCACCGATTGGCTGTTGCGCTCCTGCACGACGAGGACCTTGCACGTGACATTGTACATGATATCTTTGCCGCCCTATTGGGTGGCGAAATGCGGGTTGCAGCCCTGTCCGATGCCGACATCAACGTTGCCGGAGGTTATCTTCTTAAGTCGGTAAGAAACCGTTGCCTTAACCACATCAGGGATTGTGAGATTCATCAGCGCATAGCCAATCGCTACTTTCTCGACAACGAGGAATACGATACCGAGGATTGGCCCGATGATGAAACCATTGCTCGCATATACGCTCTCATAAAGTCGGATATATCCTCACAGGCCCGCAAGGTTATGGAACTTCGGTTTTCCGAGGGAATGCCGTTTGCCCGAATCGCTGCTGCAATGGGCATAAGTGAAACAGCCGTCTATCGTCATCTAAGTCATGCATTAACTGTCATCCGTCAAAAACTCAATGAAAATGAACAGTAATTTAGACGATCCGAAGGGCACCGGTAAATATGCCCTTGTGCTTGACATTATCGAGCATCCCGAGAGATATACCGAGGAGAAACTTAATGAAATATTCTCCGATTCTGAGTCAAGGGAGATCTACAATCTCCTCTGCAAGACCGATTCCGCAATAGAGGCTCACAATGTTGTCGATGTCGATGCCGAGTGGGAGGACTTTTCTCGCAAGCACGCTGTAAATCCTCGTCGTTACCTTTTGTGGTTTGGAAGTCGCGCAGCCTCGATTGCGGCGTTGGTATGCACTTCCATTGTGGCGGTCGCTGCAGGAATTGCTGTCACTGTTGCTGTGATAGAGCGCAAGCCTCAATCAACAATTGTAAATGATGTCGATTACCCGGAATCACCGGTTGTGGCATCAGCCGATTCTTTAATAAATGCACCGGCCGATACGACAATATCGGCCTCAGGGCCTATAATGTTTGAAAATGAGCCTCTTGAAGCAATAATGGAAACGGTTGCCAAGGCCTACGGTGTTGAAGTGAAGTTCAACAGTGGAGAAACCGCATCCCTGCATCTTTATTATAGGCTCGACCCGGCATTGCCTCTCGATGAAGTAGTGTCGCAGCTTAATACATTTGAGCGAATAGATATAAAACAAGAAGGTGACACATTAATTATTGATTGAAAATGTTATCGATTTATCGTTTGTCGGTCAAGAGAGTCCTGCTGACCGCTTTCATAATAATGGTGACCTCTATTTCGGCCGGTGCTTATGAATATTCCTATACATTCAACAATGTACCTATATCGGATGCCATAGTGCGAATCAGCAAAGATCACCCCGAAATAAACATCTCGTTCATCTACAAGGAGCTTGACAACTACACTGTATCGGCAAAAATCAACACCGATGATGTCTATGACGCATTGCACCAAATAATCGGAATAAACCCCGTTTCGGTGATAAAGAGAGGTGACGATTACTATGTCGAAGCCTTTCAGCATGGTCACTACACCATACATGGCAGGGTTGTGGATGGCGATGAAGAGCCTATGGTAGCCGGTGTCATATATATTTTGTCGGGCGATGAAGTAAAACCATTGACCTATGGTATCACTGACAATGACGGAGCTTTCAAAATTCCGTGTGACAGCAATGATGTTACGTTGAAAATATCTTATCTCGGATATGATGATTTTTCAATGAAGGTTCCTCTATCGGGTAATTGTGGAGTTATATCACTCTCTGAAAGTCCGGTTAAGTTGCAGAATGTTGTTGTGGAAGGAGAGTTGCCTATGACGCGCATAGCCGGAAACGCAATGATTACAACCATAACCAACACGGTACTTGCAAGTGCCGGCACAGCCAATGATGTACTTGTCGGAATTCCTCTTGTCTTCGGCTCTGACGGTAATTATTCTGTTTTCGGACGAGGATCGGCGGTAATATACATCAACAACAGGATTGTCACTAATCCGAGTGCGCTTGACCAATTAAGCTCTTCCGAAATCAAGTCCATCGAAGTTATAAGTAATCCTGGAGCCAAGTATTCGGCTGAAACTAATGCCGTTATCCGCATTGTCACTCTTCCTCCTAAGGGTGAGGGATTCAGTATTGCGCTGTATAATAGGCTCAAAGTGGCCCATTTCGCTTTGAACACCGATAATGTGTCATTGAAGTATCGGCATGGAGGATTGGAGATTTTTGCCAATGGGTATTTCCATGGTGGAAAGAGGCGGTTTCATGATGTCCCAAGTATGACAACCTATGGTGAAAGTATTTTTGAGCAACTTATTAATGCATATACGATAAATACTATTCGGAATTTTTCAGGCAAAATAGGATTCAATTACCAGATTGGCGAGAACCATTCGTTTGGTGGATATTTTGAAACCGGCAGCATGAAAGCCAAGCCGAATGGCAGTATCGAATCGGTCGTGACCAATGACGGAAAACCCTACGAGAAGCTGTCTACTATACAGTCGGCTGTTGAAAGGACAATGCCTTCACATGAGGCCAATGTATATTATAGCGGCAAAATCGGGAATTCTTATGTTGACTTTAATGCCGATTATGTCGAGAATAATTCAAAAAAGGATTTTACACATTTTGAAACTGACGAAAACGACAGTGAGCGGACGGTGATCACTGACGCCGGCAATCGCAAAAGGTTGTTGGCCGAAAAACTCAATGTGTCTTATCCTCTATGGAATGGTCAAATCGAAGTGGGTGAGGAATACACTAATTCCAAAGTGAGTTATAATTCAGTTTACACGGGAGCCGATATTTCGGGAAGCGATACGAGAATCAATGAGGACAATATTTCGGCATTTGTCGAGTTGACACAGACTTTCGGAAAATTCCAGACCGGATTGGGCGTCCGTTTCGAGCATGTGCGTTACAAATATTATGAAGGCAACCGCCTTGACGAAGACCGTAGCCGTAAATATAACAACTGGTTTCCTTCGGTTTTCGCATCCACCAAAATAGGCCGAGTGGGATTGTCGCTTAACATAACAAGTCGAACAACTCGCCCCTCTTATTATCAGCTTGACGGTGCGCTGCAATATATAAACAGATATAGCTATCAAAGTGGCGACCCTTCACTGAAACCGGTCGACATATATTCCGTGCAACTGATGGCACAATGGAGTTGTTTCTTTGCTCAGGCAATATACTCTTATGAAAAGAATCCTATATTTTATACGGCTCACCGCTACAACGATGACCCGTTGGTGAAGCTTATCAAATTTGAAAACAGTAAGGCGCGTCATAAATATCAGTTTGCCATAGGTGCGCAACCCCATGTAGGTTGCTGGTCACCACAGCCCACAATTGGCGTATATTGCAGTCGTTACGCCACTCGTTTTCTTGACCGGGAAATGAAGCTTAATCGACCGATTCTGATTTTCAATTGGGATAACGCCATATCTCTTCCTCATGGATGGATAATCGATGCCGATTTTATGGTACAGACTTCGGGAAGCGCCGAAAATTGCTATCTTAAGGCGAGAAGCTACCTTAATTTCGGAGTGCGTAAATCATTCTTCGATGACATGTTTTCTATTCAATTTAATGCCAACGATATATTTGACACAAATAATGAGCGCATAGTGATGTACAATGGCGATATTAAGGTCACCACGGTAAATTATCAGGAATCCCGAAATGTAATGCTTACACTGCGATACAACATCAACACTTCCCGCTCCAAGTACAAGGGCACCGGTGCCGGGCAAGCCGAAAAGAACCGCATGTGACAAGCTTAAAAATGCGATTCGCGACATTATGGGGTGAAATCGGACATTTCGTGCTATTATCTTTGTGAGAAAAGATAATGTCATGGAAAACCGTCCCAACCGGCACGTGCCTGTGAGCCCGCACAGCCAAGCCGGGCTGCGCAGCCGCATAATGACGAGTGCCGCTCTAAAGCCATGCGCCCGCCTGTTAGGGAAATCGGTCGGGAAAACGAGTTGACCTACAGGGTGATCAATGAGTATCTATACTGACATCGCACTCTTCCGGTCGCGGGGTTTCAACGGCTCTTGTTCATGTCGTCCTTACGTTCCTGAGCAAGCTTGTCACGCTTCTTGAGAAAGAAGTGCAGCAACACTATGCACAGCAATGTAGCTCCTATTATGCTGAAATAATATACATAATTCCCCGCATAAAATTCATCACGTCCTATATAGCTCATTACTCCCAGATAGATGGTAAGCAGCAATGGGATGTAAGTCGATTTTTTCATGGATTGCAAATTGGTTTTATTATTGAGATTCTTGTGATTGTTTATATGGTGATTCTTCGGGTTTGAAGTTTCCTGATATAAGGTGATTGTATATCTTGAGGCATGTCCAGGCGTCGATTGAGGCATATATCTGCTGGGGAGCGGTGAGTGTCGATGCTTCCCAGTTGGATAGCCTTTGGCTCTTGGAAATGCGCTCGTTGAATATTATGCCATATATCTTCTGCAGGCTGCAATCCTGTATGTTATACTCCTTTACCATGCTTTGAAGGTCTATAAAACCTTTAGGAGAGAACTCCTGAATCTTGTGCAGAACCTGAAAATCGTCTTTTAACGACAGTCCCACTTTGGTTGTCGATTCGTCCTCGATCAATCGGCACAATTCAGGGATAAAACCGAATTTATTTATTCGGAAAAGATAGCAGCAATCTCCCGTAGATATTTGTATTAGAGCCACCTGATTGGTGCGTCCTTTGCGGAATGAAGGTTTGGTTTCAGTGTCAAAGCCTACTACGGGATACCTCTTTATTATCTCAAGGGCGCTCGTTGCCTGCTCTACCGTATTCACTACCACGATGTGCCCCGGGTAGGTAACGGTCGGTAGAGCTGCAAGCTGCTCTTTTGATATTGATAGTATTATAGTTTTGACATTCATCTGTATGTTAGATTTCTCGTTGATGTCCAATTAGTATATATGTGTCGCTTCAAAGATAATAAAATGTGTTTTAACAGAGTTTGCGGTATAAGTTAGTTTAACTTATATTAACGGATATTAAATCAAAACTACATGACCAGCACTTCGCTATTGGGAAAATGTTTAGCTACATATCGTTGTATGAATCCGAGCGTGTCCTCGGCAATTACCTTGTCCTTGTCGAAGTGGGTGTTGTAGATTACCGAATGTAGCTTGATGTTGCGCTTGCTGATCGCCTCGAGCGACAGTATGGTGTGATTTATCGAGCCGAGAATGCCGTTGGTCACAAGTATTATGGGCAGATTCCGGTCGGCCACGTAATCGATCGTGAAGTAGTCGTCGGTTATGGGCACCATCAGTCCGCCGGCACCCTCGATAAGCAATATGTCGTAGCGCGACGACAGTGTTTCACGGCTTTTGTCGACAAGCGACAGGTCAATCTCCCTGCCGTCGATTCGGGCCGCCAGCTGGGCCGACGCGGGATAGTTGAATATTATCGGAGCGGTAGTGTGGTCGATGTCCTCGGGCAGCATCTCTATGCCCATTATTTTGCGATGGGCTTCAATGTCCTCCGAGAACTCCTTGTTGCCTGTCTGGATAAACTTTTGAGTGGCTACCGAGAGCCCTTTGTCCATGTAGTTTTTTGCCAGCCATCCTGTGGCGTATGTCTTTCCGGCATCGGTGTCGATGCCCGATATGAAAATTGTCTTTCCCATTATTTTTTTCTTGCAATTATGTAGATTGGATGATAGGTCAACGGACATCCTTCGTCGTGTCGCGGATATTCGTGCATTATGCGTGCGAGGTTGTTGGACGGAGTGTACACTCCGTTAACTCCGGTGTCGCGCAGATGCACCAGTATGTCACGCGGCGAATTGAAGTACATTGTAATCCGCTCTTCAAGAGCTTCGCATATTTCAAATCCTTCAGGAATCATGTCACACAGCTCCTGCTTGCTGAAATATCGCAGTGATGAGCCGGTTATCGCCGACAGCTCCTTCATGTTGTCGTGGCCGAATGTCGAGAATGCCAGTATGCCGCCCCGTCGCATGATGCGTGATGCGTTGTTCAGGAACATGGGCAGAGAGTTGAACCATTGGAATGTTGAAGCCGACACGATTGTGTCGAAGCTGTCGGGGAGAGCGTCGTAGACAAGCTCCTCGGCGTCGCCTGTGACCGCTTTGCCGGTCGGAAGCGGGCGTATCGCATTGGTCAAGTCCCAGGTGGTTATGTCGGCATCGGTCAGCACCGGTGCATATTCTCTTGTCAACATTCCCGTTCCGGCACCTATTTCAAGTATGCTGCACGGCTGCGATGTCATGTTCTCGCGCCAAAGTTTCCACAAGGTAGCGGCTATGCGATTCTGGACAATCGCGTTTTCATCGTAGGTCGAGGCGCTGCTCTCAAATTTTTCACCTACAGCCTTCTTGTTGATTATTTCGCTCTCTAGTATCTTTTGCCATTGCGGGAGATGCCCGCCTGCGATTTTGCTTGTGCGTGGAGTGTGTTCCCACGCCTTCGCCATGTTTTCAGGAGGGAATATCCTGTCGTCGGCAGCGATGATTACGCGGTGCCATGAAGTGTCGAGCGGTGAGCCGTCGGCTGCGTAACGCTCGATTGCTGTCAACTCATCTTTGAGGCCGTCGATGTCACGTTCGGGATAGTTGCCCTTGAACTCGTTGAATTGGGAGATGTCGCTGCACATCCGGCGATAGAACTTTGCGAGTGATCGCTCGTTCAATCCGGCAAGTGTTCCGTGGAATATGGCCGAGGGTATGCCGAGTGTGTCGTGAACGGGATTCAGTGTGCCGTTTATCGCCACCTTCAGCGCTACTGGGAGTGAACTGTTACGTGCAAGGGTGCGTGCGGCCATGAATACGCCAAACGACCATGCGAATACGAATATCTCACGATAGGAGTTGATGATTTCGGCATCAAACGATTCGTCGCGGTAGTCCCACACAGCCATGATGTCATAGCCGTCGAGCCGTTCAACCGAATTGAGCACGGCATCGGTCATGCCCCATCCCAGGAAGATGAGTATGAGCCTGCGGTTTCCACTATGACGGGTTATGAATTCCTGCTTCATTTCATGATGCTTTTTATTGCATTTACAACTCTGTCGATGTCGCTGACATCCATCGATGCGCTAAGGCTGAATCTCAGTCGTTCGGTTCCGGCAGGGACGGTGGGGGTGCGTATCGGCAGCACTTTGTAGCCGAGTGCTCGAAGCTGCAATGACATGTCGACCGTAAGCGATGCATCGCCTACGATGAAGGGTATTATGTGGCTCTCCACAACCGGTTTCGCTGAGATGGCCGAAAGCTTCTCGGCAAAGTGCTTTCCGAGCATGGCCAGGCGGTCGCGCTCAGCATCCATCGTGACAAGCCGCTCGATTACAAAGGATGTCCATGCGCATGTCATGGGCGACAGCGCGGTTGAGAATATGAAACTGCGTGAGCGGTTGATGAGGAAATTCTTTATTGTGGAATTGACGGCCGCGAAGGCTCCCGACGAAGCTGCCGCTTTGCCGAATGTGCCGACTATGATGTCGACATCGTTGTAGTTGGCGTTGTCGCGCGACAATCCCAATCCACGGTGTCCGGCGGCGCCGAATGCATGGGCCTCGTCGATGTATAAAATCACGTTGTTGAAGCGTCGCTTAATGTCGGTCATCCGGTCTATGTCGGCCGCATCGCCGTCCATGCTGAAGATTGACTCGGTTATTACGAGTATGCGCTCGTGGGAGTCGGCTATGCGTTGCAGTATCCGCTCCAGATGGTCGTAATCGTTGTGACGGAACCTTGTGAACGGTGCGCGTGACAGCACTATGCCGTCGATTATGCTTGCATGAACCAGCTTATCGGCCACGATGTAGGTTCCCGAATCGGCAAGGGCCGATATGATTCCGGTGTTGGCGTGGTAGCCGCTGTTAAACAGCAACGTGCTGCGACCGTATAGGTCAGAGAGCAACCGCTCAAGCGCTTCATGCTCGTGCTGGCGTGAAGCTAACAGGCGTGACGCCGACGAGGTCATGGGTATTGCGCGGTTGTCGACATTGTCAAAAAACTGCCTTTGCAGCTCCCGGTCGTTGCCCAGCCCCATGTAGTCGTTGGTCGAGAAGTCGATGCCCCGGAAATCTCCGTCGGCGGGAATCTCACGGTAGTTGCCTGTGGATTGAAGTTGGTTTAGAATGTCGCTGTAATGTGTCATGCAATGATAAATTCGGCTACAAAATTACTTAAAATAACTCACACCGCAAATTATAAAAGCAACGGCAGCCGGTGGTGATTCCGACTGCCGTTAAGCGGATTGTTATTGAGTTGACTTACTTACTTCACTTCCCACTCAAAGAGTCCCGATGAGTATTCGGCGGGCTGGGTGACTTCGAGCTTGACAGCCGATGTCTTCACGGGGTCGAAGTTGACGGTGTTGGCCGCTCCCTTTACAGTGCCGTAATTGTCGGCTCCTGTTACGGGCTGCCATTGACCCTGTGAGTCACGGTAGTATATTTTCCACGACTTGGGAACACGGCAACCGCCCCAAGGTGCGTCGTCAAACCAATACACGGTCGAGCTCTGTACGGTTGAGGGCTGCGGCAGCTCGTAGCTTATCCACTCGGTAGTGCCTTGCTTGGGCCACCAGTGGTAGTAGGGCATAGAGCGGTCGTTTTCGTCTTTCGGAACAAGACGGTCGTTGATTGCCGAGATTGACGATGCCATGTGCGATGCGTTGATTTTGCTTTCCGAGGCAAGGGTTGCGGGCATTGTGGGACGAGAAGCCGAAAGCTCCTGAGGCAACCACACGGCCATTGCGCCCGATCCGCGGTGAGCCCATGAGTAGTAGGGGATGAGGGTGAGCTTGACATCGGTAGTGGTGAGTCGGCCCTTGTCGTCATATCCCAGTGTCTGGGCGTCGGTTACAAGTTCATTGATGCCGTAGAGAAGTTCGGGTTTCTCTACAACTTCAAACTTGGGATTGCGGTTCATGAACACGCTCAGTACATCGAAGTCGTTGTCGGGCCACTCGGCGCAGTACACGATGGGGCCGCGCTCAACAGCCACGCGTCCGCGGTCGGATTCAACCTTATTGTTGGCTTTCACTGTGCGCGGTTCCATGTCGAAGTGAACGTCAACCTGGTCGCCCTTCTTCCATTGACGGTCGATGCAGAAATAGCCGTCCTTTAGTTCGCTGGTGAGCGGAGTTCCGTTAAGAGTAACGGTGTAGCCGAGGCGTTTTCCGTCGGAATAGGTGTAGAGGTCGCTCGGAACCACCTGATTGCGAACCCATCCGGGGATGCGGATCTTCATTGTAAACTTGCCGGCATTGTTCTTGTCGACCTTTATGTTAACATCGCCGTTCCAGGGATAGCGGGTCGACTGGCTGAGAACGAGTTTCTTGCCTACGACATCGAGGTCGGCGGTGTTGGACATGAAGAGGTTCACGTAAACATCACGGTCCTTAACGGCATAGATGTAGCCGGGAAGCGACGGGATGAAGCGGCAGATGTTGGAGGGACAGCAGGCACAGCCAAACCAGGGCTGACGCTGGTGCTGACCTATCGACTCAAGAGGATTTGGGTAGAAGAAGCCTCCTCCGTCGAGCGACACGCCCGAAATGAGACCGTTATAGAGTGTGCGCTCAAGCACATCGTAGTACTTTGAATCGCCGTGAAGCAGGAACAGGCGGTAGTTGACATATACATTGCCGATTGCTGCGCAAGTTTCGCAGTAGGCCGACATGTTGGGGAGCTCATAGTTTTTGCCGAATGCCTCGCCGTTGCTGGTGGCACCGATACCGCCGGTGATGTAGTACTTCTTGCCTACGATATTGTCCCAGATCTTGTCGATTGCGTTGATGTAGGCCGAGTCGCCGGTAAGCGCAGCCACATCGGCCATTCCGGCATACATGTAGGCGGCACGAACTGCGTGACCTACAGCCTCATCCTGCTCCACAACAGGCTTGTGGGCCTGGCTGTATTCGTCGGTGCGGGTGGTATAGCCTCGCTTGTCGAGGAAGAACTTTGCCTGGTCGAGATATTTCTTGTCGCCGGTCACGAGATAGAGCTTGGCAAGCGCCATTTCGGCAATCTGGTGTCCGGGTACGCGTACAACCTGTCCGGGATTGTCGCCGATTTCGCGGCACACACAGTCGGCATACTTGATTGCGATGTCGAGGAAGTTGCGCTTTCCGGTAGCCTGGTAGTGGGCGATTGCTCCTTCAACCATGTGGCCGAGGTTGTAGAACTCGTGCGACAGATCCTCCACCATCTCCCAGCGCTTTGAGCCGGCCCATTCGTGGGGATGTTTGGGGTTCATCGTGCGGCTTGTGTAGAGGTAGCCGTCGGGCTCCTGGGCTGCGGCCACGATCACGAGCACGCTGTCGATATAGTGTTCAAGCTTCTTGTCGGGATAGGTCTGCAGCAGGTAGCTTGCGCCCTCGATTGTCTTGTAGACATCGGTGTCGTCAAATGCAAGGCCGCCAACCTTTATTGTGTCGCTGGGGTGGGCTGCGTTGATGAAGTTCTGATAGCGACCCGTTTCCTCACACTTGCTGAATGCGAGGGGAATAGTCACCTCACGGCTTGCTTTAAGGCGTTGGCCCCAGAAATTGTCGGTCACTTTCACCGAAGTGAATGGCACGGGGTCGATGGGGTATCCGTGCGATTGCTGTTTTGGCGACTTGGCCGAGGCACTTGCCACGACTGTTGTCAACAGCATTGTTGCTAATAACTTTTTCATGATGATAATGATTATTTATTATATGGTATATATTCGTCCCAGAGTTTCAGTGAATGCAGATAACCTGTAAAGGGCCAATCGCGCTCGGCATTGCGTCCGAGGGTTATGTATTGCGACGGTTTGACAATTAACTGTATGTCCTTTTCGCTGACTAGATTGTCGTTGATGTAGACGCGCTCCATTCGGCCGTCGAAGCACACGTAGACATGCTGCCACTTGCCTTCGAGGTTCTTGACATCCTTCCAGCCCGCGTCCTCATACCATCCGTAGTGCTGCATCACTCCGCATCGTGGCTCGGTGCCGTTCACGGCCATTATCTTTTCAAGCTCGTCGTGTGAGGTGGTGAAGTCGGCGATGCACTCGTTTTCGGCGATTTCGGGATTCAGAATCCACATTTCCAGAGTGTAAGGAGCGTTGTCGCGCAGGGTGGCCGGCAGCGCGAATGATGACATGTAGACTTGCGAGCCGTCAAACTTGAACGCCTTCTTTCCTTCGATTTCGGTGATTACGGCCGGCTGTGACATGGCTTCAAAGTAGCCTTCGACACCGTTGTTGTCGAAATAGGGGATTGTGTCGCCCGTAGCGAAGTTGTCGGCGTTGATGTCGACAACGATTCCGTTAAGCAAGTTGTCGGCCACGGGCATGCGGCGAATGTCGGTCGTGAGGTCAAATTCGGTTTCCACCGGCTCCTGCTTCCAGTTATAGAAGCGCAGATTGGTTATAGTGAGTTGACGGTCACCGCTGCTTATGGTTATTCGTCCGTCGGTGAGCGCGTTGCCGAGGTCGGCTGCGGTCCACTTGCTGTTGATGTGCTCCATTGCGCTGAGCGTGTGGGGCTTGGCGGGCGACAACAGGGGATTGGCATATTCAAGCACCGTACCGGGCTGAAGCACAAGCGCATCGCGGCCGTCGACACGGCATGAGCGCGCCTCACCCGACTTCAGCGTGAAGTAGCCTCCGAGCTGACCCTCGTTGTTGTTCCAGCGGCGGCCGTCCCAGTCGGCGGCTGTAAGTCCCAGCCATTGCTGCGGACACGACTCCTCGATGTCGCCGAATATCTTGATGTTCCATATCGCACCGCCGAATCCGTTCTTCTGGCCGCCGGTGAATGTCACTCTCACGTAGCGGGCCTCGGTGTTGCCGAAGTCGACCATGGGGCTTCCGGCGAGGCGGTTGTCACGCTTGTCGGCGAAGATGTCCCACGACTTGCCGTCGAGCGATGTTTCGATGAGGTATTGGTAGAACTGGGTGCCGTACTCCCATTGAGTCCATATCGTGCGAATGTCCTCTTTTTTACCGAGGTCGATTTCAAGCCACTCCTGACCCATGCCCTTGGGGCGCCACAGGGTGCCGTTGTTGTCGTCGACGGCATATTCGGCCTTGAAGTCACTGTCGTAGGATGACGATGCCTTCACGCTCTTGCCGAATGCGAGGTTGGGCGATGTCACGCTGCTCTTGGCGAGAGCGCCAATGCCCTTGTGGGTGGGCGTAATGGGCTTTATCGAGCCGTCGGCGGCAAATTCAAGCTTGTCGATGCACAGCTGACGGTGGAAACCGCGGTTGGAGTGCGGATTGTCGTGACGGTGATAGACGATGTAGTAGTTGTCGCTCTCCTGCAGCACGCTGTGATGTCCCGGGCCGTGTACGGTGCCGTCGGCATTGCTCTCAAGCAGGCAGCCGCGGTAGGTGTAGGGGCCGAGAGGCTTGTCGGAGGTGGCGTATTGCACGCGGTAGGTGTGGTCGTGACATGAGCCCGACGAGTACATGAAGTAGTAGGTGCCGTTGCGCTTCAGCACAAAGGGAGCCTCAAAGAAGTCGGTCACCTCGGTGTTGGGGATGAGGCGGGTTTCGGTAAATCCCTTCATGTCGGGGGTGAGCTTGCCTGCGCCGCATCCGAAACCGTCATATATTCCCCATGTGCCCCAATACATGTATATCGAGCCGTCGTCATCGACAAATGTCTGTCCGTCAAGGGTGATGGCGTTGGTGACGAATCGGTCGGGGACAAGCACCGCCTCGCTCTCGCCGAGGATGTTGTGCCACGGGCCGCGCGGGGTTTCGCCTGAGCCTACATGTATCTGGCACGGCTGGCAGTAGACATAGTAGTACTTGCCGTCGTTCTTGTTGAGCATAACATCGGGAGCCCATATCCAGTGGCTGTCGGGCCAGTTCATGGGCATCAGGGTCCAGTTTACGAAATCCTTGCTCGACCATAGCTGGGCAGGTCCGAAACCGGCACCGCTGCCGTCGGTAGTGGCGTACATATAATATGTGTCGCCGAATTTCTTCACCGTGGGGTCGGCAAAGTATCCCGGAATTACGGGATTCATAGCCCCGGGGGCGTTGTAGGGCACATCGGCCGATGCACTGCCGAGGCTTACTGCGGCGGTGATGAGCCATGCTGTCAGTCTTCTCATACTGTGTTGCTGGTTATTTGTGAATTTGGTTTTTTATAGGAATTTCGATTTCGTAGAAATATTCGCTCAGGAGCTTGTAGATGTCGGGGTCGTAGGCTTTCAGCTTGGCACGGCGGTTGACATGGTTGTGAATTCCGTTGGCCGGTTCGGCATATCGGTTGCAGTTGAAGAATGACTGCACGGCCTCGGCGAAGTACTCCTCCTTGTTGGAGAGCGCATAGGTGTCTTCCCACAATCCCTTTTCCTTGGCGTTGAGCCACAGGGCTTCGAGCCGGTCGTTGAAATCGGGCTCAATCTCGGCGATTCCGAGCATGTGGATGAGGTGGGCAAACTCATGAATCAGAATGTTTTCGCCCTCATACTTGTCGCCGGGCAGTGCGAGCAGATTCTCCTCGCCGCAGCTTGACGACAGTTCATCCTCGGGGGCACCGCCGAAGCCTCGTGCGCGCCAGTTCCAGAATGCTATAGAGTCGGGATCGTTGGTGCAGATGTGCTGAAACTCAGGTATGTCGCAGGTCTGCTCGTCTTTGCCTATCACCATCAGGTGAGCTCCGCGCTGTACCATGTGACGCTTCACATCGGGACGCTTCAGTAGCATGTAGCCGATGATGTCACACGCCAGTCCGAGAGCCTCGTCGCTCACTTTGTCGGACGACACGACATAGAAGCCGTCGCTTTCGATGTACTTCTTGTAGAAATCGGGAATCGCCGCACGCTTCTCGGCGGGAATAGCGGTGACTGTGCCATGGCCGGCGGGCATCGGGTCAAGACGGATTGCAAATCCTCCTCCCGAAGCCAAATGCACCGATGTCTTTGTGTCGCGGGTTACGGTGGCGGTGGTCTTGGCGTAGTCCTGCGCCTGCTTGTCGGCGTTGATTCCGTCGACCATCATTGTGGCCTTGAACGTGGCGCCTTCGGGCAGGAAGGAGTAGTCGACGGTTATGTCACGCGGCTCCCAGTCGGTTATGCCGCCCACAAACCAGCTGCCGCCGTTGCGGCGGGCAGTCACGATGTACTTGCCCATCTCGCCGGATATCACTTTGGTTTCGTCGAATGTCACGGGCAATCCGGCAATGAATTCCACGCAATCCTCTTCGCCCCGATAGTTGGTGGGAGCGTCACACAACATGGTGAACGGGGAGTCGTGCACGATGTAGGCGGCGAGCTGATGGCAGCGCGTGCCCATGCTCATGGGGCTGTAATAGACTGCTTTCCAGTCGGCTTTCGATGCGTTGCGCATAGCTCCGGGGGTGTAGTCGACCTGACCGGCCATCATGCGTATATAGGGGAATGTCACGTCGTAGCGCGGCATGTCGTTGGCAATGTCGGTCCACTTCACCTCCTCCATGCCGAAGACGCTCTCGAAGTTGAGCACGTTGGGGTAGGTGCGGTTGATTCCCGCAGGCTTGTAGATGCCGTGATAGTCGAGCGTGAGGTTGTGGCGGGCCGCAGCGTCGGCGAGGCGGTAGGTCATCTCGACGGCTGTCTGGTCGTCACGGTCGAGGAAGTCGACCTTGAATCCGGCGATGCCCATGTCGCTGTACTTCTTGCAGGCTTCCTCAAGCTGTCGGTCGAGAACGTTGAACACTGTCCACAGCACGATGTCGACACCGCGTTTGCGGCCGTATTCGATAAGCTCGGGCAGATTGATTTCGGGCACCACGGTGAGCATGTCGCCGCTCTTCGGGTCATACCATCCTTCATCGAGCACGATGAATTCCAGGCCGTTCTGCGAAGCGAAGTCTATGTAATATTTATAGGTGTCGGTGTTGATACCCGCCTTGAAGGGCACACCTTTCAGTCCCCAGTCGTTCCACCAGTCCCAGGCCACCTTGCCGGTCTTGATCCACGAAGTGTCGGGCACACGCGAAGGTGACGCGAGGGCGTAGACGAGGTTGTTGACGGGCATCTGGGTGTCGCTTGTGGTGACGGCCATGATGCGCCACGGATAGGTGCGCGCGCCGTCGGCGAGTGCTATGTAGGGGGCGGTTTCGGTCACATACTCCTGCACGCGCCAGGGGTAGAAGTCGGTCTTGACGGGGTAGGGGGCAAACTTTGCGTCGAGGCGGCCGTTGACGGTGTCGGCCTTCAGCCACATTCCGGGGTAGGCCTCAAGGTCCGACTCGAGAAGCGTGAGTTTAAGCCCGTTGCCGTAGTCGACCGTCGCGGGAAGGAATATGAGCTTGTCCTTGGCGTGGCTCAGCGGCGTTACATCGTAGATGTTCTGAAATGCCATCGCCATGGGCTTCTCGTCGTTGGTAGTGTAGGGGAGATAGACCGTGGGGTCGCCGGGGATGTCGAGCTGCGCTGTTTCGCCGGCAATGGTGAGGCGCTTGCCTTTGTCGCGCGTCACGTAGCGATAGGCGACACCGTCGTTGAATACACGCAGCTCCAGTCCTGTGCCGTTGTCGAGCCGCAGCGACAGCTCGTTGTAGGTAATGTCGAAATGTTTCTGACGGTAAAACTCGGCGTCGACGGCCTCGGTGACATTGCGTCGCGAGCGCGCGCTTTTTATCGATGAGGCATCCTTGCGACCCTCGATGTCGAGCGAGATGCGTGACGGCTTGATGAGCTCCACGCCGTTGCGTGAAACTCCCAATGTGATTGCTTTGCCTGTGTCGTCGACGGTAGCTTCAAGCATTCCGTCGGGTGATGTCACGGTATAGGATTTGGCCCAAACAGCGATTGAGGTAAACGCAGCCAATAGCACCGTTAATGTTTTTCTGCAAATTTTCATGCTGGCATTGATGGTAAATAATTACTAAAGAGTCCACATCCGGGAGTGTAACATGTGTTACATTCGGCGTGTGGAAAATTGAAAAAATGTTTACATTGCAAATTAAGCAAATTGCCGTGAATTAGACTGACAAAAATGTCCAAACCTATGGAAAAATCGTCCAAAACAGCTGTTTAAGCCCCGATAGCGTACGATTTTTGCATCAAATTGGACGAATTTTTCATTTGCCTAAAATCTCTTTCGCTACATTTGCCGTCGAATATAGTAATCAAATTTTAACCAAAAAAAGAGAAATGAATCTAGTACCCCATTTCATCACTACATGTGCTGTGGCTTTAACGGTCACGGCTTGCACAAAGGGCACCTACCAAGCTCCCGACGCTCCGGTCAAGGAGGTTGCCTTCACGCAAGTGCACATTGATGATAAGTTCTGGGCTCCACGTATCGAAACCAACCGCCTCGTGTCGATTCCCTCGGCATTCAAGGAGTGTGAGAAGAACGGACGGTTTGACAACTTCGCGATTGCCGGCGGTCTTATGAAAGGTGAGCACCGCGGCGATTTCTCGTTTGACGATACCGACCCCTACAAAATCATCGAAGGTGCATCGTACTCGCTCGCGGTTCAGTATGACCCGCAGCTCGACGCTTATCTCGACAGCGTCATCACTCTCATCGCGGCTGCCCAGGAACCCGACGGTTATCTCACCACGTGCGTTACCAATAAATGCACGCGCCTTTCAGGATGGTGGGGAACTCATCGCTGGGAGAAGATCAACAGCCATGAACTCTACAACAGCGGACACCTCTATGAGGCTGCCGTAGCCCACTATCTCGCAACCGGAAAGCGCAGCCTGCTCGATGTGGCCATCAAGAACGCCGATCTCGTGTGTGAGGTGTTCGGTCCCGCCGAAAACCAGAAGCACGTGCCTTCAGGTCACCCCATCGCCGAGATGGCTCTCGCCAAATTATATAAGGTGACGGGCGACGAAAAGTATCTCAACACCGCAAAGTACTTCGTTGAGGAAACCGGTCGCGGCACCGACGGACACCGCCTGAGCGAATACTCGCAGGACCACAAGCCCATCCTCACCCAGGATGAAATCGTGGGTCACGCAGTGCGCGCGGGCTACCTCTATTCGGGAGTGGCCGATGTTGCGGCTCTCACCAACGACAGCGCCTACTTCAACGCTCTCACCCGTATATGGGACAACATGGCCTCGCGCAAACTATATATAACGGGAGGCATCGGTAGCCGAGCACAGGGCGAAGGCTTCGGTCCCGACTATGAGCTGCACAACCACACCGCCTACTGCGAAACCTGCGCCGCCATAGCCAATGTCTACTGGAACTACCGCATGTTCCTCGCCACCGGCGATGCAAAATATGCCGATGTATATGAACGCGCCCTCTACAACGGCGTGATTTCGGGTGTTTCACTGTCGGGCGACAAGTTCTTCTATGACAATCCTCTCGAATCGATGGGACAGCACGAGCGTCAGCGCTGGTTTGGCTGCGCATGCTGCCCGGGCAACGTTACCCGCTTCATGGCCAGCGTGCCCAACTACATGTATGCCACTCAGGGCGACGATGTGCTCGTGAACCTCTTCATCCAGTCGAGCGCCGAAATAGCCACCGACAACAATAACGTGACAATAGCCCAGACAACCGACTATCCCTGGGACGGCAAGGTGACATTCACCATCACCCCCGACAACGAGGGTGAATGGGCTCTGCGCCTCCGCATTCCCGGATGGGCCGGCGAGTCACCCGTTCCCACCGACCTTTACACCTTTACTTCGGCTCCCAAGCAGCCCTACACGCTGAAGGTCAACGGCACAAGCGCACGCGTGCTTGACGGCGACGGTTACGCCACAGTGCGCCGCACATGGAAGGCCGGCGATGTAGTCGAGCTTGAACTTCCTATGGATGTGCGCCAGGTACGCGCCCATGAGAATGTGGCCGACGACCGCGGCAAGCTCGCCATACAGCGCGGCCCCGTGATGTTCTGCCTCGAAGGCCGCGACCAGGCCGACAGCACTGTCTTTGACAAATTCATCCCCGAAGGCACCGCCTTCACCGCCGCCTACGAGCCCGAATTGCTCAACGGCGTGATGACTCTCTCGGCCAATGCCAAGCAGATTCTCCCCGACGGCACAGTCAAGGATGTGGAAGTCAAGGCGATACCCTACAGCACATGGAACAACCGCGGAGCCGACCAGATGGCAGTGTGGATTCCCGAGGCTGCCGAATATGCCCGCGCAACTCCCGCTCCCACAGTGGCAAGCCGCGCACGCATGTTCTCCGAGCCCACCTCGCTGACCTCCGACGCACCCGCCGCCACTTCCAACCTGCAGTGGGCATGGGGCTACAACGACCAGTGGGAACCCACATCGAGCGCCGACACCTCGAAGCCCTACCACTACTGGTGGCTGCGCAACGGCACCAACGAGAACCTGTGCTATGCATTTGACGAGCCCGTCGAGGTGCGTGACGTCGATGTCTATTGGCTCGACTTCGACCACTACGACGGCAACTACCGAGTGCCCGAAAGCTGGCAGCTCTACTACAAGGACTCCTCCAACTGCTGGCGCGAAGTCAAGGCGACATCGGCCTACGGCACCGAGAAGGACCGCTACAACCACGTGACCATCGAGCCCGTCACGACTACCGCGCTGAAACTTGCCGCAAAGCTGCAGGACGGACAGAGCGGAGGCGTAATCGAGTGGAAGGTCAACGATGGACCCCAATCATGATTATAAATAATCTAATCTTATAAATTTTTTAACCTTACAAGCAACTAAATGAAACCGCATGTAAATCTAAACCATTTCAGTAAAGACTTACTGAAAGTTGCGGCGTGCTTAGCCATCGGGACCGCGATAAGCGCTCCCGTGGCCTACGCCGAACCATTGCAAGCGACACAGTCAGTTCAGAACGGAACCGTATCGGGTGTAGTAACCGATTCACAGGGTGAACCGATTATCGGCGCCAGTGTAATCGTTAAGGGTACATCGGAAGGTGTCGCCACCGATCTTGACGGACGATTCACCGTAAAGGCATCGGCCGGACAGGAAATCTCCATCTCGTCAATCGGCTACAAGCCCGTCACCGTCACCGTGGGCAACTCACCGCTCAACATCGTGCTTGAGGAGGACTCACAGATGCTCGACGACGTAGTCGTGATCGGTTACGGTACACAGCGCAAAGGCGATGTGACATCGGCCGTGTCATCAATTAAGTCTGAAGACTTCACCGTAGGTGCAATCGGTGATGCTTCGGAACTTGTGAAAGGTAAAGTTGCCGGTCTTACTATTTCAAAAGGTACGGGTGACCCCAATGCCGAGTCAACCATAAGATTGCGTGGTGTGATTTCTTTACAAGGAGGTTCGACACCGCTCGTGCTCATCGACGGTGTAGAGGGAGGCCTCGGAACTGTTCCTCCTGAAAACATAGCTTCAATCGATGTGCTCAAGGATGCATCGGCCGCCGCTATCTACGGTACCCGTGGTGCCAACGGTGTGATACTTATCACGACAAAGTCGGGTTCAAGAGGCGAGGCTAACACCACGGCCACTTACTCGGGCTATGTGTCATGGGCAAGCCTTGCCAAGAAGCACAAATTCATGACTGCCGAGCAGATTCGTCAGGGTCTTACCAACTTCTCGGACCGCGGTTATGAAACGGATTGGCTTGACGCAGTGTCACGCACAGCATTCACTCACAACCATGACTTCCAGATAAGCGGAGGAAATTCCACCACCACTTATTCAGGTAATGTGTCCTATCGTAATGCCGAGGGTGTCATCATAACCACTTTCAATGAGGAGTTGAAGATGAACTTCGACATATCGCACTGGTTCTTCAACGACATGATCAAGGTACACTTGAATCTCGTGAAGGGTATCCACAAGAATGGCGCTCTTAATGCAGCCACCGAGGTATATCGTCATGCAATCATGCGTAACCCCACCGAGCCTATATATGATACCGACGGACGCCCGTATGAAAATTTGGGTATCACCTACTACTACAATCCCGTTGGACTCATTGAGGAACTTGAAGGAGAATATAAGAGCGAATGGAGCCGCCTGACAGGCGACATCACCATCGAGCCTATCAAGGGATGGCAGACCAAATTGATGATGTCGACCGACCGCTCAAATGCTCACAATGCCTATTTCCGTACATCGGACTACTATAGCCACCGTACCGATGGAAAGACGGGCGATGCAGGCCATTCATACTCTTATAGCCAAAGCAATAACCTTGAGGTGACCTCCAATTATCGTCAGACATTCGACAACAAGCATCGCTTTGACGCTCTTGTAGGTTATAGCTATCAGAAGAACATGTATGAGGGTTTCAATGCATGGAACGCCGACTTCAACAATGATTTCTTCTCTTATAACAATCTCGGCCTTGGTCAGGAACTTAAGGAAGGTAAGGCTCGTATGGGAAGCTATAAAAACGATGACAAGCTGATAGGTTTCTTCGGTCGTGTAAGCTATGGCTACGACAACCGCTACAACCTGCTTCTCTCGATGCGCCGCGAGGGTTCCTCCAAATTCGGTAAGAATCACAAGTGGGGTAATTTCCCCTCGGCATCGGCCGGATGGAATGTAATGAATGAAGAGTTCTGGAAGGGTCTTTCAATAAGCAACTGGTGGAATGAACTTAAGCTCCGTGCAGGTTACGGTGTTACAGGTGTTATCCCGTCATCGTCCTATCAGGCTCTTACCCGCTATGACTTCGGTGGCGGCCGCTACTTCTACAACAATGGCAAGTGGGTTCCCGGTATGGTTGTAGCATCGAATCCTAACCCCGACCTGAAGTGGGAAACCTCTCATGAAATCAATGTGGGTATCGACTGGGATATGTTTAACGGCCGTTTCGGCGGTAGCGTCGATGTCTATAACAAGACTACCAAGGATATGCTTTGGTGGTATGATGTACCCGTTCCTCCGAACTTGTATCCGCAGACACTTGCCAATGTAGGTAAGATGCGTAACACGGGTGTCGAGCTGCTTTTACGCGGCATACCCGTTCAGGTGCGTGACTTTGAGTGGACTACCACTTTGACATTGTCACATAACAGCAATAAGCTTATATCACTTTCCAACGGAATGTATGAAACAGCCAACCAGCATCCCTCAGGAGGACTTGGCGAGCCTATCAACCAGTCGACTCACCGCCTTGAGGTGGGAAAACCTGTTGACCACTACTTCGGTATCAAATCGGTTGGCGTCAGCGAAAACGGATTGTGGATGGTTGAGGATCCCAGAACAGGCGAAGCTGTTGAGCTCAACGATGATATGCTTCCCGATGACAACATGAAGCAGGATCTCGGCAACGGTCTTCCCAAGGTATATCTGGGATGGAGCAATACTTTCCGCTATAAGAACTTTGACCTTTCGATGCAGTTCACCGGTCAGTTCGGCTTTAAGATTCTCAATGAGGCACGCGCCTACTATGAGAACAACTCAATTAACTACAACCGCCTCCAGTCGGTTCTTGAGGCTCCTTATGGCGACCGCACACTTGCCGGCAACCAGAAGCAGACATTTGTAAGCTATTATCTTGAGAATGGTGACTTCCTTAAGCTGACCAATCTTACATTCGGCTATACAGTGCCTTTGAAGAAAAACAAGTTTGTCAACAACATACGTGCTTACTTCTCGGCCGAGAATCTCTTCACCATCACCAAGTACAAGGGTCTTGATCCCGAGCTTTCCAACGGGGATGCAACATCGGCCGGTATCGAGCGCCGTGATAATTACCCCACAGTACGTTCATTCACTCTGGGACTTAACATCAACTTCTAAATCTTTTGACTTAAATGAAAACAACGTTTAAAACCATAATAGCGTCAGCTGTCGGTGCCTCAATGCTCGGAATCAGCGCATGTACCGACCTTGATGAAACCACCTACGACGTGATAGCGGCTGAGGATTATGAATTTACCGATGCCGACCGTGCCGCCATGTTCTATCCTGTTTACAATTCACTACGTGACTTTATATGGGGATGGTTCGGATTTACCGACCTTGCCGACATGGCATCCGACCTCTGGTGTGTGCCTTATCGCATAGGTATCGGTTGGGGCGACCTTTATGTGCCCACTCACAAGCATACGTTTCACAGCCAGATAGGCTTCTTCTCCACAGCCTGGAGCCGCGCCTATGCAGGTGTCAACTCATGTAACAAGCTTCTGAATGATGAAAGTATAGCTTCATCGGAATCGGCGGTTGCCGAATTGCGCGGATACCGTGCACTTTACTACTATTTTCTCTTTGACCTTTTCCGCAACATTCCTCTTGACAAGGGTGAGCTTCACGATGCAGGCTGGCTTCCGGAGCAGGCTACACCTCAGGAAACGTTCGATTATATCGTGTCGGAGCTAAAGGCCATTGAAGGTGCATTTGGCGACCAGAAGGAGCTTGGACGAATGAACAATGCTACCATCAACATGCTTCTTGCCAAGATGTATCTCAATCACAATGCATGGCTTGGCGGCGATGACGAGTCCTACTATAAGCTTTGTATCGATGAGCTCAATAAGATAATTGCAATGGGCTATCAGCTTTCGCCCAACTACAAGGACAACTTCCGTGAGAGTATTGCTGCTTCGCCCGAAGTGATTTTCGGAATACCCTACGAGGAAAAGTATGCGGGAGGTAATTACTATGCCAACCTGTGGATGTGCAATGCCGGTCGCGCAACATGGGGATTCAACGGCTGGGCAACTTCAGGCGGTGGCGCTCACCCGCAGTTTATCGAAACCTACGACGCTGATGACCAACGCTATGTCGACTGCTGGATTTCGGGTCCGCAGTATGACAAGGACGGTCTTCCCATCTATATTGATGGAATTCAGCTGAATTATACTCATGAACTTCGCTCAATCGACAACCCCGGCTGTTACGAGCAGGAGGGAGAGCGTCTTGTGAAATATGAGATTCTCGGAGGCGACAAGGGTACAAGCTATGACGATCAGGTGATATTCCGCTATGCCGATGTGCTGTTGATGAAAGCCGAGTGTCTTCTCCGCATTTCGGGTGCTTATAACGGTGAGGGAGAGGCCCTTGCTGCCGAACTGGTAACACAGGTGCGTCAGCGCAATTTCAAAACGGCTCCCGGCAAGGCACTTCGCACTGTAGCTCAGCTCCGTGGCGGAAGCTGCTACGATTACGGACATCGTGAGAACCGTGCCGAGATCGACCAGCCCGACAACTGGATTATCACTCATGAGGGTGGCGACGACATCATCCTCGGCGGCTTGCTCGATGAGCTTGCATGGGAGTTTGTGGCTGAGGGACATCGTCGTCAGGACCTTGTGCGTTTCATGATGACCAACGGCTGTAATGTGTGGAACGGCAAGTCATGGTTCTGTAAGGATGGCATGAGCGATCCCAACGACCGTCATTACGATGTGTTCCCCATACCCAAGGATGCTATGGACGGTAACCCCAAATTGGTTCAGAACCCCGGCTATGCAAGCTAATGTACTTACCTTAAACCATTAAAAGGAAAAACAAGATGAAAAAAACATATCTATATTCATTCATTGCGGCATTGGCTTTTGCGGGCGTAGGCTGTAACAGTGACGACCCGGCCGATGCCTCAGAAAAGAAAGTTTATGCTGAGGGTGAAGCACCCTATCTGCGCACAAACAACGAGGCAACCGTAACTGCATCACGGGTATTCTCGGTGGTTGATATCGACGCACCCCAATATGTGTATCTTAAGGACTATGCGACACAGTTCCATAAGTTCCTCAATATGACCGTTGATGAAACCGTTGCCGCTCTCGAACGTGGCGAAGTGGTGTTCTACAATATCAACACCGGCCGTCAGTGCTGGGATATAACACCTCCCAACAATGGCGAATCGGGATGGTACTACACCTCTAACGGTCGAGTAGCTTCATCCGATCAGAATCCGGTGTTCACGGCATCGCTCAACAAAACCGAGAAGGCTATAGAGATTCATGCCGTCAACGACCCCGCAGCCGGAACGTTGACAACGCTCGACATGGGCTTTGCAATCAAGAATGGCCGGGACTTTGACGACTATGTGCGTTTCTCCATAAGCCTGGTGGTAACCGATCCTTCGATTGTTGAATGTTCGGGTAGCGTGCCTGCCGGCGCCTGGGCTTCATGGTCGCTTGACTTCTCAAAGTATGATGCTGAGTTGCAAGCCGCTCTCGGACTTTCGGCTAAGGAGTTCATAAAGCTCTATGGCCAGTGCGAGCCTGAATATCAGTGGACCAACTTTGAAGACGACCCGATTCAGGTGTTCCTTGTAAAGAATGGCGAGCGCGTGACAGGCGAAGGCGGTCTGCGTCCCAAGTCGACAACCAACTGGATGGGCTGGTGGCTTGACAAGGATCAAAACATTGTAGGTTACGGCGATACAAGCTATATATTCCTTGAAGGAGCCGAAGGCGTTTACAACTTCGGTCGACATCCCAATGTTCCGTCGGGAGAGAGTGCTACGATAATCGTTGACTTCGCGCTGACTGCCGATCTTGACAAGCACATCAAATTCATGGTTAACTTGTCATTTGAATAAACAAAATCATGTAATCGTCCCGGGAGGCTTGTCCTCCCGGATGCGGTTCCGATAAAAAAGCAATAATAATGAAAGATATAGCTAAATATTCAAGATGGTTCGTTGCCGCGTGTCTGCTGGCCTCAGCTCCGATGTTTACGGCATGTGACGACGATGATGAAATAGTGGTCGAAGTGCCTCCCTTTAATCTTGACGCTACCGCAGTGAGTGTAGTGTGGAATGAGAGCGAGGCCGTGGTAAATTTCTCGGCAAGTGAAAACTGGAGCGCGACTACCGATGCTTCATGGGTGAAACTTACTCCTGAAAAGGGTGAGTTTGGCAAACATCGCCTCTTCATGACCTTTGAACACAACGATTATTTGTCGCCGCGTCAGGCTACAGTGACAGTTAAGTGCGGCGAAGGTGTGCAGAATATCCTTGTGACCCAAGGCGGCTGCACCGATGCTGCAAGTGTGTTGAGCGTATCGGCTTCGGTTGAAACAGGAACTACCGATTTTTCGGCCGGCGCATTGTCGCTCGCTTCTTACCGAAAGGATATTGAAGGCAACATGGGCATGACCTATGATGAATTCATTCAGGGCATAAGTAATGACGGCGACATCGATTTCTACATAATCAATGACGGAGAATGGAATCTTGCGAGCAGCGCGGGAACACGTTGCAGCGCATGGCTCAACACCGATATGGAAAATGTAGGCTGGAAGGACGGTACATATCCCGATAATGCCATATATGTGGAAACATGGGCCGAGGATGAAGAAGTTAATATAGGCCGAGGTGTTGACATACCTGATAATGCTGAGTTTGATGTTGAGTTTGCATACGCCAACTCCGACAAGTCGCGTTACATCATCTTCAAAGTCAACATTCTCTGTCCTACCTACGAGCCGGTTGTGGATGTAGAGTGTGACGGCAACAAGGCAATCGTGAACATGGAAATCGTTGATGCCGCTTATGCTCCCACTCTCATTACATTTGACGCTCTTGCCGATGCATTGCAGGCAGGCATAAGCCTTGATGTAGAGGGATTTGTTTCGGCAGTGACTTCTGACCGCG
The DNA here is from genome assembly GCF_004793735.1 of Muribaculum sp. NM65_B17. Taxonomy (NCBI): domain Bacteria; kingdom Pseudomonadati; phylum Bacteroidota; class Bacteroidia; order Bacteroidales; family Muribaculaceae; genus Muribaculum; species Muribaculum sp. NM65_B17. The sequence continues at coordinate 25,631 of NZ_SRYY01000005.1, forward strand.
ACACCGCTCCCGTAGTCATGTACATGATCGATCAGGCTACCGGCAACTGGGATATGGACAGCAACTATACCGCTAACGGCATCGGTTACTGGCTCGACGATAAGTATCTGCCCACAGGCTGGACAGGCAGCTATCCCAGCAATACGTTCTATATCGAAACATCGGAGGACGGCATCTATATCGGCCGCAGCAATGATGTTCCTTCAGGTACTTACACATTGAAGTTCGTCTATGCTTTGCGAACCAATGTGACTAAGTACGTTGAAATTGAAGCTAATATCGATTGCTTCTAATAAGCTCTATTATATGCAGGGGATGGCCGTCTACGGCCATCTCCTTGCATTAATATAAGGAGGAGAATCATTATGATGAAAAACTATTTATTATTGTACTTTGCGATATTTTCGTTGGCATTTGCATCGGTAGGTTGTTCTGATTCCGACGCTGATGAAGCGGACATGTCGCCGGCATTGGTCTTTTCAAGCAATGACCGTACATTCAGTGTCGCATCGGCTGAGCAGAGCGAGATTACAATAAAGTTCAAGGCCAACAAGCGATGGTCGGCTCAGGCTCTTGAAGGAGCCACCTGGCTCTTTTTTTCCAATAACGGTGTCAGCACCGGTGATGTTGAATTGACCGTTACTGTAGGAGCCAACACTTCCACCGACGGCCGCACCGGTAAATTCAGAATTTCGGCCGGTGACATGAGCGAGGAATTTACAGTGAATCAGCCCGGAAAGAGTGGCGAAGCACCCAAGCCTCCTACTGAAGAAATCGACCCGTCGACCATCCCCGATTATGATAAATTCTGGGCAAATTCAGAGCATGGATCGGGAATGTTGAAGAGCAATTCAAAATTCTCGTTTGCGCGTTATAAATCGAGCGAACACTTCTTTGTGTTCTGGGACAAATATTTCGGCGACGATCCCAACGGCTCACATGTAGCTCCCGGTGACCGCGTTGATATCGATGATCTTCTTGCCAAGGCCGAGCATTTCTTCCAGACCAATATCATGACTCTCGGCATGGCCGTACTTGGTCAGGGTCAGTCGACACTCGACGACTACAAGATGCAGATATATCTTCTCGATCCTACACCTGAATCGTGGGTGGCAACAGGTTCGGGTTATGACGACATGATAGGTGCGCTTTGGGTTACTCCGGCTACCTGTCAGCCCGTCGGCTCGACAATCGCTCACGAAATAGGACATTCGTTCCAGTATCAGGTATATGCCGACAAGATTCAGAAACAGGGTTACGACCACAACTACAAGCATGGTTTCCGTTATGGTTTCGGCCCCAACGGTGAAGGCGGTTGCTCTTACTGGGAGCAGTGCGCCCAGTGGCAGGCCCAGGTTGACTATCCCGAGGAGATGTTTGGCTATCATGTGCCTACATGGACAGCCAATTGTCATCGCATATTCTATCATGAATGGATGCGCTATGCAAGCTACTGGCTGCAGCATGACTGGGTAAACCGTCACGGAGTGGAGGCTTACGGACGCATCTGGCGTGAGTCGGAATTCCCTGAAGACCCCATTGAAACCTATACACGCCTCTACAACGGATCGGATATTCAGAAGACCTACGACGAGCTTTACGACTATGCGGCTCACATGGTTTACTACGACATCCCCGGCATACGCGAATATGCTACTCCCGAAGTGAAGGGTAACTATTCGACCGTATTGTTCCGAGTTGACGATTCCAAGTATCAGGTAGGTTATCAGTCGACCCCCGGAACTACCGGATTCAATGTCATAAGACTTATGACTTCGGCCGGCAAGTCGGTATCGGTTAAGGTAGATGCCCTTGAAACAGGCAGTGCTCTCGCCGAAAAGGATCCCGGAACACAGGTTAACGGCGACGGTAGCATTGTGGGTTCGGTTAAACGCTATAATACACAGCGCAACACATCGTCCAATTTCCGTTATGGCTATGTGGCAATCGTCGGCGGAGTGCCTCAGTACTCCGAAATGAGCAAAGGTGCTACAGGAACTGCATCCTACAACGTGCCTGCCGGAGCTTCGGAACTCTATTTCGTAATAATGGGTTCGCCTGACACCTATAATCGCGCGGGTTGGGATGACAAGGAGTCCAATGACGAGCAGTGGCCTTATACGATAACTCTCACCGGCACCGATGTTTACAATTATGTAGAGCCGTCGGTAGCGGTGTTTGAGAAAGTCGACGACAATACCCTTAATGTCACCTATGACTTAAGTGTCGACCCTGAAAACAGCGACTGGATTGCCGGAGGTCTTAACATGACTGTGCCCGATGTCACCGAATTCCTCGGAATGGATGCCGCAACCTTATCCAAGTCGGTCGTATCACCCGAAGTAGGTAAGGCTGTGGAGAAAATAGATGGTAAGATCGTGGTGTTCAATAAGAACGCTGACGGTTCGATATCCAATATGCCTACAGCTAATGTCGGTTACTGGCTCACTGTTGACGGAACCGCCATCGAGTATGCTGAAGGTACGATATATTACGAGTTGAACGGTGCCAACCTGATACTCGGCAAAAAGGGAGCTGTAGGTGCTCCAGGCGACACAATGGTGATGCATCCCGTTTATGTGTACAAGAAGGGATCCTCTGAAAAGACTATCAACGTTACAGTCACCTATAAATTCCGTGGTGCCACTACGGAATTGGGTAAGCGGGTGTCCTATTCACGTATGAAGCTTTTTTAATTAGGCATATTTAATGTCGGTATTTATTTCTAAGGTTGAGGAGGTATTGCGGGGCAACCTTGCAATGCCTCCTTTTTCATTTTCTAATTAAGGAAAATTACACTATCTTTGAATTGTGTAACACGAAAATTCATGATCAAGCAATTTGTTTTGGCAGCTGTTTTGCTGTCGTCGCTTCAGCTAACGGCCGAGGTGACCGAATATAAAGGTAAGAGCATATATCTCCCCAAAGAGCTGCGTGCCAACGACTTCACCGACCCTGCGTCGAAGTGGAGCTACGACCGCATGGCCTGCACCGACAACATCGTGCTTTTCTGGGCTCCCGGATTCGGCGGCAACATCGCCGCCGCTCCCGACCTTGAGGGACATGACATGAAGGTGGACCTTGCCAATCTGCTCGACCGGCTGGAGTCGTTTTACAAGTTTTTCTACAATGACCTCGCTTTCGTCAAGCCGGGCACCAAGGCCGACAAGTATCGCATTATGGTGATGCTCGACTACTCGCTTGAGGGCACGGCCTACGGCGGTGACTATGACGGCGAGATAGGCGCGCTGTGGATAGCTCCCAACCGCGTGCAGGACAAAAAGCTAAACTGCATAGCCCATGAGCTTGGACACTCGTTCCAGTCGCAGGTGTCGTGTGACGGCGAGGGCGAAGGCTGGGGCGGAAGCGGATTCTTCGAGATGGCGTCGCAGTGGATGCTGTGGCAGGTCAATCCCGACTGGCCCACCGACGAGAACTATCACCTGAACGCCTACCGTGACGGCACTCACAAGGCATTTCTTCACCTCGACAACATATACCGCTCGCCTTACGTGCTTGAACTGTGGGGCGAGAAGCACGGCCGGCCCATAATCGCCGAACTGTTCCGCCAGGGAAAGCGCGGCGAGGACCCGGTAATCACCTACAAGCGCATCAACGACATGACGCAGGATGAGTTTAACGACGAGATGTTCATGATGCAGCGCCGGCTGATAAACTGGGACATCGACCGCGTGCGTGACAATATGCGCCCCTATGCCAACCTGTGGCATACCGATATGGTGGATGCCGGCGGCCGTTACCGCGTGGCTCCGTCAAACTGTCCCGAGAACTACGGCTTCAACGCCATTGCGCTTGAGGTGCCGGCTCCGGGCAAGAAGGTGACTGTCGACTTCAAGGGCGAGGCCGGCCGCAAGGGTTACAACAGCGTCAATGTGGCGAAGGCCGGATGGCGTTACGGACTTGTGGCCGTGGATGCTGACGGCAATGCCACTTACGGCGAGATGAAGCGTGACCGTCACGGACGCATCGAGTACACCGCGCCCGCCGACAAGCAGCTCGCCCACCTGTGGCTCGTGGTCATGGGAGCTCCTGCCGAGCACTGGATGAATCCTCACGGACGCGACAACAATGAGGTTGACGCGCAGTGGCCCTACAGCATCAAGCTTTCGGGTACGGCGTTGAGGAAGTGACGCGTCGGTGAAGTGAGTGACCTTAATAATCTGTGTAAATATTCCTATCTTTGGTTTTAGCCTTAACATTGACTGATGAAAAAATTGTGCCTACTATTCATTGCCGGCTTGATGTCGCTTGCGGCTCTTGCTTCGGGGAGTAATCTTGCGTTCCGTCACTACACGACCGACAACGGATTGCCGTCAAACTGCGTGCGTGACATCATGCAGGACAGCCGCGGCTTCATCTGGTTTGCCACCGACGGCGGCCTTGTGCGGTTTGACGGTCAGCGTTTCAGGGTATTCTCGTTAAGCAAGGTGGAAGGCAAGCATTTTCAGGACGATTTTGTGTCGTCGATGCATGAGCTTGACGGCAAGATATGGATAGGTGTTGACACACACAGCTTTTTTATTACGATCCTGAAACTGAAAAGATTCTTGCGCCTGAGTTGCACTATGCTCCCGCGTGCACCAGCCGCATAGACTCCTACGTGCGTGACATGACTTCGGACAAGGACGGTAACCTGTGGCTTGCCGTGGCCGGCAACGGCGTGTTCAAGGTGAACAGCGTCACCGGCGATGTGGTTAACTACGAGTTTCCGCAGCTTTCCAATATGGTGGGCAGGATCTATGTCGACTCTCGCAACGATGTGTGGGTCATGGGTAATCAGGGACGGGGAATACTATTTAAGCTGAACAAGAGCGATGACACTTTCAAGCCGCTGCAGCTCAAGCTCGACGGCCGTCCGCTTCACGTAATTGCAGTGGCCATGGTCGAGGATGAGGCCCACAACATGTGGATAGGAATGTGGGACTCGGGGCTTTACCGCTTCGACCCCTTCACGGGCGAGGCCTATGCCGCACTGCAGCCCGGTGCCGACAGGGGGCTGGTTCACATCCACTCGATAACCGCGGGGAGCAATGACGCTCTTTTCATCGGTTCCGATACCGGATTGACCGTGTTCAATCCCAAGAGCGGCGAGTACACTCTATATAAGAATGACGAGCTCGACCGAAGGTCGTTGTCTGACCAGTTTGTCTATCCCATACTGCGTGACCGTGAGGATGGAATGTGGATAGGCACCTTCTACGGCGGTGTCAATTATCTGGCACCCGACCTCAAGCAGTTCAACGCTCATCGTCACTCGCGATTTGTCAACTCGGTGAGCGGTGACATCATATCGGGATTTTGCGAGGACGGCATGGGCAATGTGTGGATAGCGTCGGACGACGGCGGATTGTGTTACTACACTCCTTCGACGGGACGCTACAGTCACGTTGCGCTGCCCTCGACCGGAGCCGTGCCGTTTAACAACAACGTGCATGCGCTGTGCCTCGACGGCGACGACCTGTGGATAGGCACTTACACAACCGGTGTGGGTGTCTACAACATCAAGACCCACCTGATGCGTCACTACTACCCCCGCGAAGGCGACGACAGCTCGCTCGACGGGTGGAGCAGTTATGCCATCTACCGCGATCGCGACCGCAATATATGGGTGTCGACGATGGACATGATAAACCTCTATGACCGCGAGGCCGACAATTTCAAGCGTGTGCGCAGCCTGGGGGCTATGACTATCGACATCGACCAGGATGTCCTGGGCAATCTGTGGTTCTCGACCCAGGGCAAGGGGCTGTTCCGTTACGACACTCGTCACAGAGTGTGGAAAAACTATCGCTTCTCCGGTGACGAGGGTGCGTTGCCTCATAATCATGTCAACTGCACTACGATTGACTCGCGAGGCCGGATGTGGGTGGCTACGGCCAACGGCCTGTGCCGTTACGTGCCCGAGCGCGACAGTTTTGAGATTATCAATATAGGCGATGTGCCGAGTAAAATAGTGTTCTCGGTCATCGAGGACCAGAATTCATTGTGGCTCACGACAAGCAACGGGCTTGTGAGGTATTCGCTGGTCGACGGCAGTTCGGAACTGTTTACGACATTTGACGGACTGTCCAACAATCAGTTCATGCTGAATGCCGGGCTCAAGACTTCGAGCGGGTGCATCTATCTCGGTACGATTAAGGGCCTTAACTCGTTTTATCCCTATCAGATACGCCCTAATCAGGCAATGCCGCCGGTGGCGTTCACCGAGCTCGATGTGGTCAACTCGGTGGTCGAGGTGGGTGATTCGCGACTTCCCAAGTCGCTCAACAGTGTCGAGCGTATCGAACTGTCGCATGAGGATTATCTGTTCAGCCTGAGCTTCTCGGCGTTGAGTTACGTTAATCCGTCCAAGAATCATCTGCGTTACAAGCTCGAGGGCTTCGACAAGACATGGATAAACGCCGGCAGCGACAACCGTGCCACCTATACCAATCTGCCTCCGGGCAACTATAGGATGATGGTGCAGGCCTCCAATAATGACAATCTGTGGAACGAGGATGGCATAACGCTGCACATCAAAATATTGCCTCCGTGGTATGCCTCGATTCCTATGAAGATTCTCTATGTGCTTCTTGCGTTGGGGCTGATATTTCTGTTGATTCGTCTGTTGCTGCGTTACTACGACAAGCAGCACAAGGTGGAGCTGAGCCGTGTCAGTGCCAACAAGGAGAAAGAGGTGTATCAGGCCAAAATGTCATTCTTCACCATGATCGCGCATGAAATAAGGACTCCCGTGTCGCTTATAATAGGGCCGCTGGAAAAAATCATGCGTTCGCCAGGTGAATTGTCGCCGACAGTCCGCGACGACTTGAATATAATCAATCGCAACAGTCAGCGACTGCTCTTTCTCGTGAACCAGTTGCTCGACTTCAAGAAGGTTGAGCAAAACGGATTCACCGTGCAGTTCAGCAGGCAGAATGTGACGAATCTTGTCACGGCTGTGGCCGAGCGTTTTGCTCCGTCGATAGAGCAGATGGGTGGCAAGCTTGTTGTCGAGCAATGCGAGCGTGACATCGAAGCCGATGTCGATGCCGAGGCTTTGACCAAGCTTGTGAGCAATCTGCTAAACAACGCGCGCAAGTACATGAAGGATCGCATTGTCATTGCCTGTCACGCCGATGAGGGGCAGGGATGGTTCACCATATCGGTATCGGACAACGGTGTGGGAATCAGCCGTGACAATCAGGAGAAGATATTCAAGCCCTTCTTCCAGGTGATGGATGACAACCGAGAGTCGAAGGGCGGCACCGGACTTGGATTGAGCATCGTGCAGAGTGTGGTCGAGGCTCACAAGGGTGAGATAAAGGTTGAGTCGTCGCTCGGCAACGGCGCGACATTCATCGTCACCTTGCCGCTCAGGCAGGAAGGAGTGACTGCCTCGGCCGGCAACGACATTATGTCGCCCGCCGAGGATAAGGGCTGTTCGCGCGCAATCGACGGGGGTGTCAACGATGTGTCGCGTCCCGTGATGCTGATTGTCGACGATAACGAGGAGATGCTTCAGTTCATCACGAGCAACTTCAACTCCGACTACGAGGTGGTGACGGCTGTCAACGGCAAGGAGGCGCTTGACAAACTGTCGCGTCACGAAGTTGCGCTCATTGTGAGCGACTGGATGATGCCGGTGATGAACGGCGTCGAATTGTGCCGTGCGGTGAGAAGCAACTGCAACTACAGTCACATTCCGTTTATCCTGCTCACGGCCAAGACCGACAATTACTCCAAGATTGAGGGATTGAACTGCGGGGCTGACGCTTATGTGGAGAAGCCATTCTCGGTCAACTACCTTGAGGCGCGCATCCACAACCTTGTAGAGATGCGCAAGCTTCTGCGTGAGAAATTCTCGCAGACACCTCTTGAACCTATAAACACGATTGCGCCCAACCCGGTCGACGACCAGTTCCTGACGCAGCTTACCAATATAATAGAGGAGAACTTCTCCAATCCGGAGCTGTCGGTCGATTTCCTTGCCAACCGCATGGGCATAAGCCGATCGGGCCTATATGCCAAAATAAAGACTCTTGCCAATGTCACGCCCAATGAGCTGATACAGCTGACGCGCCTGAAGAAGGCGGCAAAGCTTCTTGCCGAAAACAAGTACCGCATTAACGAAATATGCTACATGGTTGGATTCAACAGTTCGTCATATTTCTCGAAGTGTTTCCAGCGGCAGTTCGGCATTAAGCCCGGAGAGTTCACTCCACACTCGCTATAGAGCCGTTAATATTTATTGTCGAACCGGCTCTTAGGGCAGAATCTCGATCATTCTGCGGCATAGTGTCCTCAGGTCGTCGTCCTTTATTATATAAGGAGGCATGATGTAGACATTACGGCCGAAGGGGCGCACCCATATTCCCTTTTCGACGCATCGTTTCTGAAATTCGCCCACATTGACGGGGTCGTTCATCTCCACGACTCCGATAGCACCTAGTACGCGCACATTCTTCACTCGTTCGTTGGACGCGGCGGGAGCCAGCTCCTGCTTCAGCAGGCTTTCGATGTGGCTGATGCGCGATGCCATGTCCTGCTCGTTGAGCATCTTGATCGACTCAATGGCTATGGCGCATGCCAGCGGATTGCCCATGAATGTGGGGCCGTGCATGAGCACTCCGGCCTCGCCGCGTGAAATGGTGTCGGCCACATCCTTGGTCGTGAGCACTGCGCTCATGGTGAGGTAGCCGGCGGTCAAGCCCTTGCCTATGCACATGATGTCGGGCTCCACTCCGGCCCACTCCCAGGCAAAGCGGCGCCCTGTGCGCCAGAATCCCGTGGCTATTTCGTCAAATATCAGGTATACGCCGTAGCGGTCGCAGAGGCGGCGAGCCTCGACGAGATATTGCGGATGGTAGAATCGCATTCCTCCCGCTCCCTGCACTACAGGCTCGAGAATCAGTGCGGCAATGGAGTCGTGGTGCTCGGCGAGAGTCTTTTCAAGCGGTGCCATAGTTTCGGGATGCCACTCGTCGTAGAACCCTATTTCAGGCGCGGGAACGAAGTAGCGAATGGGAAGAGCCGGGCCGAATGCTCCGTGCATTCCCGTCACGGGGTCGCAGACGCTCATTGCATTCCAAGTGTCGCCGTGATAGCCCGAACGGATGGTGACGAAGTTGCTCTTCTCGTGGTTGCCGCTGCGTGACACCGCAGCCTGTATAGCCATCTTCATGGCCACTTCGACTGCCACCGAGCCCGAGTCGGCGTAGAAGATGTTGTTCATCGACGGCGGCACAATTTCGAGCAGCAGCTTCCCCAGCTCGATTGCCGGTTCATGGGTCAAACCGCCAAACATCACGTGTGACATCTTTTCACATTGTCGGGTTATGGCTTCGTTTATGCGTGGATTGTTATAGCCGTGTATCACGGCCCACCACGATGACATTCCGTCGATGAGTTCGGTGCCGTCGACGAGCTTGATTGTAGTTCCGGCAGCCGAGTCGACCTTGTAGGTGGGCAATGGATTTATGGTTGAAGTGTAGGGGTGCCACAGGTGTTCGCGGTCCCAGTTGTCATATACGATTTCCTGATTGGTCATGGTGGGGTTGTTTTGAGAATACAGAATGTATTGCAAAATTACTGAAAGAAATTAAAAAAATGTGCGATAAATGGTCATTTAGGGATGGATTGTGAGTTATTTTCGCCATTTACGGAAAAATTTCAGTAATTAAGGCGTTTTTTTTGCCAAATTAGTTATGCGCTCCATTTAAAATCATTAAATTTGCGCAACCAACCCCTAAAATATCGTAGAAATTATGAAGAAGCATAACTTTTATGCCGGACCATCGATTCTGAGTGAGTACACTATCAAAAACACCGCCGAGGCCATCAAGGACTTTGCGGGAACAGGTTTGTCGATTCTTGAAGTGTCGCACCGCAGTAAGGAATTTGTTGCAGTTATGGATGAGGCCCAAGCCCTCGTCAAGGAGCTGCTTGAGGTTCCCGAGGGCTATCATGTCCTTTTCCTCGGTGGAGGCGCTTCAATGCAATTCTGCATGGTTCCTTATAACTTGTTGAAGAAGAAAGCCGCCTATCTTGAAACAGGAACATGGGCGACAAATGCCATCAAAGAGGCCCGTCTTTTTGGAGAGGTGGATGTTGTTGCGTCAAGCAAGGAAGCCAACTTTACCAACATCCCCAAGAATTATGTAGTACCCGATGATGTGGACTATTTCCACTTCACCTCAAATAACACCATCTACGGAACCGAGATGCGTTACGATCCCGATGTAAAGGTGCCTTTGGTAGCCGACATGTCGAGCGACATCTTCTCCCGTCCCGTTGATGTGTCAAAGTATGATGTAATATATGCCGGAGCTCAGAAGAATCTTGCTCCCGCCGGCGTTACCATCGTGATTGTCAAGGAGGATGCCCTCGGTCACGTAGACCGCGCAATCCCCACCATGCTTGACTATCGCACCCACGTAAAGAAGGGCTCGATGTTCAACACTCCTCCCGTGCTGCCCATCTACTCGGCACTGCAGACCCTCAAGTACTATAAGGAACTTGGTGGCGTAAAGGAGATGGAGCGTCGCGACCTTGCCAAGGCCGAGCTTCTCTATGAGGCCATCGATTCAAGCAAGATGTTTGTAGGTACCGTTGCTCCCGAGGATCGTTCAATAATGAATGTGTGCTTCGTAATGAAGCCCGAATATGACGGACTCGACAAGGAGTTCATCGACTTTGCATCGACCAAGGGCATCGTGGGCATCAAGGGTCACCGTTCGGTTGGCGGTTTCCGTGCATCGCTTTACAATGCTCTTCCCATCGAGAGCGTGAAGGTGCTTGTTGACGCAATGAAGGAATTTGAGGCAAAACATTAATCAGGAGAGCATTAGGACTATGAAAGTATTGGTAGCCACCGAAAAACCGTTTGCAGCCGTTGCTGTTGACGGTATACGCAAAGTGATAGAAGAGGCCGGTTATGAACTCGAGCTTCTTGAAAAGTACGGCAGCAAGCAGGATCTGCTCAATGCCGCTTCCAATGCCGACGCCATAATCATACGCAGCGACATAATCGACGCCGAAGTGCTCGACGCCGCAAAGCAGCTTAAGATTGTGGTGCGTGCCGGTGCCGGATATGACAATGTGGACCTCGCAGCCGCTACAGCCCACAATGTTGTTGTGGAGAATACTCCCGGACAGAACTCCAACGCTGTTGCCGAACTCGTATTCGGTATGGCAGTGATGGCAGTGCGCAACATGTATAACGGAACATCGGGAACCGAGCTGAAGGGCAAGCGTCTTGGCATACAGGCTTTTGGTCAGGTAGGCCGTAACGTTGCCCGCATAGCCAAGGGATTTGGCATGGAGGTGTCGGCATTCGACCCCTTCTGCCCCGATGAGGCTATGGTTGAGGCCGGTGTCACTCCCGTTCATTCGGTTGAGGAGCTCTACGCCGACAACAATTATGTGTCGATTCACATTCCCGCAACTCCCGACACCAAGAAGAGCGTTAATTACGAGCTCATCACCAAGATGCCCAAGGGCGGCGTGCTCATCAACACAGCCCGCAAGGAGGTGATTGACGAGGAGGGATTGCAGAAGGCTCTCGCCGATCGTGCCGACATGAAGTATGTAGCCGATGTGAAGCCCGACAATGCCGAAGCGCTGAAGGCTGAATTTGGCGACCGCGTGTTCTTTACTCCCAAGAAGATGGGAGCCCAGACCTCGGAAGCCAACATAAACGCAGGAATCGCCGCCGCACATCAGGTTGTGGCCTATCTGCGTGATGGAATCAATAAATTCCAAGTGAATAAGTAGAAAACTCTAATTCCTTGATAACATGAGGGCTGCTCTATGTGGGCAGCCCTATTTTGTAACTTTTAACACAAAAACAGGCGAGTATATTTGGTGGTAACGGCCAAAATGCCTACCTTTGCACTCACAAAACAACATCGCGGGATGGAGCAGTGGTAGCTCGTTGGGCTCATAACCCAAAGGTCGCAGGTTCGAGTCCTGCTCCCGCCACTAAAATAGAGGAAACAATCGTTATAAACGGTTGTTTCCTTTTTATTTTGGTTAATTTTTAACGATAGTCCAAATTATTTTGTATCTTTGACTATGTCTTAGATGCGATTAAGTTGAGAGTAAAACAACGTATTAGTATCTTTGTCATAGGACTTACAAATATTAACCACTTATACACAAGTACAATTATGAGCAAACCTTATGTTGTAGGAATCGACATAGGCGGTACAAATACCGTATTCGGTATAGTTGACGCACGAGGAAACGTAATAGCAAGTAACTCGATAAAGACAGGCAAGCATGCCAATATCGAGGATTATATCGCAGAGCTCAAGGTAGCCCTAAACAAGCTTATCGAGGCTCACGATGCTAAAGATAAAATTCACGGAATAGGTGTAGGAGCTCCCAACAGCAACTATTTCACCGGAACCATCGAGTATGCCACCAATCTGCCCTGGAAGGGTGTTGTGCCTCTTGCCAAGCTGCTCACCGAAGCTTTCGGTGTGCCTGTCGCCGTTACAAATGATGCCAACGCGGCCGCTATAGGTGAAATGACCTATGGTGCGGCACGCGGCATGAAGGATTTCATCATGATAACCTTGGGAACCGGAGTAGGAAGCGGCATCGTTGTCAACGGTCAGCTTGTCTACGGCCACGACGGATTTGCCGGCGAGCTGGGCCACGTGATTGTGAAGCCCTCCAACGGACGCATGTGTGGATGCGGACGCACCGGATGTCTTGAAACCTACTGCTCGGCAACAGGGGTTGCACGCACAGCGCGTGAGTTCCTTGAGATACGCACCGATCCGTCGCGTCTTCGCGACCTTCCCATCGAGGAGATTACATCGAAGGATGTATATGACGCAGCCATTGCCGGCGACAAGCTTGCCCGCGAGATATTCCAGTACACGGGCGAAATCATGGGCCGCGCATTTGCCAACTTCGTTGCATTCTCAAGCCCTGAGGCAATCATACTCTTTGGCGGACTTGCACGCGCAGGCGAGCTGCTGATGAAGCCTATAAAGGAGTCGATGGACCGCAATATGCTCAACATGTTCAAGGGAAAGACCAAGCTCTTGCTTTCGGAACTTAAGGAGAGTGACGCAGCCGTGCTCGGCGCAAGTGCATTGGGCTGGGAAGCACGACCCACTCCTCCCCCGGCATCGGCTCAGACGATTCTTGCTGAAGTATAGTGTCGATATTTTGACAACTCATAATTGCGGCCGCTCCATTGTGGGCGGCCGCTTCGATTTTAAGGTACTGCGCGAATCAAAGGCGTGGATTATCCGTTATTATAATAAATAGAATAAGCGTTACGGTTATGAAATTCATATCATGGAATGTCAACGGGCTTCGTGCCTGTTGCGGCAAGGGATTCAAGGATGTATTCAAGGAGTTGGATGCCGATTTTTTCTGCATTCAGGAAACCAAGCTGCAGGAAGGGCAGATTGATTTGTCGTTTGACGGATATGATTCCTATTGGAACTATGCCGATAAGAAGGGGTATTCGGGAACGGCCATATTCACCCGCATCGAGCCTGTGTCGGTGCGTTACGGCATAGGTGTCGAGGAACACAATCACGAAGGGCGTGTTGTCACGCTTGAAATGGCCGACTTCTACCTGGTCAACGTGTACACTCCAAATTCACAGGAGGGACTGAAGCGCATTGACTATCGTGTGGCATGGGAGCGCAGTTTCCGTGAATATGTCATGTCGCTCGACAAGGAGAAGCCTGTAATAGTGTGCGGTGACTTGAACGTGGCCCGCAGTGACATCGATTTGGTCAACCCTGACAGAAACAGGGGGTCGGCCGGATATTCCGATGAGGAGCGCCGCGAGCTTGAGCTGCTTCTTCAGGCCGGATTTGTCGACACGTTCCGTTACCTGCATCCCGATGCCACGGGGGCTTACACATGGTGGAGCTATTTCTATAAGGCGCGACAACGTAACGCCGGATGGCGCATCGACTATTTCCTGATATCGGAGCGGTTGTTGCCGAGGCTCGAAGGCGCCGCCATACACAGCGAAATCCATGGCGCCGACCATTGTCCCGTTGAGCTCTTGCTCACCGATTGACGGCAGCCATTACCAAAACTTGTTGGCTTCGGGGTTATACTCCCATCCGGCCGCGTTGAGCTTTTCTTCAAGAAGCTTGCGGTCGATGTCGAGCGATGCACACAGCTCGTCGAGCGAGGGGTATTCGTCACGCAGTTTCATGTTTATGAAACTGAACAGCATAGCCGGGTCCTGAGGCAGATTATCCATGATTAAGAACGATATTGCAGATATAATTTGCGGCAAAGTTACAAAAAAAATAATCTTGCAATTAAATCGCATCAAATAGTTGCAATTGTGACGCAAAACAGCAGCTGTTGATGAAAAATGTATAGCAAAAGGCTCTCAGATGCGACAAACGCGTTGCTAATGAGAGCCTTTGCGGCAATTAAACGCATGGAATTGAGATAATTTGTAACCTCGGCTATTTTATTATTTCACGGAGAAAAGCTAATTTTGTACTCTGAAATAAAAAATGTAATCATACAATGGAAAAGAAATTCAAACGTACCTTGATAACCACCGCATTACCCTATGCCAACGGTCCCGTTCACATAGGTCATCTTGCCGGTGTATATGTTCCGGCCGACATCTATGCGCGTTACCTCAGGCTTTGCGGCAAAGATGTAGTGCTCGTAGGCGGAAGCGATGAACACGGAGTGCCCATCACAATAAAGGCCCGTCGCGAAGGCGTGACCCCTCAGGACATTGTCGACAGGTACCATAAGATAATCAAGGATTCGTTTGAAGAGCTGGGAATTTCATTTGATGTATATTCACGTACCACTTCCGACACGCATTCGGCTACGGCAAGCGAGTTTTTCCGCCGTCTGTATGACAAGGGCGAGTTTATCGAAAACACATCGATGCAGCTTTACGACGAAGAGGCCGGGCAGTTCCTTGCCGACCGTTACGTTGTGGGCAAGTGCCCTCATTGCGGAAATGAACGCGCCTACGGTGACCAGTGCGAAGCCTGCGGTACATCGCTCAACGCCACCGACCTTATCGAGCCCAAGAGCGCGATAACCGGCAGTGTGCCCGTGATGCGTGAAACCAAGCACTGGTATCTGCCCCTCGACAAGTGGGAACCCGCTCTGCGCGAGTGGATTCTTGAAGGTCACAAGGAGTGGAAGACCAATGTGTACGGCCAGTGCAAATCATGGCTCGACATGGGCTTGCAGCCCCGTGCGGTGAGCCGTGACCTCGACTGGGGAATCCCCGTGCCCGTGGAGGGTGCCGAGGGAAAGGTGCTCTATGTGTGGTTTGATGCGCCGATAGGCTACATCTCCAACACCAAGGAGCTGCTCCCCGACACATGGGCCACTTACTGGAAAGATCCCGAAACCCGCATAATCAATTTCATAGGCAAGGACAACATTGTGTTCCACTGCATTGTGTTTCCCGCAATGCTCATGGCCTACGGCGACGGCTTCCAGCTGCCCGACAACGTTCCTGCCAATGAGTTCCTGAACCTCGAAGGTGACAAGATTTCGACTTCGCGCAACTGGGCGGTGTGGCTTCACGAGTATCTCGTGGACTTCCCCGGAAAGCAGGATGTGCTGCGTTACGTGCTCACAGCCAACGCTCCCGAAACAAAGGACAACGACTTCACATGGCGTGACTTCCAGGCCCGCAACAACAGCGAGCTTGTGGCCATTCTCGGAAACTTCGTGAACCGCGCCGTGGTGCTCACTCACAAATACTTCAACGGAGAGGTTCCCGCCGCCGGAGAATATCAGCCGATAGACAATGACGCATTTGCCGAACTCAAGTCGATAAAGAGCTCGTTGAGCGACAATCTCGACAACTTCCATTTCAGAGAGGCATTGAAGGATGCGATGAACATAGCCCGCCTCGGAAACAAATATCTTCAGGAAACCGAGCCTTGGAAGGTGGCCAAGAGTGACATGGCGCGCACGGCTACAATACTCAATGTAGCAGCTCAGATGTGTGCCAACATCGCCGTGGCCTTTGAGCCGTTCATGCCTTTCATGTCGAAGAAGCTTCGCGGAATGCTCGGAATGAACGAGATAAATTGGGACGAGCTGGGCCGTAACGACCTTATTCCCGCAGGGCGCCACTTGGGCGAGGCCGAATTGCTCTTTGACAAAATCGAGGATGCCGCAATCGAAGCACAGATAAAGCGTCTTGAGGACAACAAGCGCCAGAACATGATCGATGCGTGGACAGTGGCTCCTCAGGCCGAGGATGTTGACTTTGACACATTCATGAAGGCCGACCTGCGAGTAGGCACCGTGCTTGAGTGCAAGAAGGTGCCCAAGGCCGACAAGCTGCTGCAGTTCCTTATCGACGACGGAATGTCGAAGCGCACCATCGTGTCGGGAATCGCAAAGTACTACGAGCCTGAAGACCTTGTGGGCAAGCAGGTGTGCTTCATCGCCAATCTGCCACCCCGCAAGCTGCGCGGCATCGTGTCGCAGGGCATGATCCTGTCGGCCGAGAATCCCGACGGCCGCCTTGTAGTCATGGGCCCGACTGCTCCCGTGGTGCCCGGAGCACAGGTTAAATAAGGGTTACGATGCAATATAATCCTCTAACTCCCCGACCTCTAACAATGAACAGTGAACGCAAACCCAATATACTGATAGTCTACACCGGAGGAACAATCGGAATGATTGAGAATCCGCAGACTCATGCGTTGCAACCCTTTGACTTCAGGCACCTGATCGACAATGTGCCCAAGATAAAGATGCTCGATTATAGAATCGAGAACATACAGTTTCAATCGCCTATCGACTCGTCGGACATGAATCCGCAATGCTGGATGGAGATAGCCAAGGCGATTGAGGACAACTTTGACCGCTTTGACGGTTTTGTGGTGCTTCATGGAACCGACACCATGGCCTATACGGCCTCGGCGTTGTCGTTCATGCTCGAGAATCTTCACAAGCCTGTAATTATAACCGGCTCGCAACTGCCTATAGGCGAAGTGAGAACCGACGGCGAGGAGAACCTCATAACGGCATTGCAAATAGCTGCGGCTACCGACATAAGCGGCGCCCCCATGGTGCAGGAGGTTGCGATACTCTTTGAGAACTATCTTTGGCGTGGCAACCGCTCAACCAAAATGAGCGCCGATAACTTCAATGCGTTCAAGAGCAACAACTATCCATCGCTTGCGAAGATAGGCCTTGGCATACACTTCAACGAGGAGTCGTTGATGCGCGCCATTGTCAAGCGTCCGCTGAAGGTGCGTTACGCAATGGACTCAAACGTGATGTTTCTCGACCTACATCCGGGCATAACCGAGGAGATACTTCGCCACCAGCTCAACACTCCCGGCATAAAGGGCATCGTGCTTAAGACATTCGGAGCCGGTAACGCGCCCACTTCGCAATGGTTTTCCGATGCCATACGTGACGCAGTGAATCGTGACATCGTGATATTGAACATAACGCAGTGTGTCAACGGCGGAGTACACACCAAGCGTTATGTGGCCGGCGACCGTCTTGCTGCTGCCGGCGTAATATCGGGTCACGACATGACAGCTGAAGCGGCCATAACGAAGATGATGTATCTTTTCGGACTCGGACTTGAAGCCGCCGATGTGCGAAAGTACCTTGAATGCTCGTTATGTGGAGAAGTGACATTGTGAAAACATTGTCTAAGAGTATGAATTTGAGAATTTTATTTAAAAATTGCCGAGCATATTGCGTCTAATTGAAAAAAAAGTGCGATATTTGCAGTTGCAAAAATCACGGAGTCTAATGTTTGGACGCAAAGAGTTTTGCCAGTCAATAATATTGTAATTATTATAATCATAAAATTTAGTAGAAAAAATGACTAAAGCCGACATCGTAAACGAAATCTCTAAGACAACCGGTATCGAAAAAGCTAATGTACTTGAGACTATCGAAAAGTTCATGGAGATTGTAAAAGATTCTTTGGCACATGGAGAGAATGTATATCTCCGCGGATTTGGCAGCTTCATCGTAAAGACTCGTTCGGAGAAGACCGCCCGCAACATTTCAAAGAACACCACCATCATTATCCCGGAACATAAGATTCCCGCTTTCAAGCCTGCCAAGGTCTTCATGGAAGAGGTGAAGTAATGATCAACTTTAGAGATTTTATATAACCCATATTATTAACTTTAAACAGCGTAAAAATGCCAAGCGGAAAGAAAAGAAAAGGCCACAAGATGGCAACTCACAAGCGCAAAAAACGCCTTAGAAAGAATCGTCATAAGAAGAAATAATTCAATATTCTTCGATTGACAATTAAAAAAACGTATATACTCGAGAACAAACTTGATCAAGTCGCCCAACGTAATTGACCCAGTCACGTTTGTTCTCAGCGTATATAATAAAGAGTCATCGCCACCGTGGCTCGGCACTCATTAGAGGGTGGCAGTTAAGAAATGAGAAGTGAACTCATAGTAGATGTACAATCCACCGAGGTGTCAATCGCCTTGACTGAGGATTCCCGGCTCGTATCGCTCCAGAAAGAGTCGAGAAACATTTCCTACGCAGTGGGCGACATTTATCTGGCACGAGTCAAGAAGCTCATGCCGGGATTGAATGCCGCATTCGTTGATGTAGGCTACGAAAAAGACGCGTTTCTTCATTACTTAGACTTAGGCTCCCAGTTCTCATCCTACTACCAGTTTGTCAAGCAAGCGCTTGACGACAAGAAACACTTGCCACAAGTGTCAAAAATGAAGCTCCTCCCTGACATCGACAAGCACGGTTCGGTGACCGATGTCCTTGAAAAGGACATGCAGTTGATGGTTCAGATAGCAAAAGAGCCCATATCCTCCAAAGGTCCGCGACTGACTACCGAGATAACGTTTACCGGACGCTTCCTTGTACTCATCCCCTTCGGCGATAAGATATCGGTATCGCAAAAGATTAAGACGACCGAAGAGAAACTTCGTCTGCGCCAGCTCGTAGAGAGCATCCGCCCCAAGAATTTCGGCGTGATAGTGCGCACCTCAGCCGAGGGAAAAAGAGTGGCCGAACTGAATCATGAATTGAAGACATTGTTGAAATGTTGGGAAGATACAGTGGCCAAGGCCCAGTCGTCGACCGTTCCGTCGCTAATATTTGAGGAGGAAAGTCGTATTGTGAGCATGTTGCGTGATGTGTTCAGTCCATCGTTTGAAAGCATTTATGTCAACGATGCGGAAACTTACGGTCAGATAAAGAAATATGTCGACCTCATAGCTCCCGATCGTGCCGACATCGTAAAGCTCTATGCCAAGGATGAACCGATATTCGACCACTTCAACATCACCAAGCAGATAAAGTCGTCGTTTGGTAAGACGGTGTCGTTCAAATCGGGCGCATATATCATTATAGAGCACACTGAAGCGCTTCACGTAATCGATGTAAATTCAGGTAACCGCTCGAAGGCCTCCAATGACCAGGAGAGCAATGCCCTTGAGGTCAATCTGAGGGCGGCCGACGAGATAGCGCGCCAGTTGAGGCTGCGTGACATGGGCGGCATTATCGTGATAGACTTTATCGACATGAACAAGTCGGAACATCGACAGGCTCTTTACGAACACATGAGGGAGGTTATGGCCAATGACCGCGCCCGGCACAATATCCTGCCGTTGAGTAAATTCGGGTTGATGCAGATAACCCGCCAGCGCGTGCGGCCGGCTCTCGACATCGTCACCTCAGAGAAATGCCCGTCGTGTTACGGAAAAGGCGAGGTGCAGCCGTCGTTGCTGTTTACCGATGTATTGAAGGAGAAGCTTGACTACCTGATTAATAATCTGCATGAAAGCGGATTTACGATGTATGTGCATCCCTACGTTGATGCATATCTTAAAAAGGGCTTATTGTCGCTCTATCGAAAGTGGAAGATGGAGTTTGGCAGCCGCTTCAAGATATTGCCCGATCAATCGTTGGCCTATTTGCAGTACAGAGTCATAGACTCAAAGAAAAATGAGATAGACCTTGCCGAGGAAAAGGACATGGATTCCTCTTCGACAAAGTCAAAGACTAAAGCCAAGGAAAGGAATAAGAATGAAGATTAAGGTGTCAGCGCCTTATTGAAATCTTGAAAAAATCAAAGGCTGTCCGCGATTGGCGGGCAGCCTTTGTTGTAATATTTACTTTGTATCAAGCCTGTGCGAGGGGAGAGGGAACGTTGTAAACTCTTGAGGCGAGCTCCTGGTCGAGCATGTACTGTCCCATGCCGTCGTTGCCGATCAATTTGAACTTGTCGATGAGCTGACGGGCGGTGTCCTCTTCCTCAACCTGCTCCTTAACAAACCAGTTGAGCTGGTCGCGTGTAGCGTAGTCATGCTCTGCTTCGGCGAGTGCATATAGGTCGTTGATAAGTGAAGTCACCTTGCGCTCGTGCTCGAGAGTGTTCTCAAAAGCTGCGATGGGTGATTCCCACTGGGTGGGCACTGCGTCGATGGGCTTCAATTCAACGCGACCTGCACGGGCGTTGACATAGTTCATGAATATCTGTGCGTGAGCCTGCTCTTCCTGGAACTGGATGCGGAACCAGTTGGCGATTCCGGGCTTTCCTTCGGCATCGAAGTGGCAAGCCATTGAGAGGTAGAGATAGGCCGACCAGAACTCGGCATTGATTTGCGCGTTGAGAGCGCTTTGTACTTTGTTGCTAAGCATTGTTATAATTGAAAAATTGGTTAATCGTTACGCTATATCTTAATATTAACATTCATCATGCGTGATGAGTTGAGTAGAGGCGCTGTTAAAAAAACGAGCCCGGAATTTTGTTTCCGAGCCCGGAGGCTATTGCGTTAGTATTTATTCCTCTTTTTTAGCCGTTTTCTTGGTAGCTGCCTTTTTAGGAGTTTCCTTTTTGTCGGCCTCCTTTTTGGGAGCGGCTTTTTTCTTGGCAGTTTTTTTCTTCTCTTCCTCGGCTGCGAGAGCTTCACGCTTGGCGTGCTCCTCGTCGTAGTGCTCGAGGTTGTTGCGCATTGATGCCACTTCCTTGTTCAGCACCTCGATTTCGGTAGCCTGGTTGCGGATTGTTGTGAGCAGCGAGTTGAGCTCTTCGTTCTCGATCGAGAGGGGATATTGCTCTTCGACGCGCACGATGAAGTCGGCAAGCACGTTCATGTAGTTGGTGAACGCCTGGAACGGAGTTTCATAGGGGCTGAACATTGCATGTACGGCTCCATCGTTCATGTGCTTGGTCGACATATAGAAGAAGTGGTCGCTTCCCTGGAGATACTGCCAGTCCTGCTTGAGTCGGCGGTCGGAGCAGAGTCGTACGCGTTCAGCTACCGAATAGAGCTTGTTGAAGGCTTCGTTCTGGAGCTTGTTGCCAAGCCAAGCCGAAGTGTCGCGAGCTTCGTCGGCCCATGAAATGGGGTAGAGTACGCTGAGCGAATCGATAGCCTTGCACTTTGACACAACTTCCGAGGGAGTCCAGAAGTCGATTCCGCGTTCGGCGGCGAAGCGGGGAAGTGCTTCAAGGAACTGGAAGATGCCGCTTTCTCTCGGCTGAAGCTCGCCAAATGTTTCGAGGCTCATGAACAGGTTGATTACCTGCTCCTCGGCGGGAGTCGATGCAATCCAGTCGATATACTTGTCGGCGGTCAGGGGGTAAGCGTCCCACTCGGGGTTGCTGAAACGGAACGAGATGTCATCGCTGAGCTTGTCGTTCTTCAGAAGCAGCTTCAGCTTGGGGCATGAGGCGGCCGAGTAGACATAGTTGGGCGACTTCCATCCGAGGATGTGCTTTGCGCCTTCGGTTATGCAGCCCTTGTAGCCCATTTCGTAGATCATGGGTGCCATTTCGTCGCAGTAGATCAACTCGGTGTTGCGAAGCACCTTGGGGCGCTGGCCAAACAGCTCGTAGATCTTGTCGTCGTGAGCGCGTACCTGCATTGTAAACTCTTCGGGATCGATTAGCGATGACAGAGAGTGAGCGTAGGTTTCGGCAAGGAATTCAACCTTTCCGGTATCGGCAAGCTTCTTGAGCAGGTCGATGAATTCGGGCACGTACTGCTCGCACTGCTCAAGGGCAGTTCCGGTGATGGATAGTGCGCAGCGGAATTTTCCTCCTGTCTGCTCGATCATTCTAAGCAGGGCCTCGGCTGCGGGGATGTAGCTGCGATGAGCTATGCGGGTGATGATGTCGTCGTTGGCGAAGTCATCATAGTAGTAGTGGTCGTTGCCTATGTCGAAGAAACGATATCTTTTGAGCCTGAACGGCTGATGAATCTGGAAATAAAAACAAATAGCTTTCATGAGCTTGTGGTTTATTATAAGTTTTTGTTGTGTTTATTGGCGTTATGGTTAATTGCGGTGAAGCACACGGTTGTATATGTCGATCACCTTTGCTCCGGCTTTGTCCCAGGTTATCTGGTTCACTTCGTTCAAGCCGTCCTCCTGCAGCTGCGCGTGCATTGCGGGATAGGTGACAATCGAATATATGGCATTGGCCATGGCGTCGATGTCCCAGTAGTCGGTCTTGATTACATTGGTGAGGATTTCGGCGCAACCCGACTGCTTTGAGATGATTGACGGAACACCCATCTGCATGGCTTCGAGAGGCGATATACCGAAGGGCTCCGATACGGAAGGCATCACGTACACATCGCTTGCCTTCAGCATTTCGTAAACCTGCTTGCCTTTCTGGAATCCGGGGAAGTGGAACCGGTCGGCAATTCCGCGTTCAGCCGCGAGGGTTATCATTTTGTCCATCATGTCGCCGCTTCCGGCCATCACAAATCGCACGTTGTGATTGTTCTTCAACACGCGGGCGGCAGCTTCCACGAAGTACTCGGGGCCTTTCTGCATGGTTATACGGCCGAGGAATGTAACTACTTTTTCCTTGGAGCGGGGCGGATTTACATTGAGCAGCTCTTCGCTAAGGGGAGTCACGGCATTGTGTACGGTGGTCACCTTTGCGGGGTCGATGCCATATTTGTCGATGACTGTGTTGCGGGTGAGGTTGCTCACTGTGATGATGTGGTCGGCGTGAAGCATTCCGTCGCGCTCGATGTTGTAGACCGTGGGGTTTACATTGCCGCGCGAGCGGTCGAAGTCGGTTGCATGCACGTGAATCACGAGAGGCTTTCCGGTCACCTGCTTTGCGTGTATGCCGGCAGGGTAGGTGAGCCAGTCGTGGGAGTGGATTACATCAAACTCCTCGGTGCGGGCGATTACGCCTGCGCAGATGGAGTAGTTGTTGATTTCCTCCAGCAGGTTGTCGGGATAACGGCCTGAGAACTCAATGCAGCCCAAATCGTTGGTGCGCATATAGTTGAAATCGGCGTAAATGTGGTCGCGAAGACGGAAGTACTCATCGGGGTTCATAACGTTACCGATGCGGCTCTCGACATATTCGCGGCTTACATCGCGCCAGGCTATGGGAGTCTGTGACGCGCCTATTATTTTAGCGAAGCTCTTGTCCTCGTCGCCAAACGGTTTGGGAATTACAAATGTGATGTCCATATTGCCACACTCCCACATTCCCTTGGTGAGACCGTAGCTGGCAGTGCCAAGACCGCCGAGGATATGAGGTGGGAATTCCCATCCAAACATTAATGCTTTCATGGAAGGATGATTACATGTTTAACTTTTTAAGGTTGCGGAGTGTGCGGAGAACTTCGGCGACATTGGTCGCTTGTGAAATTGCTCCTCGTCCGGTAAAGGGCGGGTTGCCGTCGTAGAGCTGTGAAATGGTGCCTATGCAGCCGTTGCTCATCTCTTCCTCGAAGCCGATGAGCATTCGGTCGATATAGCTTACACCGCTCATGCCGAACACTTTGATGTAGGCGTCGGCGTAGGAGCCCATCAGCCATGGGCGTGCCGGGCCGTTGTGGTAGGCGCGTTCGCGCTCTTCGGGCGAGCCGAGGTAGAACGGCTGGTAACCGTAGCTCTTGGGCGACAATGTGCGTAGTCCCTTGGGGGTCAGCAGCTCACGGGTCACTACATCGAGCACGCCCTTGCGCTGACGGCGATCGAGCGGCGAGTAGTCAAGTCCGATTGCGATTGCCATGTTGGGACGCACCGACAGGTCGGCATAGTGTCCGTTTACGTAGTCGTAGAGGTAGCCGTGGTCGTTGAGGAATGTGTCAACGAATGCCGTCTTGGCCTGCTCGGCTATAGTTCCCCAATGCTCGCGGCGCTCTTCGTAAGCCTTGATGCCTTCCGAAATGTTGTAGGTGAACATTAGCGCGTTGTACCACAGAGCATTGAACTCAACGAGGAGTCCCGAGCGGGGTATGAGAGGCCATCCGTTGGAGGTGGCGTTCATCCATGACACGGGAACCGATGTACCGGCGGTGGCTACGAGCCCGCTCGTCTGCACTTCAAGGTTGGGATGTCCGCCGGCGATTATCCAGTCGAGGATTCGGGCTGCCAGCGGCAGGTACTTTTCACGAGCCTTGTCAACGCCTGCGTTCTTGGCATACTGCTGGATGCTCCAGATGGCCCACAGCGGCACATCGGGGAGGTCGATTCCGTGTATGCGCGAGTCGAGTGTTTCGTTGTCGATGAAGTTGTTCAGCGCCTTTGAGGCTGTTGCCATGATGTCATGGAAGTCATTTTCATGATTGATGGCCAGAGTGGTTCCGGGCAGGGCGATGAATGTGTCGCGTGCGCGGATGGGTCCCCAGGGATAGCCCGACTTGATGAACTCGCCGTCTTCGTCCTTGATGTAGAACTGCTTGGCTGCGTTCTTCAGGCAGTTGTAGAAGCTGGTGCGGCATGTGCGGCTTGCGAGCTCGACTTCATACATCTTGTTGAGCGAGCGAGGCGATGCTTCGGTAGTTCCGGCCGAGAATATGATTGATTCACCCTTCTTGATGGGGATTTCAAAATATCCGGGCACCCAAAGGTCCTCGGTATAGGGAACTCCGCGCTCAAGGTCCTTGACATATTCGATGCCGTTGTACCAGTTGGGCTGTGATACCCAAGTGGGCTTATGGTTGAACTGCATGTATAGTGTGGGGAACCCGTCGTAGAGGCAGAACGACACGCCGTTGTTGACTTCGTTGTAATTCTGGTTGAGATTACCGTTCTGGACTACGAGCTCGTTGGACTCGCGGAAAGCGAGGAACGGACGGAACTGCAGTGTGGTGGCCGAATGTGCGTCGACGAGCGTGTAACGGATCAGTATTCGGTTTTCCTGAGAGATGAATATCATCTCCTTGGTAAGGATAACTCCTCCTACACGATAGGTAGTGCGCGGAACGCTTTCGCAGTCATATTCACGAATGTACTTGTGTCCTTTGGGACTGTATACTCCACCGGAATACCGGTGTAACCCAAGATTAAACGGGGCACCATGCTGAATTACCGTTTCGTCAAGCGATGACAGCATGACGAATGATTTATTGTCCATCTCTTTTATAGGAATTACCAGCAGGCCGTGTTGCTTGCGGGTGTTGCATCCTACGATAGATGAGCAATGATAAGCTCCGGCTTGATTAGTGCGCAGCATCTCCTTTGGAAGAGATTGCTCGAGGTTAATCATGAGGTTTTTATCAAATTTAAGATAACTCATTATATAAAATTGTTAGGATATAATTCGGTTTTAAGGTATCGATGCACAATGTTACTGAATTTTTCGGGATTAAGCAAAATTATTTAAAAAAAAGTACCGGTATTAGATGAAAAAGTAGGTTTTATTGGTTTGATATTGGTTGGAATGTCACACTTTTCGGGCTATTAGACGGTTAAATGAGCTGGCCAAGTCCTTGAGTGCGTTTTCAATCGGTGTTATGATGGGTCGGAATTCGATTTCACGCGAGGGGGTGAATATAGGCAGTGCGTTGGCATGGCATTTTATTGCCATGGTGTCGTCGATGGTCACCGGTTCTCCGTCGAGATGCGCGGGTCCTTCGCTTTGTCGGTATATTACTGCCGACGGTGCTCTGAAAGTGTGTATCATGGTATTTGAGTTAATGTATCCGGTGAATAGATCCATACCCACGAGGGCGGTGTCAAACGGCGTGCCTGCGTGGATGATCGTGATGTCGAGCAGTCCGTCGGTTATGCTCGCAGTGGGAGCTATATATGCGTTGTTGCCATACTGCGATGCGTTGCAGCACGCTATCAGGAATGCTTTTTCGGTAAGAATGTGCCCGTTGGCACTTATTGTATATACCTGAGGATGGAATTTGATGTATTCCGAGATTGCGCTTTTTATGTAGGCGAGTTTTCCTCGACGATGCTGTCGGGCGAAATTGCTGCTTACGGCGGCATCGAATCCCACGCCGAAAGTGCAGAAGAAAGGCATGTCATTAACTGCGCCGTAGTCGCTCTTCACGATGTGATTTTCGGCTATGATCTTGACCGCGCTCAACGGGTCGAGGGGTATTCCGAGGTGTCGTGCAAGACCGTTGCCCGACCCGCAGGGGATGATGCCCAGTGCCGTGTTGCTGTGACACAATGCCGCTGCCGTTTCGTTGACCGTTCCGTCGCCACCGGCGGCGATTACTCCGTAGAAGCCTGCGTCAACGGCGTTCCCGGCAAGGCGAGTGGCATCGCCGTGGGCACAGGTATAGGCTGTGGAGATTTCAAATCCGAGAGGCTCAAGTCGACTGCGCACGAGAGGCTCAATAGTGTCTTTGCTTCCAATACCTGAAACGGGGTTTATTATAAGCAGCAGTTGGCGCGAAGTGTTCATTGTGTTTACGTGTAATCAATATGTGCAAAGATACGATTTCTGTAGAAATTAAACAAACAGCCTGCCGAATGTGATTTCGGCAGGCTGCTAAAAAAATGTTATAAAATCGTGAATTATTCGTAATCGAGCGGTATTGCAACGATTTTGAGGTCGTGGTTGCGGATGAAGTCGATGATGTTGGAGCGTATGTCGCTCGGAGCCACATCGGCTTCGACGCGCTTAACGGCGTTGAACACCGAGGTTCCCGACTGGTAGATGTGGCGGTAGCTCTTGGCAACATCGTCGATCTGGTCGTCGGTGAATCCGTGCTTGCGCATTATTACGGCGTTGATTCCGTAATATACCGCAGGGTTGTGGGCTATGATGACATAAGGGGGCACGTTGCCAACGATGCGGCAGCCACCCTTGATGAGCACCCAGTCGCCAACTTCGCTGCGCTCGTGCATGATGGCGTTGGACGAGAGGATGGTGCACTGGCCTACCGTGCAGTCGCCTGCGAGCGTAACGCCGTTGCCTATCACCGAGCGTCCCTTTATGAGGCTGTCGTGGCCTATGTGTGCGTCGGCCATAATGAAGCAGTCGTCGCCTATTACGGTGGATCCTGTAGAGCGTATGCCTCGGTTTATGATCACATGCTCTCTTATCACGTTGTTGTCGCCGATGGTGCAGTAGGTCTTCTCACCTTTCCATCGGAAATCCTGCGGGTCGGCACCGATTATTGCGCCTTGGTAGACTTTGTTGTGCTTTCCCATGCGCGTGCCGTTCATTATGCTTGCGTAGGGCATTATCTCGCAATCGTCGCCTATCTCGACATTTGCATCGATGTAAGCGAATGGATGGATGGTGACATTGTTGCCAATCTTTGCCGACGGGTCGACATGAGCTAATGGACTAATCATGGTTGTAAGTGTTTAAGTTAAATTATCGTCCTCCGCCGAGCGACTGATACAGGTTGATGGCTGCACGCGCTCTTGCGTTTTCGCAGCTTGCCTGCGACAGCTGGGCTGCGAGGAGGCTCTGCTGGGCGGTGAGCACTTCCAGATAGGTGGTGCGTCCGTCCAAAGATAGCAATTCCTGAGTATATTCGACCGATTTTTCAAGATTTTCTACCTGATTTTTCAGATAGTCGGCTTTTTCGTTGCTTTTGGTGTAGAGCATCAGGGCGTTGCTCACCTCGGCGCTTGCACTGAGCAGCGTGTACTCGAAGTTGTTCATAGCCTGCTCCTGCTGTGCTCGTGCAGCCTCAAGGTTGGAGATGAGCTGTCCGCGGGCAAATAGCGGTGCGGTAAGCTGTCCGGCAAGCTGAACGAAGAACTTGGCGGGATTTGACACCATCGAGCCCATGAGGTTGGTGAAGCCTCCGTTGGCCGATATGTTGAGGCCGGGATAGAATGCCGAGCGAGCCTGGTTGGTGGCATAGTAGGCCATAGCCAGCGAGTGTTCCGACGCTCTTACATCGGGGCGTGAAGCGAGTTCGCGCATGGGCACTCCTTCGCGCATGATGGCGGGTGCCTCAAATCGGGCATCGGCCTGGATGTTCCATGTCTGAGGCATAACGTTGAGGAGCAGCGACATGGTGTTGTTGGCTTCGTTCAACGACACTTCAAGGTCGGTGATTGAGGCGAGAAGGCTGTAGTAGTTGGCGGTGCTTTGTACTACGGCGCTTTCGTTTACACGGCCGGCGAGCTTGAAGTTCTTCATGATCTGTACGCTCTCCTTCCAGTATTCAGCTGTCTGTCGGCTGATTTTCAGCTGAGTTTCAAGCATGGATATTGCATAGTAGCAGTTGGCCACACCGGCGATGAGCTGCGAGCGCACGGCCTGCTGATAGGCTTCACTCTGAAGAAGGGCCTGCTTGGCGCGACGGTTGCTGTTGAGCAATTTTCCGAAGAGGTCGACCTCCCAGCTCACTGCGAGAGGAAGCTGATAGGACCATGACATCTTGGAGTGGTCGAATGACGAACCTGCACCGTTGGGGGCGAGTGTCACCGAGGGGAGGTAGCTCAATCGCGCTCCCTTGAGCTGGGCGTGAGCTATGTCGATGTTAAGTTTGGCGTTGCTGAGATTGGTGTTGTTGGCAAGAGCCTGATTGATGAGGTCGACAAGCATCGGGTCGGTGAATACCTCTTCCCAGCGAAGGTTTCCGAAAGCCTCGGCGTTTTCCTCGGTTTCCTTGGCCTGCACATACTCCGATGTGAGCGCATTGTCCTCGGTGGGCATCTCAAACTTGTTGTAGATGTGGCAGCTCGAAAGAGCTCCCACACTTACAACCATTATTGCGATACGTGATATATTGTTCATGATTTTTCCTTTGTGCATTAAGTTAAGAGCGAGAGTACTGCTCGATTTCCGATTCGATACCGGTGTTGTCGGTGTCTTCCCACTTCAGCGGCGATATCTTCTCCTGGATTATCTGGAAGGTGACGAAGAGCGCCGGAACGATGAGTACCTGCAGAATCATACCGATAAGCATACCTCCGATTGAACCGGTACCGAGGGCGTTGTTACCGTTGGCACCTGCTCCGTCGGCAAACATCATAGGCAACAGACCGATAATCAGGGCCAGCGATGTCATGAGAATCGGGCGAAGACGGGCTGATGCTCCGGCGATGGCCGAATTGACAATCGACATGCCCGTGCGTCGGCGCTCAAGTGCAAACTCTACGATGAGGATTGCGTTCTTGGCCAAAAGTCCGATAAGCATGATTAGCGCGATTTGCAGATAGATGTTGTTGGATATGCCGAATATCTGGGCAAAGATGAACGAGCCCATAAGTCCGAAGGGAATCGAAAGGATAACGGCCCAGGGAATGATGTAGCTTTCGTACTGTGCCGATAGAAGCAGGTACACGAAGAGCAGACAGAGTCCGAATATGATAGCTGTTGCGCTACCGCTTGACGAATTGGCCTCCTCACGGGTCATACCGGCGTATTCATATCCGTAGCCCTGGGGCAGGTATTCGGCGGCTGTGCGCTCGATGGCTGCGATGGCGTCGCCCGACGAATAGCCGGGAGTAGGCTGTCCGGTTACCGATATCGACTGGAACATATTGAATCGGTTGAGCAAGTCAGGGCCGTATATGCGCTTGAGGGTCACGAAGTTGCTCAATGAAGCCATTTCGTTGCCGTTACGTATCTTGATATTGTTCAATGTTTCGGGCGATACACGTGCTTCAGGCGAGGCTTGCATCATAACGCGGTAAAGCTTTCCGAAACGGTTGAAGTTGGACACGTACATACCTCCGTAGTATCCCTGCAGGGTGGAGAGGATTGTCGACGGACTGATGCCGGCCTGCTTTGCCTTTGCGGCATCCACATCGACAAGGTACTGGGGGAATGTGGGGTTGAATGTAGTGTAGGCCATCTGGATTTCAGGACACTGGTTCAATGCGCCAAGGAATCCTTGTACAACCTGGAAGAATGTGTTAATGTCGCCTCCGGTCTTGTCCTGCATCTTGATTTCAAAACCGTTGGTTGCCGAGTAACCGGTAATCATAGGCGGTGCGAATATCATCACACGGCCGTCCTTCACCTGTTGTCCGGTAAGGGCATAGAGCTGCTGTATTATGGCATCAGAGCTTTCGGATTTTGAACGCTGGCTCCAGTTCTTCAGCTTGATGATGAATGTACCGTAGGTTGCACCCTGTCCGGCGATGAAGCTGTAACCGTCGATCATTGTACGTGACTGAACGGCGGGTATCGAGCCGATAATGCCGTCGACTTGGTCGAGAACCTCGCCGGTGCGCTCCTGTGATGTGCCCGGGGGCATGTCGACCATACAGAATATTGTTCCGGTATCTTCATTGGGCACGAGGGCGCTCGGGGTGGAGTTCATCAACCACACAAGGATGGCGATCGAACCGCCGACGATGGCGAATGAAGTGATCTTGTGGGAAACGAAGAACTTGGTTACCGAGTTGTAGAGCTTGAGCAGACGGTTGTAACCTATCTCAAATCCTGCATGGAAGCGTGAGCTGAATATACCCATTATGGTGACGATGGCGCAGATGGAGGCTACAACGAGTTTCCATATTGACTCGGTGCTGTACCAGCCAAGTACCATGAATGTGATTGTGGCAACGAGGAACAGGGCTGTAACCAACGGGGGTAGGTTGAGCTTGAATGCGCTGCTGTAGCGCTTCTTCATCGTTTCGGCCGCTTCACCGTAGGCTGTTCCCATTCGCTCCTTAAGCGACGACTTGTCGTCGTGGGCTTTCAGGAACACGGCACAAAGCGCAGGCGACAAGGTGAGCGCGTTGACAGCCGAGAAACCGATGGCTATGGCCATGGTAAGACCGAACTGCTTGTAGAACACACCTGAGGTGCCGGGCATGAATGACACGGGGATGAACACGAGCATCATTACAAGGGTGATCGACACGAGTGCTCCTGCAATTTCACCCATGGCATCGATTGATGCCTTGCGTGCGCTCTTGTAGCCCACATCGAGTTTGGCGTGGACCGCCTCGACCACCACTATGGCGTCGTCGACCACAATCGCAATCGCAAGGACGAGAGCCGAGAGGGTGATGAGGTTGATCGAGAACCCGATGAGGTTCATGACGAAGAATGTACCCACCAATGCAACCGGGATGGCGATTGCGGGGATGATGGTTGAACGGAAGTCCTGGAGAAACACGTAAACAACAAAGAACACGAGGATGAATGCCTCGATGAGGGTCTTGATGACCTCATGGATCGAAGCATCGAGGAACTCGTTGTTGTTCAAGGGGATTTCAAGACCGAGTCCCTTGGGAAGTTCTTTCTTTACATCGTCGAGATAGGCAAGACACTCGTTGATGATCTGGGTTGCATTTGAACCCGGAGTCTGGAATATGATTGCCGTAACGGCGGCTTTGCCGTTCATCTTGTTGTGGAATCCGTAGCTTACGCGGCCGAGTTCGACATCGGCTACATCCTTAAGGTAAAGCACGTCGCCGTTTTCATTGGCGCGGATTACGATGTTGTCAAATTCTTCAGGTGTTACGAGGCGGCCCTTGTAACGCATGATGTACTGGAAGCTCTGATTACCCTGCTCGCCGAATGCACCGGGAGCGGCTTCGATATTCTGCTCGGCAAGTGCGGCCGATATATCGGTAGGCATCAGGTGATATTGTGCCATTACATCGGGCTTGAGCCATATACGCATCGAGTAGTCGGCACCCATTACCATTGCGTCACCAACTCCTTGTATACGCTGGATCTGCGGAATGATGTTGATTTTTACATAGTTCTCGATGAAGTTTTCGGGATAGGTGCCGTCCTCGTCGTATATGGTAAGGCCGAGAAGCATTGAGGTCTGGCGCTTCTGGGTGATGACGCCCACGCGCGTTACTTCGGCGGGAAGCAGACCCTGAGCTTTTGACACTCGGTTCTGTACATCGACAGCGGCCATGTTGGGGTCGAAACCCTGTTCAAAGTACACGTTGATGGTGGCGCTACCGTTGTTGGTGGCTGTTGATTCGATGTAGGTCATGCCTTCGGCACCGTTGATCGATTCCTCAAGAGGTGCGATTACTGAGTTAAGCACAGCCTGGGCGTTGGCTCCCTGATAGGAGGTGGTCACCGAAATGGTGGGCGGTGCAATATCGGGAAACTGGGTGACCGGCAGTGCAAACAGTCCAATCAGACCCAGCAACACAATAAAGATTGATATAACCGTCGAAAGCACCGGACGGTTAATAAATGTATCAAGTTTCATTTCTTGTTGTCAGACAATTATTAAAAACACTGTGATGATTGACATCAGTCAATTACTGTTGTGGAGCCTGGGGCTGATTGGCTTCGCCTGCGGCTTTGGGAGAGATGGTAATGCCTTCGCGTACGATTGTTCCTACGCCTTCCACCGCAATGCGGTCGCCGGCCTTAAGACCTGAAGTTACAATGTAGTTTTGTCCGTCATTTACCGGGCTTACTGTGATGGGAGTCGAAGCTACTTTGTTGGAGTCGTTTACGACATATACGAATCGGCGGTCCTGAAGCTCATAGGTGGCTTTCTGGGGTATTATGATTACGCTGTCGGCAACGTGGGGGATTAGAATCGAGCCGGTGCTTCCGCTGCGAAGCATTCCCTGGCCGTTCTTGAACAGTGCGCGCACTGTTGCGGCTCCGGTAGTGTTGTCGATTACTCCCGACACTGTGGCTACTTTGCCTTTGAGAGGATATACCTCGCCGTTGGCAAGGCGCAGTGACACTTCGGGCATTTCGCTCACGCTCTTGTTGAGCGATATTGTGCCGCCCTTAGTGAGGTCGAGGATGTCTTTCTCATTGAGCGAGAAGTAGGCATACACTTCCGAATTGTCGCTGACAGTTGTCAACGGGGTTGCCGATGAGGGCGATGCGAGCGATCCTTCACGATTGGGGATGGAGCCGATTACGCCGTCGCTGGGTGAGGTCACCACGGTGTAGGCGAGATTTTTCTGTGCTGTGACAAGATTGGCTTTTGCCGACGATAGCTGAGCCTTTGCCTGTGTGAGAGCGTTGTCGGCCATCTGCCACTCATATTCACTGATTATGTTTTTGTCAAACAGTTTGCGCTTGTTGTTGGCGGTGAGCTGGGCTGTCTGTACGGCGCTTTCAGCTACCTTTACCGCTGCCTGTGCTGCGTCAACAGCAGCCTGAAATTGTACTTGGTCGAGGGTGAACAAGGCTTGTCCCTTGTGTACTTGCTGACCTTCATCTACATGTACTTTGGTAATGAATCCTGTGACTTGGGGGCGAATGTCAATGTCGGTGCGTCCTTTTATGGTTGCAGGGAAAGCACTTTCAAGTTCCGAATTGCCGTAGTTTACTGTTAGTGTCGCGATTTCCGGAGCTGAAGCTTGAGTCTGTTGCTGCTGTCCACCGCCACACGCGGTAAGGCAAAGCATTAATACAGATGAGAGGGCAACTCCGGTAGTGTTAGCTACATTGAATTTCATAACGTTAATGTTAAAATCTTTTTACCCTTAAAAATTTTCTATTTATCAATTTATGGTGCAAAGTTCGCAAAACAAAACGGGATGTAATATGATAAATGTCATATTCATCACGATATTTAATGTTTTTTAATAAAGATTTTGTGCGGTTTAATACTTGCCGGAGCGGATTCGGTAGAGTGTTTCTTTTGTCAGTCCGAGAAAAGATGCTATTTGTGTTACGGTGGCGCATTCCAATAGTCGCGGATATCGTGCTACGGCCCAATTGTAACGCTCCACGGCATTTGCATTCTGGAATGCATATATGCGTTCTTCAAGGTAGGCGGTGTAGTGCAGCAGCGATGCGTTAAGGAACAGTGCGGTTTCCTCCTGGTTTATCTCCTCGATGTCGTTGAGCATGTCGTGCAGCCTGATGTGGGGCACGTAGACGATGTCGCTGTCTTCGAGAAACATTATCGTGAACGTTGTGTTGATGTTCTTTACCAGAAACGAGTGGGTCATGAGGTATTCGTCGTCAAAGGCGAATGAAACGGTGTGCTCTTTTCCGTTTCGGATGTAAAACACCCTTGCCGCCCCCTTCTTGATGTAGTATGAGTTGGCTATTATCTGCTTTTGTCCGTCGATTATGTCGCCTCGTTGCATGTGGGCTTCCTGCATCACCGATTTTATCTTGGCGATGCGCTCGGGCGACAGATTGTGCACTCGTCGCAGGATGTCTATGGGGTGTGGCATGTGTTAGTCGCTTTTTCGGAAATTCTTGATGAGGGAGGTGAAGGGTGCCCAGTACTTGACGGCTTTTCGTTCGCCGACACCTTCGATAGCTATGAATTCGCGCATGTTTACGGGACGGTGACGCACCATCTCCATGAGCGTTTTGTCGCTGAACACGATGTAGGGAGCCACACCTTCGTTGCGGGCAATGGAGAGTCGCAGGCGCTTGAGCTCGCTGAACAGTTGCTCGGCCGGATTGACCGTGCTTTGAGCCGCAGACTTGCGCTTCTTTGACGACGATGTCTTGTCGAAGAAGAATTTTGCAAGCATGACCGTGCGCTCGCCTTTCAGTATGCTGCGCCCGTAAGGCGTTATCTTAAGATGATTTGATTCAGTGTAGGCGATTTCGATGATGCCGAGCTGCAGCATTTGGGAAAGATAGGCGTTCCACTCCGAAAACGACAGGTCACGCCCAACGCCGTAGGTTTTTATTCGGTCGTAACCTCGCTCGATAAGCTCGGCGCGAGCCGAACCGCGTAGTATGTCGATGAGCATGGTCAAGCCTATCATCTCGTTGGTGCGGCTCATCGCGCTCAACGCCATCTGTACGATTCTTGTCCCGTCAAATCTTACAGGAGGGTCGAGGCACACGTCGCAGTTGCCGCAATCGTGGTCATACTCTTCGTTGAAGTAGCTGAGGAGCACCCGGCGCCGGCACACGGTGGCCTCGCAATACTCCTTCATGCGTGTCAGTTTTTCGGTGTTCAATGCCGGTTGTCCCGATTTTTCGATGAAACTTTGTAGCGTGGCAATGTCGGCAAATGAGTAAAACAGGAGCGTTTCCGCTTTCATGCCGTCGCGTCCTGCTCGACCTATCTCCTGATAGTAGCTCTCCATGTTGCGCGGCATGTTGTTGTGCAATACCCATCGAATGTTGCTCTTGTCGATTCCCATGCCGAATGCCACGGTGGCGCACACTACCTGCACATCGCCGTTTATGAATCGTTCCTGGGCTTGGTCACGCTCTTTGTTTGAGAGTCCGGCGTGATATACAATCGAGCGGTAGCCTCTCGTTTCAAGTTCGGCATTGGTCGTTTCGGCCCCTTTGCGGCTCAGGCAGTAGACTATGCCCGAGTCGTCGGGGTAGCGGTCGATCATGCGCGTTATGATGTTTATCCGCTTGGCCTTTCCGGGGTTGGCGAGCACTTTGAGCGAAATGTTTGGACGGTCAAATGACGCGAGGTGAATGTAGGGATTTTTCAGGCACAATTGAGTGGCTATGTCGTCACGCGTTATTTTGTCGGCCGTTGCAGTAAGCGCCATCACGGGTATGCCGGGATATGACGCCTTTATGCAGTTTAGTGCAGTGTACTCGGGACGGAAGTCATGTCCCCATTGCGATATGCAGTGCGCCTCGTCGATAGCAAACAGGCTTACCCAGTTGCCGAAATTGCGATGTTCCATTTCGAGAATCAGTCGCTCGGGTGACATGTAGAGCAGCTTTATTCTTCCGAGCGATGCCTGCCGCATGATGTCGGAATTCACCTGTTCTACATTGGCGCTGTTGATTGCCGCTGCCGGGATGCCGTTGGCGTTAAGTGCCGTGACCTGGTCCTTCATCAATGATATCAACGGGGAGATGACGATGCAGCATCCTTCGTTCAGTAGAGCCGGAATCTGGTAGCATATCGATTTTCCTCCGCCTGTGGGCATGAGCACCAGTGTGTCGCGGCGTGACATTACGTTGCGTATTATTTCGAGCTGGCCTTCGCGGAATGAGCTGTAACCGTAGAATCGGCGCAGCAATGCACCGGCTTTTAAGTCTATGTCGTTGTTGTCGGGCTTCATCGTTGCAGGGGTCAATAGGCGTTTATTTCACCTCGAAAAGTGTTGAGTACTGTTGTCGTTATTATTTTCAGGTCGAGGGTAAAACTCCAGTTGTCGATATACCACACATCATGCTCCACCCTGTTTTTCATCGCCTCCAGCTCCGAAGTCGAGCCTCGGTAGCCGCTTATCTGCGCCCATCCCGTTATGCCTGGCTTTATGAAGTGACGCATCATGTAACGGTCGATGAGCCGGGAGTATTGCATGGTCTGTTTCACCATGTGGGGGCGCGGGCCCACCACCGACATGTCGCCACGCAGTACATTGTAGAATTGTGGAAGTTCGTCTATATTGGTGTGCCTCAGGAATCGTCCTACGCTTGTCACGCGGGGATCGTCACGACGGGCTTGGCGACGGTCGCAATCGGGCGTGACGGTCATTGTCCTGAATTTCCAGCAATAGAACTCCTTGCCGTTATGTCCTGTGCGGCGCTGGCGGAAGAATATCGGGCCTTTCGATGTCGTCTTTATGGCAATGGCGACAGGCAGGAGTATGATAGGAAATAACGCAATCAGCACTATGGACGAAAACGTGATGTCGAACATTCGTTTTAAGCCTCGGTTGAATGGCTTGGTGAGAGGGCTTCGGCTTGTGGGACTGTCGTGTGATTGCTTGTCGGTGTTTCGGTCGGTGCCGGTTGTGGTTTTTGTCGTGAATCCGAGAGCGCGTCGGTTTTGACGCATTACCCGCTGGAAGTCGGGGTGTGATGCGGCTGTGTATTCAAGTTCGGTAAATGTCTTTCCCTGCTTGACGGCGAGTGTGTATCGGGCTCTTCGACTCACTAATGTCAGGTGTGTTATCAAACTGTGAGTACCGGCAATTAAGCACGGTACTCACAGTCGGAAATTGTGTTATGAAATGAATGTGTCGTTATTAAAGTTTACTGTCGATAAGCTTGATTTTCTCTTCAAGCGATGACAGCTCGTCCTTTATGCGCTGCACTTTGCGCTCCATGTCACGCAGCAACGAATTGCCCGACTTTGACTTGACATTGAAGAAGCCGAGGTTGTTTTCGTAGGTTTTAAGCTCGTTGCGCTTCTGTTCGAATGCTCTTACGAGGCGTTCGCGTTCGCGATAGAGCTTATTCTCGTCATTGCTCATGTCGTTGATGGAGTTGGCAAACTTGTCCATGCCTGCGCGTACCTCCTTTATGTCGAGCTTGTCGTAGAGGTCGTTGACAATAGCGCGATAAGTGTCGTAGACTTTGTCCTTCTCCTTGTAGGGGACATGACCGGTTTGCTGCCACTGATTCATCAGTTCACGTACTCGCTTTATTGCTTCATCGCGATCGGTGTCGGTGCCGATGGCCTTAAGGCTTTCGATGATTTCCTGTTTCTGCTTAAGGTTGGCATGCTCGGTCTTGCGAACACCCGAAGTGGCTTTTTTTCGGTTGTCGAAGAAATAGTCGCAGGCTTCAAGGAAGCGGTGCCAGATGGCATCGCTGTGCTTCTTGTCGACCGGGCCTACTGACTTCCACTCTTTCTGAAGTGCGACAAACTCGTCGCCGGTCTTTTTCCAGTCGGTGCTGTCCTTAAGAGCTTCGGCGCGTTCGCACAGTGCTGTTTTCTTCTCAAGATTGGTGGCGTGTACATCGCGTATCGACTTGAAATATTCGGCTTTCTTAGCGAAGAAGCGGTCGCAAGTTTCACGGAAGCGGGCGAATAGTGAGTTGTTTACCTTCTTTGAAGCAAATCCGAGTTTCTTCCAGTCTTCCTGGGCTGCAAGGATTTCGCGTGTCATCTGTTCCCATGCGGCATGTGATTTCAGCGAACTGAAGTCGAGAGCCTCGATGCGCTCACATATAGCTGTCTTGGCCGTTTCGTTTTCACGCTCGCGTGCTTTGCGCTCTTCAAAGAATGCCTGGTAACGCTTGTTGATTGCAGCCGATGCATCCTTGAATTTGTTCCAGATGTCTTCGCGTATCTCCTTTGCCACCGGGCCTATCTCACGCCACTTTTCATGAAGTTCCTGAAGGCGGCGGAAGGCTGTTATTACATCGTGCTCGTCGACGAGCTTCTCGGCTTCGTCGATTAGCAGCTGTTTCTGCTCAAGATTTTTCTTGAAGTCGTAGTCGCGCAGATCCTTGTTGACTTTCAGCTGGTCGTAGAAACGCTCAACCGCAGCCTGATAGCTGCGCCAAATGTCGGTAATGTCGGTCGCGGGGACTTCGCCGAGGCTCTTGAACTCTTGTGACAGTTCACGGAAACGCGGGTAATGGCGGTTAACATTGTCGGTGTCCTCGGCCATTTTCTCGAGTTCGGCGATTATGGCTTGTTTTTTCTCGAGGTTTTCACGGCGTTGTGCCTCTATTAATGCTGTATATTGAGCTTTTTTCTCTTTGATGTTGTTGAGAAGTTCATGCAACTTTGCTTCGAGGGGGTCGGGCATAGGTGCAAATGCGCTCTCTTCGTTTCCGCGCTCGATGAATGCTTTTTTCTCCTCGACCAGCTCGACTTTGCGAATTGCGTAGAACAGTTGCTTGAGGTGAGTGACTTCATCTCGAGCTATTTCGGCACCCTCTTTCCGGCTGATGTTGTCCAATTCTGCGATTATCTCCTCCTTCGACAAATGCTTTGAAGGCTCGGAAGTTTCGTCGGTATCAGAAACATCGGTGTCGTTAGTGTCAATTACTGTAGTTTCTTCATTTCCGTTTGAGGTTATTACGACCTCTTCATTCAAGGTTAGATCCTTATCGGTGCTTTCAACCGACATGGACTGGTCACGCAATTCCATAATGTTGATTTATTAATAAGTATAGTTGCACTTTACCATGCAAGATTTTATTCTACGATTCAAATATAGATAAAATTTTGAAAATTAATGTTATTTCCGGTGGAAAAAGATTAAAAAAACGGGAAATTGCCGATTAGGCCGGCTTGTAAATGAGTGTTGACGAGTTTTCGGGACGTAAAATCATTGATGCCACACGCGCTATGTCGGGCGATGTGAGCCGACGGTAACGAGGAATGATTGAATTTACATCTTCACCACGCATTTCGCTTAAGGTCAAGGTCGATGCAAGTGCTACATAGTTCATTGAGCCGAAAGTGAAATTGGACTCGAATCGGTTGAGCGTGCGCTGCAACTCATAGTCCGACGGCGGGTTGTCGATCAGCGACATGGCTTCGTCGGTGAGAGCCTTTTCGGCTTCGTCCACGCTTACACCGTCGCGCAGGTATCCGTAGAGCATCAACAGTCCGGGTTCGTCGCTTCCGGTAATCGATGCATCGGCCTTGGTGAACATTTCGGTGCCGAGCATCAGTTTGCGATAGAAACGTGACGCGCGACCAAGTGCAAGAAGGTCGGTGATTATGTCACAGGCCGGATAGTCGGGATGGCTGTATCCCGGCATGTGGTAGGCTTTCACGATTACGGTTTGGGGAGCACGGCCCGTTACGATAAGTCGGCGGGGCTCGGTCTGTTCGGGTTCCTGATTGTAGAGCCTTGGCGCAATCTTGCGCATTGGCAGGTCGGAAAACCATTTCTCGACAAACTCGCGTGTTTGCTCGAGCGATATGTTGCCTGTCACTGAAATCACGGCATTGTTGGGAGCATAGTGGTCGTAAAAGAACCGGCGCACTTCATCCTGCGTCACGTTTTCGATGTGTGACAATTCTTTGCCTATGACCGGAGTGCGATAGGGGTGTTCTTTGTAGGCGAGGCCGTTGAGGTAGTGCTGCAAGTCGCCGTAGGGCTGGTTGAGGCACACCTGCTTGAACTCCTCACACACCACCTGCCGCTGTACTTCGAGGGCTTTGTCGCTGAACGCGAGTCCTTTCATGCGGTCGCTTTCAAGCCAAAACGCGGTTTCGGCGTTATGGGCGGGCACTATGTCGTAGAAGTTGGTGAAGTCGCTGTTGGTCCATGCGTTATTTGTGCCACCGGCATTTTCAAGGGCTTTGTCAAATTCGGCCACATTTTCCGAGCCTCCGAACATCAGGTGCTCGAAAAGGTGGGCCATACCGGTGCGCTCGGGGCGTTCGTCACGGCTTCCTACATTATATAATATGTCGAGTGCCACCATTGCGGTGGCACTGTCATGATTGTGTACGACACGCAATCCGTTAGATAGCGTAAAACGGTTTACCGTTATCATTTTTCGACTGTCATCTTGATGATTTTTATATCGTCGACAGGCCGGTCGCTGCGGTCGGTTTCTGCTTTCTGTATCTTTTCGACTACATCCATGCCGCTGATTACTTCGCCGAATACGGTGTAGGTGCCGTCGAGATGGGGAGTGCCGCCCACGGTAGAGTAGGCTTTTATCTGCTCGTCGGTGAGCTTGGCGGGATTCTTGGCAGCCTCGGTTTCGGTGATTGCCAGCAGCTCCTGCTGCAGGTTCTGCAGAGCCACGCTGTCGCGGTTGCGGCGGAGTTCCATTATCTTGTCGCGATTCATCGATGCGAGGTTGTCGAATATGCGCTGCTTCTGCATCATTCCGAGCTGTTGCTCCATCTGCTTGAGCTGCGACTGGTTGTAGGCTTTTCCGGTAACGATGTAGAATTGCGAGCCCGATGATTTCTGTTCGGGGTTTATGTCGTCGCCAAGACGGGCGGCGGCAAGAGCGCCGTATTTATGGAAGTGCTTGGGATATACAAATTCGGCGTCGATAGTGTAGCCGGGGCCTCCCGATCCGAGCTGGGCGCCTTTGGCGGCGTTCTTGGAGTCGGGGTCGCCGGTCTGTACCATGAATTCATTTATCACGCGGTGAAAGAGTACTCCGTCGTAGAAGCCTTCGTTGGCGAGTTTCACGAAATTGTCGCGATGCTTGGGGGTGTCGCCGTAGAGGCGCACCTTTATGTCGCCCATCGAAGTGGCGATGTCGACGATTATGTCGGTTGAATCGGTCATGATGCTATCGGTTTTGGTTGTTTCGGTTTCAGTTTCATTTTTTGACTCGGAGCGGGTATTGGCGCACTGAGTAAAGGTTATGGCTATAAGAGCCATCAGCCAGATTGATTTTAATTTTGACATACAATAATTTGATTGCGTTTTTATATTCCGGTTGGATAAAGTCGCTTGTATATGCGGCGGAAATTGTTGTCGGTCTTGCTGAGCTCTTCTACATGGTCCTGATAGTCGGCGCCCCACAATGGAAGCAGGTCGCCAATGTAGCGGTGTTCACGGTCTTTTTCGATAGCGGCGGTTATCAGTCGTGATACAGCGTTGTTGTAATGCTCGGCGTCGATAGCGAAGAGGTATCGTGCCGCGCTTACAATGAACTGTCCGCTGAGGTCGACACGCATCATGTTGTCGATAAGGTAGTCAAGGTCGTCATCAATCGATGATATGTGATTGGCTATGTATTCATAGGTCAAAAGACCGTCGGAATCCTTGCTCAGGAGCTTTTTGTCGTCTTCATTCATAAGTGGGCAAATAAAGTTGTGCGACAAAGATACGAAGAATATTCGATGAAAAAAATAGAGAATGTGGGGCTTTTGTCCTGTCGGACATTCTTTTTCAACGAATATTCCGTATATTTGCATCGTTCAAACCTATAGATTATGGATGAGAAGAATTTTGTAATAACCATAGGCCGACAATTCGGCAGTGGCGGTAGAGAACTCGGTAAATTGCTTGCCTCGAAACTCGGTATTGCCTATTATGACAAGGAGCTCCTTTGGGAAGCGGCCAAGAGCGCCGGGGTAAGTCCTGAATTCTTTGAAAAGTCCGATGAAAAGTTTCCGCGTTTTCTGAGCGGCATGTTCTCGTTCGCCATGGGATATCAGCCTTATAACTTCTATTCGGGTTCAACATCTATAAGCGATGACAATCTCTACAGGGCGCAAAGCGACTTCATAAACAAGATTGCCGCCGGACATTCTTGCGTCATTGTGGGCCGTAGCGCCGACTATATACTGCGTGACCATCCGAGATGTGTCAACATATTCGTGCATGCTCCCATGGATGAGTGTGTGAAGCGAATAATGACCCGAGGCGACAAGCCGACAAAAGAACAGGCACGCGCCATGGCCGAAAAGACCAATAAGCTGCGTGCCAATTTCTATAACTTCTATACCGATAAGACCTGGGGCGATGCGAAGACTTACGATCTCACAATCGATTCTTCGTTGATGCCGATGGACGATGTCGCCGAAGTTATAATGGACTATGTGCGTCGTCGCTTTGATGTGAATAGATAGACTGTAGGCTACTCATTCTCTATTGTCACGCGCTCGACTTTTTCCTTCGGGCCGTTGGAGCCGAGGTATATGAGCAGAGCGTTTACTGCTGCGCAAACAAGAGCAATGCCGGTTATCAAGGTGAATGTGGTTTCGATTGTGCGTAACGGACTGCATATTATTACGATTCCTGCAATGATAATCAACGCAGGAAGCAGATAGAGCCACCAAGGCATTATGAGAGGGCGGCAGCAGGCGGCAAGAAAGTAAATCTGGCACGCTCCGGTGATTACGAGTATGGCGGCAAGTACATAGACGAAGAATCCCACGAAGGGCTGCGGCCATATTATCATTATGGCGCCGAGTATGAGCGCGCCTATTGACGAGATGTTCTGGGCGGTGTTGTTTTCGTTGCGTTTGCTGCTGCGTGACATGTTCATGAATATGCCGATTATGGCAGGCAGGGCAAACATTGCTCCCATTATGATGACCATCCATTTGAGCAGGTCGGCTTTTTGGTGCATTATTATAAGCAATATGCCTGCCGCAAGAACGAAGAGATAGGTTATAAGATTGCTTTTCGAGTTCATATTGTTAAATTTTTAATTGTTTTAAGTCGATATATAATATTCAACACCGTTTATGGTGCTTTCGTTCGGTGCTAATCGTTTGCCAAGTGACGAATATTTATTATTTTCGCTGCGTGAAACTGAATCAAATATGATATTACGACCATTCAAGTTTGTTCCGTATTTTAAAACGGTGATTTGGGGAGGCCATAAAATAGCCTCTTATAAAGGAATTGTGACCGATAAGAACTGCATAGGAGAGAGCTGGGAAGTTTCAGGCGTTCCGGGTCATGAGTCGGTCGTGGCCGAAGGGCCTGACAAGGGGTTGAATCTGAAGGAGCTTATTGACAAATATAAAGGAGAGCTTGTGGGCCAACCGGTGTATGATAGATTTGGCGATAAATTCCCATTATTGATAAAGATTATAGACGCTCGCAGGGACCTGTCGGTGCAGGTGCATCCCGACGACGAGCTTGCTATGAAGCGTCACGGTAGTTTTGGCAAGACCGAGATGTGGTACATAATCGATGCACAGCCCGGCTCCAAGATATATGCCGGATTGTCGAAATCGATAACCCCCGATGATTATATGAGGCTTGTCGAAGAGAAAAAGATAATGGATGTGGTGGCTGCGCATGATTCCCACAAGGGTGATGTGTTCTATTTGCCGGCAGGCCGTATCCACTCAATCGGTGCCGGCAATCTGTTTGCCGAGATTCAGGAAACGAGCGACATCACCTACCGTGTATATGACTTTGACCGAAGGGATTCGGAAGGCAACACACGTGACCTGCATACCGAGTTGGCCAAGGATGCCATAGATTACAACGTTTACGATGACTATAGAAGGGACTACGACAAGGATGCGACAGGCGTTACTCCGCTGATTGATTGCGAGTATTTCGACATAAAGCTCGTAGTTGTCGACGACCGGCTTGAGCTGCAATGCGACGGGGAGTCGTTTATTATAATAATGTGTGTCGAGGGAGAGACGAAGGTGATTACCGACGGCGGTTGCGTTACGACAGCCGGCCGTGGTGAAACGCTGCTTGTGCCGGCGTCGACGCGCTCGATTGCTATAGAAGGCAATGCCAAGCTGCTTACGGCTGTGATTTAGGAAAACCGGTTAAGATAAAATGAACAGGGGCCGCATTTAGCAGCCCCTGTTTTAATGTTATTGTCGAACCGGCTCTTA
Organism: Muribaculum sp. NM65_B17; assembly: GCF_004793735.1. Classification (NCBI taxonomy): domain Bacteria; kingdom Pseudomonadati; phylum Bacteroidota; class Bacteroidia; order Bacteroidales; family Muribaculaceae; genus Muribaculum; species Muribaculum sp. NM65_B17. Next base: position 69,664 of record NZ_SRYY01000005.1, read on the forward strand.
GTGTTGTATTATTTGCGACCTTTTATTTTTTCAAGTTGCCTTTCAAGAGCTTCGATGGATAGGTCAACGGCTTCCTCAAATGAGTTGGCGACTTTTGATGCGAAGATGTCATCCTGCTGAGGCACTGAAATCTTGATGCCCGCTTCCTTATTCATAGATGTTTCCGGCTTAACAACCTTAAGGGTCACTTCAGCATTGCTGATGGACTCGTTGTGGCGTGCAAGACGGTTGATTTTCTTGATTATGAAATCCTGCAGTTTTTCGGTAGCGTCAAAGTGGATTGACTTAATGTTAACGTCCATAATCTCCTCCTTTTTTTAGTGCACGTGGATGTGCTTGTTGATAATTTTGTTTAAGTTCTCGATAAGTTATGTGAGTGTACACTTGCGTTGTGGCAAGTGACTGGTGTCCGAGCAGTTGTTGCACCGCATAGAGGTCGGCTCCGTTGTTGAGCATGTCGGTTGCAAATGAGTGCCGCAATACGTGGGGACTTTGCCGCGAGGCCACTGTGTTTCCGGCGAGAGCCTTGTGCACGACATTGTAGATCAGCTTGCGGTATAGCGGTTCGCCTGATTCTCTGACGAAGAACTCGTTTGGGGCGGTTGTGCCAACGGTGTCATCACGTAATTTGCGATATGTCGTAATCATGTCGGAAAGTTCTTTTCCAAATGGTATAATTCTTTCTTTATTACGCTTTCCGAGCACTTTTAGTTCACCCCGTGCGGTGTCGACATCTTTGTCCATCAGTCCTTGGATTTCGGAGCATCGGAGCCCTGTGGAGTATATCATGTCGATGATGAGCCTGTTACGCGTTTCGTTGAAGTCGCCGGTGTCGAGCGGCGCGTTGAGTATGGCGTCGGTTTCGTTGGGTCTTACATAGACGGGCAGGGGCTTGTCGGTCTTGGCGAGGGTCAGCTCGGCCGCGGGATTGTAGGTCATTCCATGGTAACGCATCATGTAGCGGAAGAATGCCCTCAGGGCTTGGATCTTTCGCCTGATGGTGCGGGGAGCGTCGCCCGACTTTGCGAGTGATGCAATCCACAGCCTTAGGTCGTTGGCGGTTACATCATGAGTTTGGAGATTGTCGGGGGCGCCTCTGGTGGCGAAGTCGGCCCATTGCTGAAGGTCATGTGTATATGCAGAAACGGTGTGGGCTGAAAAGTTCAGCTCACACCGTATATATGTCAAGAAAGAAGCTAACATGACGATTCGTTAAAAAGTTTGCCTCTTATCGGGAGGCCTTTTTACGAATTTAGCTTTTTCTTGTGATTCTACCAAATAAAAGTGAGGGAAAATATAAATTATTCCTCGACCATGCGGAGTTTCTGCACGTAAACAGCCTTCATCATCTTCTTGCGGTTGGTGATGCTGGGCTTTTCAAATGCCTGACGGCTACGAAGTTCCTTGACGATGCCGGTCTTTTCAAATTTTCTTTTAAACTTCTTTAAAGCTTTTTCGATGTTTTCGCCTTCTTTTACTTGTACGATGATCATTTTTTGATATTTAGTTTTTGATTATTTTACTGTTTTTGCATTTGCGCGACAAAATTACGCATACTTTTCGATATGGCAAAATTTTAGTCATATAAAAACGCGTGAATTTTGTGAAAAAAGATGTGGCTGCGACATAAATCAACCTCACAGTCAACGGGAAAAGCATTGGGCTGTGAGGTTGTGTTATGCGATGGTGCGGAATCGACTATTTGTCAGCAACTTCGTGCTCGGCAACTCCTGCGAGTTCGGGGTCGATCATGATGCGGCCGCAGTATTCACACACTATGACTTTCTTGTGCATCTTGATTTCCATTTGCTTTTGCGGCGGAATGCGGTTGAAGCATCCTCCGCAAGCGTTGCGCTGGATGTAGACGATGCCGAGTCCGTTGCGAGCATTGTCGCGAATGCGCTTGAATGCTTTGAGGGTGCGCTCGTCGATGCGGGGCTCGATTTCCTTGGCCTGGATGCGCAGGCGCTCTTCGTCCTGACGGGTTTCCGATACGATTTCGTCGAGTTCGGCTTTCTTCTCTTTAAGGATGTGCTCGCTGTCGCGGAACTTCTCCTCGGTTGAGGCGATTTCGTTGGTCTTTGCATCGATTGCACGGGCATACTCGTTCAAGTGTTTTTCGCACAACTCGATTTCGAGAGTCTGGAATTCGACTTCCTTTGAAAGAAGGTCAAATTCACGGTTGTTGCGCACATTATCGAGCTGCTCTTTGTAACGGGCGATTTTGCCTTGAGCCTCGTTGATTTTCTCTTTTTCAACAAGTGTCTTTTTACGGAAATCCTCCACATCCTTGTGGAAGTTTTCGATGCGGGTGCGAAGTCCTTCGATGTTATCCTCAAGATCCTTTACCTCAAGAGGCAATTCTCCGCGAATTGTCTTTATGCGGTCGATTTCGGAGAGGATTGTCTGCAGCTCATACAATGATTTTAGTCGCTGCTCCACTGAGAGTACTTCGTTTTTGTTCTTGTCGGTAGCCATAGCTTACAAGTAATTTATCGGATTTTTTTCTGTTTCAGAATAATTAACTGCAAAGTTAGGAAATTTTCCGCTAAGTATATGATAAAAAATGTGTTTTGTGCACATTTCGCTCTCGTAGTGGCCGATGTCGATTATCAACAGCCGGTCGGAATAGTCTACAAAGTCGTGATATTTGACATCGGAGGTGACAAATGCCTGTGCTTTGTGAGCTATGGCGGCGTTTATGAGCGACGCGCCCGAACCGCCGCACAGGGCTATTCGTGTTATCATGCTGCAGGGCAGGGCGCTGCAGCGCGTGATTGGCGATTGACACACTAATTTTACGCGCTCAATCAGCTTCATCGGGGTGAGCGGCAGCTCGAGATCGCCGACTGCGCCGAGGCCGATTCCGGGATTTGCAGGGTCGGGACACTCCAGCGGCGACGGCTTGGCGATTCCCAGCCGCCGTGCGAGGGTGTAGTTTACGCCTCGTGAGGCGCTGTCGAGGTTGGTGTGGGCCGAGTAGACGGCTACGCCTGCGGTTATGGCCTTTATTATGGCCAGTTCCTGCGGTGTTGCGCCGGTTATGTGCTTAAGTCCGCGGAATATGAGAGGGTGGTGTGACACTACGAGATTGCAGTCGCGCTCGATGGCCTCGTCGATTACCGAGGGGGTGACATCGACGCAAAGCAACACGCCGGTACACAGGGCTGACTTGTCGCCAACCTGCATACCGGCATTGTCGTAGCTCTCTTGTAATGACAGAGGTGCTTCCTGCTCTATTGCTGCGATTATGTCGCTTATGAGCATGGCCGATTAATTTTTCTCGGGAATGTCGATTGACAGCGCGAGCTCGTCAAGCTGCTTTTGGTCGAGAGGAGCCGGAGCGTCGAGCATGACATCGCGTCCCGAGTTGTTCTTGGGGAATGCGATGCAGTCGCGGATGCTGTCAAGGCCGGCAAACAGCGATACCCAGCGGTCAAGACCGTAGGCAAGACCTCCGTGAGGGGGTGCGCCGTACTTGAAGGCGTTCATGAGGAAGCCGAATTGCTCCTGTGCGCGCTCGGGTGTGAAGCCGAGTATCTCAAACATCTTGGCTTGCAGCTGGCTGTCGTGGATACGGATTGAGCCTCCGCCCACCTCTACGCCGTTGATTACCATGTCGTAGGCATCGGCGCGCACGGCTGCTGGATCGGTGTCGAGGAGGGGTATGTCCTCGTCCTTGGGGTGAGTGAACGGATGGTGCATGGCCATAAGTCGCTGCTCCTCGTCGCTCCACTCAAACATGGGGAAGTCGACTACCCAGAGGCATGAGAATTTATTCTTGTCGCGCAGGCCGAGCTGGCGTCCCATTTCGAGGCGCAGTTCCGACAGCTGCTTGCGGGTTTTCATTGCGTCATCGCCGCTGAGGATGAGGATGAGGTCGCCGGGCTTGGCGTTGAATGCGGCTTTCATCTGCTGAAGCACCTCCTGCGAATAGAACTTGTCGACGCTTGACTTGACATTGCCGTCGGCTTCCACGCGTGCATAGACCATGCCCTTTGCGCCGATTTGCGGACGCTTTACGTAGTCGGTGAGCTGGTCGAGCTGCTTGCGGGTGTAGTGGACTGCGCCTTCGGCACAGATGCCGCCGATGTATTCGGCATTGTCAAATACGCCGAATCCGTGGCCTTTCATGATGTCCATCAACTCGACAAACTTCATGCCGAAGCGGGTGTCGGGCTTGTCGCTGCCATAATATTTCATTGCATCGGCCCATGGCATTCTCGGGAACGGCTCGGTGAGCTCCACGCCGCGCAACTCCTTGAAGAGGTGCTTGGCCATGCCCTCGAAGAGGTCGATGATGTCGTCCTGCTCAACGTAGCTCATTTCGCAGTCGATCTGAGTGAACTCGGGCTGGCGGTCGGCTCGCAGGTCTTCGTCGCGGAAGCATTTTACAATCTGGAAGTATCGGTCCATGCCCGAAACCATGAGAAGCTGCTTCAGGGTTTGCGGCGACTGGGGCAGGGCATAGAACTGTCCCTGATTCATGCGCGAGGGCACTACGAAGTCACGCGCACCTTCGGGAGTGGAGCCTACGAGCATCGGGGTTTCGATTTCGAGGAATCCCTTGCCGTCGAGATAACGGCGCACTTCCATAGTCATTTTGTGACGCAGTTCAAGATTGTTGCGCACGCAGTTGCGGCGAAGGTCGAGATAGCGGAACTTCATGCGCAGGTCGTCGCCGCCGTCGGTGTCGTCCTCGATTGTGAAGGGAGGCACTTCCGACTTATTGAGTATGTTAAGATTTTCGGCGATGATTTCGATGTCGCCGGTGGGAATGTTGGGGTTCTTGCTTGAACGTTCGGCAACGGTGCCCGTTATCTGCACGACATACTCTCGTCCCAGATGATTGGCGGCTTCGCATAGCGATGCGTCGGTGTCGTTGTTGAACACAACTTGAGTTATTCCGTAGCGGTCGCGTACATCAACGAATGTCATACCGCCCATTTTGCGGACACGCTGTACCCATCCGGCCAGTGTCACTTTTTTACCGGCATCGGCAAGACGAAGTTCTCCGCAGGTGTTAGTCCTATACATAGTTCTTGCTGAAAATGTTGTTTTTAGTCGTGATACTAAAATTTTCCGTAAAGATACGCATTAACTGTGTAAAATGGAAATCTACGTTCACGAAACTGTGTCGGAGGATGTCGATTGTCGACGGTGACTATAGTGCATGGCTGAAATGCCGATGGCGTGGAGAGTTTGCGGTTCCGCTTAAATGAAACACTCCCGGGGAGGAGTAAATCCTGCCGGGAGTGCATGTTTCCTTTACGGTTTAGTCTTCTATGTAAAACACTATGGTCGAAACGACACGTACATTCTTTATATAGGGAGTGTAGGGGTCGCGGTTCTCGATTGAGAATTGACCTTGGTTGGCTGTCTTTATTTTGCCGATGTTGCTGTGGGAGTCGGCAGCGAATTTGTTGGCGGCCTCACGTGCGTTGTGTGTGGCCTCGGCAATCATTTCGGGCTTGATTGAGTTGAGGTCGGTGTATTCGTAGAGTGTCTGGTAGTTGTAGTCGCCTGCGGTTATGGCGATTCCTTGCTTGAGCAGTTCGGTTTGACGCTTTATGAGTTCGTTGACCTTCTCCACATTCTTAGATGTAACGACAACTACCGATGTCACGTTGTAGCGATAGGCGAAGTCACGGCTTCCGTAGCGTTCGGCCTGCAGGTCTATGATTTCGGGAGGATTGATAGAGATTTCATCCTGGGAAATTCCGTTGGATGTGAGGAAGCGGGTAAGAGCGTCGTTGGTTTTGGTGATTTTGTCGTAAATGGCGGGAAGATCGTTGCCTACTTCCTTGCACACGATGGGCCAGGTCACCTTGTTGGCCATCACTTCTTTTTCGGCAAGGCCGCGCACGGCTATTACTCTGTCGCGATTGGCGAAGTTGTCGATACCTGCTTTTATGAAAATTCCCAAGAAGAAGATTCCGAGCGCAATCAACAGAGCCGGAACAGCACGATTGATGATTTTCATTTCAATAATTTGGTTTAATGGGTTAATGTTAGAGTGTATTTTTAATTATATAGACGCTTGAAGCCGTTATTTGTTTAATTGAATGTGCGTATAAATGAAATTGTAACAACATTGTGAATCGGTGGTTATGCGTGAGAATGAGTGATCGGACGCAGCGAGGAACTGAAGAATCTTGCCGGCAAAACGGAATGCACATATCTGATAATCAAAATAAAAGTGTCATATTTGTAATATGAACGACTTGACAGTATCAAATATCGAGCGGCAGAACGTGTTGAACAACAATTATGCCCTTCAAGCCATCCAAGAGAACTTGGATGTCAACGGTCTGCGCTTTCACGACCAACTGCTTTTCACTACTAAAATGGTGGCTGATTCCTATGGAGTGGATGAGTGAACCATTAAGCGTTACGTTCAGGAACATGGGGATGAACTTCGGGCAAACGGTTATTTTTTTTAAGTGAGGGTAACTCGCTGAAAAAAATGAGATTACATTTTGATGGTGACATTAATGTCCCTAACAAAGTCCGTAAGTTAGGTGTATTCACATTTCGGGCATTCCACATGGAGATACTCCAGGCTAAATGTGATTCCTATATAAGCTACTATCATCCAATTGGATAAAATTAATTTATCTATAGGGTCGGTGGCGTCGTAGATTTCTTGTAGATTACGTGCTGTAATTGTCCCGAGGTTTGATAGCGTCCGGTTGATCTTTTAGAATAAAGGCTACGTTTTGGGGGTGTCCGGTTTTGGGGCGGGGCTTGGCGGGGTTAGCTGTAGTAGGACTCGCGGATGCCGAATATGAATCCCCGGCGGTTGTAGAATGCCACTCCCGTCACAACTACGATAACTACAAATGAAAAAATAAACGGGAAAAGCAGGCTTTTGCTGCCAAAGATTTTTGCGAAGAAGTCGTTGATTATGGGCAGCAGTGATATGGCCAGATAGTTGGCCGTGAGGATAACAGCCATAGCCATCGTCATGCGGCATGGCGAATCGACAATTTCAGTGGCTTTGTCGTATATGACAGGCTGAAGCGTGCCCACTCCGAAGCCTACCAACAATGCGCCTATGCAATAAAGCACAAACGAGTGTACGAGAATGAAGGCAAGCATTCCTATGCCTATCATGGCGCACGCAATCCAATAGGTGTTGTAGCGCATGTGCTGAAGTGTCTTTATCAATGATATGCCTGAAATGAACATTGCGAGGTAGAGCAGTGCTATCACTGTGCCTATCTGAGTTGTGCTGAGTTTGTCGGGCGTCATCAGATATGGGCCGTAGTATGGAATTACGCTCATTACATATATGAACAGGAAGTAGCTTCCAAGCAATTTTAGGGTGGGCATTACGTAAAAACCACTCCATTTGTTGCTGCAGTCGTCTTCTTTTTTGCGGGAGTCAGTTGTGTCGACCGATGAAGAATCGGTGTCATCGACAGGATTCATGTCGGCTGCCTTATTGATCCATGGAAGCAGAAACAGTGACAAGGCCGGAAGCAGATATACTAAAAACGGCATGTGCCAGTTGATTGACGCTACCAAGCCTACGACGAATGTCGCCACTACAAGTGCTCCGTTGCCGATACCCGACACTATGCCCATCTGAGTGACTCGGTAGCTGCCGGTAAACACGTTGGCTATAAGTCCGGTGGAGAATGGCAGTATCAATCCGCAGGCACAACCGAGCAACGCGCTGATGATTATCAGCTCGGTCATTGTGTCGGAGAATATATAGAGTATTGCCGACAGAACATAGAGAGCTACACCGGTAGTAATCACAATGGTCTTGTGATTGGACATCGACAGCCGTCCTGAAAGCAGCACAAACGGTATGATAAGTAAATTGGGAAGTACGGTAAGCAGCTGTACTTCAAGTTCCGAGGCATTGGGGAAAATTGAATCCAATCTGTCAAGCATCGGTGTCACCGCCAATCCCGGAAGGTCAACTCCGAGCGACAGCGACCACAAGGCTATTGCCGTCATCACCGAAACTGTTGAGCCTGTACCTGTTTTGAATTGCATATCAAGGAGAGCTTTTTATAAATAAAGGCAAGATGCCGATGGATGAATCCATCGGTATCTTGCTGTGATTTTATTGTTTTATGACTTGGTTGAAGTCTTGTCGGGTTGTGCTGTTGCGTCAGCAGCCGGTTTAGCTGTAGGCGCGGCTATTCCCTCTGATGCTTCAAATTGAGCTTCGGCTTCGGCGAGTCGGGCTTGTGAAGCGGGGTCGGTCTGCCAATGGAAAGGCACGAAGTCAGATCCCTTTGCCACCCATGACGGTTTGCGGAATCGCAGGATGATAAACGGTGCTACAACAAATATGATCACTCCGCCTATAAGTACCAAGTACCAGACCGTATTTGAGCCTATGGCTACCTGGCCCGGAGGCAAGAAGCTGAGCACGAATGCGAGTAGTGAGCCTGCAAATCCAACGCCACCTACCAGCCACATGAGCCAGTTGCCGTGACTTCCGATGCGGAACGGGCGCTTCGCCTTCTTCATTGTGTAGCGAAGATATATTGCAGCCGAGAACATCAGCAGATAAGCGATAAGGTACAGTAGTACGGTCAACTGTGACAGAATCTGGTAGAAGCTTTCAACCGACGGCATGACAACAAACAGCAGCGACAATAGGGTTACTGCGCCTCCCTGAATGAGAAGGATGTTGCGCTGAATGCCGTTCTTATTTGTCTTCTGGAAGAATGGGGGCAGATAACCGGCCTTACCTACGGCAAGTATACCTTTGGATGGTCCGGAAACCCATGTCAGAACACCTGCGAGCACTCCAAACACGAGGGCTATTGCCATGACGGGCGAAAGCCAACTGATGTGGAAATAGCTGAAGTAGTTGTCAAATCCTACAAGAAGGCTTTGTACAAGGTTGATGTCCTTTGCCGGGATGATAAGTCCGAGGGCGTATGTACCGAATATGAATACAAGCACGGTGATCAATGCTCCGAGGAACACGGCCTTAGGATAGTTGACGGTAGGATTTTTAATCTCGCGTACGTGTACGCCCGACAGCTCCATGCCGGCATAAAACAGGAATATTGATGCAGCAAGGACGATGTTGTCAAACTTTGAGAGGTCGGGGATGAAGTTGCCGTGAAGATTCATTTGAGGAGTACCGCCCACACACAAGTATATCACTCCGAGAATGGTGAGGATGATTACAGGTATTATGGTGCCTACCATACCGCCTATCTTGGAAATTTTTCCTACCCATCCCATGCCTTTCAGCGATATGAATGTGGCAAGCCAGTAGATGGCAAGCACAACAACGAGCGAGTAAATCTTATTGGATGCAAGCACAGAGTCAGCGCCATGGTTCATGCCGATGAAAGCCAGAGCCACAGCTCCGAATGTCAATACGGTAGGATACCAGATGGTGTTTTCGATCCATTGCAGCCAGATGCCGAGAAATCCGAGCTTCTCGCCGAATGCCTCTCCCACCCAGCGGAACATACCGCCTTGCTGATAGGGGAACATCGCCGCCAGCTCGGCAGATACCAATGAAACAGGAATCAGAAATACAAATGCGGCAAAAAGATAATAGAATGCGGAACTGATGCCGTACTCAGCTTCGGCGGGAAGTCCTCGAAGTGACACTACGGCTACGACATTCAACATGATCAGGGTGCCTACGCCGAGTTTAGCGACCGCTTTAATATTAGAGTTAGCCATATTGAATATAATTAATTGTTAGGTTGTCATTTTTGAATAGTGATGTTATTGCCGTTGAATATTCCAAGACCGAGTTTGTTGGCAAATGCCTTTATTGCAGCCTGAGCCTTCACGGAGTTTCCTGCGTTGTCAAGCGGTGGAGCGAATGCGGCTATTCCCATTATGCCGGGCAGCACTCCGAGCACTCCGCCACCCACTCCGCTTTTAGCCGGCAATCCTGAGGTATAAAGCCAGTCGCCGGTGTGTTCGTAGAAACCTACGGTGGCTATGAGGGAAGTTACTTTGGGAGTGATGTCGGGGTCGAAAACCTTGTTGCCTGTCAATGGATTGCATCCGTTGTTGGCGATTGTGGCCGCCATGACCGATAGCTGTGAAGCCGTGACTCCAAGTGAACATTGACGCGTGTATAGGTCGAGGCTCATGGGTACATCGTCATATATCCGATTGTAGTTTTTGAGCAGCCACGCTATTGCGCGATTGTTGAAGTTGGTGTCGCTTTCGCTCTTGTAGAGCTCGTCGATAAGTTGGGGCGCTGAGCCGCATAGCTTGGTTATGTTGTCGACGATTGCTTTCCACTTGGCGTCAGAGTCGCCTTTTGGGGTGATCATCGAGCAGGCGGTTATAGCCCCGGCGTTGACGAGAGGAGTCGACGGATGGTCGTTTTCAAGCAGAATTGCGAATATCGAATTGAACGGAAGTCCGGTGGCATCGGCTCCAATCATTTTAAGTACAGTTGCCGTGCCGTGCTGCTGCATGGCGAGTATGGCTGTAGGAACCTTTGATATTGATTCGATGCCAAACTTGTAATCGGTATCGCCTATGTTTATGACCTGGCCATCGAGCAGCGTTATGCTCAGCCCAAACAGATTTGAGTCTATGTTGGCCAGATATGGAATATAATCGGCATTGGCTCCGCCTTTTAGATTGCGACTCTCGTCGAAGGCCTCTTGTGCCGCCTGCCTGATTTGGGCAACTGTTATAGTCTTGTTCATAATCGGGGGATGTGCTGTAATCAAGTTGCCGGTGACCATGTCGAATGAACCATAGTCACCGGCGGCTTGAATGAATTAGTTATTTAGCGGCTGGTGCCGGACGTCCTGTGTGGTTGAATGTCTTGGTCGTCAATGGAACATTCTTCTCCATGGCTATACGTGTTGGAGTCGGGTATTCCAAAGCGTTGAGCTCATTGACGGCGAAGTCTATGTCGGCAAGAAGCTGGTCGGCCATGTCGCGGCTGAAGCCCTGCTTGCACACAACTCTCATTACTACGATGTTTTCGATATTGGCAGGCATTGTATAGGCAGGTACCATCCAGCCCTTCTGAGCGAGCTTGTCCTGAAGGTCAAAGAGGGTCCACTTGGCGGTCTTCTGATATTCAGGCTTCATCAACCATGCGAACAAAGGATTGGGAACATCAGGTGAATAGTTGACAAAAGGAGCACGGGTTGCAATCTGCTCATGGATATACTTGCACACTGAAAGTGAGTTGTACTGTACATTCTTGTAGCCTTCAAAGCCCAAGCGGATGAACTGATAGTACTGTCCGAGAATCTGGGCGGCCGGACGAGAGAAGTTCAAGCCCACCTGGCGTATTTCGGCTCCAAGATAGTTGACGCTGAATGACATCACGTCGGGAAGATACTGCTTGTCCTTCCATACTACCCAACCAAGGCCCGGGTATACGAGGCCGAACTTGTGGCCTGAAGTACTGATTGACAGAACCCACTTAAGACGGAAGTCCCACTTCTTTTCGGGGTTGAGGAACGGAAGTATGAAGCCTCCTGAAGCGGCGTCGACATGAATAGGAATGTCGTAGCCGGTCTTTGCGTTATAAGCGTCAAGAGCTGCGTCGAGAGCTTCTACGTCGTCATTAAGGCCGGTCCAGGTGACACCTTGGATAGGAACTACGCAGATGGTGTTTTCGTCACAAAGCTTAATTGCTGCCTCGGGGTCGAGGGTGGTCTTTTCAAGAGTCAAAGGCACTGTACGCATTTCAATCTGCCAAAGCTGGGCGAATTTTTCCCATACAATCTGATAGCCTGTCGATATTACGAAATTAGGCTTGTCAAACGGTTTGCCCTCCTTTTGACGGCGTTCACGCCAGCGAATCCATGCTGCGATACCGCCAAGCATACAGGCTTCGGATGAACCTATGGCTACGGCTCCTGTTTTCCACTTGGATTGCTCGGGCGAGTTCCATAGATTGGCAACTATGTTGATACACTTGCCGTTGATTACGGCTACACGCGGATATTCGGTTTCATCAATGTAGTTGATGTTGATTGCCTCGTTCATCAGCTTGGTTGCGTAATCGTCCATGTAGGTGGTTACGAATGTCGCAAGATTAAGACGCGGCTGGGTCTGGGCGAATGTTTCGTCCTTTACCATCTGATAAGCGATCTCAGGTGTGGTGGGACCGTCGGGAATCTTTTCTACCGGTGAGGGTTGAAGCATGGCATCAGAACCGAATGTATCGGTTTTGGCATCGCCGTAGCGGAAATTTTTGTCGACCATTTTAGTTTAAATTTTAAGTTTTAATTATGATGTATATTTGAGATATGCCATGTGTCATTGATCATTATACCGAGCAGATGCCATATTTCATATATTTTTAATAACATTTTATTTTTGAATGTGATTGATTCGCATGATGATATTAGCGCATTTTAACGTACCATACGCAGCAAATTGCTATTTAGGGTGAATGCGCTTCGCGACATTATGGGGTGAAATCGGGCGCTTGGGCGCATTATCTTTGCAGAAAAAGATAATGTCATGGAAAACAACGAAATCAAGAAAAGCAAGAGGGTCTACAAGCTGAAGTTTGACCAACTGTGGGTCGATGCCATCAATCAGATACCGGTGTGCTATCACAGCGAGATATACTACTGGCTCGATTATTATCAGAATCATAACCACAGCGATTTGATAGGCACTATCAAGGACGACCTTGTGCGCTCGCTGTTCATGCTCATCTATCCCACAATCAGGCGTCGCCGCCTCGCCCGCGAGCGTCAGCGCCGCTATCGTGCGCGCAAGAAGGCTGCCCGCCTCGCTGCGATGGAGCAGCAAGCGGCAGCTTCGCAATCCGGTTCCGGGCAGAGTGAAGGCTCAGCCGATTCAGTAATGGGGCAAGGACTCGGGGAACCTGTTTTTAACAAAAAAACGCCTCATGGCGGGCATGAGGCGTATAGTGTAGGGCGTCCGGGTAACGGAGGCCGCTTTGACAGGCATGAGCGGGAAGGCTCTTAGACCCGTACCCAAATATTGGGGAACGGGGACTTAGGATTTCTTGAACTCCTCAAGCTCGATTGTGGCAAGCTCCCACAGGCTCATGGCGTTGTCGAGTTTCTTGTTTAGTGCGGCGTGAGTGTCGAATATCTCGGGCTCTACCTCGCCTGCCGATATGCGGGCTTCGACATCGGCTATTTCCTGCTCGATTCGGGCTATCTCCTCCTCGGCGTCCTTTACTTTGCGCTCGGCGCGTTTCAGCATCTTGTCGCGTTCGCGCTGCTCGGCATAGCTCAGCTTGCGCACTGCCTTCTCATCGGCCGGGGCTTCGGGTGTGCGCTCCTTTTTGTCGGATGCTGCAGGTGTCTTTGCGCTTTCCTGACGGGTGGCCGGCTGCGACTTCTCAAGTTCGTTGAGCGACGACAGCTTCTTCTTTTCAAGGAATTCATAGATTCCTCCAAGGCACTCCTTGACCTTGCCGTCGCCGAACTCATATACTTTTTCGACAAGCCCGTCGAGAAATTCTCGGTCGTGGCTCACAACGATTACCGTGCCGTTGAACTCCTTTATGGCTTGCTTGAGGATATCCTTTGTGCCCATGTCGAGGTGGTTGGTGGGCTCGTCGAGAATGAGCAGGTTGACCGGCTCCAGGAGCAGGCGTATCATTGCGAGTCGGGTTTTTTCACCGCCTGACAGCACCTTGACTTTCTTGTCGGATGCCTCGCCGCCAAACATGAACGCGCCGAGTATGTCGCGAATCTTGGTGCGGATGTCGCCTACGGCAACGCGGTCGATAGTGTCGAATACGGTAATCTCGCCGTCGAGCAGCTGTGCCTGGTTCTGAGCGAAGTATCCTATCTTGACATTGTGGCCTATCTTCAGCGAGCCGGTATAGGGAATCTCGTTCATGATGCACTTGACGAGCGTCGACTTGCCTTCGCCGTTTTTGCCCACAAAGGCCACTTTCTCGCCGCGCTTGATGGTGAACGTGGCGTGGTCAAACACTTGATGGTCGCCATAGGCCTTGCCTACATTGTCGGCTATGACGGGGTAGTCGCCCGAGCGCGGGGCCGGAGGGAATCGCAAGTTGAGGTGCGATGTGTCGACCTCGTCGACTTCGATGCGCTCAATCTTGGCCAACTGCTTGATGCGGCTCTGTACCTGCACCGACTTGGTGGCCTTGTAGCGGAAACGCTCGATGAACTCTTCGGTGTCCTGAATCTGCTTCTGCTGGTTCATGTAGGCGCGTCGCTGCTGTTCGAGCCGCTCCTGACGCAGCACCACATACTTTGAGTAGTTGACCGAGTAGTCGTAAATCTTTCCGAGCGAAATCTCGATTGTGCGGTTGGTCACATTGTCGATGAACGCGCGGTCGTGCGACACGAGTACTACAGCGTTGGCTTTGGTTATCAGGAAGTTTTCAAGCCATTGGATCGATTCGATGTCGAGGTGGTTGGTGGGCTCGTCGAGCAGCAGCACATCGGGACGCGTAAGCAGCAGCTTGGCCAGCTCGATGCGCATGCGCCATCCGCCGCTGAACTCGGCTGTGGGGCGATTGAAGTCGCTTCGCTTGAATCCGAGTCCTATGAGGGTCTTCTCCATTTCGGCCTCGCAGTTTTCGCTCTCGGCCATGGCGATGTGTTCGGTGAGGGTGGTTATGTTGTCGATGAGTTTCTGGTATTCGGGGCTGTCGTAGTCGGTGCGAGAGGCAAGCTGCTCGTTAAGCCGGTCGAAACGTGCGTGCATCTCGTCGATCGAGGAGAAGGCCTTGCGCACCTCCTCGATTACGGTCAAGGAGTCGGAGATGGTCATGTGCTGAGGCAGATAACCTATGGTCACGCCTTGAGGAACCGCCACCGAACCCGATGTGGGGTGCTGGAGTCCGGCTATTATCTTGAGCATCGTTGACTTTCCGGCGCCGTTCTTGCCTACGAGGGCTATCTTGTCCTTCTTGTTGATGACATAGTTGATGTTGTCAAAGAGGCTCTTGGCGCTGAATTCAACTGACAGGTTGTTTATCGAGATCATTTATAGACTTGTTTGGCTTGCAAAGTTACGACAGTTGGCATAATAGAGCCAACGTGTTAACATATTTTTGCTTAACGCGACTGATTGGATTTGTTGTTGAGGTCGGCCTCGCTTATGTAGCCGTTCATCATTGCGTATACGCTGAGTCCCGGCACACTCTTTATGCCGAGCTTGGCGGTGATGTTCTTGCGATGCGACAGCACGGTGTTGAAGCTGATGTTCAGCCGGTCGGCGATTTCCTTGTTTATCAGTCCGAGCGCTACAAGGCGCAACACCTCCACTTCGCGCTGCGACAGCGTGGCGGCCTGGCCCGACTGTGAGTTGTCGTGGCTTTTAAGCAGTTGGCGCAGGCGGTCGACAATCTGCGATTCATCGGCTGCCGGGTCGAGCGTTCCCTCGGCCGTGCCGGTGACGATGCAGCGCGAGCGGCGTGCTATGAAGAAGTCGAGATTGGCGCAGTAGCGGGCCGGAGTGACGATGTAGAGCGCCGACGAAGTGTCGCCGGCTTCGGGTGTCGAGTTGTCGGCGATTATGTTGGCGTTGATGTCGAAGTATTCGCTGAGAATGTACTTCAGCCCCAATGCGCATAAAGTGCTGTCGAGTGCTATGTTGACCGTCATGACCGGCTATTTGTCGAATTGAGAAAGAAGTGAGCGGCTTATGGGCAGCAGGATGCGGTTGCGTATCCTGTTGTTCTGTCGGATGTCCTTCTCAAGCGTGATGATGGCAACGATCACGCCATAGCAAAGGTTGAGGTCGTATTGGCCCGATAGGTGCATGATAAACATGTTTTTGAGGTCGCTCAGTTTATCCTCTATCGTGGTGCTTTCGTCGTCAAGGCACAATGGCGCCGAGGGGGCTTGTCCGTTTTCCATTGCAATGATTGCCGGAAACCATTGTGCGGTGTCGCTGTCGATGCGTTTTACTATGTCGTTTTTCAGCCCCTCGAAGAATCGCAGCATCAGTTCGAGATTATTGTTGTTGCCGTCGCTCGACGAGAGCAGCAGCTTGAAATGCCGCTGGATGTTGGGGAGCTGAAACTTGGTGTAGTAGTTGTTGGTCTTTATCAGATAGCTGATTATCTCATGGGCGCTGAACGACATGAGCGTTTCCTCGGGGAAGTAGCTCTCGTTGATGAAGGTGTTGAGGATGGTGAGGAAAAACTCGGTGTCGAGCCCGTGATTGCGGCACACGGCCTCGATCGAGCTGTCGCCAGTGCCGAGATATATTCCGAATCGGTTGATTACGGGAATCACCGAAGGCTCATTGTTGATTACATCGCAGAGTTTAGTGTTGGAATATATCAGTGCCATTTTGTTCAGCCGTTGTGCTTGTTGCGTGATTTGATGTTTATGATGCGTGAGTCGGTGATCACGATGTCCATCGTGATGTCATGGGGCTCGCTGTCGATTTCATCGACGAGCTGGAAGTCGTAGCCTATGCCTATCTTGGTGGCTTTGGTGCGGCTCAGCAGGCGGTCGTAATAGCCTTTGCCGCGTCCCACGCGGTTGCCCCGGTTGTCGTAGGCTATTCCGGGCACGATTATCAGTTCGATGTTGTCGATGTCCTCAATGTCGTCGCCCGTGGGCTCTTCGATGTGGAATGAGCCGTATTGCAGTCGGGTGCGGTCGTAGGGCAGCACATCGAGGTTGACTCCGTTGACACGCGGCAGGAAGAAGTGCTTGCGGGTGTGCCACTTGTCGATGAAGTCGATTGTCGACAGCTCGTCGGGCAGGGAGTGGTACATCAATATCTTGTCGGCCATCATGAACGCTACCGACTTTTCAAGCATCGAGAATGCAGCCTCGGCAGCCTGTCGACGCTCTTGCTCCGACAGAAGTGCCTTGTGAGCCTTTATGCGGCTGCGTATTTCTTCCTTTTTCATCGTAATCAGCTTTTGGGTGTTGTGTCAGTTGACTTTGCCTTGAGCTGTTATCGGAACCGCCGCGTCGCCTTGTTCGAGATGTGTTACCGCCTGGTTGAATGCCGGGTCGATTGTGTTGGCAACCTCGTAGTAGGCTTGTCGACCGATAATGTCGCTTGCAATCAAAGCCTTCAGGTAATTAACAATCAATCCTTGGGAAATGTTGATGTAGTACCATCGAGCCGGGATGCCGTTCTGGGCGGCATAGCTTACAAAGAGCTGCAGCAGCTCGTCGTCGGGCGGGAGCAGGGCGAGTATCTCGTTTACGTTTTTGGCCGCGCTCAGACGTTCGCGGTAGCGGTCGCTGTACTCGAAGGCAAATCGCTGCAGCAGGCCGGCGTTGAGCACGTTGATGTAGTAGCTTGATATGCCTGCGGTGTCGTTGGGTACGAAGAAGTCGGGCATTATGCCTCCGCCTCCGTAGACGGTGCGGCCGCCTGCAGTGGTGTACTGTAGATCCTTGTTAAACTTGATGCTGTCGGAGTTATAGAACTCGCCGTGGTCGTAGCGGTCGAGAATCTCCTGCTCGTAGGTGCCTCGCTTGCCGAGCTGATAGTCCTTCTGGATGCAGCGTCCCGAGGGTGTGTGGTAGCGTGACACGGTGAGGCGTATGGCGCTGCTGTCGGGCAGCGTTGTCTGTCGTTGCACGAGTCCCTTGCCGAATGAGCGTCGGCCTACGATAAGTGCGCGGTCGTTGTCCTGCATGGCTCCGGCGAAAATTTCGCTCGCGCTTGCCGAGTACTCGTCGATGAGCACTACAAGTTCGGAGTCGATAAACGATCCGGTGCCGTCGCTGAACACGCGGCTTTCATCGTCGTCGTTGCGTCCGCGGGTGTAGACGATGGGGCTGTTGGCCGGGAGAAACTCATTGGCCATCATTATTGCCATCTCCATGAATCCGCCGCCGTTGCCTCGCAGGTCGAGAATGAAGTTGCGCGCTCCTGCTGCCTTGAGCTTCACGAGCGAGGTAAAGAACTCGCTGTAGGTGGTGCGTCCGAATTTGTTGACCTTCACATATCCTGTGGTGGGGTTTATAAGATAGGCGGCGTCGACAGTGTTGACGGGGATGTCGCCGCGCGTCACTTCAAATGTGAGGAGGTTATTGCTATTGTTGCGCTTTATGCCGAGATTCACGGTGGTGCCTTTCTCACCTCGGAGCATTTTCACGATGTCGGTGTTGACGATTCCCTGACCGGCTACAAGCGAGTCATCGATAGTGATGACGCGGTCGCCGGGCATAATTCCCACCTTCTCGGAGGGGCCGCCGGGGATTACCTCGTTTATAGTGACGGTGTCGGTGAGCATGGTGAATGACACTCCTATTCCGCTGAATGAGCCGTCAAGGTCTTCGTTGACTGCCTGAAGTTCCGATGCGGGAATATAGGTGGAGTGGGGATCGAGGTTGGCCATTAGCTTTGGAATGGTCAACTCGATAATAGAGTCTATGTCGACTTCGTCGACATAGTCGCTTTCAATGAGTCCGAGTATATTGTCGAGCTTACGCTGTCCCGATGTGTGCGAAACCTTGTTGCTGAAGTGCAGTCCCAGCCATATACCCCCGATTAGTGACAGGGCGATGACTATCGGAATCCATGCGATTGTGTTTTTACTATTTTTCATATATTAATGTGGGTGTGTCGTCAATCTATTTCGGCTATGTGGGTGCATTCGACTCCGGCGCGGCGCAGGATCTCAAGTCCGTCCTGGATGCGGTAGAGGTCGTTGTAGACCACACGCTTTATTCCTGCCTGAATTATGAGCTTGGAACACTCGAGGCACGGCGAGGCCGTTATATATAATGTGGAACCTTCGCTGCTGTTGCCTATGCGGGCCACTTTGGTGATGGCGTTGGCTTCGGCGTGAAGCACGTAGGGCTTGGTGACTCCGTTTTCGTCCTCGCACACGTTTTCAAATCCGGCCGGTGTACCATTGTACCCGTCGGATATTATCATTTGGTCCTTTACTAAAAGGGCTCCGACCTTGCGACGCTGACAATAGGAATTTTCCGCCCAGATTCTTGCCATGCGTAGATAGCGCTTGTCGAGCAAGCATTGTTTCTCCTGTGAATTCATTTGGAACTGAAACTTATACGACACAAAGATACTAAATATATTTAGGTTATGAGCACTCTATCTTTCTCATTATTATATGTTGCATTATTTATTGCAACATATATGTTGTCGGGAAGTTCACCGATGTAACGAAATTTTAAGATGTTGCAAACGTGTTACAATCGTGTGCTTATCAGGCATTTGGCATGAATTTGCGGGCGTGTGACAGGATGTGTGATGCAATGTAACAAAAGTGAAACATGATGTGCGTAATCATAACATATTGGTATTCAGTTATGTAAATGTGTTAAAATGTTAAATATATCATTTTAACTAAAAAATATTTCATAAAATTCTTGCATATTAAAAATAATGCGTATATTTGCATTGTAATCAATTTGTAACACGTTTGTGTAGCAAATGTATCAAACAACATCAACATCAAAAATTATCAATTATGGGTTCTACTAATTTTCAAGCCAAGCTTCTCGGATTGCAAAGCAATCTATTGAATTTCGCGTATATTCTCACCTCCAACCGTGACGATGCTTACGATCTTCTTCAGGACACAACTTTGAAGGCTCTCGACAATGAGGACAAGTATGTGGACAATGTAAACTTCAAGGGATGGGTGTTTACCATCATGCGTAACATCTTCATCAACAACTACCGCAAAGTCGTTCGCTCGGCTACCATAATGGACCAGACCGAGGATCTCTATCACCTCAATCTTCCGCAGGATTCGGGCTTTGAAACTCCCGAAGGTTCGGTTGCCGCAAAGGAGATCACCGCAGCCATCAACTCATTCAGCGATGACTACCGCATTCCGTTCTCAATGCACGTTGCCGGCTACAAGTACAATGAAATCGCCGAAAAGATGAATCTTCCCCTCGGAACGGTTAAGAGCCGCATCTTCTTCGCCCGTCAGCGCTTGCAGCAGACATTGAAGGACTATCGCTAAAAACAGCATTGGAGCCTGTCGCCCCACTAAGGACGGCCCATAATTAAAATTGATACCACAGGCGGATTGTCGGTCGACATTCCGCCTTTTATTTTCCGGTATACGACAAGAGGCAGCTCGGAGTGAGCTGCCTCTTGTCGTCGTGTGTATGGCTTGTTACAGGCTGTCGCCGAAGTCCATTCGGAATTTTTCGGTGAGGTCCTCCTGCCAGTGGCCTATCTCTTTCATTCGGCCGAAGAAGAAGCGCAGCACCTTGGGCTCTTCGGTCCATTGCAGGCCGCCTATGAGGTCACGGTTGTCCCACACCCATTTTACGCGGTCGGCGCAGTATTTCACCTGGCTGAGAGTGAACACTCGGCGCGGCATGGCGAGGCGTAGCAACTCAAGCTCGGCATAACGTTCCGTACCGTCGGGTTCGCGCTGTTCCGACACTGTTCCGCGCTCCATGCCTCGGATGCCGCCGGCTATGTAGAGTGCGGCTGCAACGGCTGCCGCCGGATATTGGTTGTGGGGCAGCTCGGGCAGTATCTCCGAGCAGTTGAGGTGGGCTCCAAGTCCGCCGGCGGGCTTGATTACGGGTACTCCGTAGTCGTCGAGCTCTTTTACGAGGTATTGGATGAATTCGGGACCCTGGCTGATGTAGTCCATGTCGAGTGATTCGTATAGGCCTACTGCCACGGCCTCGATCGACCTTACATCCATGCCTCCGTAGGTGAGGAAGCCTTCGTAGAGGGGAATGAACTCCATGAGGCTTTTCATGAGGCTCTCATTATGGCTTGTGATGGCGCCGCCTCGGCCGAATCCCAGTTTTCGGCTTGAGAAGTAGATTATGTCCATCTTGTCGGCGAGCAGATGATATATCTGCTTTGTTGTCATGTATTTGCATTGGGCTTCGCGGGTCTTCATGAAGTACACGTTGTCCTGCAGCAACGAGGCGTCGAGCACGCTCATTACGCCGTATTTGTGACACACATCGGCTACGGCGAGCATGTTCTCGAGCGATACGGGCTGTCCGCCTATGAGGTTTGTCCCGGCTTCTACGCGCACGAATGCTACATTCTCGGGGCCGTATTGCCTGATGGTTTCCTCGAGTACGTTGAGGTTGAAGTTGCCCTTGAACGGGTCGTCGCTTTGGGGTTTCAGACCTTTGCTGTCGACTACTTCTATAACTTCGCCTCCGCAGCGCGTTATGTGGGCTTTGGTTGTGGTGAAGTGGAAGTTCATGATAGCCACCGAACCGGGCTTCACGAATGCTTCGGCCAAAATGTTCTCGCAGGCTCGTCCCTGATGGGCGGGCAACAGATATTCGGTTCCGAATACCTCCTTGACTGCGCGACGCAGGCGGTTGAATGTTTCGCTTCCCGCGTATGAGTCGTCGGCCGTGAACATTGCGGCTGTCTGCTCGTCGGACATCGCGTTTACACCGCTGTCGGTGAGCATGTCCATGTATATGTCCTTGTTTTGAAGAAGGAATGTATTGTTTCCGGCCTCCTGGATTGCCTGAAGTCGCTTCTCTACCGGCAAGAGGTTGAGTTTCTGTACCACTCTTACCTTGTGCATTTCCAGGGGTACTTGATTTTCCGATTTGTAGAATTTTACTGCCATGTAATTAATGTTGGTTTATTGTCGGTTATTATTTGTGATTTTTATGGTTTGATGCAAATTTAAGTACAATAATTATTATTTGCAAGCAAAACGGGGCTAATAGTAGTCGTTGTGATACGATGTGCGTGATATGCGTGTCATTCGGAGAGTTTTAAAAAGAAGTCAGGACACCGTCCCGATGGCGGGATGATGTCCTGACTCTATAAGATGTCGCAATTATTTATGCGTTCTTCACCTTGTCAACTACAGCCTTGAAAGCTGCGGGGTTGTTGAGGGCGAGGTCGGCAAGCACTTTGCGGTTGATCTCGATACCTGCTTTGTGGATAAGTCCCATCAACTTAGAGTAGGAGAGGTTCTCCTGACGGGCGGCAGCGTTGATACGCTGAATCCAGAGAGCGCGGAAGTTGCGCTTCTTGTCCTTGCGGTCGCGGTAAGCGTAGGTAAGACCCTTTTCCCAAGTGTTCTTGGCTACGGTCCAAACGTTCTTGCGGCAACCGAAGTATCCGCGGGTGAGTTTTAAGATTTTCTTTCGGCGTGCTCTTGAAGCAACATGATTTACTGATCTTGGCATCTTGTAAAATGTTTTTTGAATGTCAGCGGCTTAATTGCTCTTTGGTTTTTAGCTGTGCATTCGGTTAATAATAACGATTATAGAAATCACGAATTAAAAACGGTGAAACTCATCGGAGTCCTCTACCTACTACATTGCGAGCAGCTCCTTGACATTATGGATGTCAGCCTTAGCTACTGTAGAGAAGTGGGTGAGGTTTCTTTTTTGTTTCTTAGTCTTCTTGGTCAGGATGTGACTTTTGAAGGCATGTTTTCTTTTGATTTTTCCTGTTCCGGTAAGGGCGAACCTCTTTTTGGCACCGGAATTAGTCTTTACCTTAGGCATTTCTTTAATTTTTAATTAATTCGAGTTTATATAATATTTCTGAATCGGCTTTGATTGGTTGCGATTACTTCTTCTTGGGCGAAATCATGATAGTCATTCTCTTGCCTTCAAGCACCGGCATTTGCTCAAGCTTACCCAAGTCCTCAAGGGCGGTTGCAAACTTAAGGAGCAACACTTCGCCTTGTTCCTTGAAAAGGATTGAGCGTCCGCGGAAGAACACGTAAGCCTTTACTTTGGCTCCCTCCTTGAGGAATTCCATAGCGTGCTTGAGCTTGAAGTTGTAGTCGTGGTCGTCGGTCTGGGGTCCGAATCGGATCTCCTTCACAACCACCTTGGTTGACTTGGCTTTCTGCTCTTTAAGGCGTTTTTTCTGCTGGTAGAGGAATTTCTGATAGTCCAAAATCTTGCACACGGGGGGATTGGCGCTTGCCGAAATCTCGATTAGGTCAAGACCTTCTTCCTCGGCCAGACGGAGAGCCTCCTGAATGGAGTATATTCCCGGTTCCACATTGTCGCCGACGAGGCGTACCTCACGGGCTCTGATGCGTTCATTGATTGCATAAGGGTCTTTCTCTTTTTGAGGCATTCCTTTACGCTGCGGGGTGCCGCGATGCGGCTGATTTCCAGGTTTGTTATCCATTCAGTAGTTTTATTGATTTACCATATTGTTGACTTCGTCGGTCAAATATTTTGCAAAGGTAGCAATTTTCATCGTACCTTTATCGCCTTCGCCTTGTTTTCTTACGGAAATTTCACCATTTTGTGCTTCTTTTTCACCAACAATGAGCAGATAAGGTATTCTCTTGAGCTCGTTGTCGCGGATTTTCTTTCCGATTTTCTCGTTGCGGTCGTCGACAATTGCCCTTACATCGGCGGCGTTAAGCTCCTTTGCAACCTGATAGGCGTAGTCGTTGAACTTCTCGCTGATGGGGAGCACCACAGCCTGGTCGGGGGCGAGCCACAAGGGGAATCGTCCGGCGGTGTGCTCGAGGAGCACGGCCACGAAGCGTTCCATCGAACCGAAGGGTGCGCGGTGAATCATCACGGGGCGATGCTTCTGGTTGTCGGCTCCGGTGTATTCGAGCTGGAAGCGTTCGGGAAGGTTGTAGTCGACCTGAATTGTTCCGAGCTGCCAGCGGCGGCCTATTGCGTCCTTGACCATGAAGTCGAGCTTCGGGCCGTAGAAGGCTGCCTCACCGAGTTCGGTGCGGGCTTTCAGTCCTTTTTCGGCGCAAGCTTCGATGATGGCCTGCTCGGCAAGGTGCCAGTTCTCGTCGGAACCGATGTATTTCTCCTTGTTCTTGGGGTCGCGAAGTGAAATCTGAGCCTCGTAGTTGTCAAATTTGAGAGCCTTGAAGATGTAGAATATGATATCCATCACCTTTAGGAACTCATCTTTAATCTGGTCGGGGGCGCAGAATATGTGAGCGTCGTCCTGAGTAAATCCGCGCACACGAGTAAGTCCGTGAAGCTCACCGCTCTGCTCGTAACGGTAGACCGTTCCGAATTCGGCGAGTCGCAAGGGGAGTTCGCGATAAGAGCGGGGGAACGCCTTGAATATCTCGCAGTGGTGAGGGCAGTTCATCGGTTTGAGCAGGTACTCTTCGCCCTCCTCGGGAGTGTGGATGGGCTGGAATGAGTCCTTGCCGTATTTTGCATAGTGACCTGAGGTCACGTAGAGCATCTTGTTGCCTATGTGGGGGGTGATTACCTGCAGGTAGCCGTACTGTTTCTGTATCTTGCGCAGGAATTGCTCAAGGCGGTCACGAAGGGCGGCGCCTTTCGGTAGCCAAAGAGGAAGTCCGGCGCCGACATTTGACGAGAAAGCAAACAATTCCATCTCCTTGCCAAGCTTGCGGTGGTCGCGCTTCTTGGCCTCCTCCAAAAGCACGAGATACTCGTCGAGCATCTTCTTCTTGGGGAATGTTATGCCGTAGACGCGCACAAGCTGGTTGCGCTTTTCGTCGCCGCGCCAGTAAGCACCGGCAAGAGAGGTTATCTTCACTGCCTTGATGGGGGCGGTGTTGGGGAGGTGAGGACCGCGGCACAGGTCGGTGAACGCACCTTGGGTGTAGGTGGTTATGTGACCGTCCTCAAGCTCGCTGATCAGCTCGCACTTGTACTCCTCGTTGCGCTCGCCAAACATTTTCATCGCATCGGCTTTTGCGATGTCGGCTCTGACAATGGGCTCTTTCTTTTGGGCGAGTTCAGTCATCTTGGCCTCGATCTTGGGGAAGTCGGCGGCGGTTATGGTGTGACCGTTGGGGTCGATGTCGTAGTAGAATCCGTTTTCAATGGCAGGGCCTATGCCGAACTTCACGCCAGGGTAGAGCTCTTGGAGAGCTTCGGCGAGAAGGTGGGCCGAACTGTGCCAGAAAGCGTGCTTGCCTTCCGGGTCATCCCACTTGAAGAGTTTTATTTCGGCGTCGTTATTGATGGGGCGGCTTATGTCCCATTCTTCGCCGTTGACGGTGGCCGCAAGAATGTCTTGGGCCAAGCGCGAGCTTATGCTTTCGGCAATCTGCAGCGGAGTCGTGCCGGCTTCGTACTGCCTTGAGCTCTTGTCAGGAAATGTAATTGTTATCATTGTAAATCGTTATAGTGTTTTGCCGGTGTTTTTGCCGTAGGGGCACACCTATGCAAAAAATCGACTGCAAATTTACGTAATAATTTCAATACTATCCAAACTTTCACATAATTATATTGGAAGTAATTGTCACATTTGGGGTAATCGCATTCATTATGGGGGTAAGCAATCGCGGCAGTGAACAGTGGCGAGAACGGAATTGTTTAAATAACATAATTTAACGCGACTATTTGTTTATGCAATCAAAAGTTTCATCTCGATATTGGACTGTCGACCGCATCATGTGGCTTGTGATAGGGCTTGCCATGACTGCGGCGTTGATATATCTGGTGCGTTATCTCAGCAATGTGTTGCTACCGTTTTTTGTTGCGTGTTTCATCGCCTACATTCTTCAGCCAATAGTGAATATGAACCGCCGGCTCACGAGAACCAAGGGGCGTGTGATTCCATCGATACTTACGCTTGTCGACATGGCGGTGGTTATAGCTCTGGTGGTCTACATATTCCTGCCGTCGGTGCTGAAAGAACTCAATATGCTTGGCGGCATCCTGAAGAGCGTGTCGTCGGGCGATGTGCAGTTGCCCAAGTTCTATGTAACGGTGGTGGATTTCATAAACAAGTACTTCAACCCCGACAATATCAGCGGAATGCTCGATGGCTCTCACATCGAGGCGTTGCTTAGCAAGGGGTCGTCGCTGCTTGAGGAGTCGATAGGCGTAGTCATGGAGATTCTGTCGTGGCTGTTGACGCTGATTTACATCTTGTTCATTCTCATAGACTATCCCCAGATTTCGCGCGGATTCAAGCTGATCATCCCTCACAAGTATCGTCCTCGCACAATGGTTGTGGTGCGTGACGTGGAAAACAGCATGAACCACTATTTCCGCGGTCAGGGAGTTGTGGCTATGTGTGCCGCCGTGTTCTACTGCATCGGATTTTCAATAGTGGGGCTCCCGCTTGCCATTCCCATGGGTATAATAGTAGGGGTATTGTACATGATACCCTATTTCCAGTATGTGACGCTGATTCCGGTCGCCGCCATCTGCTTTGTATATTCGCTCGGCGGTTCGGTGGAGTTTCTGCCCGAGATGGGCAAGTGTCTGCTGGTCTATGTGGTGAGCCAGTGTATATGCGACTACGTGATAACTCCCCACATCATGGGAAAGGAGATGGGACTGAATCCTGCCATAATACTGTTGTCGTTGTCGGTGTGGGGCAGCTTGCTGGGTATAATAGGCATGATCATAGCCCTGCCTGTAACGGCTCTTATCATGACTTACTATGAGCGATACGTAAGTAATCCGGCGCCCGAAACCGATGAATCGCAGCCTGCCGAGGCCGACAAGTCGGGGCCGACCGAAAGCAGATAACAATAAGAGCCGCCCTAAGAGCGGCTCTTATTGTTATCTTATGTGTTTTTTACCTTAAGCGTTGTAAAGATACCTCTTTATCGAGCGTTTGGGAGTCTTCTCAAATTCGTTGGCGATGAGCTGTATGCGGTCGACTTTTTCGTAGGGTGCCACGAGCTTGTTTAGTTCGACGAGAATGTTGCCCATCTCCTTGGGGAGTTCTTCCAAGGTCAATCCGTATTGGTCCATCATTTCATAATCGGGATACACGAGTGCCACAAGGCGCTTGTTGCGCTCAACGACAAGACTCTCCGACACGAAGGGCATGTTGTTGAGCTTTGCCTCAATCTCTTCGGGATATATGTTCTGTCCGTTGGATGACAAAATCATGGTCTTGTAGCGGCCTTTTATGAATATCGTGGCATCTTCGGAGCGTGTGCCCATATCGCCGGTGTGGAGCCATCCTTCCTCGTCGAGCACTGCGGCCGTCGCCTCGGGATTCTTGTAGTAGCCCTTCATCACGTTTACTCCTCTTACGCATATCTCTCCCGGAATGTTCTCGGGGTCGGGGCTTTCGATTTTGCTTAGCATGAGTCCGGGAAGAGTTCGTCCCGATGAGCCTACGATAAACTGTCGCCACGGGGTGTAGCTGATCAGAGGCCCGCATTCGGTCATGCCGTATCCCACAGTGAAGGGAAATTTTATGCGGCTAAGGAATTCCTCGACCTCGGGGTTGAGCGGCGCGCCGCCCACGATTATTTCCTCAAACTCGCCACCGAACGCTTCGACGAGCTTGCGGCGTATGATTGAGTAGAAGGCCTTGTCGATGCCGGGGATGGCGAGCACCCACCGCATGGCTTTCTTGGTAATCATGGGGAGAATCTGCTTGCGGTATATCTTTTCGAGAATCAGCGGGACGCAGATTACGAGATTGGGGCGCACTTGCGAGAGGGCCTTAAGCAGCAGGTTGGGAGAGGGTATCTTGCCGAAGACGGTTATGTGGGTTCCGGTGGCGAGCGGCACAAGCATGTCGAATGCACATCCGTAGGCATGGGCGAGTGGCAGGAATGAGAGGCATCGCGAGCCCTGGAAATGGAGCCGGGAGTGGATGCCGAATGTCACGTTGCCCCACAGGTTGCGATAGGTGAGCATGACACCCTTGGAAAATCCGGTGGTTCCCGAAGTGTAGTTGAGCACGGCTATATCGTCGTCGTTCATGATGGGGTAGTTCACATCGTCGGGGAAGAATCCCTTTTTATAGCGCTTCTTGAATTTGCGGGTCAGATTTTTCAGTTCACGCTCGATTTTGCGCTCGTTGAGCGGA
Source organism: Muribaculum sp. NM65_B17 (assembly GCF_004793735.1). Classification (NCBI taxonomy): domain Bacteria; kingdom Pseudomonadati; phylum Bacteroidota; class Bacteroidia; order Bacteroidales; family Muribaculaceae; genus Muribaculum; species Muribaculum sp. NM65_B17. The sequence continues at coordinate 97,294 of NZ_SRYY01000005.1, forward strand.
TGCTCGGCGAGTATCTTCCCGTCGGTGAGCGATATCACACCCTTTGCCTTGGGCATCTTCTCAAACTCGAATGACTCCCAGATGTTGTTGTCGACAAACAGCAGAATAGACTCGGAGTGATTTATGATGTGCTGTGCGTCGACGGGATTGAAGTCCTGAAGCACGGGCACTATGGTTGCGCCGTAGGTGATGGTGGCCATGAACACGGTTATCCACCCGGGAGAGTTCTTGCCGATAAGGGCTATCTTGTCGCCCTTTTTCACGCCTGTCATCTCATACATCAGATGCATGCGTGCGATTCCCTTGGCCATCTGGGCATAGGTGTCGGTCTTATCGGTGCTGTAGTCGGTCAAAGCAGGCAATGTCCAGTTGTCACGGAAACTGCGTGCATAAATCTCGGTTAGGGTTTCAGAAGTGCTCATTAATCCGGTTTTTAATCTGTCTTTTTCGCAAAAATAGTACAAAATATGCTTATAATAGTACAAATACGGCATAAAAATAGTTTGATTAAAAGCGATAACAGGATAAAAATTGCTAAGTTTGCACCATGATTGACAATTCGACATTTGGCAATAGCACCGCTTTGTTTCACACTTTCGGATGTAAGCTCAATTTTTCCGAGACATCCAGTGTCGCCCGAATGTTTTCAGAGAAGGGCATACGCAGGGTGCAGTCGGGCGAAACTCCCGACATAGTTGTGGTTAATACATGCAGTGTAACCGATGTGGCCGACAAGAAGTGCCGACAGGCCATCAATCGTTTCGCGCGGCTCTATCCCGAGGCTGTAATCGTGGTTACGGGATGCTATGCCCAGCTCAAAAGCGATGAAATTGCGGCCATTCACGGCGTAGACATCGTTGCCGGAACCGACCGCAAGCTTGAGCTTCTCGACTATCTTGACCGCTGGCTTGAAAACCGCCGTACCGAATCCTACATAACTCCGCTTACCGATATACGCAAGTTTGACCCTTCGTGTTCACGCGGCGACCGCACGCGTTACTTCCTGAAGGTGCAGGACGGATGCGACTATTGGTGCAGCTACTGCACAATACCCAAGGCCCGCGGACGCAGCCGCTCGGGCACGATTGAATCCATAGTCGACCAGGCCCGGCAGGTGGCCGAGGAAGGCGGACGGGAGATTGTGCTGACGGGTGTAAACATAGGCGACTTCGGCAAGGGACGTGACGACACGTTCTTCGATCTTATAAAGGCGCTTGACAATGTTGACGGCATAGAGCGTTACCGCATCTCGTCGATAGAGCCCAACCTGCTTACCGACGAGATGATTGAGTGGGTGGCCTCGTCACGGAGGTTCATGCCGCACTTCCACATACCGCTTCAGGCGGGCTCCGACGAGGTGCTGCGGCTTATGCGCCGTCACTACGACACGGCGCTGTTTCGCCATCGCGTCGAGCGAATACGCGAGGTGATGCCTCACGCTTTCATTGGTGTCGACCTGATTGTGGGGGCGCGTGGCGAAACCGACGAACTCTTTGAGCGTTCGCGCGACTATGTGGAGTCGCTCGACATTTCGCGTCTGCATGTGTTTCCCTATTCGGAGCGTCCCGGTACACGTGCGCTCGACATCGACTACGTGGTACCGCAGGAGGTGAAGCATCGCCGCACCAATGTGATGCTGCGCATCTCGGAGCATAAGCTTGCCGACTTCGCTTCGCGTTTCAGCGGAACGGTGCGCCCGGTGCTGCTTGAGCATCAGCGTCCGCGCCGTCCCATGACGGGGTTCACCGACAACTATCTGAAGGTGGAGGTGAAGCCGGTTGCCGAATATGCCAACAAGGTGGTGCCGGTGATGCTCGGTGAGGTAATCGACAATGGTGACATGATGAAAGGACGCATTGAATTATGAAATATTGGCAATATAAACCGTTGGGATGGCTGTTTGGCGGCATATCACGCCTGCCGTTCGGGATGCTCTATGTGTTGAGCGACATTCTGTTTGTGTTGCTCTATCATGTGGTGGGTTATCGTCGCAAGGTGGCGTTGAAAAACATTGCCGACTCGTTTCCCGATAAGAGCCCTGAGGAGCATAAGGCTATATGCCGGCAGTTTTTCCGGAATTTCGCCGACTACTTCTTTGAAACTATAAAGATGAACCACATCACTGACGACGAGATGCGCCGACACACTGTAATCGAGGGTGTCGAGCAGATTGACCGTTACGTGGAGCAGGGGCGTTCGGTGGCAGTGTATTTCTCGCATTGCGGCAACTGGGAGTGGGGTACCTCGATAACCCTGTGGGCACGTAACAACCCCACCAACGGAGTGGTGTACGCCCAGGTCTACCGACCGTTGACCAACAAGTGGTTTGACGCTTATTTTCTGAAGCTTCGCAGCCGTTTCGGCTCGGTGTCGTTTGACAAGCGCATGGTGTTTCGCGACCTGCTGCTGTTGAAGCGTGACGGCGTGTTGAGCGTCACGGGATTCATGAGCGACCAGAAACCGAGTGCCGGCGATGTCACGCACGTGGTCAAGTTCCTGAATCATCCTACTGCCATGATAACGGGCACCGAAACGATTGTGCGCCGCCTCAATCTTGTGGCCTTCTACTGGGATGTCGAAAAGCCGAGCCGAGGACACTACAAGCTCACGCTGCGGCTTATAACCGACAATCCCGACTCGATGCCGCAGTTTGCCATTACCGATGTCTACGCCCGGTTGCTTCAGCAGACGATAGAGCGCAATCCGTCGATATGGCTGTGGACCCACAAGCGATGGAAATATCCCGTGCAGTATCCTTCAACCGATGAACATTGTGACTGATGGAAAAGCCCGTAGCTGTAATAATACTTAACTGGAACGGCGAGAAGATGCTCGCCAAGTATCTTCCGCAGGTGATTTCGGCCACCGATGACACAATTGCCGATGTGATCGTGGCCGACAACGGCAGTGACGACGGTTCGCTCGAGCTGCTTGAGCGGTCGTTTCCCGACGTCATTGTGGTGAAGCTTGACCGTAACTATGGGTTTGCCGAGGGTTACAACCGGGCCATAGCGGCCACCGATTATCGCTATACGGTGCTGCTCAACAGCGATGTCGCGCCTGCCACGGGTTGGCTCAATCCGCTCTATGACTACATGGAGGCGCACCCCGATGTGGGTGCCTGTCAGCCCAAGATTCGTTCTTATGCCGATCACAAGTCATTTGAATATGCCGGAGCATGCGGCGGATTCCTTGACCGTAACGGCTATCCCTATTGCCGCGGTCGCATATTCGACACCGTTGAGCGCGATTCGGGCCAGTATGACATGGTGATTCCCGTGTTTTGGGCCTCGGGTGCGGCGTTGATGGTGCGCAGTGAGCTGTATGTCAAGGTGGGCGGTCTTGACAAGGACTTCTTCGCCCACATGGAGGAGATTGACCTGTGCTGGCGCATAAAGCTTGCTGGATATGCCGTGGTGGTGATTCCGCAAAGCGTCGTGTTTCATCTCGGCGGCGGTACGTTGCCGCCCTCCAATCCGCGCAAGACCTATCTTAATTTCCGCAACAACCTGTTGCTCCTGCACAAGAATCTGCCCGACTCGTCGCGAAAGAAGCGTCTGCTGGTGCGTCGGCTGTATGATGCGCTTGCGTGGGTGAAGTTTGTCGTGTCGCTTGACTTTGCCGATGCTTCGGCCGTGTTGCGCGCTCATCGCGACTTCCGGAAGATGCGCGCCAACTACACGAGCCACCCCGATGTCGACCTGCTGCCCAAGTCGCCTGACATAGTTGTCGACTACTACCTTCGCCGACGCAAAGTGTACTCCGACCTCGACTGAGCTGTCGGAGTTAAAGGGCTGATTGTTCAATAAGTCGGTATTGATGTTATTAAATGTGTATTAAGGGTCTTAACTACATTATGTGACGGAACCTTTAATGGTTATGGGTTGTTCCTAACTATAAGGAAGGTGTTGTGTCCTTCCCTGAATCATAGTTACTTTAAATCAGCTCTCGATAGTGAGGGGTTAATGAAAAATTATGGAACAACAATACATCCTGTCGCTCGACCAAGGCACAAGCAGCTCGCGTGCCATCGTATTTGACCGCAAGGGTTCGATATGCTCTGTGGCGCAACGTGAATTTGAACAGATATTTCCCCGCTCGGGATGGGTTGAGCACAATCCTCATCAGATATGGGCTTCGCAGGCTTCGGTAATAGCCGAGGCTATATCGAAGATCGACATAAACGGAAAGAACATAGCCGCGATAGGCATAACCAACCAGCGCGAAACCACAATCGTGTGGGACCGTGACACCGAGGAGCCGATATATAACGCAATCGTGTGGCAGGACAGGCGCACTTCGGAGTATTGCGACCAGCTTCGCCGCGAGGGAGTGGTGGAGATGATACGCAGCAAGACCGGACTGATACTTGACGCCTACTTCAGCGCGACGAAAATCAAGTGGATTCTCGACAATGTTCCCGGAGCGCGCAAGCGTGCCGACGAGGGTAAGCTGATGTTTGGTACCGTCGACACATGGCTCATGTGGCGATTGACCCGCGGCGATATTCACGTGACCGATGTCAGCAATGCGTCACGCACGATGCTCTTCAACATCCACACTCTCGAGTGGGACAAGGAACTGCTTGGTATGTTTGGCATTCCGTTGTCGATGATGCCCGAAGTGAAGTCGTCGAGCGAGGTGTACGGTCACACTACATCGACCCTCTTTGCCCACCATGTGCCCATATCGGGAAGTGCCGGCGACCAGCAGGCCGCACTGTTCGGACAGATGTGTATTGAACCCGGTTCGGTTAAGAACACCTACGGCACGGGATGCTTCCTGTTGATGAACAGCGGTGAGCGTCCCATAGAGTCGAAAAACAAGCTGCTCACCACCATTGCGTGGAAGCTTGGCGACAAGGTGACCTACGCTCTCGAGGGGTCGATATTTGTCGGCGGTTCGGTGATCCAGTGGCTGCGCGACTCATTGAAGTGCATAACATCGTCGGCCGAGGTGGAGGCGCTTGCCGAGTCGGAGCCCGACACCGACGGGGTGTATTTCGTGCCGGCACTCACCGGACTTGGCGCGCCATATTGGGATCAGTATGCCCGTGGCGCCATATCGGGCATCAGCCGAGGAACCACGACCGCCCACATAGCACGTGCCGCTCTTGAGGGAATTGCCTATCAGACCTATGACATAGTGAAGGCGATGGAACGTGACGCCGAACTGCCCATCGCCAATCTGAAGGTCGACGGCGGAGCGTCACGCAACAATCTGCTGATGCAGTTCCAGAGCGACATATTGAATACCGATGTCATGCGTCCGCGCATCACCGAAACCACCGCGCTTGGTGCGGCCTATCTTGCCGGACTCGCCGTGGGATATTGGAGTGACCTTGACGAAGTGCGCTCTCAGTGGCAGGTTGAGAAGGTGTTCTCTCCGTCGGGCGATCTTGCCAAGGTGGCGAGTGAAATCGAGGGATGGCACAACGCCGTGAACCGGGTACTTACCGAATATCCGATAAAGTAGTGTAGTCATGAAAGTTTCGCTTTTAGTCCAATGCCTTTTTGAGTTCATAGGCACATTCGTTCTCGTGTTACTTGGTTGCGGCGTGGTGGCGTGTGTGTCGCTGCGCAAGTCCAAGGGCGAGGGAGCCGGATGGGTGGTGGTGACGCTTGCATGGGGTCTTGCCGTTATGTGCGGTGTGCTCATCGCCGGGCCTTATACCGGAGCGCATCTTAATCCGGCCGTTACGTTGGGGCTTGCCGCTGCGGGTAAGTTCCCGTGGGAGTATGTGCTGCCCTACATCGTGTCGCAGATTGCCGGCGGAATACTTGGAGCCGTTATTGTCTACGTATTTTATAAGGATCACTTCGATGCCACGGCTGAGGCCGAAACCAAGCTCGGTGTGTTTGCCACCATTCCTGCCATAAAGAATTATCGTCGTAACATGATATGCGAAATCGTGGGTACGTTCATTCTTGTGCTCGTTATTCTGTTTATGGGCGACAAGGAGAACTCCTCGGAGGTGGGACTCGGCAGTGTGGGCGCGTTACCTGTGGCCCTGCTCGTTGTGGTGATTGGTATGTCGCTCGGCGGCACGACGGGTTACGCCATCAATCCGGCACGTGACCTGGGGCCGCGCATCGCCCACGCTATATTGCCGATAAAGGGCAAGGGCTCCAGCCAGTGGAGCTACAGCTGGGTACCCATCGTAGGCCCGCTTCTTGGCGGCGTCCTCGCCGCCCTCCTCTACCTCCTGGTCAAGGAACTCATGTAACCCCAACTCCCTCAACGCCTCAAATCAGCATCGGCATTGATTATGCGGTTATTGGTATTTGCGAGAATAATAAAGAATTATTATTTTTGTAAAAATACCAATCATATAACCTTATGCCATTTTCTCGAGCTCAGGAGCGTAACATAAAGTCGGTTGTAACCAATAGTAATTCAATTGTCCCTTTAATCGGGGATGATGCTTTTATAGTTGAAACTCCTGACGGAGATGTCACGCTGTTGTCCTATGTCGTGCAACAGTTGTGTGAGGAGATTCCCGAATTACGTAATGTAAAATGCGAATCTTCAGCTGAAATTTATTATATATTTACGCGAGCCAAAGCCTCGATGGATGCTGTTAGGTTTAAAGATGAATTTCGGGAAATAGTGGATGAGGTACGCGATAACGGCAGATTGCGGTTAAGGGAATCGGTTCTCGATTTTCTTGCTGCAATGAAACCGCGATTGATAATCACCACATCGCCGTTCTCGCTTATAGAGAATGCATTAAGTGTCCGTGGAGTAAACTACAATTCGTTTTATTATAGTCCGGCGAGTGTGAGCCAGGGGCGTAATAAGGATGACATTTCGTCGCTCGGAAATACGGTTTACCATATATTCGGCAAAGCGGCCGATGGCTGGAAGTGGGTGTGTGACGAGGATTCGTTGCTTGAGTTCCTGCACAATATACAAGGTGGCGATTATTCATGTAACAATCTTTATAACTATCTTGCTGAAAAGCCGGGGCGACTTATGGTCTTGGGAAGTCATTTGCCCGACTGGATTTTTCGCTTTTTGTGGTTCCCCTTTCAGAATCAAGCAGGTGAAGTGCAGAAGTATTGGTTAAGCCACACTGATTCAAATGTGGGATTCTTCGATTTCCTGCAACGTTATCATTTTGATACCGATCAGGCTGTTGATGAAATTTTGGCTGAGATAACCTCTCGAATTAAGGATCGTGACAAAATGATTAGCACTGAATCGAAGGCTGATTGCGAAAGTTATGACGCTTTCATTTCATACGCAGGCGAGGACTATGACATCGCGGAGAGGATATACAACGTACTCAGCCGCAAATTGAATAATGTGTTTTTCGACAAGGAGGCGATAAAATATGGCGAAAACTATGTGAATCGCTACATAAAGGCGATTTATAAGTCCAAGTTATACATCCCTGTGGTTACCGAGAATTTTTGGAGCAAGGTTTTTGAGGATTCTCATGTAAAAGTCGAGGTCATAGAGGCTGCTAAAAGAATTAAATCGTTGCCTGAAGACGCTGTATTTTCCCTCCCGTTGGTAATTGACGGCAGGGTCTGGAAAAATGGCAGTCCTTTGGATACAAAATTAATCGAAGAGATGGCAAAGAACTTCCCGGATATAAGCGCGGTTTTCTACCATATAAACATGAAGGTGTTAAATCCCGATTTTAGTGATAACGATATTGAAATTTGTAAATAATTGCTATGAAAAATACATCATTCATAGGATTGGCTTCCTATACTGAAAAAGATGCGGCTATTTTCAAGGGTCGCTCTCAAGCTATCGACGATATATTGTCAATGTTGAAGCGCAATGACATTGTGGTGCTTCATTCTGAATCGGGTGAGGGAAAAAGCTCGTTGATAAGTGCGGGATTGTTGCCCAAGCTAAAAAGCGCAGGATTCATCCCTGTGCCTATAGTTATTACCGATAAATTATTTGAAAGTAAGTCGCCCGACTTTAATAAATTGTTGTGCGATTCAATCGCGGAGGCGATCAATCCATATAATAAGCAGAAACTTAAAGATGACAAGGTTAAAGGCGAAAAACTTACAAGTATAAAAGCACTTATAGATTATTCATCGGATCACAAGGATTTGCCGCTTAGGGTTGTCGCATCAAGTAATGATGAGATGTTAAACACGCTCGACCGCAATCTTCAGCTTTACAATAACGCGTGGTGGCTGTTGCGTAATTATTCATTTGATTTTTACGGCATTCCATTAAAGCCCATTATTATATTTGACCAGTTTGAAGAGGTTATAACTCGACCGATAAATCCTGAATGGACCGATAGCTTTTTCCGGTGGTTCAGCGGACTTGAAGAGAATTCGTGCCCGGCCCGAATTGTTGACCGTGTACGTGCCAAGTTGCCTGATAAGGAGAGGTTCCCTGTTATTTCGGAGCAGAAGAACTTCAAGGTGTTGTTGGCTATGCGCAATGAATACATCGGCGATCTGGATTATTGGGGAGTACAGCGATATTTCATACCTGCGATAAAGAATAACCGATACAATCTTAAGCCGCTGACAATCGATGAGGCTTGGGAAGTAATGTCGTTGCTTTCTAATGTTCCTGATGGAGAAAAGAAAAAGATTTTGTCATTCATAACAGGACGGTCGGTTGAGGAACTTGACAAAACTGAACGTAATCTGCCAATTGTTTCTGCTATGTTACTTTCGATAGTGGCGACATCCATTAGTGAAAATGACAGAGCTGTTGATTTGTTGTCGGGCGAGAACCTGTCAAATCTCGTGGCCGATTATTATGTGCGGACTATTGAACGGTGTGGCGTTCCGGAGAAGACACAGGAGGCGATTGAGAACGCGCTTGTGGACTCAAGAGGCCGTCGCGTTAGGATAAAGACCACTTCATCGGAGCTTGAAAAGGCTGATTTTGCCGATTATCGCATGGCGTTGGAAAAGGAGCGTCTTATCAAATGTGCTCCTGTAAACGGAGAAGACTATGTCGAGCTTGTGCACGATTCGCTTGCTAAAGTAGTGGCCGAACGTATACGTACAAGAACTGAGGAGTGGGAAAAGGAAAAAGCGGAATTGGAGAATCGTCGAATATCGGCTGAAAAAGAGAAGCAAATCGCCGAGATGTCGATGAAGAGGATGATTAGTATGATTCTGTCGATTCCTTTTCTTATATTTGCGTTCCTTTATCTAACGCATGATGTGGGGGCAATGATATTCAATGGTATATATAATGGCGGTATTGAAGCCTTGAAATCATTTGCCAATCTGTCGTCAATAATCTTGACGGTCTTTTGCGGTTCAATGGCTGTGAATAACGCTTTTTCGGGATGGAAGAAAACATTTATCTATTGTGGATTGACGCTGTTGTTGGCATTTGGTTCGATTGTTCTATCTGCAGAAAGCTTTTATAAGGCATATCACATAGTGATGGATACCGGAAATTGGATGGCTTTTGTGTGTTACTATGTGCTATTGGGTGCTCTTGTTTACGGCTTAATAGTAATAGGATCTCGTAAACGCAATGAAGCTTTGAATCTGAGTGTTCCTATGTTATGTTTGACGATAATGCTGACAATAGTGTTTTTCTATTGTATATTTCCAGTTGAAGGTTTTAATGGTTATCTTAAATCGGAGAGCTCGGCATGGGGACTGTTTTTAATCCCGATCGCATTACTTACTGTCTATATTAAGCCTAAATTCACAAAACCGTATTGTGTATATTTAGGTGTACTATTGGTATTGGCGTTAGATGCTTGGTTTATTTACCCAAATCCCAAATTGGATGTCGCAATAAGGTTTACCGCTTTGATTGTGGCAATAATTGCATTATATAAATTATTATGGATTAAGAAAGGTAAAGAGAAATATCGGAAATTTCAATGGCCTTTAGTTATAAATGGAGAAATATTGGCCATATTGGTAGTTTTGCAACTTGGATATAAGCCTATGCTTGTTGCTGAGGATCAATTGATATTAAACTATGCTGATGATAGTATAAAGAATCTACGCAATCCATGGCAACCTATAATGGCAAAAAATAGCGAAAATAAAATTGGCATTAGGGATTCTAAGACAGGCAATTTAATTGTTGATTATGGTTTTGCTGAGTGGGGAAACTCTGTTTTAGTAAATGACTTAGAAGAGTTAATATTATCAAAGCAATGGAAAGGGAATGATATCAATCCTTCTATTGAGGTGTGGATGCTAATACATGAAGGAAAGCTGTTATATAAATACTCATCTCAAATACTGGAGATTTTGTATAAAACTGCAAATTCCGAACAAATAGGAGATAGCATAAAAATTCGTGAAGCAAAGCTTTATTTTGAAATTTTAAAAGCTGCTGTTATGTTATCGGAAGGTATGAGCTTGAATGAAAAAGACGCGGAATGGATTATAGAGAATTATAATCGCAGTGTAAGAGAAACCATTGAACAATTGTCGATGTTAAGACGAGATATCCGACAATTAACACCTGAAGATGTGTTAGATATAAAACACAGTATTGCTAAATTCCTATTTATATCAGCCGCTTTAAATCATGTAGCTAATAAAGACTACGAGCATTTTTTCGCAGTTATAAATTTATACCCATTTTTGTATTTTTCGGATATTTATATAAAATATTTTTCTGAAATGGCATTTAATATTTCATTCCCTGAACAATATAAATATATAATGCCATATTGTGAAAATGTTAAGCTTATGGATATCAAAAATCCACAAAGTCTATCAGTAAATACACTGTTGCTCTTGGCTGCTAATGAATTTTCATCCTATCATGATGGAGAAATGCCTTTTGTTGAAGATTGGCTGGGATTTGAAAATGAAAATGAGTGGAAAACTAAAGCTAAAATAAATCTGGTTGGAGTCGGCCATTATTATGGCCCTAATAATGCATTTCTGCATAATTATAGGGCAATATGTGGTAATGTGATTATGTTTATGAATAAAGTTGACTCTCAATATTTCAATGACTTTTTCCAGTTAGGCAAACTGTTGATATTTACTGGGTTAAGGATGGGTTTTAGAATGCCGGAAGAAATTGAAGGATTTAAGGAGTTGGTTGAAGAAGCGAGTGAATTTAACAATTGGACTGTTAGAAAGCTTTGTCTTATAGATGAGGCTATAACTCAAATTATTCCTAAAGAATATGAGTTAAGTGATTAAGGAAATGGCGGATTGGATTTAAATCGCTAACTTTGCAGGCGATTTTCATTTGATTTGTTGTTCAACCTATGAAGAAAGGATTGTTTGCCCTTGCGCTGGGAACATTCGGGCTCGGCATAACGGAGTATGTCATGATGAGCATTCTGCCCGAGCTGGCGGCTCAGTTCGGCGTGTCGATAGCTTCGGCCGGACACCTTATTTCGGCGTATGCCTTGGGTGTGTGCGTCGGTGCTCCGTTGATTGTACTGTTTACCCGCAACTGGCCGTTGAAGCGTATATTGTTAATGTTGATGGTTGTCTACATTGCGGGCAATCTCGGCTTTACGTTGTCGAGCGACTATACTGTGGCTTTAATCATGCGATTTATATCGGGGTTGCCTCACGGTGCTTATTTCGGCACCGGCGCGTTGGTGGCGAGCCGGCTTGTGGGCGTTAACCGCGCTACATCGGCCGTGGCGCTTATGTGTATGGGAATGACTGTCGCCAATCTGCTTGGCGTGCCGTTTGGCAGTCTGATAGGCAACACTCTTTCATGGCGTTACATATTCATGTTTGTAGTGGGCTGGGGCGTGATAACGCTGCTGGGCCTGTGGCTTATGGTGCCCCGCATGGCACCGTTGCCTCCCACCAATATAAAAGGCCAGTTCCGATTCCTTAAGAAGCGTGAACCCTGGTTGCTCATTGCGGCAACGATGCTCGGCAATGCCGGTGTGTTCAGTATGTACAGCTATGTCACGCCGTTGATTACCGATGTCACGGGACTGAGCATGGGGTTCATTCCGGTGCTTATGCTGCTTGTGGGAGCGAGCATGTGCATCGGCACTTACTATGGCGGAGCCTTGAGCGACCGCTTTACGCCGCCGCGCATGTCCTATTACATCGAGATTGTGATTTTTGTAGCACTAATGTCACTGTTCCTGTGGGCACAGTGTCGCTGGGTGAGCGTGCCTATGGTGTGTCTTTCGGCGGCAGCGTTGTTTGCCGTGTCGCCGCCCATGCAGTTGCTGCTCATCAAGTATTCGCCCGGCGGAGAGCTTATGGGCGGAGCCATGGTGCAGATAGCGTTTAATCTCGGTAACGCCTTGGGCGCTCTCTTTGGCGGATTTCCTGTCGATTCGGGTGCGGGAGTGCGCTATTCGTCATTGATAGGCGCGGGTTTCGCCCTGACGGGAGTAGTGGTGTTATACCTGTTCAGACGACACATAGCGCAACGCCTTGCTACTCCTGACCGGTGAGGCAGTATTTGAGTCGGGCCTTTGCCTCATCCCAAGGGATGTAGATGCGGCTGTCGTCGGGAAGCAGTGGCACGGGACATTCGTTGAGGTCGAAGCGCACGTAGTAGCGGCCCGAAGTGGAGCGGAACACGATGATCTGCAGATTGGAGGCCATGGGTACAACGTGGAAGTTGTGCCAGTGCTGCGCAACGCTCTCCATGTCGTCGGTCACGTAGTAGCATCCCGGAAGACGCATAAGCGACAGCAGCGGCATCATGGTTTCGGCGTGTCCAAACCGCAACATCACTTTAATCGAATCGTTGCGCCCGGCAATGAAGTCGTCGGTCGTGGTGATGAGGTTGTCGAGCAACTTTGACGCTATCGAGGCGGGGAGTGTCGTCAGTGACGACGCCGTGCGTTGCAGATATTGCTTCAGATTGTTGCACGCCCACAGCGCGTTGAGCTCCTCGATGCTGAAAAAGGCCGTTATGTGCCCGTCGATGCTCATTGCCCTCAATCCGGCAAGCAGCCCGTACTCGGTCATTGACAGTTCCTGCGCCTGCTTGCGGTCGATAGGATAGTCGGCTCCTATGGCCCTGATTATGGGATTGGCCGGAGCATGACTGTCGAAGTAGCTGTCGTAGACGGGTTTCCAGGAGCCATCCTTGCGATAGTCGACATACTCCTTGTTGAGGTCAAACGGACGCATGAGCGGCGAGTTGACGCGTCCCGAGTTGGTCGATATGTCGATGTGGTTGTTGATCGATGCCAGCTCATGGGTGAATGAATACATGCTCATGATGCATCGCGGCACGTAGGAAGAAATTGCCGTCACGGTGCCGTCGTCAAACAGCTGCGGATAGGTTTCGCGCATTCGGCTTGCAATGCCTCGCTGCTCGGCCATTCCGAGCGGGTCGAGGGTTCCCCAGCGTCCGGTGCTATACATGACCACATTGTAGGTGAGCTCGAGCAGCATGCGCCCTGTCGGGGTTATAGTGCCGGCCTTTTCAGCTTTCTGCAGTATGTCGAGCAGTGTCATCGCTCTTTCATCGCTTGCCGGGAATCGGGCACCGTGTCGTCCCACATGATTTATCATTACCGCTTGGAGCGAATCGGGGTGGGTGAGCAGTGAGTCGGGAGCGGGATAGGGCTTGGCACTGCCCATGAGGTCGAGCAATGTGTATCGGTCGGACGCATTGAGGTTCCAAGTGAGCATGGCTGATAAAAGGAGCGCTGCGAAAATAAAAAGGCGTTTCATTCGTTTATAAGTTAAAGCAAAAATTTTATGGCGATGGAAATCCCTTCGGAAATACGACATCTTATTGATAACAACGAATTTGAGGCCGCTATTGTTGGGCTGAATGATGCGATTGAGGCCGATTTATGCAATGTTGCCTGCTATCTTGAACGAGCCAGGCTCAACTGGAAGCTCGGGAGGAGGCGCGAGGCAATAAACGATTACTACAAGGCCGCCGAACTCGATCCCGACGGTCCTGCCCGGCAGGCTCTCGAACACATATCGGGAATCATGCAATTTTACAATAAGGACCTTTACAATCCTTGACCGAAAAAAGGCGAAAACGGGGCTGAAAACGTGTCAGCTATGTTAAATAAAGTTAACTAAGCGGGATAATATTTGCGTGTTTTCATGTTGACCGTGAATAAGATATAAAAAAATATTAAAAAATGCCGTGTTAAATAAGTTTTTTTGTAGATTTGCAAATGTTTTCTGGTTTAAACATAGAAAGACACTTACATTAAGTTAATTGTGCTATTAGTTTTAGGCGAAATTATGGAAGAATCTGCAAAGAAAAGAGGCGGGCGGCGTCCCGGTGCCGGCCGTAAGAAGTCTACTGTAAAGCGCTATGGCTTTAACGCTCCTGCGACTGTCCACGCGGTTCTGCAACAGGTCGACAGCATTACTGATTTTATCTGTGAAGCTGTATTGAAGCATGGCCAAGACAAGGGTCTGTGCTGATCTGAATGACGATTCCGACGACTAAAAATATCGCAGGCAATGACTCAATGAAAAAATGTCCTCCAAATTTAAGGTTTGGAGGACATTTTTTTTGATTGTCGGTGAATGTATTTCATGAGAAAAATCGTTAAATTGCATCGATTATTAAAAAATGGTCGATAATGGGATTGAATGATGTAAGATTTATAGAAGTTCCCACAGCAAGCGACTCCCGGGGCAGCCTGTCGTTTATCAGGTCGATGACCGAGGTGCCGTTTGAAATCAAGGAAGTTTATTATATATATGATGTGCCGGCGGGAGCTGTGCGGGGCGGCCACTCCCATCGCAAGGCTCATCACGTGCTTGTGGCATTGAATGGCGGCGTGACGGTGAGTCTTGACGACGGTGTCGACAAGGCGGTCTACACGCTCGACTCCCCGAGGAGTGCGCTATACATGCCGGCGGGCATCTGGCTCGGCGAGTTCAATGTTGAATCGATGTGTCTTGTAGTGTCATCGGAGCTGTACTCGGAGGATGAGTATATGCGTGACTATGACGAATATTTGCGATTCAGGGGGCTGCGATGAAGGATGGTGGATTGCGATATCCGTTTCTCGATCTTGGAAAGGTCAACGAGCGTTATGCGGCGCAGCTGAAGGAGGCGTGTGCCCGTGTCATCGACAGCGGGCGTTACATCGGCGGCGATGAGGTTGAGCGGTTTGAATCGGAATTGGCGGCTTATTGCGGAGTGCGACATGCCGTGGGGGTAAGCAACGGGCTTGATGCCCTGAGGCTCATATTGCGAGGCTATATCGAGATGGGTGTCATGTCGCCAGGTGACGAAGTGATATATCCTGCCAACACCTACATAGCTACCGTGCTTGCCATAACTCATAACGGGCTTGTACCGGTGCCTGTGGAGCCCGACCGCGTGACCATGAACCTTGACTCTCGATTGATAGAGCGCAGCGTGACATCACGCACCAAGGCGGTGGTGACGGTGCATCTCTATGGCCGCCCATGCTACGACGCGGTGATGCGTGACATTGCGGAGCGACACGGACTTAAGGTAATAGAGGACAATGCGCAGGCCATAGGTGCGAGTGTCGACGGCTGCGTGACGGGTTCGCTTGGCGATGCCGCGGCATTCAGCTTCTATCCTACCAAGAATCTCGGAGCGCTGGGCGACGGAGGTGCCGTTACGACCGATGACGATGAACTCGCCTCGGTGGTAGCCGCTCTGCGCAACTACGGCATGACGGCGCGTGACATGAACCGCTATGCGGGATTTAACTGCCGACTTGACACGATACAGGCGGCGATGCTGTGGGTAAAGCTCGGCCGACTCAGGGAGGAGATCGACCGTCGTCGCGAGCTTGCGGCAATCTACGACTCGATGCGCAACGACATGGTGACTCCCGCCGACGCCTCATGTCACGGACATGTCTATCACCAGTATGTGGTCACGGTGGAACATAGGAAGCGTTTCATGGATTACATGGCCGCTCACGGAGTGGGGACTATGGTGCATTACCCGGTGCCGCCCCACAGGCAACCGTGCTATCAGGGTGTCATCGATGCCGAGTGTCCAGTGGCCGAATACCTTGCCGACCACGTAGTGAGCCTGCCCATAAGCCCGTGGTGCACATCGACCGACGATGCGCGTGACATAGTTGACATTATCAATCATTATAAATAAACAGAGCCGCAACCCTGACAGCAGGCTGCGGCTCCATATACTTGAATTTCGGATAATGGGAGAGGAGAATGATTTATAGCATCTTCAATGCGGCTTCGTAATCGGGCTCGTTGGTTATCTCATCGACGAGCTGACGGTAGATTACCTTTCCGTTTTCATCGATGATGACCACGGCGCGGGCCAAAAGACCCTTCAGCGGACCGTCGACAAGCTCTACGCCGTACTCCTTTGCAAATTCGGGTGAACGGAATGCCGATGCCGGTATAACGTTCTTTATGTTCTCAACGGTGCAGAAGCGCTGGGCAGCGAATGGCAGGTCCATCGACACGCATAGCACTATCGCGTCCTTCTTGTCGGCAGCCTTTTCGTTGAACTTCCTTACGCTTGTGGCGCACACGGGAGTGTCGAGGCTGGGAAATATGTTCAAAACGATTTTCTTTCCGGGAAAGTCGCTTATGTGCAGCTCCTTGAGTTCGGGGCCTACGACTGAAAATTCAGGTGCCTTGTCGCCTGCCGAAGGCATTCTTCCGCCGGTGTGGCAGGCGTTACCTTTAAAATATACGGTTTCCATGTTGTTATTAGTTATATGTTGTTATACAATGTTATCGGCTCTTTGCTGCAAGAGCCATCTTTTGTATAACAACCGAAGTCAGCTCATTGTTGTAGCCGAGTATCACATCGTCGACAACTCCGTCGGTGCCCACGATTATTGAAACGGGGTAGGAACTTACTCCGCAGTCGCGAGCGAGCGACTTGGCATTCATCAGTATGTGTTCGCCCATCAGCGGCTGAGGTATTATTTCATCAATTATGTCGGTATTGGTGCTCACGAACGCCCAGATCACATCGGCGTTATAGGGCAACGCCTCGATGCTTTTGCGGATATCGTTGACTGTCGCTCGGGCAAATGTCGATGCCGGGTCGATGATTACGATGAGGGTGGGTGTGCGGAACTTGTCGCCGAGCAGCCTTGAGTAGCGCTCGCCTGTCGTTGTGGGCAGCGAGAAGGCCGGCAACCGTTGCTGCGGCAGATTCTCGATGGCGTAGTTGCTTTCGCGGTACTTCTCGAATATATCGGGGTACATCTCGCGAAGTCCTTCTTCGCTTATCTCGGCGCAAGGTGCCTTGTCGGCCGCGTAGGAGTAGTCGGAAATGAGGGTCTGCTCGGCAAGCGCGCCGGGATTGTTCTCTATTTCGGAATAGAGGGGCATCGAGGTTACGGGGTCGAAAGCGTAGGTAATCTCCTTATATACCTCGCCTCCCATTGTCATTACCGCTTCAATAGCGTTGCAACGGCGGTCGGCCACAACGGTGTCGGCGTGGAACGAGTAGGTGTATTCGGGGCTTGTGACGATGGTCATCAGCTCCTCGGCGATGAACTGAGGCAACAGAGTCGTGAACTGAGCCGAGCGCTGCACTCCGGGAAGGGCGGCAGCCGAGCGTCCGCGCGGTCGGAACGGTATAGAGTCCCACTCGTAGTGATATTCCAGCAGTCGGTCGCCACGGAAATTGTAGGCGTTGCCGTCATAGTAGGCCGAGAAGCCGGTGCTTTCGCCGTCGGGAGTGGCGAGCGACCAGTTGATAAGATAGTCACATGGCGCAAGCGAGTCGCCGGGGGCGTTCATGGAGTTGAGCTTCACGGTGTAGGACACATCGGCCTGAAGCGACATGAGCACCTGATATTTCACGGTCGATTCGTAACATTCAACATTTTTCAAAGACTTGATAATATCGTCTATCCCCTGAGCAGCAATGCTCAAAGGATAGACAATAAGTATCGCCATTAACAATCGCATTTTCCCATTCATAAATAAATAATTGTAACGTTCATTGATATAACGCCGAATTTCCGATAAAAGTTTTGAAGTGTGAAAAAAATATGTTAATAATTCCGCCATGCCATCGGTTGCCGGCTGAAAGCGCATCTGTTAAATTGGAATAAAAGGGATGGAGAGCTAAAACCCGTGCCGTGATTGGTTGTTATAACGGTAGTTTTAATTTATAGTTAAAGATTATGGGACATAAAAAAGAGAAATCATTGCTCGAGAGGGCTTTGGCCAAGGAGGAGATAAATCTTGCCGAATATTCGCTTGAAGAGGTGAAGAAGGTAATCGAGGATCTTGTAGAGCTTCAGTTAAACAAAATCCATCGTGAAGAGATAATAAGGCTTCAGGATGCCATGATAATGGCATCGGAGAAGGTCAAGAAGATACTCCAAAGCGAGAAATAATAAGCAAGGGGCGGTTCAGAGTTGAGCCGCCCCTTTTAATGCCTGCATACAATCACGGGGATTGATGCCTCTCGGATACAAGAAAGCCACTTGATTCACATCAAATGGCTTTCGTCGTCTAATCTATTTAGTATGAAATGAATAGTTACGACATCGGTGGCTGGTTATCGAGAACCACCGAAAATCCATACATTTTCAGTGAATAGATAGTTGCCGGCCTCATTTCCGCTGCCAAATGCCGCGGATACGTTGGGATTGGAAACCACGTCGCTGTTGCCGTAGGGCAGTCGGAGCGGCCATTGGTTTTGTCCTCCCGAAGTGTTATTTGGATTTTGCAATGTAATGAATTCCTGACCGAGAGCCTTGCAGCGACGGAGGTCGTTGTAGGTCTGAATCTTCTCGTCACGTGCCTGTGCAATGTATTTCTGCACCATGATTTCGGCGAGCGAGGCCGAGCCGATTGAAGCGATGTAGTCGGCAGCCGACGAGGGGTCAAATCCGATCATGCCGCCGTCGCTCAGCGCGTAATCCTCAAATGATGCGGTTACGGCTTCGGCGAGTTCGGCTGAAGCGTCCTGTCCGAGTCGAGCCTTTGCTTCGGCGATGATGAAGTACAATTCGCTCTTGCTCAGCAGGTGCAGTGTAGCGGCTCCGTTTTTCACACTTCTCGATTATCTGCTTGATGTTCATGAGGTTGCCGTAGGTGGCATTCCGCTCGTTATTGTAGGTCGAGCTTGCAGCTGTTTCGGAGCGCATGCGCAGTTCGGCTTTCATGAGCTGGTTGTTGCCTGTTCCGAATATCTGTTCGGTGAAAGATGCCACATACCATGCGTAGGCACCGCCCCAAGTCGAATAGCCTGTTCCGACGATTGCGTCGGTTATCTGAAACTTGGCGTTAACGCTCGATGCCGGCGGATTGGACTCGTCCTTGTTGATTTCATCCATCAGGTTCTCGGAGCATGAGGTCATTGCAGCGCCGAGTAAAGCCATATATAGAAATTTCTTAAGCATTGTCTTGTGTTATTAATCAAGTTTATACATTGTGAATATTAGAATGTCACTTTGAGTCCGCCGCCTATAGAGGTGGGTTGGGAACTGAGAAGCGTTCAAAGTAACCGCCCATGTTGTTGTTGTTGTTGTTGCCTTGCGATGCCTCGGGGTCGAAGTTGGGAAGCTTGGCCCAGATGAGTACGTTGCGGGCGAATCCGAATACATCGATGTCAAATTTGCCGATCTTGGGCAACTTGTAGGTGAGGGTGACATCTCTAAGCTTGAGGAAGCTCATGTCATATACGCCTGATTCGGTTACATCATAGTAGGCCTGGTAGTAGTCCTGCTTGAGCACCTCCACGGTGTTGGGCTGTCCTGTGGCTTCATCGATGCCGTCGACAACCATTGTGCCTTCGTGGAAGGGGATTGACTCCTTGGTTGTACCGAAGTAGTTGAGCGTCATGTTGGTTCCGTGATACATCTTTCCACCCTGCTGCCAGCTCCATGTGGTTGAGAGTGACACTCTCTTGTAGCGGCCGCCGAGGTTGAAGCCCATCACGAAGCCGGGCGAGCAGTTGCCGAGATCCTGGCTGTCGGAAGTGCCCTGGGGCAGACCTTCGCTGAGGAGGAGCTTCCCTGTGGCTTCGTCACGCTTGAATGCGTAACCGTAGATGTTGGGGTAGGTGTTGCCTGCCTGTGCGCGAACCTGAGGATCAACAAATCCGCCGAGCATGATCGACTCTACGCCTTCGGCAAGTTCCACAACCTTGTTGTCGACTGCGGTGAAGTTTACGCCGAGGTTGAGGTCGTAGTCACGGTGCTGAAGCACAGCCACGTTAAGACCGATTTCGTGGGACCATGTGCGCATCTTTCCGGCGTTGGTCATCAGGTACTGGTAACCTGTAGAACCTGCGGTGGGCACCGAGAAAATCTGGTCGGTTACATTTTGGTAGGATACGGTGTATTCAAGGCGAACACGGTCGTTGATGCCCGGCAGGTGGAATGACCAGTACTTTTCAGTATCCTGCATGTTTTCGGCGGGTGCTTCATGTACTTCCCAATAGAGATCGTCGGGGTAGTCGTGAACGAAGTCGCTGTAGGCCAGCTGACGGGGATAAAGTGGCCGAATCAGTGCCGATGAGTTGCCGTTGGTTATCTCAAGGTCAAATCCCCGCTTCACGGCATCGCCTCCCGATTCCCGGCGATGAGGAGAGCGCAAAGTGGATAAGGGCGATAGGTGAAACCGACGGCAACTGCCTTTGGGTGGGTACCGGTGGCGGCTTATGGCGTCTTGACAAAAATTCGGAGGAGCTTGTAAGATACGGCGAGAATGACATCACGAAGTCGGTAAAAGCCTTTGCCAATGATGAAAACGGCAACTTCTACATAGGAGGAGAGGAGGGGCTGTTCATGATGCGTAACGGTAAGTTGTGCTATATAGCGATAGAAAGCAATGTGTTGTCATCGGCCAACAGGGTTAATGACATGACTGTCGATGAAAGCTCTCGCAGGCTTTATGTGGCCACTGACCAAGGCGTTTATTCGCTTGACATGGACAACGGCTTCAAGGCCGAGAAACTCGGAAATTCCAACATGACATTCAGTGCGATATATGAGTGTGACGACATGCTCTATCTCGGAACCCGCAATCAAGGTCTTTGGCGTTACGACCTTAAGCGTGACGCGCTGTCGGGTTATGCCGATGTGGGGTCAACAGTGGTAATGGACATGTTTGGCGACGGTAATCGACTATATGTGGCTACCGACGGAAACGGACTTCAGGTGGTGGACATGGAGAGCGGGGCGGTTGTCGACAGCTACGACATGTCGGGTAGTCACGGCAAGAGCATACGCTCCAATTCGGTATATTCGGCGTTACGTGACCGCGAGGGGCAGATGTGGCTCGGTTTCTATCAGCTCGGCGTGGACTTTACGATGTATAGTAACTCTCTATTTGAAACATACGCCTATCAGCCGCATCTTGATACCGAGGGAGTGCTTACGCGAACGATTCTTGCCGACGGAAGCCGCAGGCTGATAGGATTTCGTGACGGATTTTGCTTTATAGACGAGGATAACGGCACATTCGAGCGTTACTATGCATCGGACATGAGGTCGCCTATGGTTGTGTCGAGCATTCTTTATGAGGGAAAGTATCTGATAGGCACCTACGGAGGCGGATTGTACGTGTTTGACCCCGAGAGGTTGACATTAAGCGACTTTGAGCCGGGCTATGACGACACATTCAAGAACGGCCATATATTTGACTTTGAAATCGACCGTGACGGCGACTTGTGGATATGCACTTCCAACGGATTGTTCCGACATGAGCGTGACGGAAACAACGTATATTACAACCGACTGAACTCAAAGCTGCCCGAAGGCAACATATTCGGCATATTCTTTGACTCGACCGGGCGAGGGTGGATATGCGGCGAGAAGGGGCTGTGCCTGTGGGATGCCGAGTCACGGCAACTTGTAGGTGACATTCTGCCTGACAAGTTCATCCATAACACAAGGGTGAGGAGAATATGCGAAACCGGCGACGGCCGATTGCTGTTCATCTATGACAAGAACAGGATGTTTGAGTCGGATATAGAGATAAAGAATTTCGGAACGCTGACAACGCCGGTGCCGCTTGACAACAAGGATATGGACATGCTCATCGACAAGGAGAGCTGGATGTGGCTCATAACGACCAACGGACTCTATCGATGGGACGGAAACAAAGTGTTTTACTCCTACAACTTCAATGACGGACTGCTTAGCCAAACGTTCTTTCACTCGGGAAGCGACATGGATGATGATGGCCGGCTGTGGCTGTGCAGCTCACAGGGACTCGTCACTGTTGACATAGACAATGTAACGGAGCGTCAGTGTCCCTACCGGATTGCGATAACCGATGCCTCGGTCAACGGAATTGACTCATTCGGGAAATTGGATAGAACGGGTGACAACAGCTATGAGATGCGCCTTGACAATGGGGGGGAGGTGAATCTTGCCGTGAAGGTGTCGGGATTCAGTTACTCACACCCCGGCGATGAGGTGTTTCAATATAAGCTTGACAATGCCAAAACATGGAGCGTAGTCGAGGGACAACATACCATACTGTGTACCGACCTGAAACTTGCCGGACTTGCCTCGCTTGTCAACACTACATCGCCGGCGCTATCCTACATGTTCAACCAGTATTTCAACACCAATTATTACGACTACATCAACAATTATCGCATAGAGGAGTTTAAAAGACTCGTGAGCGAACCTGAAAGTGAGAAGTACACCTTGAGCGCACTCGCCGCCAAGTGCGGATTCAGCTCACGCGCATCGTTTTTCCGCTATTTTAAAAGAGCCACTTCCATATCGCCGAGCGAATACGTAAAGAGCATAGGTAAAAACAACAGGGAATAGGACCTTATTGTAGGGAAAATGTAACGCGGACAGGCCTGAGTCGATGTGACACGCGGCTCAAATAATTTGAGTCAAAGTGTATCATATAAGTTAAAGTATTTATAATCAATGGCGAATGGCGCATTGTGTCTAAGATAATATAGTGAGATGCTTAAACTGCGGGAAAAATGCATGAATTGTGATTATTGTAATACCTTTGCGATTGTAATCTAAATCGCAAGCCCAATGGAAACAAACGACATCGCCGGTGTAATGCCCGAAAGCCAGTGCTTTCGGAGTGATTCCTTGGATGATGTGATTGCCAAGGCATACGTGAGTCATCGTGACGGAATATTGCGTTACATACACTCGGCTATAAACAACAGAGCGGAAGCCGAGGACCTGGCTCAGGATGTGTTCTTGCGGATTCTCGATTACAGGATGTTTATAAATGAAGCGACAATAAAGTTCTTCATGTATAAAATCGCCAGGAACCTGATATGTGACTATCTGCGTCGTCATCAAGTAAGGCAGGAGTGTTACGACTACATATATTATAATGTGTCGTCGCCGGAAACCGAATCGGCCGATTGCCTTGCGATAACTAAAGATATCGCATCGCTTGAGCGTGACATCATAGCTCGGTTGTCGCCGCAGAGAAGGGTCACCTACAGGATGAAGCGTTTCGGGCTCATGACTTGCAACGAAATCGCCTGCCGGTTGAAGCTGTCGACTCGCACTGTTGAAAACCACTATCGACACGCCTGTCTTGAAATAAGAGATTACATGAAGAGATGTATATGATATTTTAGTATCTACCCAAAATTAATGTCACCGCTTTTATTTTTGAAATTGATTGAAGAGTATTTTATTAGGCGGAATTAGATGAAGGCTGCATCGGAATTGTGAATTTACGGTGCAGCCTCTTTCTTTAGTCCTACTCCGCTCGGGTGGTTAATATTTATTGTCGAACCGGCTCTTAATAAAGCAGAAGGAGGCTGCGCCTCAATTAAGACACAGCCTCCCCACTATAAATAGTTGAAGCGCTATAAAAGCCTAACGCATTTCGAGGTAGGTGACCTTGTCCATGTCGCCATAGTCGAGGTTTTCACCACCCATACCCCAGATAAACATGTAGTTGCTCGTTCCGGCAGCGGCGTGTATCGACCATTCGGGCGACATTACGGCCTGCTCGTTGTGAAGCCAGATGAGTCGGTTCTCCTGAGGCTCGCCCATCAGATGACAGATTGCGTTACCTTCGGGAACGTTGAAATAGAAGTAGGCTTCCACGCGGCGGTCGTGGGTGTGAGCCGGCATGGTGTTCCAAACGCTACCGGGCTTGAGTTCGGTAAGTCCCATCTGAAGCTGACAGGGGCCTTCCTCAAGCACATTGGCAACGATGAGCTGATTGATTACTCGGTCGTTGCTCTCCTCCATCGATCCTGCGGCAAAAGAGTTGGCCTTTATGGAGCCTTTGCGACCGTCGATTGTTATGAGCTGGGTCTTATAGGCTTTGTGGGCCGGAGTCGAGTTGATGTAGAATCGAGCAGGATTGGCTGCGTCCTTGCTGCGGAAAGTGACATTCTTGTTGCCACGGCCCACATAGAGGGCATCCTTGAAGTTGAGCTCATAGTCCTTGCCGTCAACACTTACTATGCCGGGGCCGCCGGTGTTGATGACTCCGAGTTCGCGACGTTCAAGGAAGTATTCGGCCTTCAGCGGGTCGATTGTTTCGAGTGTCACCGTCTTTGCAACGGGAACAACGCCACCGAAAATGAGGCGGTCATACATGGAGTAGGTAAGGTTTATCTTATCATTCTCCATGACCTTGGGCATAGTGAAGTGAGAGCGAAGCTGATTGGTGTCGTAGTTCTTGACATCGTCGGGATGGCAGGCTCTCATAATTGTATAGCTTGTCGACTGTGCGCTTGCTCCAAATGCAATTGAAGCAGCTATCAGAGCTGACATGAATAAAGATTTCATTGCAGTTAAGTTTTGGGCTGTTTTGTAATGTAGTTATTTGGTGCGACATTCGGCGGCATATCCAATAGCTTCAGCGCACTTGTCGGATATGTATTGCCAGTCGGCGGCTGCTATCTTGTCCTTGGGGAACAACTTAGAGCCCATTCCCACGCAATAGACGCCTGCAGCAAACCAAGCCGAGATGTTTTCGCGTGTAGGCTCGACGCCTCCTGTCACCATGAGCTTTGACCAGGGCATGGGGGCGGTGAGTCCCTTAACAAATTTCGGGCCGAGGACATCGCCGGGGAATACTTTGCAGAGGTCGCATCCGCACTCCTGTGCAGCGCCTACCTCCGACACGGTTCCGCATCCGGGGGTGTAGGGTACTGAACGGCGGTTGCAGACGCGTGCCACTTCGGGATTGAAGAGCGGGCCAACGACGAAGCATGCTCCAAGCTGCAGATAGAGTGCGGCGGTAGCGGGATCAACCACTGAACCCACACCTACGGCGAGCTCGGGACACTCCTTGGCGGCATACTTGACAACTTCGGCAAATACCTCGTGGGCGAAGTCACCGCGGTTGGTGAACTCAAAAGCTCTCACACCACCGTCGTAGCAGGCTTTTACCACCTGCTTGGCAATCTCGGGATTGGAGTGATAGAACACGGGTACGATGCCGGTTATGCGCATCTTGGCCAATACATCTATTTTATCAAAACGTGCCATATAATCAGTAATTTTCGTATTATCGGGTTATTGTTAAATGCATAATACTATCGCTGTACTCGTCCGTTGGCGTTTCCTCCGGCAAGAGCCTCCACTTCGGCTATGCTGACGAGGTTGAAGTCGCCGGGAACAGTGTGCTTGAGTGCCGATGCAGCTACTGCAAACTCGAGCGCCTCACCTTGGGTCGACATTGTGAGAAGACCGTGAATAAGACCACCTGAGAATGAATCGCCGCCACCTACGCGGTCAACGATGGGGTTGATGTCGTAGCGACGCGACTCGTAGAAGTCGGTGCCGTTGTAGATCATGGCCTTCCAACCGTTGTGGGTTGCCGAGAATGATTCGCGGAGAGTCGACACGACATATTTGAATCCGAACTCTTCGGCCATTGCGCGGAAGATGCCGCGATAGCCTTCGGCTGAAGTTTCACCGGCTTCGACATCGGCATCGGGCTTGAATCCGAGGCATAGTTCGGCATCTTCTTCATTGCCGATGCACACATCGACATATTTCATCAACGGACGCATTACCTGTTGAGCTTTTTCGGTAGTCCACAGCTTCTTGCGGAAATTGAGGTCGACCGATACAATTACACCGTGACGCTTGGCCGCTTCGCAAGCAAGGCGAGTAAGCTCGGCTGCAGCATCGCTTATGGCCGGTGTGATTCCGCTCCAGTGGAACCAGTCGGCACCTTCCATAATCGCGTCAAAGTCGAAGTCTTCGGGCTTTGCTTCGGCGATTGCCGAGTGAGCGCGGTCGTAGATTACCTTTGACGGACGCATCGAGGCTCCTGTTTCGCAGTAGTAGATGCCCACGCGGTCGCCTCCGCGAGCAATAAAGTCGATGTTCACGCCGTAGCGACGGAGTGCGTTTACGGCAGCCTGTCCTATTTCGTGCTTGGGAAGTTTGCTGACAAAGTATGCGTTGTGGCCGTAATTGGCGCAGCTGACTGCGACATTTGCCTCACCTCCACCCCAAATGACATCAAAAGAGTCGACTTGAACAAACCGGCTGTTGCCTTCGGGCGACAGACGGAGCATGATTTCGCCTAATGTAACTATTTTACTCATAGCTAATGACTTTTTTTCGTTTCTTAATATATTAATGTAAGTTATTTATTCGGTCGTTTCAATGCGCTCGGAATTGTCCCTAATCATTGCACGCTGGTTGCGGATTATGAGCACTCGGTTGTACCACATAAGCCCCATCGTGACGATGACAAGGATTCCGGCACCTATCCATTTTAACGATTGACAGCATTGGAATATTATCCATGCGAGCGGACTTGATGCAAAATCAAGGCTTCCACCCTCAAAACCCTGCGGTATAGCTACGGCACTGTCGCCTGTGGCGGCATATACATCCTTGGCTGCAAGCGTGAACCATGAAGCCAGATTGGTGACCATGTACAGACCGATGACGATGACTACAAGACCGATGATGAATGTCTTTACGACATTACCGCGGGTGAAGGGGAGAACGAGGGGAAACACGTAGAACATTCCCGCAAGCGAGGCGAGGGGAAGGAACTGGTTGCCGGGCAGGAATACCGCAAGTGCGATGGTGACGGGAATCAAGAGCAACGACACTACAAGGGTGGTGGGGTGACCGATGACGAGTGCAGGGCTCATGCCGATGTTCAATCCCTCGGCTCCGCGGAACTTGCGTGCGATGAGGCTGCGCGTGGCATCGCTTATGGGCTTCAGTCCCTCGATGAAAAGCACGGTGACGCGAGGAATGAGTTCCATAACGGCACCCATCTTGATTCCGAGTCCGAGTATGTAGGGTATGCGGTCGACTATTTCGGCCCATGAATTGCAAGTAAGGCAGCCGATGGCTATGCCTACAATCACACCGAGGAAGAGGGGTTCGCCGAGTAGTCCGAATTTTTTCTTCAGGCCTTCGGCATCGACATTGAGCTTGTCGAAGCCGGGAATTCGATCAAGACCTTTGTTGATAATCCATGCAAAGGGGGCAAATCCTCCGCAGAAAGGCTGAGGAATCGAGATGCCGTCCATGCCCTCGTAGAAATCCTGGAATTTCTTGGCTGTCATGTCGGCTATAGTAAGCGTGATGGCATAGCATATAATGGCGGCGAAGAATCCCCATGCAAGCGACCCGGATGCGAAGTAGACCACCGCTCCGATGAATGCGAAATGCCAGTAGTTCCAAAGATCAATGTTGACCGTGCGTGTAGTCTTGGTGAAGAGCATCAACAGGTTGACTCCGAGGCACACGGGGATGATGAACGCTCCCACGGCCGTGTTGTAGGCAACGGCTGCGGCAGCGGGCCAGCCCATGTCGAATACATGCAGCTGCAGATCGTAGATGCTGACCACCGTGTCGAGAGCCGGGCCGAGGCTGGATGTGAGCAGGGCGGTGATTACCGACAGTCCCACGAATCCTACACCCACCTTAAGTCCGCTTTTAAGAGCGTCGCCGAATTTGATGCCGATGCACAATCCGAGTACGGTGAAGATTATTGGCATCATCACCGCCGCACCAAGTCCGATTATATATTTGAAAACTTCTTCCATTGCTCTGCGAATTTATTTTACGGTGACTTTCAACGGGCTTTGCGACTTGCGATAGGCGCTTTTCAGCTCCTCCTCCCACTCGTCCATAGTGGCGACATCGCCTTTGCTCCATCCTGAACCCCAGTAGTAGGTGAAGGGGGAGTCGGGTGTGTATTCCACAGGCGCGAGAAGATGACCTATGGCATCGCCTGCGGGGGCGTTGAGCGGCTTGTTGATCATGTCGTCGAATTCACCGGGAACCATTACGCCAACGAATATCACGCCGTTGCCGTTGGCGGCATTGTCGGTAGAGTCGGCATAGGCCATGTAGTGGTTTTCGGTGTCGATCGAGTAGCCGTCGGGATTCTGTCGATGAACGACTATGCCGGGAGCCACACGGCCTTTATCGGAGAGTCCCGAGTAGCTGACAGTCGTGCGGTTGAGGTGTGAACCACGATCAAGGCTAATGACGCGGGTTTCAACTACATTGGTGTCGCTTGCCACTGTCAACGGGTTGTAGACAAGACGGGTGGTGAAGCGCAGCGGGCCGTTGTCGAGGACTTCCCACTCCTTGAAGCAGTAAGGATAGACGATGCTGTCGTTGTCGACAAGGAGAGCGGCTGTGCCTCCTCCAAGAGTGGGACCAACGGCATAGACATCCATCCCGTTGCCGTGGTCGACATGGAATGAAACGCGATTTACGCGGTCCTCATAGTAACGATGCTCGAGAATAGGTGTTTCGACCGACTTTGTCCAGATGTCGTAGCCGAAGGCTCGTTCTCCGCTTGCTTGCAGGGCCGGGCCATAGGCACGATAGGCGCTCTTGTCGTTTTCCCAGGCCATGTCGTCCTTGCGCTCGGGGAACAGGCGACCGTAGACGAGGGTGTCGACGGGAGCGGGAGTGCCGGGACGAAGGGTGTAGTCGGCGCTGCTGTTGGCGGCTACGGTTGCCGGAAATATGAGCAGGTTGTCGTAGGTGAGCTGATAGGGCACTTCATTGCCTTCGGAATTGACAATCACGAAGCTCTCGCCTGCGGGAAGGTTAAGCGAGGCCATGTCGACGGCTGTGATTTCATCAAAACGGTCGATGTCGAGCTGATTGGTGACTGTGATGCTCTTGGTTGAGTTGCTGCACCCTACAGCTGCCACGCCTATTGCGAGGCAGCTGAATAACTTTGTCAATGCATTCATTACTTGGGCTGTTTACCGATGTAAGCAAGTATGCCTCCGTCGACATAGAGTACATGTCCGTTGACGAAGTCGGAAGCGTCGGAAGCGAGGAATACGGCCGGACCTTTGAGGTCGTCGGGAGTTCCCCAGCGAGCTGCCGGAGTCTTTGCGATAATGAATGAGTCGAAGGGGTGGCGGCTTCCGTCGGGCTGGCGTTCACGCAGGGGAGCGGTCTGCTCGGTGGCGATGTAGCCCGGGCCGATGCCGTTGCACTGGATGTTGAATTCGCCATATTCCGATGCGATGTTGCGGGTGAGCATCTTCAATCCGCCCTTTGCAGCTGCATAGGCCGATACGGTTTCACGGCCGAGCTCACTCATCATTGAGCAGATGTTGATGATTTTGCCGTGTCCTTTCTTTTTCATGCCGGGAATGACGGCCTTTGAGCAGATGAACGGTCCAACGAGGTCGACATCAATCACACGACGGAACTCGTCGGCGGCCATCTCCTCCATAGGTATGCGCTTGATTATGCCGGCATTGTTTACAAGAATGTCGATTGTGCCTACGGTGGCTTCAATGTCGGCGACCATGGCCTTTACCGATTCCTCGTCGGTGACATCACAGAGATAGCCTTTGGCGTCGATGCCAAGCTCCTTATAGGCTGCAGCTCCGCGTTCAAGTGTTTCACGACGTGAGCAGTTATATACTATTTTGGCTCCGGCTTCAGCAAATGCCTGAGCTATTGCAAGTCCAATTCCATAAGCGGCTCCGGTTACTAACGCCACTTTTCCTTCAAGAGAAAAATTTACCATAATATATTGGTCTATAAAAATCGGTGTTAAAATAAATCTTTGAATTTCTCGGTTTCTCCCCAGTGATGATCCTTGGGGAAGGGCTGTCCTGACCACGCTTTCTGGCTTGTCCAGGGCTGTTGTGCGTCGGTCCAGAAAGGGTGTGTGGCAGGAAGGCCAAGAGGAAGGAATGACAGTGATGTCATGTAGAGGCTGCCGTTGTTGGTGTACCAGTCGGCGATATTGGGCTGGCGGCCTGCAAATCCAATGGTGAGGAAGCCGCCTTCGTTGAAGTTTTCCTTGTCGTCAAACATGCGGTGCATCACAGCGGTAAGAGCCGAGCGCACTTGTCCGTTGGTGAGTCCGGCGGGAAGCTTTTCGTACCAAGCCATGAGGGCGAGAGGCTGCATGGTGGCCATGCGGTAGGGGATTGAGCGTCCGAATACAGGGAACGTACCTTCGGGTGAAATGAGTCGCTCAAGCACGATGCTGTATTTCTGGGCACGGCGGAGAGCGCGGTTATAGTAGTTGCTGTAGTGGATGCGGGTGTAGGCCTTTGAATCCTTGAGAGCCTGAAGAGTTTCAAGGTACATGGGGTGGAACACATAGCTGCTGTAGTAGTCGAATGCAAATTCGGGGCCGTCGGCATACCATCCGTCGCCGGTGTACCACTCTTCGACTTTGCGGATGGCTGAGTTTACGCGATATTCATCGTATTGTGCTCCGGCCTTTGCGAGCAGTCCCTCGATGGTTGATGAGAACAGCAGCCAGTTGGTGTAGGGAGGGTCGACACGGCGCAACTGTGAGAACTCCTCGATGTAGCGGCTCTTGGTGGTGTCGTCAAGAGGCTCCCACAGCGCATCGTAACCGCGAAGAAAGCTTTCGGCTATATAGGCTGCGTCGACAAGCGCCTGACCGTGACCGCGCCACAACAGGTAGTCAGGGCTCTCGGGATCAACGGCATTGCGGTAGCTTTTGAGAGCCCAATCGCGGAGCTGCTTACGCTTCATGCCTTCGTCGGTTTCATCGTCGGGAAGGGAAAGCCAGGGAGCAATGCCAGCCATGAGGCGTCCGAATGTTTCCATGTAGGTTACGCCCTTGTTGCGTCCGTCCCAGTTGGGGCTTACCTCGACAATCATGTTTTTTTGGAGGTTGCCTTCGGCCATGTTGCTTAGCACGGGAGCTGCCATCTTATAGAGCAGGTCGACCCAGTAGGCACGGTCTTCGTTGCTCTCCTTTTCAAGGAATCGTACGTATTCGCATGCGGCGAGAAGGAATGCTCCCACGCCGAAGTTGGCTGTTGACTTGGAGTCGACCACCTGTCCGGGGATTGCTTTTTCGCCGATGGGCTGAACGTAACCTACTCGGCCGTCCTTCTGCAGGGCTACATTCTTTAGGTAGTTCCAGCCTTTCTGAGCTGCATCGAGGTATTTGGGATCATTCAGATAACCGTTGTTGATGCCCCACAGCAGGCCGTAGGTGAAGAATGCCGTACCGCTTGTTTCGTATCCTGGGGCGTGCTCTTCATCGAGCATTGAGCGCGACCAGTAGCCTTCGGGACGCTGCGAATTGACAACGGCATCGGCCATGTTGCGGTATCTGTCCTCAAAGAATTTTCGGTGCTCATATTCGGCAGGCAGGTCTTTAAGCACCTTTGCGAGTCCTGCAAGAACCCATCCGTCGCCTCGAGCCCAGAAGTCCTTTTTGCCATTGGCGCTTTTGTGCTTGGGATATACGTATTTACCGTCGCGGTAGTAGAGATTCTCCTCGGGGTCAAACATTATGCTGTCGCTATAGGTGATGTATTCATAAAGTTTGTCGAGGTATTGCTTGTTGCCTGTGATTTTGTGAAGTTTAGTCATTACGGGCATAACCATGTAGAGTCCGTCGGCCCACCACCAGTAGTCGTGTTTGGGTGTCGACATTTCATATTCCATAACTTCACGTGCGCGTCGAATGCGTTTGTCGTCGGGCAGGATGTTGTAGAGGTCGGCATAAGTCTGGAAGCATATCTGCCAGTCGCCAAAGAGTACGTAGTCATCGCTTTCGCCATAGCTGTATTTCCAGTTGGCGCGGTCGTTGCTCTTGGCGCCTTTCCACTGGTTGTGCTCGGCCCATTTTTCGGAGTATTCACGGTAGGCGTCATTACCAGTGAGGAAGTAGGCCTCCATGTTGCCGGTGTGATAAGCGGCATTGTCCCAAAAGGCTCTTACCTCGGGAGCGTTGTTGCTCTGCCAATAGGTGTTGACCTTGTCGATGATGGCACGCACTTCCTTGGATTGCTTGGTTGTTGCCGAGAAGGCGGCCACTGACGAAGTGAGCGCCAATCCCACGAGGGAGCAGTTGATGAAAGTGTTAAAGTTCATTAGGATACTTGGTTGTTGATAAAGTTAATAAATAATATATAGGGATCCCCGAAATTATTCATTGTCATGGCAAGACTTTTTCCATATAATAACGAAGACACTGAGAAGCATAATTACTATTTTACAAAATTAGTGAATATTTCCTATAAAGGAGTATAAAATTTAATCTTTGTGGGGTGGTTTTTCATTCAAAATCGCTTTATGGGCCTGATGAGGGGTTCATTTGGGTTTTGGCGGGTTGAAAAAAGTAGTCCGGCCCGTATCACGGTTGGTATGGGCCGGACTATATATATTGTGTGTTTTTCATTATAGTTGCCTTTTATGTTAGGTTTTTAAATAAGGGTTGTATTAGGAAATAAAATTTTATTAACTAATATAAACCTACAATACAAAGATAGCAAAAACTTAATTATTGAGCAAATTTATTTTTGGTGGGCTTATTTTTTAACCTGAGATTATGTTGCAAATTGGAGGATGAAGATGATCTTGAGGATTTGGACTATTGATATATAGGGGATTATGTGGTGAGGAGTTGCGACAATTCAGGGTTGATCATCTTTTGGGGGATGACGGCCTGTAATGCGTGAATGACGCTTTTAAGCATGTTCAGGCGAATGAAATCAGCTCTAAGGTATATCGAAATACTTCGCTTTGAAACAAATCGGCCTTCGATAGGTCGCACATTCTCCCTTTGCGATTCTGACAGAAAGGGGAGGTGCATTTCCGGGATTATAGTGAAACCGCCGTTGATGTCGACGATGCGTATGAGGGTTTCGATGCTTCCGGCTTCATAGATGTGTCGTCCGATACTGCGTGCCTTGCAGAAACTGAACGCGCTTTCGCGCATACATTGTGATTCCTTCATGATCCACATCTTTTCGTGAACGAGATCGGCCGGATTGAATGCCGGCTGATTCATGAGGCAGTCTTTGGCCATATATACGAAGAATGATTCGGTATATAGCGGTATTTCCCTGACTCCTGTCACGGCGTGACCGCTCATAGCTATGCTTATGTCGATATTGCCAAGGCGGAGAGCCTCGATTATGGCATCGCCTTTCATCTCGTTTATGGAGAGTTTGACATCGGGATGGGCATCGGTATATCTCTTAATGAACCGTGGCATTAGGTAAGGTGCTATCGTTGGCCCTATGCCGATTGATAACGGCCCGGAAAGCGCTCCTTTTTGTTCGGCGACAATTTCTGCGATTCGGTCGGCTTCGCTTATTGCTGTCTGTGCCTGAAGAAGGATGATCCGGCCAATGGAGGTGGGAACGACGCTTCGATTGCTTCGCTCAAATATTTTTACACCGAGCTCCTCTTCCAGTTTTAGGAGCAGGGCGCTCAACGTGGGTTGTGTGATGTCGAGTTCGGCGGCAGCTTTCGCGAAGCTGCGGTGGCGGTCGATGGCGATGATGTATTTTAGTTGCTGTAGTGTCATGATAGATAAATTCGATGCAAAGATAGTCAAAATCTGTTGTCGGTCTATCGCTGTGACGGTAATTTTGCAACATGAAAACAGAAGTAATCACGAAAAAGAAGAGATTTCACCGATATTTCCCGACTAAAGGGTATTCGTTATATTGGATATTGCTGGCATATCTTGCGATAGGATATTTCTATCCGGTGATAGGATTGTTGGCTTTGGTGTGCATGATCGCTCCGGTGGCTTTCGCAGTGAGCCGCGGTCGATGGTGGTGTGGAAACGCCTGCCCAAGAGGGAATATGTATGACAGGCTGCTGGCTAAATATTCACCCCACAAGCCTATCCCGGCATTTGTCCGCACTCGGCAATTCCGTATTTTCATGGTGCTTTTTATCTTCACCATGTTTGGAGTGCAGATGTATTTCGCATGGGGTGACTGGAACGCCATGGGACGAGTTTTCTGGACCATC
This sequence comes from Muribaculum sp. NM65_B17, assembly GCF_004793735.1. NCBI lineage: Bacteria > Pseudomonadati > Bacteroidota > Bacteroidia > Bacteroidales > Muribaculaceae > Muribaculum > Muribaculum sp. NM65_B17. The sequence goes on from NZ_SRYY01000005.1 coordinate 131,333, forward strand.
ATTCTTGTCACCACGATTGTAGGAGTTACATTGTCGTTTATCTATGCGCCGCGCACATGGTGTTCGTTTTGCCCGATGGGCACTCTCTCATCGTGGGTTACACCGAAGAAAACTCCACTGCCTAAGGCATTTACAAGCGTAAATGTGGATGCGTCGTGTCAAATGAAATGCAAGAGTTGCGCGAGAGTGTGTCCTATGCAGCTCACTCCCTACGACAGCCGGGGAGAAGCGATGGGCTACCTTAATGCCGACTGTATAAAATGTGGCAAGTGTGTAGTTTCATGCCCGTTGAAGATAATGAAAATCAAACCTCAAACCCTTATAAACCAATGATAGAAGTTGATAGAAAGCTGTGTCCGCATGACCATGTGTGTCCGCTGATACGTATTTGCCCGGTGGGAGCTATAACGCAAGGTGACGACGGCTACCCGATAGTAGACCATGACAAATGCATTGAGTGTGGAAAATGTGTGCGCTCCTGCCCCAAGAAGGCAATGCAGAATAGGCGCGTATAATGCCGGAGATTTCTTATAAGTATCATGATGGTATTAATTAGAATTGGATTCAATTGATGTGGCTGATGAGCTGTTTTGCTATGTTGGTATGTTGTAACGAATTAAGTCGCGACAACAGGAATGAACTTCATCTATAATTTCACGGCATCGGGCCTCCGGTAGCTTGATTTTTGTGCCGACTGCGATAAAATCGGACAATCGAGGTCGGCCTGTGCCGTTGACCGATGTTGCGTGCTCGCCGTTATATCCTTCGGTGCATAGCGTGAGGTCGTAGGCCGGTGCAAGCCGCCATTGCCATGCTCTTGTATTGTAGTCTTTGACCACATAAAAACTGAAATTTTTGCAATGATCGTCTTTGTTGTCGGTGAGATAATTGAACAGCATACGGCGATACATCTGCTCCACATCTTCACGGTTTTGAGTCAGGTAGCCGGTAAGGGCAAGAAGATTTGAGTAATCCATAAACGGTTCACGAAGAGATATACACAACAGGCCTCCTGCTGTTGCTGTGTGTAGGCGATTTCCTTCACTGTCGATGTCGAACCGTCGATATGCGAAATACCGTCCGTTAATGAGGCGGAAATCAGGTACTGTAATTCCGCATTTTTGAGCGATTTCGTTATATCGATACTCTTGAAGTCCTTTATCTGTAGGGTCGTATGTATGCCTGAATTTGATAATCCAGTGCCCTTCGGAATCCGAAAATACCGCTTTCGGGCGAGCGCCACCGCTGTTTCCTCTATTGTATAGCAACAGCCCGGCATCGCTATCCTGTTGCTCTTTGAGCACTTCGAGGGCCGTTTGTTGAAGTCGGTCGAAATCGGTTATAGGTTCCTTAGGTTCAATGTTAATTGAAGGGGAATAGGTGAGTGCGCCCATGCCGTTGTCGCCTACAATTGCGAGCCGGTCCAATGATGACAAATCGGAATCGTTGACCCCTTTTCGCAGCAATGCCTTGTGAAGAAGATAGCGGCCGTATCCGTCGGGAAGGCTATCCTCAAAAATGCCGAAATTGCCGTAAAACGGCTGGGGCTTGGCTATGAATACACCCGGCTTTAGCGGCAGTTCAAGTGGAGATATGCTAAAACCGTCGGCAAGCCATGATTTGTCGTACTCGAAGACATTCAGATGATTGTCGGGCGTAAGCGACAATGTGCCCACCGTTTGTCCGCGAAACATTACTTTAAGCTTTCCGGTTTTTCTCATTTCTTCTTATTTTTAACGTATGCCCTTTTGTTGCCACTTTTGCTGCGAATCATGTCAAGTTCTTCCATCGTGTCAAATTTGGATTTGCCGAATAGATTGCGGACATCTGAAGTATGTCCCAAGGCCATCGCCAACTTTATAAGCGATTCAAAGGCAATAAGCCCCTTTTGCTCAAATCGGGCGACGGTAGACAAAGGCACTCCCGACAGCTCGGAAATGTGTTGCCGTGTAATGTTTTTTTCAACGCGCCTTTTACGGAAATTTTCAGCAACTTCTCGGGCTATATCATCGGAATTATCAAGAGTAAAATTTTCTAATACAGATAATATATTGTTATTATTAGTGTTTTGTGCCATAATACTGCTAATATTATGATACAAATGTAGTCAATAATTATGAGATGAGCAATAGAATTGCGAACATTTGCAAATGACCCGGAATCGGGTAGGGCGCGGAATGTGCTTCTTGATTGAAAATTGATTGCGAATAGGGTTATCGAGATTTCCGCCTTAATCTTTTATCAACTAAAGCCAGATATTTTAATCCCGTTTGGTCGATTGCGCTTTCCGGTCGCTCAATTCGACATGCTGAGTATATGGCATTTAACAGTCCCGGAATCGCACCTAATACAGGTGAAGCCAGGAAACCCAATCCTGCTGCGATGGTTCCGCATATTGTGCCAAAAACGATGTCCCCAAGATGACTTTCGTTCATTCGTGCTGATAGTTCTTCTTTAGCAGCCTTCATTTCGTCAAGTACCATTGTGAATAGTGGTGATTCAGGGGTAATTGTTGGATTTAGAGCTATTTGCTCTACCTTATTGCTAAATGCGGTCAGTAAATCATGATGCCTGTCCTTAAATTGTCTAAGATGTGTCAAATCTATTTGTTTAGGATACGGTATCATTTCTTTAAGTATTAAATCTCTTTTGTATTGTCTTGTCCGTAATTCAATATCCTTGTTTTGTGCATATACTGTAGAGAAACAATTGTCGGTTATTCGATCTGTGACCGGTTGATAATCTATTTTGCAGGCCACTACTGAAGTTATAAAATTCATAAGTTCATAGGCGGTTTTAGGCTCCACACCATACCAATAATCATCTATCCGTTCAGCTAATCCCATCTGAATGAGGTTATAGAAAACGCCATTGTTAAGTTTGTCGGCGTGCATGTGAACCCCATTTTCCCTGAATGAGTATTTTCCCGCATGGATGTGACTGATTCCGTTTCTTTGAATTGGTAATCTTCGCCGTTTCAATATGCCTTTGTTCTGATTCAGGTACTCATCAAACATTCTTGTGACCTCCCACGGATTATCAAGAACATTCATAGGGTTAACCGGAGTAATCAGCTCATTTTGAACCGCTTCTCTCATGAATGGTTCATATCGCTCCGGTTCATGAAAGTATTGGGTCGGTACAATAGAACTTACATTGTCGTAGTAGGGCAAGGTGCGGATAGTCCACTCTGTATCAGGCAGATTTATATACGGGTAATATAATAGATTCATTTTTTTGTTTTGATTATTAGTTGTATTCAGAATCATTCATGGAAAACGAATATATGAATTTGTCTATTCGTTTAACATAAAACCGCTTCGTGTTGTTGCTTTCTGTCATAAATAATTTTCTTGGACTATAAATTTAGAGGATTGACGGAATAATTTCCATCCGGATTATCTTGAAGGAATTGAGACAAAATATTGAAACTTTCAATAGGAGGGTGCGCCGTAAACCTTTATTATGACACACCCTCTTTGCCGTATTTACACATAATTTGAGCCGATTTTGCCATGTATTCATCACATTTGAGCCGATACGTTTCTGTTACCTCTGACTTGCGATGTCTTACCATTGCATTTTTCCTTTTTTGTCGTATCTATATGGCGATTCCGACTGTTCTGGTATTAATGATTTTCAGCTTGTTGCCAATACGGTAATTTTCAAAATCCGCAACAACCCGCGCAACAAAAAAGCATCAAAAATGATGCGATTTTTGTTACCTGTAACAGGTAAGTTGTTGGTCGTTAGGCGTTGTTTACTTGCCGATGCAGCATATTAGACCAATTGACTACCAATAGTTTGAAACTTAAATGGTATAAAAGTCTGATTTTGCCCCTTTTTCTGCGCTGAACTTTTGCAAAGATAATGCGTTTTTTCGGTACAAAGAAAACAAATGAAAAGACTTTGATAAAAAAGGCGATTTTGGGTGTAATTTTGTAAGTCTTTCAATGATATTTACGAAAGATGTTGTAGGGTGTTTCATCTGTTATTATGTTGTGATTATACCGCAGATTATTTCTCCAAGATTGAATACGAAGTGACTTATACCGATTGCTGGCGAAAAGAAAAATCAGTCGGGTAAATCTTCCTTTTCCCTCTGTTTGACTTGACTTTATTGCCCGTGTATATAAAACGGTCATTAAAGTCAAGTTGAGAGTGGAGACATATCTTTTTCTTTTGGCAAGCCAATAATTATGCACATTCGTTGGCTATTTCAAAACATATTACTACTTTTGTATTGTAAATGTCAATATAGTGAATATAATGGCGATATATAGTATTTAATCATCAGTATAGTGATATATAAATATGAAAGATTTGTTTGAATACTCCACTCCTGAGCTAGTACGCATGTTGGGTACTCGTTTTAAGGAATATAGAATGCGGTGCAATCTGACACAAAAAGAAGTGTCGGAACTTTCAGGTGTCGGGCTTACTACCATACACAAGTTTGAAAATGGCACGGCAGGCAACCTTTCATTGTCAACATTTATTCTCTTGTTGAAGGTCGTCGGTCAGATTAATTCTTTAGACGATATTTTGCCGGAATTGCCCGAATCGCCTTATCTTATGCGTGAAAATGAGAAAAAAGCGCAACGAATCAGACACTCTAAATAAGACATACAGATATGATGAAGTCGTTAAAAATAATACTTTGGGAAGAAGAAATTGGTCGTTTGGCTTGGGATGAACGCCGACATCTTTCTTATTTCACATATAATCCCGATTTTATCAGAAAAGGATTGAATATATCCCCTTTGGTTGCACCTGTTGATGGTACCAGAGGGCTGTTGCCTGTTTGGGGTGAAGATGCCAAGATTTACCAGAAGCTTCCGGCATTTGTCGCAGATTCATTGCCTGATGCCTGGGGTAACCAATTGTTTGATTTATGGCGTCAACAGCAAAAAATATCCAATTCAGAGATAAATCCGTTGGATAAGCTCTCGTTTATAGGCAGACGAGGAATGGGAGCGTTAGAATTTATTCCGGAAACTAACAGGGAGCGAAGAACAGAAAAAATAGATGTTAAGTCGTTGGCAGATTTGGCAGAACGCATTTTTGTAGAAAGGGAGAATGCCCGTATTATGCCGGAGGAGTCCATAACCATGCAATCTTTGTTGACTGTAGGTACATCCGCTGGGGGGCGTCAGCCGAAAGCGATTATTGCGATAAACAGAGAAACAGGAGAGATACGAAGCGGTCAAATTGCAGCTTTGGAAGGATATGACTATTATCTTCTCAAATTTGGTAACTCCGAATATTGTTCGGCAGAATTAGAAATGACTTATTATAAGTTGGCAACTATGGCAGGTATAAATATGATGCCGTCAATGTTATATTCAGTGGATGGAAACAATCATTTTTTAACCAGACGGTTTGATCGTAATGGTGGAAAAAAGATTCATACACAGACTTTGGCTGCCATATATCCCGATGCAGAGAGTTATGAGCAATTGATATCTGTTTGCCGTAAGCTCCGTCTGCCTGATGCGGATTGTCAGGAAGTATTTCGAAGAATGGTCTTCAATATTCTGTCGAATAACACAGACGACCATAACAAGAACTTTTCATTTATTATGAATGAAGATGGTGCCTGGCGTCTTGCTCCTGCATACGATATTACCTACATCATTGACAGGGGCGGTTATTTGCCGAACAAGGAGCATTGCATGTATATTCGAGCCAAACTGTATGACATCACACGCTCGGATGTTATTGAATTTGCCCGTGATAACGGAATTCGTCGCCCCGATGCTATCATCAAAGATGTTGTTTCTTCATTGAAGCAATTCCGTACAATAGCAATCGAGAATGGTGTGTCAGAATCATGGATAGGCAGAGTAGAGTCAACTATCGCCAACCACCTGAAGGTATGGGGCGAATGGGAGTGCGAAGTCGAAGATGCTGCAATGGAAATCGATGGACACACCATTAGCAATATGCGTGTTGAGCAAACTTATAAAGGGAATTACCATCTGCTGGCAAGCATTGATGGCGTAGAAAGGAAATTTGTGATAAATAAAAAGAATACAGACTTTGCCTGTATAGAACAAATTGGTTTGGCAAATCTTACGACTGAGTATTTGAAAACTCTGGTGGAAAAATGTTTTAATCTGTAAGGTTAAGTTATGCTGACCAAAAGAAAACCCCTTTACAATGAGGATGCTGGGTGATCATTATGATGTTTGCGTTACGATAATTATGTAATGGTAGAAATCAGTATTTTCAGTTATTCGAAAAATTCAAATAACTGAAAATACTCTATCACAACATATCATATAATATGCAAAACCGAGCTATTTTGTTTACTATATGATACATTGAGGTCTTAAAGCATATCAACCAAGACAATATTTGCTACAAGACAAGGAACTTGCCCGGCTCAAAACCATTGGCGAGATGTTCATTTTGGAAAACATACCCCATCTGATTGCAAACTACCTTTGTTCCGTTTATTTCTGCATCAATATTGGTATGTGAATGTCCGTAAATCCACGCATCAATGCGACTGTCGGCAATAAGTTCACTCAGTTCAGTTGCAAATGCACTATTCAGCACAGAACCCTTATGATGAGGGGCGACCACCTCTAATGTGGGAAGATGATGCGTTACTACCACAATGTGTTCTGCGGTACTCTCTGCAAGACTTTGCTTGATGAAATCCAAACAGAAATTGTGCATCTTATTGAATTCCTCTGTCTGGAGCAATTTGCCATTATACATTATCTGTCGAAAGTCGTTCATGCCCTTCCATACGAAGTATTCGTCGGCAGGAGAAATCTTAGACCACAAAGTGCTCATGATAAAGTCGGTATCATCAATACGTACTACCTTATTCTGATAATATCCTACATTCTTTTTGAACATCCAATTCCATTGCAATCCCTTATCCATCACATCACAATAATTGTAATACTCATGGTTCCCGGGCACAATGAGCACCTGACGATAATTCTCTGATGCCCATTTCCAGAAATTAGCCAAAGGCGCAACTTCGTTTTTCAGATAAAATATATCTCCAGCAAGCACCAGAACATCGCCTGTTACCGGTAATTCATTATATTTCATCCACCTGCTGTTATCGCTGAATTCCAAATGCAGGTCGCTCATGTATTGTATCTTCATATTACCGTCCTCCTTTTTCTATTTGTTTGGTAATAATTCTTTTAACCTGTTCAAATGATACTGGTGTAAAATTGTTGTTATCAACACCTACATCGTATTGTGTCGGATAGAGATACTTAAGCCTGGCAGCGTCAATTCCGGTATTGTTCTTCCGTGTGTGAACGTGCCCGAACAGTTGCCATACATCCTTGTATCCACCATCAAAGCATAGAAAGGGATAATGGTTCAAATATATCCTCTGTTTGCCGATTTCTATGTGCATCTGCATTGCCACATGTTCAAATCTGTCAATGTAACCTTGGCGTATATTCTTCAAATCGTGATTACCCATAATCAGATATATCTTTCCGTTCAGTCTGTCAAGGATTTTACTCCATTCGGCCGAACCGCCAAGACAGAAATCGCCCAAGTGAAACACGATATCATCTTGCCCGACTACGTTGTTCCAATTGGCTATGATAGTTTCATTCATCATTTATACATCCCTGAACGGTCTGTTACAGAAACGTATGATATTCTCATGATAAAAATGGGTGTCAGATGTAAAGAACACCTTACTGCCGTCAAATTTATAGTTCATTTCTTCTCAATTTATGTGCATCACTGCACGTTAATAATCTGTTTACTAACAGCCCATCAGACGGAAATGGCAGAAGAGCATCGTAAAGGCAACTGTCACAAATGGGCATAATAAAAAATATAGTGCAAACCGAATGTAGAGTCGAGCTGGCTCGAACTATACTGAGGTGCAGCCTATATTGTAGGTCGAAAACCTAAAAAGTTGGAAAGTTTGGTAAAGACTCTCCAACTATTCAGTTTCTATTCTCTCAAAGTACAATAAAGTACTTGCTATGTTCGCTGGAAAGTATTTACTCTACGAGGTTCAATGCATGAAACATGAACACTCGACACGGATTCTGTGCGTTTATTGCTCAGAATTGCGGTTGTTGGTAATATGTTCATTCTGTTTCTTTGCATCGTTAATGTTTATATTGTCTCAAAAGCGGTGCAAAATTAACAAATAAATCCCAATCACACACCATTTTACATTAAATTCTTTTGCCATGCGGAAAATACTTGGCTCAAAATTTTGTGTTATGCTACAAAAACATTATGTTTGCATAGCATAATAAAAGCGTAATATGAACTTCGTTGATAGAATAGAAGAAACAGCACGACTGAGGGATGCTCTTTCAAGAGAGAAGTCCTCGTTGGTCGTAGTGTACGGTCGCAGGCGCTTGGGTAAGTCAACACTTATTAAAAGGGTCTTGTCGGACAGTGATGTATATTTCCTTGCCGACCGTTCCGAAGGGCAACATCAAAGAATTTTGCTTGCAAAGGTGGTAGCGCAAGTATTTCCTGATTTTGATAAGCTGACTTATCCGGATTGGGAATCTCTGTTTCGTGCGGTCAATTATCGCACAGACAAGCGTTTCACGTTATGTTTGGATGAATTTCCATATCTTGTGGAGCAATCCCCGGAACTGCCGTCAGTGTTGCAGAAACTTGTTGATGAGAAACAGTTGAAGTATAATCTTGTACTTTGTGGTTCATCACAGAATATGATGTATGGACTGTTTTTTGATTCTACTGCACCTCTCTATGGTCGTGCTGATGAGATAATGAGGCTTGCACCGATACGTTTGCCGTATATTCAGGAGGCTTTGAACCTTGACGCTGTGAGCTCCGTTGAAGAGTATGCTGTATGGGGTGGTGTACCTCGTTATTGGGAACTGAGGGAAAACAGAAACTCACTTTCCGATGCGTTGTGGCACAATATCCTTTCGATAAATGGCACTCTTTACGAGGAACCGATAAAACTGTTTCAAGATGATGTCAAGGATATTGTCAAGACTTCTACAATCATGTCCTATATCGGCTCCGGTGCAAACCGGCTTTCTGAGATTGCTGCCAGATGTAATGAGCCTGCAACTAATCTGTCACGTCCGTTGAAGAAACTTATTGACCTCGGATTTTTAGAGAAAGATGTTCCGTTCGGAATTGACGAAAAGAATGCGAAAAAGAGCCTATATAAGATTGCAGACCCATTTATGGCGTTCTATTATCAGTTTGTTGTACCAAACCGTTCGTTCATCGAGCTTGGTCGTCGTTTGCCATTAGAACAGGCTTTGGCAGTTCATTTCTCGGAGTATGTGAGTATGCATTGGGAAAAACTATGCAGGGACGCTGTAACGGGAAATATGGTCAATGGAATTGTTTACGGTAAGGCAAAGCGCTGGTGGGGACCGGTTCTCAATGAGAGGAAAGAACCGGAACAAATAGAGATTGATATGATGGCCGAGTCGCTTGATAAAAAATATTTTTTAGTTGGCGAATGCAAATGGACAAATCAGGAGAATGGCAAACAACTTACAGCTGAGCTTCTCCGTAAAGCCAACCTGCTGCCATTTGCCAAGAATTACAAGATTCTCCCGGTCTTATTTCTTAAGAATGCACCGAAAGATGATGTCGGGAATGTGATGTTGCCGGAAAATGTTGTTGGGCTGATGAAATAAAGAAATAACAAATTCGTGATTTGCATATGTTGGATTTTAGAAAACAATTTCAAGAGATTATAGAACAATCCTATATTCCTTTCAATATAGATAAAACTGCGACTTCTGATGTATGGAGCAATATTTATAAGGTAGTACTTCCTAATATCCCGAAAACCCTTTTTAGATACCGTAGAATAGACGATAAAGGCTATACTATTGAATCATTTAAATCTGGAACTATTTCCTTATGCCATGCAGGGATGTTTCCGGATAAGTATGATTCATATTTATATATAAATCAAGATAAGATTCACAAAGATCTAGAAAATGCATTGAAAGATGCATTACGTATAACATTGTCGCAAATAACACAGAAATCCCCAGACATAAGAACAGAAAAAGCAATGCAAGTATGTTACTATAGAGAGTGCGGATATACGGATGAACAAATTATAGATAAAATATTGACAGGTGAGTATATTGATTTTTGTAACAATATTGGCTCAGCGATAAAAAAGCAAGAGTCTCGTTTTAGAAATCCAAGAAATAGTGCAAAAATAGCCTGTTTTACAGAAAGTGTACAGTCAAAATATATGTGGGATAGATATGCAGATGGGTATAAGGGATTTGCATTAGAATACGATCTCAGAAAATGTATTTTTAAATATAATTCATTGGGAATGAATGTAAATCTCTTTCCTGTGATTTATACAGATTTAAGACCGGATGTTACATTGGATGAGGGAAATATTCAGACTTACGAGTATTTTAAACAAGTTGGAGATAAAAATTGGTTGAATTTTTTGTCTTCCATGATATCAGTCAATCAATTATATTGGTATCGATCTTATCTTTATAAGGATCGTAAAGAATACGAGCATGAACATGAATGGAGAATGCTTTACTATAGTTTAGAGGAAGAGAATGATTATGTTGCAATTCCGGATGTTGGATGTTTGAAAGCGATCTATTATGGTCCAGATATATCACAAAAGGATAAGCAAGAATTACATCGGATTGCAGTTGAAAAAGGTCTAAAAGAGTATGATGTTGATCTTGACACGGATAGTCGTAGATATGATTTGAGAGTAACAAGTATTAAATAGGTGCATTTTAAATCAAAAAAGAGTAGATTAAATAACTATGAGCGGAGGATATTTTGATAGGGGCACATATGCAATGCGCGAGATTGCTGATACTATTGAGCGCGATATTGCGAGGGCATTGAAACCTAAACCTGAGAAAATTCAAGAGGACTATTGGACTATTTACGAGAAAGATTGCTTTGGCTCATACCATAGTTATAGAACTTATATGGATTTTGGCTGTTATGATGATGCGGAATCTTTTCTTCTGAGAGACAAAACCATTGTTAAGGCAGAACAAAAATATGCAGACCGACGATTCTTTGATGATGGGGTAATATTCCAATCAACAAAGCGATATATGTCCGACACTCCTGACGGTGAACAAATTCCGGTATTATACTCAATCCATCATTGTCATTATGACCGCTATCCGTATAATGCTGATGTGTTGGAATGGTCTGGTGAGACGATTGATGCGATGAAGGAAGCATATCGGCAAATTCGTATTGCAGAGATATATGCTACTCGTGTAGATTGGATGATGAGTGGCGATGATAGTGAAGAGAGTTTCCGTGAACGTATCAAGGAAGACTTGGAGGAGTTTGAAAAGGAATATGTGTCCAAAGATTGGACAAACTTTTGTGAAGGTGATTAAAAATCTAATTAATATGGCTACAGAGACAAAACGTGTAAAAACCAAGATTTGTTGCTTGGATTTAGATAAGGATTGTTCGGATTACCTCAATGAGAGGTTTGATGTTTATGATGGAAGTTTGGGAAAACCTATTGATGTGTCTGGAAAAAATTACCGGGGTTTGAATTTGTTACTTAATTATAAACTGCCTCAAAATATACATGAGTATGACATATTCATCGAAGATATGGTGAAGTCTGATAAAATTCCGTATAGTATACAAGAGAATACAAGGAAGGAAATCTTGGGAACAAAAGTATACTATTTTGTAAGTAATGCACCTCAAACGGTGTTTGATCCATGTCCATTTGGAAGTTTCGTGTTGAATGAAGATATTCATAAACACAGAAATAAACCTGCAATTAGAATAGCGTTTCAAGCTCCTTATAATTTAGTAGAATATGTTTTTGAGGATATAACTGTTAGTTATTCAGGGCGGAGAGTTGAACACAATAATTACGAACACTTGGGGGATTTTTGTGTGTCTTCTATGGTTGGCTCTGAGGTGAAGTTATGTGAAAGCAATTTATCAAGAATTTTGTTTGAATCTTTCCTTGACGATATCTCCTATTGTCAAGTGTATGAGCATCCAACAAAATGGGATAATGACGGGAAAAGGGTCAAAGATGAGCAATTTTTACCCCTGTTAATGAATAGAGCAGGAGGTATTGTTTCTTACCTTTGGTTAAGCAAGAGCGATATAATTTTGGTGTTGCCTCGAACAAAGAGGAAGCGTGAATTGTTACAAAAAGTAATGCAAGAATTTGTATTTAAATATTTCTCTGAATATTTTCCGGAAGTGGAAGAGTCATTATGGTTAAATCAGCCAACTTATTATTTACCAAGACAAGAAGAATTGCTTAAAGAAAAAGAGGAGTTAATTGCAAAATATAATGAGAGTCTGGCGGTTTTGGATAAAAGAATAGAAAAGAATAACAATGAATACTCATTTTTGCATAAACTTCTTACAGCAACGGGAGATGAGTTAGTTGAGGCTTGTATAAAATATTTTAAATGGTTGGGGTTTAAAAATGTAATTGATAAAGATAAAGAACTTGATAAAGATTTCAATGAGGAAGATGTTCAAATTGAGACAGAAGACAACGGATTGCTCCTTATAGAAATAAAAGGTATTAATGGAACTTCAACCGATGCTCAATGTAGTCAGATTTTTAAAAATGTTTTTCGAAGAAGAGAGGAACAGCAAAGATTTGACGTTTTTGGCTTGTACATCGTTAATAATGAAAGGGGTGTAGAACCTCTATCAAGAACTATTCCTCCATTTAATCAACAACAGATAAAAGATGCGGTTAATGAAAAAAGAGGCTTGTGCTATACATGGCAATTGTTTAATCTTTATTTTGAGATAGAAGATGGTATCATAAATAAGCAGGAAGTTCAAAGTATGTTATTTGATAAAGGATTGATTGATTTCAGCCCAAAAGTAAGTGAAGTCGCTGTGCCGCATAAGTACTATAAACAGCATACTATAGTTTGCCTGAAAATTGATAATATCAATATCAATGTAGGGGATTATTTCTTCTACAAAGAAGCCGATAGATGGAAGAAAGTGAAAATTTTAACTATCAAGGATGGGGACGAGAATTACCAGACCGTATCAAATGGAAGTTATGGATTTGAACTTGAGGCTCGGTGTCCGAATAATAAAATGCTATACATTCAGGCATAAAATCAGAGGATTCCTTAATTTACAACCTGAAAGTTGTGGATTCCCAATTATTTATAGTACCTTTGTCTGCGATAAGACAAAGGTATTCTGATATTATACAGTGATGGAAGTACAAATTGATGCGTCTTTAGAACAGTCTGAAAATATTATCGCAGATGATGTAGATGCGTGGATGTTGCATTCACAGACTATTGCAACAATTATGTCGAATCGAATGGAGCAGCTCGGTATGACTCAAAAGGCGTTGGCTATGAAGATGAATTGTTCTCAGCAATACATCTCTAAAGTACTGAAAGGACGGGAGAACCTGTCATTGGAAACTCTGTGCAAGATTGAAAAAGCATTGGATGTCAAGATACTGAATAGTAATATAAAAGTAAAGTAACCACTCATAATAAGGCAAGGATATGTCAATACAAAGCGAAGCGGCATTGGAAGCCGGACTGATAGCCACTCTTATGCAAATGGACTATGAGTATGTCCAAATCGCAGAAGAGGATAATTTGTATGCCAATTTCAAGCGGCAGTTGGAAATCCACAACCGCAAACGCTTGGAGGAACACGGACGTACCGGGTTTACGGCAGAGGAATTTGAGAAGATTGTCATCTATCTTGAAGGAGGCTCGCGCTTTGAAAAGGCAAAGAAACTTCGTGATTTATATCCGCTTGATACAGCAGACGGACAACGTATATGGGTGGAGTTTCTAAACAGGCAGCAGTGGTGCCAAAACGAGTTTCAGGTTTCCAACCAAATAACCGTAGAAGGACGGAAGAAATGCCGTTATGATGTGACAATCCTTATCAATGGCTTGCCTTTAGTACAGATTGAATTGAAACGTAGAGGAGTGGAGCTGAAACAGGCATACAACCAGATACAGCGTTATCACAAGACTTCGTTTCATGGATTGTTTGACTATATCCAGTTGTTTGTCATCTCAAATGGTGTCAATACCCGTTATTTTGCCAATAATCCAAATAGCGGCTACAAGTTTACATTCAATTGGACTGATGCTCAAAATCATCCATTCAATGAATTGGATATGTTTGCAGCATTCTTTTTGGAAAAATGCACGCTTGGTAAAATCATCGGCAAATACATTGTGCTTCATGAGGGTGACAAATGCCTGATGGTGCTTCGCCCATATCAGTTCTATGCCGTAGAAAAGATTTTGGACAGGGTGCAAAACTCCAATGACAACGGTTATATCTGGCATACAACAGGAGCAGGAAAAACGTTGACTTCATTCAAGGCAGCACAGCTTGTATCGGAATTGGATGATGTGGACAAGGTGATGTTCGTAGTTGATCGTCATGACCTCGATACACAGACCCAATCGGAATATGAAGCATTTGAACCGGGTGCGGTTGATAGTACTGATAATACGGATGAACTTGTAAAACGCCTGCAAAGCAATTCCAAGATTATCATCACTACCATTCAGAAACTTAATGCCGCAGTAAGCAAGACATGGTACAGCAGCAAGATTGAGGATATTCGTCATTCCCGTATCGTGATGATATTTGATGAGTGTCATCGCAGTCATTTCGGGGATAGTCATAAGAAGATTATGAAGTTCTTTGACGATGCCCAAATATTCGGCTTTACGGGAACCCCTATCTTTACCGAGAATGCTGTGGATGGTCATACGACTAAAGAAATATTCGGAAATTGTCTTCATAAATATCTCATTAAGGATGCTATTGCCGATGAAAATGTGCTTGGTTTCCTTGTGGAGTATTATCATGGCAATGAAATTGTTGATAACGACAATCAAAGTCGTATGGAAGAAATTGCCAAATTCATTATTAACAATTTCAATAAGTCTACATTTGACGGAGAATTTGATGCGCTGTTTGCCGTGCAGTCCGTACCGATGCTTATCCGCTATTACAAGATATTCAAATCGTTAAAGCCAAGTATTCGTATTGGTGCAGTATTTACCTATGGTGCAAACAGTAGTCAGGATGATGACCAGACAGGTATGGGTACAGGGCAATATGTTAGTGAGAGCGTAGGCGAAGCGGATGAGCTGCAAGCTATCATGGACGATTATAATGAAATGTTTGGTACAGCATTTACTACCGAAAATTTCCGTGCATACTACGATGACATCAACCTGCGTATGAAAAAGAAGAAAGCGGATATGAAACCGCTTGACCTTTGTCTTGTCGTGGGTATGTTCCTTACAGGCTTTGATAGCAAAAAGCTGAACACGCTTTATGTAGATAAGAATATGGAATATCATGGTCTGCTGCAAGCATTCAGCCGTACCAACCGGGTGTTGAACGAGAAGAAACGATTCGGCAAGATTGTGTGTTTCCGTGATTTGAAAAGCAATGTCGATAAGTCTATCAAATTGTTCAGCAACTCAGATAATCCGGAAGATATAATCCGTCCTCCGTTTGAGGATGTAAAAAAGGAATATCAAAGACTGGCGGTAGATTTCTTGCAAAAATATCCTACACCAAGCAGCATAGACCTTTTGCAAAGTGAAAATGACAAGAAGAATTTTGTGCTCGCATTCCGTGATATTATCCGTAAACATGCAGAAATACAGATATACGAAGACTACAATGAGGATGCAGATGACCTTGGAATGACTGAACAACAGTTCAACGATTATAAAAGTAAATATCTTGATATTACAGTTGGGTTTATCGATCCACCGGTAACACCGTCTGTTGTTGCGGAAGATTCTGTGCCTTATGGAAATAGTCAAGGTTTGGAAGATATTGATTTCTGTCTTGAATTGTTGCACAGCGATATCATCAATGTGGCTTACATCCTTGAACTCATTGCGGAACTTGACCCGTATAGCGATGATTATTCAGCAAAACGCCAGCATATCCTTGATACTATGATTAAGGATGCCGGAATGCGAGGCAAGGCTAAACTCATTGACGGCTTTATCCGGAAGAATGTGGATGAAGACAAGGAGAACTTTATGAACGGACGAAATAAGGCTGATGGAACAAATGAGTTGGAGGAACGTTTGAACCAATATATTGTTTCGGAACGCAATAAGGCGGTGAATGATTTGGCCGATGATGAACAAATTTCAGCAGATGTGCTTAATCTTTACATCAAAGAGTATGACTATTTACAAAAGGAGCAGCCGGGAATAATACAGAAAGCCTTGAAAGAGAAGCACCTCGGACTTATCAAAACCCGGAAGGCTTTGACGAGAATAATGGAAAGGCTGCGCAATATAATAAGGACTTTTAATTGGGAGTAGACATGTCAACATATAAAATATATAATGAGCAACTAACGCTTATAAAGGAGAAGCCATTTAAGCTGGAGAAAGAAATTCAAAACATAGTTGAAAAGAATCTCCAGCCACTGCTTGGGCTTGATTTTATTAAAACGGAATTTTCCATTGGTTCTTTCCGTATAGATTCTTTGGCATTTGATTCGGAGAAGAAGTCTTTTGTAATCATAGAATATAAAAGGGATAAGAATTTCAGTGTAATCGACCAAGGTTATGCTTACTTGTCTTTAATGCTAAATAACAAGGCGGAATTCATCTTGGAGTATAACGAATCAAAGTCTGGCATACTCAAACGAAATGATGTGGACTGGTCTCAGTCAAAAGTGTTGTTTGTATCGCCTAATTTTACAACATATCAAAAAGAAGCAATTAATTTCAAGGATTTACCTATAGAACTATGGGAAATCAAACGCTTTACAAATGATACTCTTTCGTTTGAACAGATTGTGAATCGTTCAAGCAAAGAAAGTATTAAAACAGTCTCAAACAACGAGACAATAACAACTGTAAGTAAGGAGATAAAGGTATATAGCGAACAGGATCATTTGGAGAACGTTGAAGATGACTTCCTGAATATATATGCTGAAATTAAAGAATTTTTGCTGTCTTTTGGAGAAGATATTACGATATATCCCAAAAAGAAAACCATTGGTTTCAAGATAGGAGGAAAGGTATTTTGTGATATAGTTATGCAAAACAAGGGCATAAGACTATTTCTAAACGCCAAGAAAGGAACACTCAAAGACCCGGAAGGTATTACCCGTGATGTATCAGAAGTTGGACACTGGGGAAATGGAGCTTATGAGGTTCGTTTTCCTTTGAAAAATGAAACTGAAATAGATTATGTTTTTAACTTGTTACGTCAAACAATAAATAAGAATAAAGAATAAACATATGGCTTATTTTAATACTACGATAAAGGATTTAATCTCCGAAAGAATAGGGAGGAATACTTTTTTACCTGCTATTCAGAGAGAATACGTTTGGAATCCAGCGCAAGTAGAAAAACTGTTTGATTCTATTATGTGTGGTTATCCTATCAGTTCTTTCCTTTTTTGGAAGATTAGAGAAGAAAAGAAGAAAGATTGGACTTCATATGAATTTATAAAAGACTTTGATCAAGAAAAACCGCATAATAAAGAGGCTAACTTGGATGGTGTAAATCAAGATATATATTTGGTTCTTGATGGACAGCAGAGAATAACATCTATAAATATAGCCTTACGTGGTTCATATCGTTTTTTCTATCGAAAGTGGCGAACAACAAGACTATATTTAAATCTTCTTTGGGATAAGGGAGATGACAATCCAGAGGAGATGACATATCAATTTTTATTTAAAGAGGATGAAACACCTCTGCAAAGAACGGATTATCCTCAATTATGGTATCGTGTTGGGGATATATTAAATTATGATGATGCAGAAGATGCTAAAGATTCTATAGAAAATCAGCTTAATGCTTTTGATGAAGAAGCTAAGAAAAAAGCTCGAAAGATGATAAGTAAACTTTTTAGTGTAGTAAATGTATCTCAAAACATAAATTATTATGAGGAAAAATCAGATGACTATGATAAGGTTTTAGAGATATTTATTCGTACTAATACTGGTGGCCAAAAACTAGAGTATAGTGATATTCTTTTGTCAACAGCGACTGCTAAATGGAGGAATTTGAACGCAAGAGAAGAAATCAATGAATTTACAGATGAAATTAACAAGATAGGAACTGGTTATAATTTTGGTAAAGACTTTGTGATGAAAGGGGCGATGTATCTAACTGAAAATCTTCCTATACAGTATAAACTTAGTTCATTCACGAAGAAAAATCTAGAATGTATAGAGGATCATTGGGATGAAACAAAAGATGCCATTGCCAATAGTATCAAATTGGTTAGTCGTTATGGCTTTACAGATAAAAATTTAGTAGCAAGGTTGGTGTTACTTCCTGTTGCTCAATATTTGAGAGGGAAAAACAAAGGCTATCTTACCTCCTCTAATTTGAAAGATGTAGAGGATCAAAATAATATTCAAAAATGGATTATCATGATGCTGCTTAAAGGAGTGCTAGGTAGTGCAACTGATAATAAATTGAATAGTATGAGACCTGTTGTTAAATTAGCAACAGACTATTTCCCCTATGTTGAACTTTGTAGAGAATTGAAAATAGAAATGACATTCAACGATATGGAGATAGAAAATATGCTGAACTATAGTTATGGTACTAAATATAGCTATTTGATTTTATCATTGTTGTATCCAGGGAGAGATTGGAAAGATAAGAAATACAATGAAGATCATATTTATCCACAAAATGAGTTTAAAATAAAAAATCTTCGTGCAAAAGGATATGATGATGCAACTATAGAAAAGTACCAGGCCTGCTATAATTCAATTTTGAATTTAGAATTGTTGGATGACTCAGAAAACAAATCTAAAAATGCTAAACCTTTTGATTCCTGGCTAAAAGATCGAGATGCTAATTTTAAGGAACGTCATCATATACCTGAAATGAACGACTATAGTTTAGACTATTTCCTTGATTTTATCAAAAAGCGTAAAGCATTATTGACTAAGCAAATTAAAGAATTTATTTTACAGTAAATAAAGGTTAGAAATAATGAGCGAAGAATTACAGCAGAAACTCCGTGACCAGCTTTGGGAGGTCGCAAATCGTTTGCGTGGCAATATGTCGGCAAGTGACTTCATGTATTTTACACTGGGGTTCATTTTTTATAAATACCTGTCAGAGAAAATTGAAAAGTACGCCAACAATGCTTTGGTGGATGATGAAATAACCTTTAAGAAGTTATGGGAAATGGAAGATGCCGATGCGGTGGAACTACAAGAGGAAGCCAAGAACCAATGCTTGGAGAATATCGGCTATTTCATTGAACCGAAGTTCTTGTTTTCTTCTGTAATAGAGGCTGTCAAACGAAAAGAGAACATTCTTCCTATGCTGGAGCGTTCACTGAAACGTATCGAGGACAGCACTTTGGGACAAGATAGCGAAGAAGATTTTGGCGGACTGTTCTCAGACATAGATTTGGCTTCACCAAAATTGGGTAAGACAGCCGATGACAAGAATACGCTCGTTAGTAATGTTCTTCTTGCATTGGACGATATAGATTTCGGTGTAGAGGCGTCGCAGGAAATTGATATTTTGGGTGATGCTTACGAATATATGATTTCGCAATTTGCCGCAGGAGCCGGAAAAAAGGCTGGAGAGTTCTATACTCCGCAGGAAGTCAGCCGTATTTTGGCAGAAATTGTTTCCATCGGACATCAGCGTTTACGCAATGTCTATGACCCTACTTGCGGTAGTGGTTCGTTGCTTCTTCGTGCTGCCAATATCGGAAATGCAGTTGATATTTACGGACAGGAAAAGAATCCTACAACTTATAACCTTGCCCGAATGAATATGTTGCTGCATGGCATCAGATTCAGTAACTTCAAGATTGAAAATGGTGATACGCTTGAATGGGATGCGTTTGGTGACACTCAGTTTGATGCAGTGGTTGCAAATCCTCCGTTCTCCGCCGAATGGAGTGCTGCCGACAAATTCAACAATGATGACCGTTTCAGCAAGGCAGGACGGCTTGCACCACGTAAGACTGCCGACTATGCCTTTATCCTGCACATGATTTATCACTTGAACGAAGGCGGTACAATGGCTTGTGTCGCTCCGCATGGTGTGTTGTTCCGTGGTAATGCAGAAGGTGTTATCCGTCGTTTTCTCATAGAAAAGAAAAACTACGTGGATGCCATTATCGGATTGCCAGCCAATATCTTTTATGGTACAAGTATTCCGACCTGTATTCTTGTGTTCAAGAAGTGCCGCAAAGAAGACGACAATATCCTGTTCATTGATGCCAGCAAGGAGTTTGAAAAAGTTAAGACTCAAAACAAACTCCGAGAGCAGCATATCCAAAAGATTGTCGAAACTTACCGTGACCGCAAGGAAATAGAAAAGTACAGTCATTTGGCTACCTTGAAAGAGGTGGAGGAGAACGATTACAATCTGAATATTCCACGCTACGTTGATACTTTTGAAGAGGAAGAACCTATCGACATCAAGGCTGTAATGGCTGAAATAAAGGAACTGGAAGCCAAGCGTGCTGAGTTGGATAAGGAGATTGAGGTATATCTGAAAGAATTGGGTCTTGTAGAATAAGCTAACGAGTAATTGCAATATGGGAGAAAATGACAATATACCTCAGATGGTTCCATCATTTGAGAATATACTCCGAAAGGACGAGAGCGGAAATGAATATTGGAGTTCCCGTGACCTTTGTGGTGCAATGGGCTATTCTACTTATTGGAAATTTCAAAGGGTCATAGATAAAGCCATCAAAGTAGCCGGAGAAAAAGGAATGAATGTGGACGAGCATTTCAACCAAGCGGTTGATATGGTCAGGATAGGAAACGGTTCATTCCGCAAGGTAAACATATTCCGTCTCTCTCGTATGGCATGTATGATTATTGCGGAAAATGCTGATGGCAAAAAGTTGCTTGTTCAACAGGCACGAGACTTTTTCTCGCAATCTGTCCCAATGATAGAACTCATGCATAATTCGCTAAGCGCTAATATATTATTGTATAAAACAGCCCAAGGGGAAGCACGTATAGAAGTCATTTTCAACAGCGAAACATTCTGGATGTCCCAGAAAAGAATGGCAGATTTGTTTGGGGTTGATGTCCGCACCATTAACTACCATCTTGGACAGATTTATGAAAGCGGAGAGCTCACCAAAGAGGCAACTATCCGAAAAATTGGGATAGTTCAAACAGAAGGAGACCGGGAAGTGGAGCGTATGCCGCTATTCTACAACCTCGATGCTATTGTAGCGGTGGGGTATAGAGTAAATAGCTATCAAGCTACTCAATTCCGTATTTGGGCAACTTCAGTGCTGAAAGAGTTTATCATTAAAGGATATGCCCTTGATGACGAGAGGCTGAAACAGGGCAAACATTTCGGAAAGGACTATTTTGACGATTTGCTTGAGCGTATTCGTGAAATACGCACCTCAGAGCGCAGATATTACCAAAAGATAACTGACATTTATGCAGAATGCAGTGCGGATTACGACCCGAAATCAGAAGATACAAAGTTGTTCTTCAAGATGGTACAGAATATGATGCACCTTGCCGTTACCCATCATACGGCTGCGGAAATTATCTATCAACGGGCTGATTCCGAGCAACCTTACATGGGACTTACCACATGGAAGAAAGCTCCTGATGGAAGAGTGCAAAAGTCTGATACCATCATTGCAAAAAATTACCTGTCAGATTCTGAATTGTCCCAGTTGAATCTTATCACAACTGCCTTTCTTGATATGGCAGAATCACGTGCTGCACGTCATATCGTTTCAACTATGGATGATTGGAAAAGGTTCCTTCAACAATATCTTGCAGCGATGGATTACGAGCCGTGCGATACGGCAGGAAAAGTGACACAAGAAGAAGCAAAAGATAAGGCTTATAGCGAATACGAAAAATATAAACTGATTCAAGATAAATCATACATATCAGATTTTGATCGTTTTAATGAGGGTAATGATGAAACTCCATTGCTTCCATTTGATTTGAATCCTACAAAAGAATGACAACTATGGCAATAGATAAAAAAGTCCTTAATGTTCCCCATTTGAGATTTCCGGAGTTTTGTGGGGAGTGGAAAGAAACTACATTGGGCAAAATTTCAGAGATAACAAAAGGCAGTGGAATATCTAAAGACCAATTATCTGAACAAGGCTCTCCTTGTATATTGTATGGTGAACTTTATACCAAGTACAAGTCTGAAATTATTGATGAGGCATATAGTAGAACAGAATTGGATTCATCATCGCTGGTTAAAAGTAAGGCTAATGATGTCATAATCCCATGTTCTGGAGAAACTGCTATAGACATATCAACAGCTCGATGTGTTTCGTTTAATAACATCCTGCTGGGTGGAGATTTGAACATCATAAGACTCAAACATGATGATGGAGGATTCTTTGCCTATCAACTTAATGGTGCTCGTAAAAAAGACATCGCTCGTGTTGCCCAAGGTGTTTCTGTCGTACACCTGTATGGTGAAAACTTAAAGCATATTAGAGTTTATCATCCTGCCATCGAGGAACAAAAGAAGATAACACGTCTATTGTCTCTCATAGACGAGCGCATTACAACCCAAAACAAAATCATTGAGGATTTGAAAAAACTAAAGTCCGCAATTAGTCAAATCATTTTTCGTAACACAACCTTAGTAAAGATTCAAAATCTTTGCGAGGTTATCATGGGACAATCTCCGTCATCCTCAAGTTACAACAGTAATAATGATGGTCTTCCTCTGATTCAAGGTAATTTGGATATACTTGATGGGATAACGATTTCGCGTATATACACAAATGAACCAACTAAAATTTCCTTGCAAAAGGACTTAATCCTAACTGTTAGAGCACCTGTTGGAATTGTTGCAGAGAACAAAATGAAAGTCTGTATCGGACGAGGAGTATGTGCGCTGAGAAATAAATCTGTAATACCTACAATGTATATATATTATGCTTTAGACTATTTCAGTTACAAATGGAAGCAGATTGAGCAAGGAAGCACATTCACCTCTATCAATGGAGATGATGTCAAAAATTTTACTATACCCTTAGTTGGCGATGTTGAATACTCATGTGCTTTCCTTTCAAAGGTTGATGCACTTATTAAGTGTTCAATAGACCTTCATTCAAATTATATAAAGCAAAAGCAGTATTTGCTCTCGCAGTTGTTTATATGAACATCTGCGAGAGCAAGAATTGTTTCAATTCTTGTAGGGTAGAAATAATGCTTTGTTCGACTTCAAGTTTAGTACAGAAAGCATCAATAATTTTGCATATATGCTGTTGTTTTGGTATAGGAGGTAGTTTAATTTCTGCCTTTTGAAATATATCCATTCTCAAAGATGATACTGTAGAACCAACGGAATTTCTAGCAAAATAAGAATTTAATGTACTCATAAAATAGTAACAATACTTTGGTAGAATACATGAAGCGAAATCCGTTATGGCATAGCATCTTTGGTGTAAGGCAAATTTACCTTTATAATATCGAGGGTAAAAACTTTGTCCCTCACCAGCATAAATAACAGCTTCCTTGTCAAACGAATAAGTTGGAAACCATTTTAATTCTTCTGAACGGTCAAAGAAAGGATACCAATCTTCTATATGTTCTGTATTAGCATCTTGCACATCACCAGCACCATTCGTAATATGTGCAATATTGCCTAAACGTATGGTATGAGCATCTGCTATTGAATTAAAGAGTAAATCTGTTATTGCGGACATTACTGAATACGAATCCTTAATCAGCGGATTAAATGATTTTCTTCATCTGCAAGTTGGTGGTTTATCAACTTCATTTGAGGAACTGGGAACTTCATACTCAGGATTATCAGGCAAGAGCGGAGATGATTTTGGCAAGGGCAAACCTTATATTACATACCTCAACATTTACAGCAATAGTATTGTCAATAAGGAACAGGTTGATTATGTTGTAATAGGCGATAATGAAAAGCAGAATACTCTTCTTTATGGCGATTTGCTGTTTACTCTATCGTCTGAAACTCCTGATGAGGTAGGTATAGGTGCTGTTTACCTTGGTGAAAGTGATAAATATTATCTTAACAGCTTTTGTTTTGGACTGCATATGACAGCCACTAATAAGGTATATTCACCATATTTAGCTTACCTCGTATCAAATAGCGTTTTCAGAAAATTCATATATCCATTGGCACAAGGAAGTACACGATTTAATCTTCAAAAAAACGACTTCATGAAGAAGAAATTTTCACTACCAACATTTGAGAGCCAAAAAGAAATCGCTCGAACTCTCAATGCTTTATCAAGCAAACTGGAGACAGAGCGAAAACTATTACTGAATTATCAAGAGCAAAAGCAATATCTATTAGGGTCAATGTTTATATGAACATACCTCGCAAAAGATATATCTTCTGTTGTTCCAGCAAAACTAACGACAACCTCTCTATGTTGAGTTTGATTTGTACATTACGCAATAACGCTGCTATTGGTATAATACCTACTTCTTCTTTAGGGTAAGGTACTATATTATTGAGAAAAGTCTGGTTGCTTATGTTGATAGTGTTTTTTGCCCCTTTCTGAATAAGTGGACTAAGGTAGTTTGTTGTTACAATTGAAGATAGAAAGTAATAATGCAAAAAGCATCCAGCCTCATTAGAATAAGGCTCATAAACTCCGTATAGAGGGGAAACAGCAACGGGGTGTTTTTGAAAGCTTTGCTTGATGATTCCATAAGGGAAATTGCCAGTAGGAGATTTTGTGTAAACAATATCTCCATATCTGACAACATTATATTTAGAAGTATCACTTGCAGCAAAAGAACGTCCGAGATATTCAATTTGGTTTATAACACCCTCAGAAACAGACACAGAGCTTACTTCATATCCATTGCGATTTTTCTCCTTACGTTCAGTAAGCAATTTGGAAAGATATATCATCTCCCATGTATTATCATTCAGTCCCTTTTGAATAGCGTTCTGTATAATTCCGCTGATTAAGGATTGTAATTTCTCTATGATTTTGTTTTGGGTGGCTATTCTCTCATCCAAAAGTTGAAACAATCGTGAAATTTTTCTCTGTTCTGCTACAGCAGGAATAGAAAAACTGAAACTTCCCATTTGATTTTTATCTCCTCTCGGCATTTTTACACCTTTGGCACCGCTCATAACATAATTGATGAACTTATCTGACGCAATTACATTATAGAGAAATTCAGGTTCGCAGGTTTTACTTCTCAGAACAAATACATCTGCACTACAGCCACCTATTCTATCCGAGAACCATACTTTTTTTAGATAGGGACGAATATTTGATAACAGTATATCATTCTTTTTATATGCTATGACATTGGTATTTGCTGGAATAGAAATAGCCGATTGCACACCTTGAAAATTTTGCAGAATATTCTCCGTTGAGATATATGTACTCTCATCTAATAGCCCAGATGAAATTCTCTCTTTCTGAAAATCCGCAACATCCTTTAGAGATACATTAACCCACTCCTCCGTAAACTCTGGAAATCTCAAATGGGGAACATCGCTCATTATATTTCTCTAATTATAGAGCTTATCATTAAATGAACAACATGAGTAACAAAACAATTAGAGAAATTTCGGTAGCTTGGAAAGAGTACAAGCGACCCTATGTGAAGCAGTCCACAATGGCGGCTTATGTGTTAATCTTGGAGAACCACATTATTCCTTGTTTCGGGGATAGTGATTCGCTCCATGAAAAGGAAGTGCAGGCTTTCGTCCTGCAAAAGTTAGAAAAAGGATTGAGCATCAAATCCGTCAAGGACATTCTGATAGTCCTAAAAATGGTGATGAAGTTCGGGGTAAAAAACGAATGGATGGACTATTATGAATGGGACATCAAATATCCGACCATTTCGACAAACAAAGAATTGGAGGTTCTATCAGTAGCCAATCATAAAAAGGTGCTCAACCATATTCAAAACCATTTCTCTTTTGCCGGACTCGGTATTTACATCAGTCTATGTACCGGGCTTCGCATTGGGGAGGTCTGTGCCTTGAAGTGGAGCGATATCAACATAATAGACGGAACTATTACAGTAAACCGTACAATAGAGCGAATATATATCATTGATGGGACACAGAAACATACAGAGTTGGTTATCAATACTCCCAAAACCCAAAATTCTTGTAGAGAGATTCCTATGACAAAGGAATTGCTCGCAATGATGAAGCCTCTGAAAAAGGTAGTCAATGAAGATTTTTATATTCTAACCAATGATGAATACCCGACAGAACCGCGTACCTACCGGAATTATTACACCAAACTAATGGAAAAGTTAGGTGTCCCAAAACTAAAATATCACGGACTGCGCCATAGCTTTGCCACTCGTTGCATAGAAGCCGGATGCGACTACAAGACAGTCAGTGTATTGCTTGGACATTCCAATATCTCAACGACTTTGGATCTCTATGTCCATCCAAATATGGAACAGAAAAAGCGTTGCATTGCAAAAGTATTCAAGTCACTTGGCAAATAAAGTCATTTATAGAGCGAAGAAATTCAATATTGCAACTTCTTCGCTCTATATATTCTTAAACTTAGGAATATTTTGTATATTTACAACTCATTGGTAAATAATCTATTTAAGATTGAGGTTATGGTATATTTTTCGGATTTGTTTAATGTAGACGAGTCAGTTATAAAAGATTATGGTGCGATGAATATTTCATTGCTAAATGATATTCCACTTTTTATTGACCCATTTTTATTATATGCTAGCGAAAAGCCTGAATACCGTCAACTACATGAAAGAATTTTGGATTATTTGTCTTTTTTGAGAGATAAAGCCAGCGGCAATATCTCATTAGAAAAGATTAAAAGATGGTATACTTTTCCTGAGGTTAAACAAAATTGGCTTGGTTATAGTGAGTCTGGGAATGGTGGTTTAGGATTAGGAAAAGATTTTGGGCAATCTATGTCAAAAGCGATACAACGAGTATTCCCCGAATTAAAAAATGAAACAATTACAGAAACATCTCATCTGGAAAAACTGTCACTATTTAGAGTTGGAGTAGGTCGAGATAATATAAGTGATTTTACTTGTAATCTTATAAAAGAATATCTACTTGAATATACACAAACTTTTGCCAAACAATACCTATTACCAGAACAGTGTAAGAACGTTTCTGTCCCTAAAGTATATTTTGACTATAAATTTGAAACGTGGATGCCCCAAATTTATACTTTGCCGTATTTTAATGATGATTATGTGATATTAACGCCTAAAGATATTCTTACAAAAGATGAAACTTGGATTAATGCTAGCGAAATGCGGTATCGATTATTGGATATTACAAGTTCTATTCCTAATGAAGAGCTCAGAGATAGAATTAATGGTATATATCTTAAACAATTGCCAGATAATAAGATTACAGAAAAATCCAGAAATGAGGCTGCCGCAAACACTATTGCACAATTCCCTGAATTAATGGATTATTATATTAAAATTAAAGAGGAAGAAAAGGCAGAGGCAAAAAGCGCATCAAATGAGATTGTGTCAATAGCTAATGAGATTTATGTAAGCAATATCCAGACTTTAATTAAATCTTTAGATGCGAATTATCAATTTTATAAGGAAAATACTATTGGATCATATGATGCGTCATTGGATAGAGTGATGTTTTTGAAAGATTTTATTGAAAATAAAGATGGATATAAATTATTCTACCATAATGGGAAACCTATTAAAAAAGAAAAAGACCTTCAATTGATTTTTAAACTTACATGGTTCGCGACTAAATTTGACGTGAATGCTGAAGTAAATAATGGACGAGGACCGGTTGACTATAAAATTTCCAAAGGAAATACAGATAAGACACTTGTAGAATTTAAACTTGCGAGCAATTCTAAACTAAAACATAATATTGCTAATCAAGTGAAGGTATATGAAGCTGCAAATAATACGAACCAAAGTATAAAAGTGATTTTATATTTCAGTAATTCAGAATATTTGAAAGTACATAAGATATTGGAAGATCTGAATCTATTGGATTCAAATAATATTATTTTAATAGATGCTTGTAATAATAAAATTTCAGCCTCAAATGTAAAATAAGTCAATGTCTTCGGATTCATCTTATCCATGTAAGTATAGAATGAATAATATTTAAAACTGCATATTAAAGAAGCCTTTTGTTGTTGGTGCGCCTCATTAGATATAGAATGATTCTGATGCCATTTTTAGTTGGCAAAATCAATCTTAGGAATCTGGCAGGTTGATATGGTTAAATTGGCAGGCATTTGGACACAGTAGTCCTGTGTTCATGTTCGTCATCGAGTATCGTCACTTATGTGGCCGGCATTGCTCCGGAATACTACTCATTGGAACTTGAATTATGAAAAATGATTCCTAAAAGAGTTCGCGAAAGAGCAAAAAACAGTTCCTGAAAGAACCTACGGAGTTCACAAAAGAGTTCATAAAAGAACTACTGAAATACGCTTGTCTATGGTATCTGTCAAACAGAGACTACAAAGGTGTTGGATGACACTCTAAAATACGATGCACATGGAGTGAAAACGAACTCCATAGTTGCTATAAAGTTCAATCCTGCTTGCTGGGGGATTGGCAGGTTCTCACGAGCGATTTATCGCTTGGGGTATTGAGTTACCCTAACTCAATAAATGTTGTATAATGGGCAAGCCCAGACGCAATTTAACTAGCAAATTTCGCTTTTGGGCGAGAAAGACGAGGAGAAATGCTGGCGAAAAGAAAAAAATGCCCAAATAACGCCTTTCCTCGCGCAATCAGCTTGCTGGCAGATTTGGCACTCTCAAACAACCGATTGGTTGCTTGGGGGATTAGGCTACCCATATAAGATAATATCCGTACAACGGGCAAGCCCAATCAATGGCAGCGACCAGTTCCGTGAATTATCATGAAACCAGTCGTTGCGCTTAAACTTTGGCTTATATACGAATAGACACTTTTAGAATAAAGTCAAGTGGGGGATTAGTAGTGGTAATCCGGCATGAACCGATAGATGCCACGGCTTTCCTGAACCACCATCCGTTTGTTCGTGAGGAACTTTATCAACTCCACAATCTTGTTGTGATTCAATTTCGTCCCAGCCTGTTCGTAGGCAGAAGTCAGTCCTTCTTCCAAAGCCTTATATCCCGAAATAGTTTCTTTTCCCTCAAAAGTCAGTTCGAGAGCTTTGCGATGGATGGCTTCGTGGATATCCTTATAAGGGGAGAACGGTTCCTGTTTGGGACGACCTGCACTCTTCTTTGTCGGCACATAGTCCGGCAGAAGTTCGGGAAGTGATTGGTCATTGATGCAGAAAGCGAATGGCAGGAAATCCTTGGAACGGGTATGTACACTTTCCACTTTGCTGATGTTGCTGTCGTCCTTGTCTTTCTCGATTTGAATGACCGTCTCCGCTTTGTTGTTGATTTCCGTGCCAATGTGCCCTCGTGCGTTTTCATCACTTTTGTTCTGATGAAGAATGGTGTGAAGATGAATCTGGTGCTCGTCAGTCCACTGCATAAGTTTGGAGATTACGCATGTGGCTTCACTCGGTGAATTGATGTCATAAACCAAGTCACGGATTCCGTCAATCACCACGAAACCGAGACCCTCAATCTGACTGATCGCATCGTCTATGATAGCCAAACGCTCCTTCGGACTGAATTTGCGTAGAGCGAGAAAATAGAAACGGCCGCAATCCTCATTGGCCGGCAACTCTGCCAGTTTCATGATACGATGCATCACAATCATACAATGGTTCTGACTCTGTTCGGTGTCAATGTAAAGGATGCGTTTTTTCCCGTCAGGAAAATCCGTTGTGTAGTTAAGGACTTCCTTTCCGGACAAAGCTGCTGCCACCATAGCAGACACATTGAAAGTCTTTTTGCTTTTAGCCTTGCCAATGGATGCGCTGAAATTTCCCAATGTTCCGACAGGCACTCCACCTATTTTCAGAACTTCCGGCTCCTGTTCGTACTCCTTTTCCAAGCTGAGCATGGTATCTTGCCATCTTGTAGCGACCTGAGCAAGATCTTCAATGGGTGTTGCTGTTTCCATACTCACCAGTTTTTAGGGTTAGGCTTGCGACGATGTGAGGCATACATCGCTTCGTTTTCTTCCTCATAGGTGAGAGGTACTGACGTTTTGCGTGATGCTTCCAGCCATTTGTCAAGCTCGTCACGATAGATATAGAGGTGCTTTCCTTGTTTGATTACCGGAATGCTATCCTTCTTTATCTTGTAATAAAAGGTGGAAACCGGCATTTTCAGATAAGCACAGGCTTCCTGCACTGTCATAGGTATGTGCAGATTCTCCTTTGGTTCGCTTTGACGGTTAAGATTGTCCCTAAGCAAATTTTCCATACTTGCGATTCGCTCGCATAGTTCGCCTACGACTTTCGGCAGGTCGTTAAAAGTTAACTCGGTTGCAGTCATATTATCAATAATTTAAATTAATATGCTACAAACCAACAGAATGAAATCTTGCAGAAATTCGTCATCCGGAAGAATGATTACCGTCTGCACGGTTTAATTCTCAAGTGTTGTTATGAAAGCGGAAATCTCCTTTGTCCGGCACGTCAATAGGGATGTCGCATTGGGCATTAACACGCAAATTGGCTTCCAGATATTCTATATCAGCGTTTCGCAATTCATAAGGGAAAGATGATTTGATAAATACCGCCTTGTCGCGACGGGAGACTCCAAGCCGTTCTCCGATATTCCAAGCCAAATGTCTTAAAGAGGGAGAACTGAGCTTCGCTTCTTTCGTTGAATGGATTGGCTGGCAGTCTGTCACCCGATTTTCGGCAAGACACTCGATATTGTGGAATAACGTGCTGATATTCTCTTTTGACAGATATTTTGAGGCCTTTTCCACCACATATTCACGGATGGCTATCATGGTGTCCCTTTTCCGCTTTACCTCTTTCAGTTGTTCTTCCACGAGAATACTCTCGTATTTTTCCAAACTGTCAGGCATTTGTTCCAGTATAACCTGTTGAGTCTCTGTTATGGAATTATCTGAGCTAACCTCTTGCGAACAATTACTTTGTACTTGCTCATTTATAGTACTATTTGAAATACTCTTATAAAGTCCTGCCATTACTTTGCGGAATACGGCAAAGGTCAAAATGAGCATTACCAAAGAAATAATAAAAATGGTGACATCAAACAGGATATAGTGATTGAACTTTTCTCCAAGATTGTATGCGGTGAGTGCCGAGAGTGAAACGATTACCACACATACCAGACTACTGATGTCCGCAGTTTTCTGAACCTGTACATTATTCTCCATATAGTTGTGATTGTTTACAATTCTATGCCACAAAGTTCAGTACTAATTTCCATATAACCATAAATACTAATGGTTGCTGGACAGATATTTATAAATAATTATGGTTAGAATATGAATCATACTCAGAAATCATACTCTAACCATATAAAAAGCGGTGTTTATGCCCGTTAGCTCTTACGTATCAGGGAGATTTTATTGCTGGCTTTTCGCTTGTTGCTATCCACTACTTTCATGTATCGTTGGGTAGTGGTGATGCTTTTGTGCGCCATGATACTTTGAATGGTCCGGATGTCCGTTCCGGCAGCAGCCTGCAAGGTAGCGAATGTTCTCCGGTACGAGTGGAACGTGATGTTTTTGGTGATACCGGCAGTTCGAATCCACTCTTTCATGGGGTATTGCGTCCAGCATCTTTTCAATCCTTTGAATACCAGCCCTGTCTTTTCCGGGGAATAACCGATTAATTGCAAGGCCTCATCACTGATGGGGATAATATCTTCTGTCTTTGTCTTTTGAGTGACAGTATATACGCATTTTCCTCCGGCTGCAAAGTCAACGATTTCTTCCCACCGCAATGTGAGAATATCGCTGATTCTCAAACTTGTCAGACAAGAGAACAACGAGGCGGTTTTCAGAACCGGTATCTTGCAGGGCGTTTCTGCCAATCTGTACAGTTCTTCTACGCTGAGATAGTCTTTGACGACATCTTCCGGTTCTATTTTCTCCAAGAAATCGTTTACATTGGAATGAATCAACTTGTTGCGATAGAGTATTTTGAGGAATCCTCTGAATGTGGACCAGTAGCCCACGGCTGAATTGCGTGATATGGGACGCTCCGGACGTCTCAGTTGCTTCGCATTGAGCAGATACTCCCTGAACTTGTTGCATAAGTCCACATCAATCTCCTCGAATGAGCATTTACCGCCCACGAAATTGCAGAAATGCAGATAGACGAACTCCCATTTCTGGTCGTGCTTGCGGAGTGTCTTCTTATAATAGGCAAGGAAATCCCCTTTCATCTTGCTCTTGTCAAAGAAATCATACCGCTCATTGACGATGGATTCAAATCGTCGGCATCGGATAGCTTCCGCCTTTTCCGACATGACGGCATTGAAGTTCTGTTCCCGTTGGTTCTTTGGATTGGCATAAATGTAGATGCCCAAAGATTCATGACGGATTACCTTCATACTCTCTTTGTCGCGATAACCGGGATAATAATCCAGATAGAACGACAACATGTTTTTCTTTAGAGGTCTTGTCCTCAATGTTACAGTTTTACATTCGTGCATAATGATAAATACTATATTTGGTGAATAATCTGTTGCAAATCAATATAATGAAACAATGCTGATGACTGCCATTACTGAAAATGATTCTTGTCTGTGCAGAATAATTCTCAGATGCCGGATTTTTCAGCCATAACTTTGTCAAAATCCTCTTTCAGCAGGAACATCGACTTGCCGTGGTGCATCTTCCGTATGTAGTTATACCTCGCATAATTGTAGACATCATCCCTGCGAATGCCGTATTTTTCCATCGCTTCGGTTACGCTGTAATACTTTTCCCGTTGGTCAAAGCCACCGTTTTTGATGATGTCGATATGGCCTTTGGAATATTGGACTTTGCCATAAACAACACGGGAGGGGATTTTATGGCGATGCACAAACGAACATCGGGCATCTTTGCTCATGCCGTAGATTTCTTCCATTTGCTCCGCACCAATCCATTCCTTGATATTGTCAGCCGATTTGTACTTGGCAAAGAATCGGTCAACTGACAGTTGCTCGTAATAGTTGAACCCACCATGACTGATTTTCGGGATGCCGTTTTCACGGCACAGCCTGCAAATGGTTTTCTTGTTCATCTGATAGGTCTTCGCAATTTGCTCGGATGAGTAATAACCTTCGGGGATTACAAAAGTCTCTTTCGCCATGTCGCTTTTCTTTTCCCGTTTCTTGGGTGTATATGTCCCATCGCGATGCTCAATATAAACTTTGTCAAACTCCGAACGCAGCACCATTGTCCGGCTTCCTTGCTTGAATCGCTTGATGTCGTACTTGTTGACATAGTAGCTGATATTAATCTTGGTAAGTCCGTATTTCTCGGTGATTTCATCGTAGGTATAATAGTCGGGATTCAGCTTCTCCTGCTTTTCTTTAATCGCATCTATATGGGCACGGGAATAATATACCTCATGGTGGCGGTTGATTCGGGGGATATTGTGTCGCATGGCAAAGGTGACAACTGCATTACGGCTCATACCGTATTTGTCCATAACCTGCTCCGGAGTATAGTAACTCGCTGGATTGATTTCCTCGGCAAGGTCTGCAAAGTATTTGTCTATAAGACTGCGGTTGTAGAACACCCGATTGCCCTCCTCAATCTTCGGAATGTTATACAGCTTGCATCTGCGGTAAAGGGTTTTCTTTTGGATTTGGTACTTCTCCAATACCTCATTCGTGGTGTAATAGAGTGCAGCCTGTTTCCGTCCATAATTACGTTTCTTGTAATCAGGAGCATTGTCGAACATCTTTTCAATGTCCGACTTGCGGATAATAGTACGCCCACGAAGTTGTAAGGCCCGGATGATTCCGACAGCCATGTGGCGGTAGATGGTCGCACGGCTGATACCTAAAAGGGTAGCGGCTTCGGCAGGGGAGAGATACAACTTGCTTCCCACGATACCGACTTCCTGCATGGGCTGCTCATTTTGCCGTTCCTCGTAAGCCTGCAATCGTTGCTTCCGCTTCTTCTCTTTGTACGCTTTTTCATTGCACGATTTGCTACAATAGCGTGTTACCATCGTGTGTGCTATAAATGGTTTGCCGCACCACTGGCATTTTCTCTGGATTTCCATATATTGGTCGCCTTTAATTTCGTCTATTTCGTCTCAACGCGTCTCACAATTTCTCACAGCGTCTCACACTGTGTCTTCTATAGCGGTTTGGCACATTCTCATAGCGTCTCACATCGTGCCTAAGATGTCGCTATGATGAGTGCGAAGTGTCCGCTTAATTGTTCGGCGGTAGAAATATGGTGCAAAATAATGCTGGAAATCCGCAACCAGTCAGATTTGACTGAAAACCACATAAAAAAGAAAAGTCGCTGGCTATCAGCGACTTTCTTCTAATTGCTTATGGTTGGTTATGGCTGTTTACAAGCCATCATTTCCCGATGCAGAAGCGGGAGAAGATGGTGGCGAGGATGTCGGGGGTGGTGATGGTGCCAGTGATTTCGCCGAGGTAGTGGAGGGTTTCGCGTATGTCTTGCGCGATGAAGTCGCCTGACAGGCCGGCCTTTAGGCCGTCGATTGCGCGGGCTATGGCATTGGCGGCGTGAGTCAGCGCCTCGTAGTGGCGGGCATTTGTCACCATGATGTCGTTGTGCGACAGGTCGCCTGTGCCCGATGCATTCACCAGGGCTTGTTCGAGAGCCGATATGCCTTCGCCGTTTCGTGCCGACAGCTTTATTACCGTGGTTCCTTCAGGCAGCAGCGAAGTTATGTCGATATTTCCGGCGTCGATCTTGTTTACCACCGCTATGAGATGTTGTTCGGGCGATAGGTGTGATTCTATTTCAGCCCATGATTTCGCTGCGTTCTCTTGTCCGGCGGTTGCATCGACCATCCACAATATTATCGATGCATTCTTCAGCTTGTTGATGGTGCGTTCGATGCCCAACGCCTCGATTGTGTCGGTAGTCGAACGAAGGCCTGCCGTATCGATAAGGCGAAACAGCACGCCGCCTATCTCCATCGTGTCTTCAATCACGTCGCGGGTCGTTCCGTGTATGTCGCTCACGATTGCCCGGTCGTCGTGCAGCAATCGGTTGAGCAGTGTTGATTTGCCAACATTCGTGGCACCCACAATCGACACAGGAATGCCCTCCTTCAGAGCCGAGCCGGTGGCAAATGTTGCGGCAAGGCGCGTCACCACACGGTGTATTTCGTCGGCGAGGTCGAGCAGTTTCCGACGCGATGCAAACTCCACATCCTCCTCCGAGAAGTCAAGCTCAAGTTCAAGAAGCGAAGCCAGTTCCAGCAATTGTTCGCGCAGAGAATTCAGTCGGCCCGAGAAGTCGCCTCGCATCTGTCGCATCGCCACCCGATGGGCCGCACGCGACGACGATGCAATGACATCGGCCACGGCTTCAGCTTCGGCGAGGTCGAGCCGGCCTGAGGCGAATGCTCGGCGTGTGAATTCGCCGGCATCGGCTATGCGGCAACCCGTGCGGACGAGCAGATTTATCGTTTCGCGCTGTATCCATTTTGAACCGTGAACCGACAACTCTACAACATCTTCGCCCGTAAATGAGTTGGGCCCGCGAAACACCGTGGCCACGGCTTGATCGAGAATCTCGCCATTGTCGTCGACTATTGTTCCAAGGTGGGCGGTGTGACTTGCCGACTCCGACAGCCGGCGGCCTTTCCACAGTCGGTCAACTATGGCTATGGCATCGCGGCCGCTTATGCGTATTACGGCTATTCCACCAACTCCGTGAGGAGTCGATATGGCGCATATCGTGTCGTTGTTTTCGTGAACTGTCATTTTTCGGTGGGTTTTAGTGTACTCCAATAGTGGAAACGGCATTGCGACTCCACAAGCCGCTCGATGTCGTCGGGCAGGGAGCTTAAGAAGTCATGACCGGTGAGCGACTCTACGCTGTCGATGCTCACGGCAGCTTCCTGCAGTCCGCCCTTGTTCTTGCCGTTGTTGAGGATAAACGCTATGCCTCGGGGAGGGTTGGCATAGGGCGACGCTATTATCTTGAAAAAACGCTTTGG
Organism: Muribaculum sp. NM65_B17; assembly: GCF_004793735.1. Taxonomy (NCBI): domain Bacteria; kingdom Pseudomonadati; phylum Bacteroidota; class Bacteroidia; order Bacteroidales; family Muribaculaceae; genus Muribaculum; species Muribaculum sp. NM65_B17. Next base: position 167,348 of record NZ_SRYY01000005.1, read on the forward strand.
CACAGCTACCCGGTTGTCGCCTATCGATTCGGTAATGCTGTCGGTCAGCACGGGGCCGGCTATGATTACAATTGCGCTGTCGCATTGCGCCCATGTGCGGCACTTCTCCTCAAGTCGCTTCCATGTGCCCGAATTAAACGATTTCACCTGCGGACAGATGTTGGTCATGTAAAATGACTCCTTCATGGCATTCCTGCTCCACTTCATGTCGCTTGCCGGAGCCATGTGTCCGCGGTCATATCCCGAATAGGAGTAGTCCCATGGGTCGGCGCATCCCGCTACCGATTCGTCGGCCTGGAAATTCTGGGCACGAGGCTCCTTGCCCCGGGTTTCATCGGCGGTCAGCTCCCATGCCACCCAGTTGGGCACATGCTTTGCCGGATTATAGGAAATCGTCATGCCCTCGTAGCTCACGATCTGTTCGGGTGTGCCTTTTGCAGTCACTACCTGTTCAAGGTCGGGGATGTGCCCGTGCGACAGGAACCCTCCGTTTAGGGTCTTGCATCCCGAGAAACTTTTCGACACCAATGCTATGAGTACCAGCACGAGGGTGCACAACGATGCGAGATATGACTTTGTCGTTCTGCTAAGACCGTTTTTCCCCGATTTTTTCTTCCGTCGTGTATTATTGTTGCTTTTTCTGCGTGTTGCCATTTCTTTGTCTGAGAATATTGATGCAAATTTACTCATAAATCATGATTCTCGGCATTAAATTGGGTATTAAAGATAAATTCGTTAAATTTATGGGCTGTGAACAAATTCTTAATCACCATCATTATAAATAGCAAGAGAAATTATGAAATTAACTAAACTGGCTTTTGCCATCCTAACAATTGCAACAATGTTGACCACTACAAGTTGTAACAATTCAACATCAGGCGACAGTGCTCCCGCTGTTGAATCCAATCAGGCTCTTGATGCCATATATACTCGCACGAGTGTGCGTCAGTACGATGCTTCGCGTGCGATTGCAAAGGACACTGTTGACATGATTCTGCGTGCGGCAATGTCGGCTCCCACCGCTGTCAATCGTCAGCCGTGGGCGTTTGTTGTTATTGATAAGCGTGAAATTCTCGACAGCCTTGCCGAGGGTCTTCCTTACGCCAAGATGCTCAAGCACGCACCGCTTGCCATCATCCCTTGCGGCGACCTGGACAAGGCGCTCGAAGGCGACGGACAGGCGTTCTGGATTCAGGATGTTTCGGCTGCTACCGAAAACATGCTCATCGCAGCCAATGCCCTTGGTGTAGGTGCCGTATGGACCGCTGTTTATCCCGATGAAAGTCGCATCGATGCGGTGCGCAAGGTTCTTGGAATGCCGGCTACTATAATGCCTCTTGCGGTAGTGCCTATGGGATATCCCGCCGGTGAACACCATCCCAAGGACAAGTGGAAACCCGAAAACATCCACTACAACGGTTGGTAATTTCGTGCCTTAACGAAGTTAATAAAAATAAGACGAGTGGGATTGAATCCTTAATGGAACAATCCCACTCGTCGTTTCTATGTGTTGCTACCATCCTCCGCCGAGAGCCTTATAAAGTTGCACGAGCGCAAGTTGCTTGCTGCACACAGCATTGCTAAGACCTATTTGGGCATCAAAGTAGCTACGCTGGGCATCGAGTACATCGATGTAGCCGATAACTCCGTTGATGTATTGCAGCTGAGCTATGTCCATCGTGGTTTTGGCCGAGCGTTCAAGCTGCACCATCGACTCGTGAATCTCCTTGACTTTGTTGAAGTCTACGATTGCGTTACGAGCCTCCTTAAATGCGGTTAGCACCGACTTCTCGTAGCTGTAGCACTCTTGCTCGTAAGCCGCAATCTGAGCCTTGTAGGCGCTGCGTCGGCGTCCCATGTCAAGTATCGGACCAAGCAGATTGGAGCTGAGGTAGTACATGGGCGATTTGAACAGATTGCTAAAATCATCGCTCTCGACTCCGCCGGTGGCCGTTAGCGAAAGCCGGGGAAACATATTGGTGTAGGCCACTCCCACTGCGGCGTTGGCAGCTATAAGCTTCTGCTCGGCGGCGCGTATGTCGGGACGGCGTTCAAGCAGTGTCGACGGCAGGCCTATCGGAAGCGATTCGGGGAGTAGTATCGTGCTCGGTTCACGCACTCGGTCGATGTGACTGGGATACTCTCCGGCAAGAAAGGCTATCTCGTTCTCTTTAAGGGTGATGTCGCGCTCAAGCACGGGAATATGGGTGGCGGTTTTGGCATACTCCACCTGCGCCTGTTGATAGGGCGTTTCCGAAGTCAATCCGCCCTCAAAGCGCAGTTTTGCAAGCCTCACGCCCTCCTTACGTGCATTGAGTGTGCGGCGCACGATTGCAAGCTCGTTGTCAAGAGCCACGAGCTCGAAGTAGGATTGCGCCACCTGTGCAATGATGCTCACCGTCAGGGCCCGGCGGTTTTCCACGCTTTCAAGGTATTGCGCTATGCCTTTGTCGCGCGCCCATCGCAGATTGCCCCACAGGTCGGCCTCCCATGTTATTGTGGCCTTTATGCCCGCTTCGGGATCGTTCTTGTAGTGGTCGCCGCCATAATTCAGCGCCTCTTTTTGGGCGTAGATGTTGCCGTTGAGCTGTGGCAGCATGTTGGCGTTGTCGATGCGTTTCATCGCCGCCATCTGGGCTATGCGTGCGGCGGCTATCTTGAGGTCCTTGTTGTTTTCAAGAGTCTTGTTTATCAAGGCCTGCAGGGTGGTGTCAGTGTATATCTGCCACCACTGCATGTCGGCGATCGACGCCTCCTCGACCTGCATCGTGTCGATGCTCTGAGGCAGGTAGAGGTCGGGTTGTGAGAACTTATGTCCGAGCTTGCATGAGCTCATAAGTGTCACGACGACTATCGAAAGTAGCAATTTGGATTTCATATACAGTGAATCATTTTTTGAACGAAGGTAATTTTATGCCTCGGCGTATCACCTTGAACTTGGCGACTGAGCGATACACAATTACGAAGAAGAAGGGCACAAGCAGGATGCCGAATACGACGGCAAATATCATCCCGAAGAACACGCCCGTGCCTATGGCCTGTCGGCTGGCCGATCCAGGACCCGAGGCGATGACCATCGGTAACATTCCGAGAATGAACGCCAGCGAAGTCATGAGGATGGGGCGGAATCGCAGCTTTGAGGCGAAGAGTGCAGCTTCGTAAGCGTCGTCGCCCTTGTCGGTCTGCTCTTTGGCAAACTCTACGATAAGGATTGCGTTTTTGGCGGCCATACCCATTAGCATCACAAGACCTATCTGGAAATATATGTCGTTTTCAAGGCCGCACATCCACTCTCCGAGATAGGCACCCAATGCCGCAACAGGCAGTGACAGCAACACGGCTACCGGCACCGTCCAGCTCTCGTAAAGGGCTGCAAGGAAAAGGAATACGAAAAGAAACACGAGCGACAACACAAGTCCGGTCTTGCCTCCGGCCTGCTTCTCCTGATAGGAGAGTCCGCTCCATTCAACGCCTATGTTCTCGGGAAGGTGCTCGCGGGCAATCTCTTCGAGAATCTCCATGGCCTGTCCCGAACTGTGGCCTTTCGACGCTTCACCCCTGATTACGGCACTGTTAAACATGTTGAATCGCTTTATGCTGCCGGGGCCTGTGGTGTAGGATGTGTTGCCGAGCGAGGTGAGCGGAACCATGGAGTCGCCGCTGCCTCTTACATAGAACATGTTTATGTTTTCGCGATGCTCGCGGTAGGGGGCTTCAGCCTGGATGTAGACGCGGTATATGCGGTTAAACATATTGAAGTCGTTGACATAGACCGAGCCTGTATAGGCTTTCATCGTTGCGAATACATCGGCGAGCGGAACGCCTGCAAACTTCACCTTGTCGCGGTCGACATCGAAGTAGAGTTGCGGAATGTCGGCTTGAAGCGACGACGACAGTCCCGTAATCTCCTTGTGCTGTGACGCATAGTAGAGCAGGGTGTCGGTGGCGTTGACAAGATCGTCAAAGGTGGCGTCGCTTCTCGCTTCAAGCTGCATCTCGAATCCGCCCGAAGTTCCAAGTCCGGGAATTACCGGTGGACGCGACAGGTAGGCTTTACATTCGGGATATTCGGCGAGGTCGTGTTTCACCTCCTCCATTATGTCGTCGATTGTTTCATCGTCACGTTCTTCCCAGGGCTTCAGTATCACGGTCAGTTCGCTGCGTGCCTGGCTCGTGCCCACTTGTGAGCTGCTTCCTGCCACACTTTGCACGTACTCTACCGCCGGATTGGCCATCAGGTAGTTCACTGCACGCTCTGTTACCTGGCGTGTCCTTTCGAGTGTGGCACCTTCGGGAAGTTCAAGCTCTACCTTGAAGTAGCCCTGATCCTCAATGGGGAGGAAGCTCGTAGGCATAAGCCGGTTTATGAGAAAAATCAACGCAATCATTACACCGAATGCCGCCATAACGCGCTTCTTGTGGCGCAGTGTCTGGCATATTATCTGGATGTAACGGTTGTTTCCGGTGCTTATCCATTGGTTGATTTTGCGGAATACTATGTTCTTCTTCTCGTTGGGCGTACTGGGCTTCAGAATTAGCGAGCACATAACGGGGCTTAGTGTCAATGCCACTACGGCTGAAAGAAGCACCGACACCACGATGGTTACGGTGAACTGACGATAGAGCTGTCCCGTGATTCCGCCGAGGAAGCTTACCGGGACAAACACGGCAGCCAGAACCAGCGAGGTAGCGATAATGGGGCTTGTAAGGCTCTTCATCGCCTTCTGTGTGGCTTCGTAGGGCGGCAGATGCTCCTCGTCCATTATGCGTTCGACATTCTCGACCACCACTATGGCGTCGTCCACCACTATACCTATGGCGAGTACCAGGCCGAGCAGGGTGAGGATATTGAGCGAGAATCCGAATATGAGCATGAATCCGAATGTTCCAATCAGCGATATGGGCACGGCTATAAGGGGAATAAGCGTGGCTCGCCAGCTTTGCAGCGACAGGAACACGACAAATATAACCAGCGCGAGAGCTTCGAAGAGCGTCTTGTACACTTCATGGATTGACTCGGAAATGTAGGTGGTCATGTCAAAGGGTATTCTGTAGCTCAATCCGTCGGGGAAGTTCTTGCTTATGTCGGCCATGGCGGCTTTTACCTTGTCGGCAACCTCCATTGCGTTGGCTCCGGGAAGCATGTACACGGCAAGCACTGCGGCATTTTCTCCGTTTATTCCGCTCTCGGTGTTGTAGGACTGCGCTTCGAGCGATATGCGCGCCACATCGCGGAGGCGTATGATTGATCCGTCGGGATTGGCTCTCACTACTATCTCTTCAAACTGGCTCACCGACGAAAGTCGTCCCTGAGTGGTGATGGGTATTGTCACATCAAGCCCTGTAACGGGTTGTTGTCCAAGCACTCCGGCGGCCGACTCGCGGTTCTGGTCCTTAAGCGCCTTTTGCAGGTCGGCAACGGTGATGCCGAGGTTGGCGAGCTTGTCGGGCTGTACCCATATCTGCATTGCATAGTATCGGCTGCCGATGTTGGAAACTCGTCCCACACCGGGAATGCGTCGCAGCAGGTCGACTACGTTGAGTGTAGCGAAGTTGCTCAGGTATATCTCATCAAATTTCGGGTCGGTCGAGGTGAGGCACAGTGTAAGCAGCTGACTCGCTGCCTGCTTCTCGACCGATATGCCGTTTTGCACGACTTCAGTCGGGAGTCGCGATTCGGCGAGTTTTATGCGGTTCTGTATCTCGACGGCGGCAAGATCGGGATTGGCTGAGATGTCAAATGTCACTGTTGCCGAGAAGCCTCCCGAGTTGGAACTTGACGACTCCATGTAGAGCATTCCCGGCGTACCGTTCAGCTCCTGTTCGATAGGTGTGGCCACGGCCTGTGACACCGTCAGTGCGCTCGCTCCGGGATATGACGCGCTTATCTTGACCACGGGGGGCGTTATTTGCGGATATTGGTCGATGGGAAGCATTGTCAATCCTATTATTCCTATTATAACAATTAGGATTGACAGAACCATCGAAAAGACAGGTCGGTCAATAAAGAAGCTTACTTTCATAGGCTTTTGTTATTCGGTGGCTGTGGGAAGTGAATCGTTGTTTTTTGTTGTAGCCTGATGTTCGGCGGGAACGGTGCCTACACGCACCTTCATGCCCGGCGACAGCTTGTGATGGCCCTCTACTACTATATTTTCATTAGGAACAACACCGCGTTCTACTACAACGTTGTTCTCAAATTCGGGGCCTACTTCGATGAAACGTTTCTCAACGGTAGAGTCGCGACGCATCACATACACGTAGGCTCCACCTTTTTCAATCGTTACCGCCTTGCGGGGTACCACTGTGGCATGCTCGCGCACATCGAGCAGAAGCTTTACTTTGGTGAACTGTCCCGGAAGTATGGTGCGCTCGGGGTTGGGCATCTCGGCTCTCACCGAGAATGTTCCGGTATTGGGGTCTACCTGCGGTTCTGCAAAATCAACAAGTCCCTTGTGGAGATAAACTGTGTTGTCAGCAAGCGTTATCGTTACGTAGGGCTGCCATGAACGTGACGCATCCTGTTGCCCAAGGTCTACGTTACGTTCCTTGCTTTTCAGATAGTCGAGGGCTGTCATGCTGAAGTCGATAAGCACGGTGTCGCTTTTTACTATTGTTGCAAGAAGCGATTTTGCACCGGGGCCCACAAGAGTTCCAAGGTCGGCATTACGTTCGCTGATGTGACCCGACAGTGGGGAGCGCACCGTAGTGTAGCCAAGTTCAAGCTCGGCTTGGGCGAGGTCGGCTTTGCTCATCGATACTGATGCTTTTGCCGTTTCGTAGGCGGCTATTGCGTTATCGAGGTCGAGTTGACTTGCCGCATTCTGCTCATAGAGAGGCCTGATTCTGTCGAGGTCGCGCTTGGCTTTCTGTTCTTGTGACTCGTCCTTTTTCAACTGCGCACGTGCTTTGTCAACCTTGGCCTTGTATTGGTCTTGGTTGATGATGAACAGTACTTGGTTCTTGTCTACGTATGTGCCTTCTTCAAAGAGCATTCGTTCAAGATAACCTTCGACACGTGCCCTCACCTCTACGAATTGTTGTGCACGCACACGACCCACATATTCTCCGTATATTTCAACATCGTCTTCCTGTGATGGCTCGACAGCCACTACCGGGAGTGTTGTTTCGTTTTTTTTGCAACTTTCAAATGTAAGTGAAAACAAAGCGAGCAGCAGGATTAAATTGCGTCCGGCTGTTAGCGGCTTGGTAAATAACGCCATAAAAGACAAGATAAATAGTCAAAAAATAAAATCCCTCATAGTTATTAGGTTCTACAGGCAAGGCGGTTCACAGCCTTTGCCTGTAGAATCAGCTTATACTGTGGTTTATATGCCGAATACACTCGGTGGCAATACGTAAACGGGTGAGAATATTGCCCGAATGTATTTTGAGGATGCTTCGACCTCCGACATCATGAGATACTGGCCGTCGCTTGATGCGTTGTCATTCTTGAAATCCTTCAATGTTTCAGGATCGAGATAACGTTGCAGAATGCTCAACAGTCCGAGCGGAGTTGAGTCAAGCGAGAATTTTACGCTCTTTGACTGGCCTTGGTCCAGAAAATTCATTGTGATGTAGGGGCGGCCGCTTTCAACCGAGAAGCTGTAGGTGCCTTTTGCATATATCTTATCCAAAGAGCTATTGCGCTCAACTACATAGAATTTATAGTCTGAGCCTTCCTTTGCAAGGAATATGCCGTTGCCCGCATTGAAGATAGAATAACCGCTTTGGTTGTCCGTTACGACAAATGCAAGATTCATCGGCACTACATTCACTTTAAGTGTCTTGTTGACGGCGGGGGTGACTCCGTTGTCGCTTACGGCGATGGAGGTGCGTCCCACGGCCTTGCCGGTTACCACAAGACCTTTAAGCTGGCTTATTGATGCTTCAAGAAGGTAGGGATTGGCTACCTTCACCGACAAGTCGTTGGTTCCGCCGGTAAACGGTATGCCCTCGTTGACTCCCACTCTTACCGAATATTCATCACCGTAGAATGTGAGAGGAGTGTCGTCATCGCTGTTGCATCCTGTAAAAAGTACACAGCACAGGAGTAACGCAAAGCCTAAAATCGATTTAGTAATGTTCATAATGTTGTTTTATTGTAACGAAATTTGAGATGTGAAAAAAAATCGGACAAAGTTAATCAAAATCGCTTATAAAACCGGTCTATGTGCCGAATTTAAAGTGATTTAACATAAGTGATGACATCGCAAATTACAATATAACCGATGTGGGAGAAGAGGTTAAAAGAAGGCGATTGGCCCTTACGGTCAATCGCCTTCTGATAAGGGTTTATAATGGATATAAATTCATTATTGAGCAAGTGAAACAATAAGGTCTTTCTCGTCTTCGCCCTCGGCGATGAGGATTTTACCTTCACGTGCGAGCCAGCCTAAGGCTGCATAGAGCTCTTTGTCTTTCAGCTTGGTTATCTTCTTAATCTGCTTCAAGCCAAGAGCGTCTGCTTCATTAAGTGCATTCCATACGGAACCGGCATTAGTGCCAATAGTGTCAATGTTCATTGTTGGGTTTATTTTAATGTTAGACATAATGTTATTTCTCAATAGCGGTTACAAAATTACATATATTTTGCAATTTATAACTCAACTTATTAACAAATTCAACTTATAAAAGTTCTCGATAGTGTAATTTTGAATATAATGAGTCGAACTATCAATCGCTATGATGCGTTTTTGGTAGCAGTTGGAAATTTTGTTACCTTTGCGGCATTATGATTGAACAAACGGAATTTGCACTTGCTCCGCGGCGTCGCGGAATTCATCTCGTGACGGGCGATATACTGCGTCAGCTCCCGGCGCTGCCGCGGAAGGGATTGTTGAATCTGCTCGTAAAGCACACTTCGGCCGCTCTTGCGCTGAATGAAAACGCCGATCCCGATGTGCGTCACGACTTGAATGAGATTTTCAACAGGCTCGTGCCTGAGAACGCTCCTTATTATCTTCACACTCTTGAGGGCGATGACGACATGCCCGCTCATGCCAAGTCGGTGATTGTGGGTGCGTCACTCACGATTCCTATAACCGACGGACGGTTGAATCTCGGGACATGGCAGGGCATATATCTGTGTGAGTTTCGCGATTACGGAGGTTCCCGTAAAATTGTCGCTACGGTCATGGGTGAATAGACATTAATATTTTTATATGGACGGTTTGGTTATTAAAAATACCGGAAGTTGGTATGTGGTTCACACCGATAACGGTGAGGATGTAAATTGTAAGATAAAAGGTAATTTCCGTCTGAAGGGAATCCGTACAACCAATCCTGTAGCTGTGGGCGACCGCGTGACAATATCGGTAAATCCCGACGGTAACGCTTTCATAACTGCCATACAGCCCCGTAAAAACTATATAATAAGGCGTGCAAGCAACCTGTCAAAGGAGTCGCACATAATAGCGGCCAATCTTGATTGTGCGTTTCTTGTCGTAACGCTTGCTCATCCTGTCACCTCTACTACGTTTATCGACCGTTTCCTTGCAACTGCCGAAGCCTACAGGGTACCTGCCGTGTTACTTATAAATAAGGTGGACTTGCTCACCGATGACGACGATAAGGAGTATTGCGAGGCCGTGGCATCGCTATACCGCACGATAGGTTATGATGTGTTGGAGATATCGGCCCTTACCGGTGAAGGCATGACCGAATTGCGAGAGCGTTTGAAGGATAAGATATCGCTATTCTCGGGAAATTCGGGAGTGGGGAAGTCTACGATAATAAATGCGTTGTTGCCCGACCTTGAATTGAGGACCGGTTCGATTTCCGACATGCACGATACGGGTATGCACACCACCACGTTTTCCGAGATGTTTCCGCTCCCTGAAGGCGGATGGATTATCGATACTCCGGGAATAAAGGGATTCGGTACCATTGACTTTGACAAGCATGAGATTGCCCACTTTTTCCCCGAAATATTCAAGATTTCAGCAGAGTGCAAATATGGCGACTGCACTCACACCCACGAGCCGGGATGTGCGGTGCTTAAAGCGCTTGACCAACACTACATTTCGCAGTCGCGTTATGCGTCCTATCTGAGCATTCTCGACGATACCAATCCCGACAAATATCGCAAGCCGTTTTGACATTAGGGCTACCCTATATAAAGACCGATGCGATCATCTCACGACGACCGCACCGCTTGTAAACCTTAAAAATCTAATCCTATGAAAAAACTGATTCAAAAGTAAGTTATAATTCAATTATATCCAAACCGAGAGTTAACTTTTTATCGTAAATTAACCTTAATAATGTTAACATGAACTTGTCGATGGCAAAATGAGTCCTTCAAGGTGTTCCTTTTTTACATTTGCATCGAAATTTCAATAAAAACATTAACTTTGTGAGTATGGCTAAATTTCAGATAAATTATTTAGGATGCGGTTCAGCAACGCCTACACTGAGGCATCTGCCGAGTTGCCAGGTGGTGGACTTTCGCGACAATCTTTTTATGATCGATTGTGGCGAAGGGGCGCAATTGTCGATGCGTCGTCAACGCCTTAAGTTCTCGCGGTTGTCCCACATCTTCATCTCGCATCTTCACGGTGACCATTGCCTCGGATTGCCAGGCCTTGTGTCGACACTGGCGCTTACCGGGCGTGAGGGAGGCGACATAACGATACATACATTCAAGGAGGGTGTCGAGATTTTCAAGACCATGCTTGACTTTTTCTGTCGTGAAACTCCATTCACGATTCACTATAATGTCATCAATCCGCGCGGCAATGAAGTGCTGTTTGAGAATGACTCCATTGTCGTGAGGTCGTTTCCGCTATATCATCGCGTGCCGTGCTCGGGATTTGTGTTTGCCGAGAAGCCGAAGCTGCGTCATCTGCGCGGCGACATGGTGCGGTTCTATAATGTGCCGATACGCCAATATCAGGCTATAAAGGGCGGTGCCGACTTCGTTACCGACGACGGTCGCGTGATACCCAATGAATGGCTCACATTGCCGGCCGATGCTGCGGTAAGTTACGCTTATTGTTCCGACACAGTCTACGACGAGCGCGTGGCGGCTGCAGTCGAGGGTGTCGACACTATATATCACGAGGCGACATATACCGACGAGTATGCCGACAAGGCTCGCTCAAGAGGTCACTCTACTGCTGCGGAGGCTGCACGCATAGCTCGGCTTGCAGGTGCCAACCGCCTTGTGCTCGGACACTTTTCCAAGCGTTACATTGACGAGGCGAAGCATCTTGAAGAGGCCAAAGAGATATTTCCAAACACTATAATTGCTTATGAGGGCATGTCCCTCGATTTGTTATGATTGTAAATGATGAGGATCGCCATTTCATGAAAGTGGCTATTGACGAGGCTCGCAGGGCTTACGAGGAGGATGAGGTGCCCATTGGTGCCGTGGTGGTGAGCAAGGGCCGCATAATAGGACGAGGTCACAATCTCACCGAGAAATTGAACGATGTCACGGCCCATGCCGAGATGCAGGCCATTACGGCTGCCGCCAATTATCTTGGCGGGAAATATCTTGACGACTGCACGCTCTATGTCACGGTAGAGCCTTGCATCATGTGTGCCGGAGCGATAGGCTGGAGTCAGCTGAAGCGTATTGTCTACGGTGCTCCCGATGCCAAGCGAGGGTTCTCCACATTCACGTCACGCACTCCGTTTCACCCCAAGTCGGTGGTCGTTTCGGGTGTAATGGAGGAAGAGTGCGCCGAGATTATGCGCTCGTTTTTCTCGCGTAAGCGCAAATGAATTTTTGCCGTGAATGTTTTTATGCGTAATTTTACGCCTATAAAGTCTTGTTATAATGTTAGGAATAGAGTCTTTGTCTTATAAGGAGAGCTCCGTTAAGTTGATGGAGGCCGCAGGCCGTGAAGTGTTGGTGCTGGATGGTGCCATGGGTACGATGATTCAGCGTTACGGCTTGTCGGAAAATGATTTCAGGGGTGAACGTTACGCCGCTTCCGATGCTCTGTTGAAGGGCTGCAATGACGCGCTTGTGCTGACGCGCCCCGATGTTATTAAGGATATACATCGCAAATACCTTGAGGCGGGGGCTATGATTATAGAAACCGACTCGTTCAATGCCAATGCTGTGTCGCTTGGCGATTACGGACTTCAGCACGATGTGACGGCACTTAATCATGCCGCGGCGAAAATAGCGCGTGAGGCCGCCGATGAATACATGACGCAGCATCCCGGAGCGATGCGTTGGGTGGCCGGAAGCATAGGCCCCACGAGCAAGTCGCTTACTATGGGGCAGGGTATCGACGACCCTTCGGCCGGCGTTGTCGATTGGGATCTGTTAACCGAAACATATATTGAGCAGATGAAGGCGTTGATCGAAGGAGGTGTCGACGCTCTGCTCATCGAAACTATATACGACGGCCTTAATGCCAAGGCTGCGATATGGGCGGCTCGAAGGGCCATGGAGATTGTTGGTGTGAGAGTGCCTTTGATGCTGTCGGTGACACTTACCGAGTCGGGACGAACCCTTTCGGGACAGACTCTGGAGGCAATAATTGCTTCCATGTCGTTTGGCGAACCGATGTCGATTGGACTTAATTGCGGGTTCGGTGCCGATGCCATGATGAAGTATGTCGAGGCTTTGCAACCCTATCCTTACGCCGTTAGCGTCTATCCCAATGCCGGACTTCCTAATGAGATGGGAGAGTATGACGAAACTCCATCAATGATGGCCGACAAGATTCGCGTCATGCTCCAACGCCGATGGGTGAATATCGTTGGAGGATGTTGCGGCACCACACCGCAGCACATTAAGGCACTCGCCGAGTTGTGCAAGCAATATGCTCCGCGCGTCGTCCCCGAGGTTGAACCCGAAATGACGCTTGCAGGTCTTGAACCGTTATGTGTCACCCCGAGGCTTAACTTTGTTAACGTGGGCGAGCGTTGTAACGTTGCCGGCAGCCGCAAGTTCCTCCGGCTGATAAAGGAGGGCAACATTGACGAGGCAATCGACATTGCCCGTAACCAGGTCGATGCGGGAGCCCAGATAATCGATATAAACATGGACGATGCCATGCTCGATGCCAGGGCATGCATGACATCGTTTCTTTCACGCATAGGGGTTGAGCCCGATGTGGCACGTGTGCCGGTGATGATTGACTCTTCCGACTGGAACGTAGTCATCGGCGGACTGAAGTGTGTGCAGGGCCGGCCTATTGTAAACTCCATCAGTCTTAAAGAAGGCGAGGAGAGCTTTATTAAGAAGGCGCGTGACATAAAGGAGATGGGTGCGGCGGTGGTTGTCATGGCTTTTGACGAGAAAGGTCAGGCCGATACCTTTGAGCGACGCATCGAAGTGTGCGACCGTGCCTACCGACTGCTTACCGGGAAGGTGGGCTTCAAGGGGTGTGACATCGTCTTTGACCCCAATGTCCTCGCCGTTGCTACCGGCATTGAGGAGCATGCCGATTACGCTCTTGATTTCATAAGGGCTGTAGAGTGGATAAAGTCCAATCTGCCGGGAGCCAAAGTGAGCGGAGGCGTGAGCAACTTGTCGTTCTCCTTCCGTGGCAACAATAGCGTGCGTGAGGCCATGCACGCACTCTTCCTGTACCATGCAATAGCTAAGGGTATGGACATGGCCATCGTGAACGCAGCAGCCATCATGCCGGTCGATGACATCCCCGATGAACTTCGTGAGGCTATCGACGATGTGCTGTTGAATCGCAGCCACGATGCTACCGAACGCCTCGTGGCTATTGCCGAAAAGATAAAGTCGGGCAACGTGACGGTTGCTGCCGAATCCCCAAGCGAGGAGCCGTCGCTCACTCCCGACAAGCGTGTGGAGCGCATGCTCGTAAAGGGCGTTGTCGACGGAATGGAGCGTAACCTGTCCGATGCAATGGCGATGCTCGGCTCGGCCGTTAAGGTGATCGAAGGCCCTCTTATGGCGGGAATGAACAGCGTAGGTGAGATGTTTGGCGCAGGAAAGATGTTCCTGCCGCAAGTGGTCAAGAGTGCCCGTACAATGAAGCAGGCCGTGGGATGGCTCACCCCTTTCATCGAGCGTGAGCGTCGCGGCAAGGTGAGCTCCAAGGCCGGCAAGATGGTGATTGCGACAGTGAAAGGCGATGTTCACGACATAGGCAAGAACATCGTTGGCGTAATCATGAACTGCAACGGCTACGACATCATCGACATGGGCGTGATGGTGCCTGCCGAGGATATTGTTGACAAAGCGATAGCGGAAAATGCCGACTTCGTCGGCCTCAGCGGATTGATTACTCCGTCACTTGAGGAGATGTGCAATGTTGCGCGCCTCATGGAGAGCAAGAGGATGAAGATACCGTTGCTTATCGGCGGTGCCACAACATCGGAGCTGCACACTGCCGTGAAGATTGCACCGTGCTATAGCGGCCCTGTGCTATACACACGTGACGCTGCCATGATGCCGGCTGCAGTCCGCAGGCTTGGTGATGAAGCGGAGGTGGCCCGGTTGCGTGATTCTCAGGCTGAGTTGCGTCGAAAGCATTCGTCAGGTGCAGGGCTGTTGTCTTTAAGCGAGGCCCGCTCAAAGCGTCCCCGGTTGTCCTATCCTTGCTATCCTGTAGCTCACCCCGGCGTTCATGAGTTGAACATCGACATTGCCGAGGCGCGGGAGTTTATAAATTGGAGAGCTTTCCTTTCGGCTTGGAAGATCGATGCTTCATTGGCATCGGTCATGGACATAAAGGGCTGCGACCATTGTCGCGCACAGTGGCTGGCGTCGGTTCCTTCCGAGAAGGTCAACAAGGCGGCCGAAGCCATGCAGTTGCTTAAGGAGGCGGGTCGCGTGCTCGACAGGCTTCAGCGTGACATCGTGGGCGGCATCAAGGCGAAGGTGGCATTTGTCGAGGCTGCATCCGATGGTGGCGACGACATCCTCTTCAACCATGATGGTGAAACGTTGCGCATAGCTACATTGCGTCAGCAACGACCCTCGGAGCGTGACGGACACTGCATCGCGTTGTCCGATTACATCGCGCCTGTAGAGAGCGATGGCAAGTTGCGCGACAGCATGGGAATGTTTGCCGTCACAGTAGGGCGTGACATTGAACGCATAATCGAAAGTTACAAGAACGAAGGCGACGACTACAGCGCCATTCTGTATCAAACCGTTGCCGACCGACTTGTCGAAGCGGCTACCGAGGTCATGCACCGAAAGGTCAGGGTGGAGCTGTGGGGATACGCTCCCGACGAATCGCTCAGCGAGCGTCACGTGCTTCAACAGTACTACAAAGGCATACGCCCGGCAATCGGTTATCCGTCACTGCCCGACCAGTCGTTGATTTTCCTCACCGACCGCGTGCTCCGATATTCCGATATGGGCATAACATTGACCGAGAGCGGCGCTATGTCGCCTGCCGCCTCTACAACCGGATTGATTATATCGCATCCCGACAGCCGTTACTTCGTCGTGGGTGATGTCGACAATGGGCAGCGTCGCCTCTATGCCGAGCGTAGGGCGATGTCACTCGATGAGCTTAAACGTTTCTTGCCTTAGCACGTAACGCGGCCGTCAGCGTGCAAGACGCTCCGACTCGAGAATAGGAAGATTGGATTCAGTGGGAATGTATATGACGGTCTTGTCGTTAAGGTCGTTCTGCTGTCTTACCCAAAGATACTGAATGTAGGTAGGGGTGAGGCTGCCGTTCTCTATCCTTATGGCCTCGGCTGCTCCCTTGGCTCGTTCTATTTCGGCTTGGGCGTTGAGCTTCTCGGCTTCAAGGTTTGCCTTGGCCTCTTCTATCTTGATTTTGCGGTTCTGCTCTGCTTTTGCAAACTCGGCACGACCCGACATCTCTTGTTGCCATACATTATAATATGGTATGGCTATGAATGCACCTGCTATTACTGCGACTCCCACAATAATGCAGAATGCCATTGAAAGGTATAGTTTCGCTTTGTTCATTGCAATAAATGAAATTGGTGGGTTTGACAACATCGCAAATGTACAAAAAAACAGCATTGGTGGCGATGTTGTCGCAAGTTGTATCTACTTTTTAGATTGTTTTTTGTACTTGCTGTAGGCTTTTGCAAGGCGGGTGTGATAGCCGCGCTTGGCATAGGAAGGGCCGTTGTAACGTAACGCAAATCCGGCCCAGTTTTTGGCTTTAAGGTATTTGGCGAGATTGTTTGACTTTAGGAAGTTGACAAACAGTTCAAGCTGCTCTTTCTCCGATGTCGACATTCGGCGGGCGAAGTCCACGGGTGATTCGGCGCCGCATTTTTTCCAATTGAATCCACCTATCTGGAACATGCCCCAGAATGTTCCCTCTATTGCCGCGATGGAATCGATTGAAAGCGCCGACTTCAGGCGCTCGTATTGCGCGGCCTGGTAGGAGCCGTATTTTTTAGCGTTGGGACGGGCGAAGACAACGGCGTTACTTCGTGAGTATTTGCCGAGTTTTATTCCGTGACGCGCCGCCCACTTCTTAAACATTGGAAGGTCGAAGTTGATTATCGGCTGATTAGGCTTGTAAAATCCCTGATGTGTCTGTCCGGCCTCGATTTCGATTACCGCTTTTATCGATGCTATATCTATTCCGAGTTCGTTGGCGGCTTGCTTGTAGTCGTCGTCGGTAAGGCGATGTATTACGGTTGGATCGATGATCTCCACCTCTTCCTTGACTGTAGCTGAATCGCTGCTTTGTGCTTGTATGGAGCTTCGTGCATGGGAGCGTGAGCACGAGGTTAACAGTGTCAGTATCAGTAAGGCTCTTGTCAATGACAAAAAATATTTTTCAAGCATACGTTTCACGGAAATGATTTTTTTAGGTGATAAAACAACGCCACGGGTGTTGATGTTCACGCGTGGCGTTGTTGGCGTGTTGTATGCGTTAGCCGTTCAGTTCGGCTACCTTCTTCAATATTAGCGTAAGCTGATTCCAGAAGCGTTCAACTGCCGGGATGTGCATCTTCTCCGACGGAGAGTGAACACCGCGCAGGGTGGGACCGAACGACACCATGTCGAGGTGCGGGTACTTGGTGAGGAAAAGTCCGCATTCAAGACCTGCGTGGATAGCCTTGATGGCAGGCTTTACACCGTAGAGTTCCTCGTATGCGTCACTTGCTATCTTCATTATGGTTGAGTCCATGTTGGGTGCCCATCCGGGATATCCGTCACCGTGAGTCACCTTTGCTCCGGCAAGCAGGAAGAGAGCCTCAAGCTGGTTGGCGATGTCCAGTTTGCGTGACTCGACCGAGCTGCGCTGGCTTGTTGTAACGAGTATGGTGGAGTCGGGCTGCATCTTTACCGATGCAAGGTTGGTCGAAGTTTCAACAAGGCCTTCGAGGTCGTGGCTCATTGATATAACACCGTGGGGACATGCATAGAGCGCGCGTATAAGGCGGGTCGTTGTGTCGGAATCGATGGCATATTCGGGCTTGTCGACCGACTTGATGGTGAGCGACATGTTGGGGTCGGTAGTCTTGTATTCGTTCTCTACATCGGCCACATAGCGGTTGAATGCCACAATGATGTCCTCTTTGCGTGACGAATGCACACCCACGATTGCATGGGCTGCACGCGGAATGGCGTTACGCAGGTTGCCGCCGCTGATTTCGCTAAGCACGATGGGCTTCTCCTTCGAGATGTTGAAGAGGAAACGAGCAAGAAGCTTGTTGGAGTTGGCGCGTCCTTCATGGATGTCACCTCCCGAGTGACCGCCGCTGAGGTTGGCTATGTCGATGTGGAACCAATGGCAGTCGGCGGGGGCCATCTCACGCTTGTACTCAAATGTAATGGTAGTGTCGATGCCTCCTGCGCAACCGATGAATATCTCACCGTCATCCTCCGAGTCGAGGTTGAGGAGTATCGAGCCGTTCATCATGTTTTCGCCGAGATTGTTGGCTCCGGTCATTCCGGTTTCCTCGTCGACTGTAAACAGTGCCTCGATGGGGCCGTGTTCAAGCGAGTTGTCGGCCATGACGGCAAGAGAGGCGGCCATGCCTATACCGTTGTCGGCTCCGAGAGTGGTGCCGTCGGCATGCATCCATTCTCCGTCTATAATAGTGGTGATGGGG
Source organism: Muribaculum sp. NM65_B17 (assembly GCF_004793735.1). Classification (NCBI taxonomy): domain Bacteria; kingdom Pseudomonadati; phylum Bacteroidota; class Bacteroidia; order Bacteroidales; family Muribaculaceae; genus Muribaculum; species Muribaculum sp. NM65_B17. The sequence continues at coordinate 185,357 of NZ_SRYY01000005.1, forward strand.
TTGTTCTCAAAGTCGAAGTTCTTGTCGTTTGACTCGCACACCATGTCCATGTGGCCCTGGAGTATTACTGTGGGGGCGTTTTCGTGTCCCGGAGTTGCGGGCTTGCTCATAACGACATTGCCCACCTTGTCGGTCTTGGCCTGTATATTGTGCTTTTTAGCGAACTCAAGCAGATATTCGCGTATCTTTCCTTCCTTCTTAGAGGGACGGGGAACTTTGGTTATCTCATCGAATATGGACCAGATGAGAGCCGGTTGGAGATCCTTGATTGTCATAATCGAAAAATTTATACTGATGTAGTTAATTATTGGGTATTCAAACCTCGTTGCAATGTATAAAAATGTTAAATTCTTTACATTTCGCACTCTAAGTTACAAAATAAAATTTAGATATTACCAAAATTCTGATTCCTTTCTTATATTTGCACTGTAAAAACGTAATTACACAGTGAGAATCGTAGTAATATCTGTGATTTTTGTCACTTTGGCTGTTTTGCTCCTCGGCGTCAAGGTGTTTTTTGTCAAAGGTGGCCGGTTCCCTTCCGGTCATGTGCACGACGTCCCGGCGTTGCGCGACAAAAATGTGACATGTGCGTTGCGTGATGAGAAGAAAAAATGATTACTCAACAACAAAAAACATCCTTACAATATTTAAAATGAAGAATTTTGCACTTTGTGCCAAGTCACTAATGCTTATTTTGGCGGTTCTTGCCGTGTCGTGTTCCGATAATGGCTCTGCCGATGCTACAAAAACTGAAACGAAAGTAGAAAGCGCTCCTGCCGTAACTCTCAATATCCGTTACATTGACGGCGATTCGATTGCGGCTCACTACAATCTGGCTAAGGATTTCAAGGAAGCTCAGTTGCGTTCGTTCAGCAAAATCGACAACGCTCAGCGCACTCGCGGTGCTGAACTCCAGAAGCTCGGTTCGTCAATCCAGCAGAAGGTCAACAACAACGGCTATCTCAGCGAGGCAAGCTATAAGGCCGATGTAGAGTCGTTCAACAAGAAGCAGGCCGAGGCCGAAAACTACCTCGCAAGCCTTCAGCGCGAAGCCGAGCAGGAGATGATTCAGCAGCAGGTTCAGCTCAATGACTCGATTGAGGCCTTCATCAAGGATTACAATGCCAAGAAGGGTTACGACGCTATTCTGTTCAAGAATGCCGGCGTATACTTCAATCCGGCTCTCGACATAACCGATGAGGTTATAAAGGGCTTGAACGCACGCTACAACAAGGTAAGCGAAAAGTAAGCACGATAGGTGCTGTTGACTATTTGAAGAGCATACGCGGGATCGCCTTTCGATGGCGATCTCGCGCTTTGCTTATTTTAAACCAATGTGACTGCTCGGGCGTTCTATTAAAAAAATGGATTGAAAGTGCCCGAAAAGTGGAGCTTTTTAACTATTTTCGCATAACAATTTATTTATTGAGAATCATGGAGAGAATCAAGGTGAAGATAATCAACAGGTCGGGCCATGAGCTGCCCGCTTACGAAACGCCATCGTCGGCCGGAATGGATGTTAGAGCATGCTTGAAAGAGCCGGTGACACTACAGCCTATGCAGAGGGCGTTGATTCCTACCGGATTGTATATCCAGTTACCTCACGGTTATGAGTGTCAGATGCGACCTCGTTCGGGACTGGCTCTTAAAAAAGGCATTTCTCTTGTAAATACTCCCGGAACCGTAGATTCGGACTACCGTGGCGAGATAGGTGCGATTGTCATCAATCTTTCCGACGAGCCGTTTGTGATAAACGACGGTGAGCGTATATGCCAGATGGTGATAAAGGAATATACACGAGTGGAGTGGGAGCCGGTTGAACGACTCGACCAGACTACACGCGGTGATGGCGCTTTCGGACACACGGGGATTAACTGATTAGAGTGATTGGAAATATGAAGCTGTCGTTTCGTAAAATAACATTGTCGGTTGCTTTGACGGCCGTTGTCGTGCCGCTATTCGTGACTGCGGCGAAAAAGACCGAGGTTGCGCCTAATTCCGATGAATTGAAAGCCGACTACATATTCATGGAGGCTTTGCGCCAACATGCCATCGACAAGGAGGATGCTTACTATGACCTGTTGTCACGGGCCTATCAGCTGGACCCGTCAAACAGTGATGTTGGATTTTTCCTCGGCTATTACACCGTTATGACCTCAGGCGATGATTCAACAATGTTTAAGAATGGTTACGACCTGATGAAGCGACACTTCAACGAAGCTCCGGCCGATTTCTACAGCAACTTTGTGTACGGAAGCATAAACGACCGTCTTGGTTCGCGTGACGAGGCGCTGAAGGTGTGGACTACGCTCGACTCGATATATCCCCACAAGATGGAGATTTCCTACAAACTGGCCGAGGCTCTTGCCTCCTCGGGCGATTCGTCCAAAATAGCCAAGGCAATAGGCGTGTATGACCGCATAGAGAAGACACAGGGTAAGAACATTCCGTTGACCACAAGCAAAATCAGGGCTTTCCTTTCATCGCAGGACACTGCATCCATCTATAAAGAGGTATATTCGTTGCTGAAGTCGGCGCCTCACAGCGTTGAGAACAACGTGTTTGCCGGAAATGTGTTTGCTATGTTCTCCGACAACGATTCGGCCTTGTCCTATTTTGACAAGGCGTGTGACCTGGACTCCACATCGGGACTTGCCTACTACTCACGAGCCAATTTCTATAAATCAATAGGCGACAGCGTAAATTACGACAAGGAGGTGTTCCGTGCCCTGAGCCGTGAAAGCCTCGAACTTGATGCCAAGCTTGAACTGCTCACAGGCTATATCCGTGAGCTATATGACGATCCCAGCCAGCAGGGACGCATTCAGGAGCTCTTTGCAACGCTGCTCGACCAGCATCCCCATGAGGTCGACATTCATGACCTCTACTGCTCCTATCTTATAGCAATCGAGGATTATGCCGGTGCGGCCGAGCAACTTGGCTATGCACTTGACATCGATCCGAGTTCCGAGGAACGTTGGCGCACTCTCTTGAGCCTCTACATGCAGGCCGACGACTATGCAAAGTCGGCCGAGAAAGGTGAAACGGCATTGCGCTACCATCCGTCAAGTGCGATGATACACTTGATGCTCGGAACCGATTACAACCTCATGAAGGAGTATGACAAAGCTCTCGGCAATCTTAACAAGGCCATGGAGCTTACCGATTCGGTCGATTATGACGCCGTTTCGCAGATTATGTCGTCGATGGGCGATGTGTATTACGCCAAGGGCGACCGTGATTCTGCATTTGTCTACTATGACAAGGCTATATCCATCGACCCCGACAATCTGCTCGCACTTAATAACTGCGCCTACTATCTTGCCGTTGAAGGCCGCGACCTTGACAAGGCCGAGGAGATGAGCGCGAGAACTATAAAGGAGCGTCCCGACGACGCTACTTCGCTTGACACTTATGCTTGGGTGATGTTCCGCAAGAAGAATTACACCGAGGCGATGGCCTATATCGACAAGGCGATTGCCAACAGTGAGGAGCCGTCGGAGGAGTTGTATCACCATGCCGGCGACATATACTTCATGAACGGGGAGCCACAGAAAGCTCTTGAGTTCTGGGAGAAGGCTCTTGCCCTCGACCCCGATAACGAGTTGCTGCAGCGCAAAGTCAAGCACAAGACCTATTTTTATGAATAATCATCGATTATGAAGCCGTCACATTTCATCACATTATCAATAATATCATTGCTTGTATTCTCGGGTTGTCACTCTTCAAAGCGAAGTCTGAGGCCCGGTGAGCCGTTGCCTGAAAATGCCACGTTGACTCAGCGTTATGACGCACTTGTCGACGGTTATGGCAATTGGAGCGATGTCACGGTGCCTGTAAGCTTCGTGTTGTCGTCGCCTCAGCGTTTCTCCATATCGGGACGGGCTAAGATGATTCACGACGAGTCGATCGACATATCGCTGCGCATGCTCGGCTTTGAGGTGGGACGCATTTACCTCACTGTCGACTCGGTTCATGTGATGGTGAAGCCCAAGAAAGTGTATATGTCGGAAAGCCTTGCTGAAGTGTCGCGCGTATTTAAGTTCAGTGTGGGCAATGTGCAGGATTTGATAATGGGGCGTCCGTTTGTTCTCGGCGGTTCCACATTGTCGCCCGATACCCGCAACCTGGCATTGCGGTTCATCGAAGGTGATGCGTGGAGCATAATGCTTGCTCCGTCTATATCGTCGGCAAGCTACGGTTACCGTGTGTGCGCCGACAACTTCCTGGAATATCTCGTAGCGGGATACAACAACGGCTATCTGACCGCTTCATGCGGGTACTCGGCTCCTGTCAATGTTGACGGTGTGGGCGTTGTGTCGCCCGATGTCGACATCAATGTTGTCAATCCCAAGCAGAAGATAGAGGCTTCTATTACATGGAAGTGGGATAATGCCCGATGGAATGAGGGCATTGAGTCGGAGTGGACGGTGCCTCGCGGATATAAGCGCATCAAGGCGGCCGATGTAATAAAGAATGTAGCTCAGGATTAGTCATGAAGCAGTGTTGTAGAATCGGGAGTGTTTTCTTAATGATAGTCATGCTTCTGTCGGCGGTCGACATGTCGGCGGCCCGGAAGCGCACACGCAGTGTGACAAGCGTCAAGCAGGAGCAGAAAGCCAACGCTCAGGCCATAAAGAAGACTTCGCAACAACTCGATGAAAATGCAAAGGCTACATCACGCACGTTGAATGCGCTGAACACTCTTGGGGCCGAGATTCGTCAGCAGAACGACTCGATAGCGTCGATAAATCACCAGATTGATTCTATCGACAGCGCGATGAAGCACATAAATGACTCAATTGTCACTCTTGACGGAAAGCTTGCGGCTCTTCGCGACAGTTATGCGCGTTCGGTGACGCGTATAAAAAACTCACAGCAAGGATCGATGGATAAGCTGGCTTTTATCTTTTCGGCCGAATCATTCACTCAGGCTTATAGGCGATTCCGTTATTTGGGCGAATTCTCGAAGTGGCGCAAGCGCCGTAACGATGAGATAAAGGAGGTGCAGGCCCGGCTTGAGAAGCAACGTGACGAGCTCACTCGCCTTCAGGGCGTGAAATCGGGAATGCTTACCCGGATGAATGTCGCCCGAAACGACCTTGAGAAAAAGCAGAATGAAACATCGGCTCTTGTTGCCAAACTGAAGAAGGAGGGCGCATCGCTGAAGAAAGTGCTGCGACAGAAGGAGGCGCAGGCGCGTGCCCTTGATAACGAGCTTGACCGACTGATAGCCGAGGAGCAGCGTCGTCAGGCCGAGGAGAAGCGTAAGGAGCAGGAGCGTCTGCTTGCCGAGGAGAATGCCCGCAAGAAGCAGCAACAGAAAGAACAGGAGGCCAAGGCGGCTGCCAAGAACGGTAAGTCGGACTCCAAGTCCGATAAGGCTAAGTCGGCTCCGGCCAAGGCCGAGCAGCCTGAACGCAAGGCTGTAGCCCAACCCAAGCCGGCATCAACCGCAGCGAAGCCTGCTACAAATTACGCCATGGCCGAAACAAGCCGCAAACTCACCGGAAGCTTTGAAAGCAATAAGGGCAGGCTTCTGTTCCCCGTCAACGGAAAGTATAAGATCGTGCGTCCGTTTGGCCGGCACAAGCATCCCGATTTGCCCCATGTCACTACCGACAACGGCGGCATCGACATCGAGGTGCCGGCAGGAGGAACTGCGCGTGCGGTGTTTGACGGCACCGTTTCGGAAGTGTTCCGTCTTCCCGGCTACAACACTATCGTGATGGTGCGTCACGGCAAATATCTTACCATATATGCCAACCTGAGCAACATCAATGTCAAGAAGGGTGACGCACTGAAGCAGGGACAGACCATAGGTACGATCTATTCCGACCCCGACGACGGAAATCGCTCAATTCTGCACTTCGAGCTGCGTCAGGAGAAGCAGAAACTTAATCCCACGGCTTGGGTTAGATGATTGCGCGTGACGCAGTAACCGAAGTAAGGTCACGGAGGCCGTTGACGGCATCGGTGATGCGTGCGATGACGCTTCTAAGCGGAACGCGTGTCTTGATTTTGCTCTGTTCGGTAGTGCGCGTCAAGCTTGTGGCCCTTTGGATAGGAGCCGCAGGTGTGGGGCTGTTCGGTATCTACAATTCATTCATTGAACTTATGTCGGCTCTCACGCAATTGAATGTGCGCGACTCATCGGTGCGTGACATTGCCGGGGTCGACGACATTTCGATGCGTCACCGCATCATTGGTGTCGTGAGGCGATGGGCTGCCGTTCTCGGTCTTTTCGGCTCATTGCTCACGCTTGCATTGTCGCCATTGTTGAGCCGTGTTACATTCGGTGACGATGCTCATGCCTGCGGTTTTGTGTGGCTGTCGGCGGTCATGCTCTTCAGTTCGGTCACAGGCGGTGAGTTGGCCATATTGCAAGGCTCGCGTCTGTTGGGGCGGTTGGCCGCAGCGTCACTTGCCGGAGCGGTGGGCGGGTTGCTGCTTTCAGTACCTCTGTTCTATTTTCTCGGAATTGATTCAATCGTGCCGTCGATCGGGGTGTATGCGCTGTCGACACTTGTCGCAGCACTTCTGTTGCGTTATAAAGGAGCGGGTACTGCGAGCGGCGGTGTGACATTGCGCGAAACCGTTGCAAAGGGATGCGGCTTCCTTCGCCTCGGGGCATGGATGACGGTAGCCGCATTTGTGACATTGTTGTCGCAGTACATCTTCATCGTCTATGTCAATAACCGTGGCGGTGTGGATGATGTCGGATTCTATCAGGCGGGATTCACTCTTGTCAACAAATATATAGGACTGTTGCTTGTGGGCGTTGCCATGGAGTACTATCCTCGGCTTGCGTCACGTGCCGGGTCGTTGCGTTCATTGGGCGTATATGCCAACCACGAGATAGTCACGTTGTCATGGATTGCGATGCCGTGTGTGTCGCTGTTCATCGTGTTTCGCGGATTGATTGTGGAGATGCTTTACTCTGCCGAGTTTGAGTCCATATTACCGTATGTCACATGGGCCATGGCTGGAACCGTGCTGCGCTGCGTGAGCTGGTGCATGGGTTATGTGATGCTTGCCCGAGGTGACGGAAAGGCCTACGTGGTGTGTGAGTCGGTGAGTGCTGTAGTCTACTTGGTGTTGAATACGCTCTTTTACGAAATGTGGGAAGTAGAATCACTCGGAAAAGCCTATTTCCTGTGGTATGCCGTTTATTGCGTGACGGTGATGACGGTGTGTCGTGTCAGATACGGACTGAGATTGCGTTACGCTGCAATGTCGGTGGTGACGGTGTCGCTGCTTGTCGTGATGCTGACGATGTATCTTACCGATGTGTCGTTGCTGCTCGGCCTTGCCGCAGCCTTGACCGGATGCGTTGTTTCCATCGTTGCGTTACGGCGGATGACGGCATAGAAAAAGCGCTGCATCGATTCCGATACAGCGCTTTCTGCTATAGTTAACTTTATGTTATGGCAAATTAATCTTCGCGGTGGTTGTTGTTACGACGGGGACCACGGTCGTTACGCTGCTGGCGATCGCCGTCACGACGAGGGCCGCGCTCGTTGTTGTTGCGGGGTCCGCGGGGTGCGCGCTGGGGCTCTACGTAGCCTTCGGGCTTGGGTTGGAGGGCACGCATCGACAGACGGTACTTTCCGGTCTTCTTGTCGATTTCGATAAGCTTCACCTCTACGGTGTCGCCTTCATGCAGGCCTGAAGCTTCCATGTTTTCAAGACGATCCCAGCTTATCTCCGAGATGTGGAGCAGTCCGTCACGGTTGGGCATGAATTCAACAAATGCACCGAAGTCGAGTATCGAACGCACCTTACCGGTGTAAACTTTGCCCTCCTCGGGAAGCTCAACGATTGCGTTGATCATTTCAAGAGCCTTGTCCATGGCCTCCTTGTTATTGGCGGCAACTTCGATGTAACCTGCATTGTCGATTTCATCGATTGAAACAGTGGCACCACTTGCTTCCTGGATACCCTGGATAATCTTTCCGCCCGGGCCTATTACGGCACCGATGAGGTCCTTGGGTATTGTCATGGTGACTATGCGCGGTACCTGGGGCTTGTAATCGGCGCGAGGTTCGGCGATAGCTTCCTGGATTTTGTCAAGGATGTGCATGCGGCCTTCACGAGCCTGGAGAAGAGCCTTCTCAAGAACCTCGTAGGAGAGTCCGTCGACCTTGATGTCCATCTGGGTTGCGGTGATACCGTCACGGGTACCTGTTACCTTGAAGTCCATGTCGCCAAGGTGGTCCTCGTCACCGAGAATATCGGAAAGTACGGCATACTTAGCACCGTCGGTGTCGGTTATAAGACCCATTGCAATACCGCTGACGGGCTTCTTCATCTTGACACCGGCATCGAGCAGGGCAAGTGTACCGGCACAAACGGTGGCCATTGACGACGAGCCGTTTGACTCAAGGATGTCGCTCACGATGCGGCATACATAGGGGAAGTTGTCGGGGAACATTCTCTTCAATGCACGGTGGGCGAGATTGCCGTGACCTACTTCACGACGGCCTACGCCACGCACGGGCTTAGCCTCACCTGTAGAGAAGGGGGGGAAGTTGTAGTGGAGGAGGAAGCGCTCCTTGCCCTGGTTGAGCACGTCGTCGAGAATCTTCTCGTCGAGCTTGGTGCCGAGTGTCACGGTGGCGAGAGCCTGTGTTTCACCACGGGTGAACACTGCCGATCCGTGAGGGCCGGGAACGTAGTCGGTTTCAATCCAGATGGGACGGATTTCGGTTGTCTTGCGTCCGTCAAGACGGATGCCTTCGTCGAGGATGCAACGGCGCACAGCCTCGCGCTCAACATCGTGATAGTAACGCTTCACGAGAGGAGCCTTCTCTTCGCGCTCTTCCTCGGGTATTGATTCGATGTATTCATCGCATATTGCATCGAATGAATCGTTACGCCAGTGCTTGTCGGCGCTGCCTGCCTTGGCAACGGCATAAGCCTTGTCGTAGCATTTTTCATGAACATCCTTGCGCAGGTCTTCATCGTTGGTTTCGTGGCAATATTCGCGCTTTACGGTCGAGCCTACGGCCTCGGCAAGTTCCATCTGGGCCTTGCACTGAACCTTTATAGCGTCATGAGCTGCCTTGAGGGCTGCAAGAAGGTCGGCTTCTGAAACTTCGTTCATTTCGCCTTCAACCATCATGATGTTATCGTAGGTAGCACCAACCATGAGCTCCATATCGGCCTTTTCAAGCTGCTCGAATGTGGGGTTGATTACAAATTCACCGTCGATGCGTGCAACTCTGACTTCCGAAATAGGACCGTTGAAGGGTATGTCGCTTACTGCAAGGGCTGCCGATGCTGCAAGTCCGGCCAGTGCGTCGGGCATATCAACTCCGTCGGCCGAGAACATGATGATGTTGACAAATGTATCGGCATGATAATTGTCGGGGAAAAGAGGACGGAGTACACGGTCAACAAGACGAGCTGTAAGGATCTCGTAATCGGATGCGCGACCTTCACGCTTCAGGAAGCCGCCGGGGAAACGGCCGTTAGATGAAAATTTCTCTTTGTACTCCACTTGTAGGGGCATGAAGTCGACCCCTTCGCCGGCTTCCTTTGCCGACACTACTGTAGCAAGGAGCATTGTATTGCCCATGCGTAATTCTACCGCTCCATCGGCTTGCTTGGCCAGCTTGCCTGTTTCAAGTGTGATGGTGCGTCCATCACCAAGCTCGATGGTTTTCTTAATTGGTTGTGCCATAAAAATGTTAGTCAGTTTTTCTAATACAAAAAATCGCACAAAGATACTAAAAATAATTTACAAAGCTATCAGGACACACATATATTTATAGGAAGTGAGCGCCATAATGGCAAAAATGATTGTTTTACAGTCGATTTTTGTTGTAAAATGGATTACTTTTGGTAACTTAGATTTAAATTTTATGACAAGACAGTGATATGATGCATTGGGACAGGCTCATCAATGACAAGCGTTTGGGACTTGAGGATTATCATGACCCCAAGAGTGGTTCGCGAAGTGACTTTCAGCGCGATTTTGACCGGTTGGTGTTCTCGTCGCCGTTCAGGCGCCTGCAGAATAAGACACAGGTGTTTCCCCTCCCTGGAAGCATATTCGTTCACAACCGTTTGACCCACTCAATGGAGGTCGCATCGGTGGGACGCTCGCTTGCCAACGAGATAAGCCGTGAACTTCGGATGAAGTATCGCGACGAGCCTTGGTGTGACAAGCTTGAGGCAATGGGCGAGATTGTGTCGGCTGCCTGTCTTGCCCACGACCTTGGAAATCCTCCTTTCGGACATTCGGGCGAGAAGGCCATCTCGACATTTTTCAGCGAAGGGGCCGGAGCGGAGATACGCAACGAACTGACCGAGGCGCAGTGGGCCGACCTTATCAACTTTGAAGGTAACGCCAACTCGTTCCGGTTGCTCACCCATCAGTTCAAGGGGAGGCGCAAGGGCGGCTTTGCCATGACCTATTCGATGCTTGCTTCGGTCGTGAAGTACCCCTATGAGTCGCGTCTGGCCGGAGGCAAGAGCAAATTCGGCTTCTTCTCCACCGAGATTGACACATTCAAGCGCATAGCCGAAGAGCTTGGCCTTGAGATGCGTAACGATGTCGGTTGCGGGGCGGTGAGCTATGCACGCCATCCGCTTGTCTACATCGTGGAGGCGGCCGACGACATCTGCTATCAGGTTATGGACATCGAGGATGCCCACAAGCTGCGTGTAGTCGGCACCGATGAAGTGATCAGGCTGTTTCTCGGATTTTTTGATGAAGAGAAGCGCCGTCACATGGTCGATGTGATGGATAAGGTGGAGGATCCCAACGAGAAGATAGGCTACCTCCGCTCATGTGTCATAGGCACTCTTGTAAAGCAGTGTGCCCGCACGTTTGTCGACAATGAACCCGCCATACTTGCCGGCGAATTTGAAGGCTCGTTGCTTGACAACATCGCGCTTCACGAGCGTGAAGGCTATAGGCGTTGCTCGGCGCTTGCATGGGATAAGATATACAGGGCGAGCGATGTAGTCGATGTGGAACTTGCAGGTAACCGCATCATAACGTTCCTGATGGAGAAGCTCATACATGCCGTGCGTTATCCCGAGCTTAACTACTCGTCGCTCCTGTTGAGCAAGGTGCCCGAGCAGTATGACATAGAGGCTCCGACGCTGTTTGGAAAGATTCAGGCCGTGCTTGACCACATTTCGGGAATGACCGATGTCTACGCTCTCGACCTCTACCGTAAGCTCTACGGCATGAGCCTGCCGGCGGTGTGAAGTAAACAATGTCACTCCTATTATGGTTAATGATTTAAGATATAGAATGAAATGAAACGTTATGCAATATTGATGTTATGCCTTGTGGCGACTGTGCTGTCGGGACTTGCCGGAGCCTACAAGGTCGATGAGATACCCAACGTGCATGTAGCAAACCGCACGCGTTACGTGAGCAATCCCGATAACGTGCTGTCGCCTGCGGCTGTCGCCACTCTTGACTCCACGCTTTCACGGTTGTGGCGCGACACCTCGTCGGAGGTTGTGGTGGTGGCCGTGAACTCGGTTGACGGCGATCCCGACGAGTTTGCTACCGAGCTGTTTACGAAGTGGGGTGTAGGCAAGAAGGACAATGACAACGGAATGCTCGTACTGATAGCCAAGGACGACCGTAAGGCCGTGATACGCACGGGATATGGCATGGAGGGTGTGTTGCCCGACATTCTCGCAGGCCGTATAATACGCAACATAATGGCTCCGCATTTCCGTAACGGCGATTACGATAACGGAACGATAGCCTCGCTCACCGAGATTGCGAGAATCACCTCGACCCCGGGGGCCACCGAGGAGCTGATGTCGAAGTACGGTAATGATGAGGGTGCCGGCGGTAGCGACGGCGCCGATTTGTTCAAGGGTTGGCTTGCAATAGGAGCCATACTCGCCGTGGTGCTGTTTGTGTGGTTCCTTTACGAGATGTTCAAGACGAGGCGTCTTGACCGATACGAGCGTTATCAGGTGCTCAACAAGATGAAGATGCCCGCGCTGATACTCGTGTTTGTCGGTCTTGGACTGCCTGCCATATCCTATCTTATATTGTGGCTCACGATGCGCGGATTGAGATTGCGTCATCGCAATTGCCCCAATTGTCACAACAAGATGCATCGTATCGACGAAGCTAACGACAATAAGTACCTCACCCATCAGCAGGACATCGAAGAGCAGATTAACTCGGTTGACTACGATGTGTGGCTGTGTGACCACTGCGGTGAAACCGACATATTGCCCTATATCAACAATGCGTCAAGCTATACGGTGTGTCCGCGATGCGGTGCGCGTGCCTGCTCGATGCGCAGTCAGCGCATCGTAATACGTCCCACCGAGAGGCGTGAGGGGCAGGGTGTCAAGGAGTACATCTGCCGTAGCTGCGGCAACCGTAACGAGATACCCTACAGCATTCCCAAGGTAGTGGTGCCGCCTGTGGTAATTGTAGGCGGCGGAGGCCGTGGATTCGGTGGCGGTGGCGGAGGCTTCTCCGGCGGTTCATTTGGCGGCGGTATGACCGGTGGCGGCGGTGCCAGCGGCGGCTGGTGACATTAATCCTGACCTTATGCCGAAGCGTCGTTATCCCATGGGTAGCGGCGCTTTGGATTACGTGGAAACCAGCCTTTCCTTACACGCTCCTGCTGCTCGAATATCTCCTTTATCGTCCAGAACGAAGAAAATCCCACCACTCCGAGTATTGTCGAGCCGAGGATGTCGCTTATGATCAGCGACAGGATGGTGCATGCGCAGCCCAGGAGCAAGAACCACCACCAGCATGATGTGCCGTAGTGATATTCGCATTTCACTACTACGGGATGGAAGAGTCCTATGACCAAGAATGTGCATATTCCTATTACGAGGCCGAGCAGGTGATAGTCCTGCAGTGTCGATGTTATATCCATTGTAGGGTTGTTTTTATGAGTAATATAAATAAGGAGGCATAATGCCGTGCATCATGCCTCCCTTTATAGGATGTATTATTTCAATCCTTTGATTATTTCTTGCCTGAGAGCTTCTCCTTGAGAGCGGCAAGTTCTTCGAGGTCACCGAGGGTTGTACGCTCGATAGGAGTGTTAAGGGCGGGCTGCTCTTCCTTCTTGGCCTGACGGCGAGCCTTGCGGGCTTCGTTTTTCTCGGCCTTAGCCTCATCTTCAAATATGCGGCTGTGAGAAAGGAATATGCGCTTGTTGTCCTTGTTGAACTCGATTACCTTGAAGTCGAGCTTCTCGTCAACCTGAGCCTGAGTTCCGTCTTCCTTAACGAGGTGCTTGGGAGTGGCAAAGCCTTCAACTCCGTAGGGAAGTGCTACTACGCCGCCCTTGTCCTGCATTTCGATGATGGTTCCGGGGTGGATGCTGCCTACAGTGAACACTGTTTCAAGAACATCCCAGGGATTCTCTTCAAGCTGCTTGTGACCGAGGCTGAGGCGACGGTTGTCCTTGTCGATTTCGAGAACCTGAACATCGATGTCCGAGCCAACCTGAGTGAATTCCGACGGATGCTTGATCTTCTTGGTCCAAGAGAGGTCGCTGATGTGGATGAGTCCGTCAACGCCTTCCTCGATTTCAACGAATACGCCGAAGTTGGTGAAGTTGCGCACCTTGGCAGTGTGCTTGCTGCCGATAGGATACTTAACCTCGATGTTCTCCCAGGGATCGTTCTTGAGCTGCTTGATGCCGAGTGACATCTTGCGCTCCTCGCGGTCGAGTGTGAGGATGACTGCTTCAACCTCGTCGCCAACCTTCATGAAGTCCTGAGCTGAACGGAGGTGCTGTGACCAAGACATTTCCGATACGTGGATAAGACCTTCGACACCGGGGGCGATTTCAACGAATGCGCCGTAGTCGGCCATAACGACAACTTTACCCTTAACCTTGTCACCAACCTTGAGGTCAGCGTCAAGAGCATCCCAGGGATGGGGCTGGAGCTGCTTAAGACCGAGGGCGATGCGCTTGCGCTCGTCGTCGAAGTCAAGTATTACTACATCGAGTTCCTGATCGAGTTTAACCACTTCTTCGGGATGGCTTACGCGGCCCCAAGAAAGGTCGGTGATGTGGATAAGACCGTCAACGCCTCCGAGGTCGATGAATACACCGTAGGTGGTGATGTTCTTAACGACACCCTTGAGCACCTGACCTCTTTCGAGCTTGGAGATGATGTCCTTCTTCTGCTGCTCGAGCTCGGCTTCGATAAGAGCCTTGTGAGAAACGACAACATTCTTGAACTCCTGGTTGATTTTTACAACCTTGAATTCCATAGTCTTACCAACGAAGATATCGTAATCGCGGATGGGCTTTACATCAATCTGTGAGCCGGGGAGGAAGGCTTCGATGCCGAATACATCGACAATCATACCACCCTTGGTGCGGCACTTGATGTAACCCTTGATAATTTCGTCATTTTCAAGAGCCTGATTTACGCGCTCCCATGAGCGTGACATGCGGGCTTTGCGGTGAGAGAGGATGAGCTGACCTTTTTTGTCCTCCTGGTTTTCGATGAAAACCTCAACTACATCGCCAACCTTGATGTCGGGATTGTAGCGGAATTCATTGACGGGGATGATACCGTCGCTTTTGTAGCCGATGTTAACCACCGCTTCGCGCTTGTTGAGGGCGATGATGGTACCTTCGATTACTTCTTTGTCTTTAACGGTGTTAAGCGACTCATCGTAGGTCTTGGTGAGTTCTTCGCGGCTCTTGCCACCGTTGTTTTCGCCGTTTTCGTAGGCGTCCCAATCGAAATCTTCGATTGGCGAATTCTTTAATTCTTCGTTCATTTAATGGGTTAATAAATAAGTTAATTAATTCTGGCGCATGATTAACACGATGTAAGCGTGCGCACATTGCTGCAAAGATACAACTTAATTTTCACTCCTACAATTAAATGTGGAGATATGTGAAAATTTTTATTTGCATTTATTAAATTCCCGGAAGTGACCGGCGACGGTGTCGTAGACCGGCGTGTCGATGCCGAGGCGACGGGCAAGGTCGATGAAGTTAAAGAGCTGCCCCTGGATTTCGCTTTCGTGACATGCTTTCAGGTCCTTCTGGAGCGAAGCCGTGCTTTCGGGGTTGAGGCTGTCGATCACTTCAAGATGATGCTTCACGAGGTCGCATCCGAAGTCGATTCCAAGCTTGCTTCCCATCAATGCGCTTTCACGTGACAGGCCTATGAATGTGTCACGCTCCTTTCCGGGATGCTGTATCGGGCCCATGGGTATGTCGTAATAGGCTCCGGTGAGCGCCATTGCCGAGATAAACGACCATTTGATAAAGGTGTCACGGTCGATGTTGTCGCTTAGCGTCACCTTTATTCCTGCACGGCGCAGGTCGCTGTTGATTCGGTCGAGAATTTCGGGTGCCACCGAGTGTCCTTCGGGAACGCCGTAGACGATGTGGAATATGTCGCCCATCTGGGTTATCTCGCCGATGCCCGACTTGAAGCCCACGATGTAGATGCATCCGTCGAGCACGTTGGCGTCGGGCGACAGCGCGGCAATGCGCGGCCCCGTGCCGTAGACATTGAGCAGCGGTATCACTACCGTTTCGGGTGATGAGGCGCGGCTTATTACTGGCGCTATGCTGTCGATGGAGTAGCCCTTGACGGTTACGAATATCACATCGGCTTTGTCGTTATACTCCTCGGCGCTGAATGCTTTGAGGGGAACGGCGTGTTCGCCCTTCAGCGAGGAGTGGAATATGAGTCCGCGATTTTTTATCGATTCAAGGGCTTCGCCTCGTGCTATGCAGCTGACATCGCACCCCGATAGTGCAAGAAAAGCGGCAATGCTGCCGCCTACTCCTCCTGTACCTATTACAAGATATTTCATTGTTATTTAAATGCTTTGGCAATGCTTTGGGCAATATCGGCCATGTCCTTGGGGTCGAGCGAGAGTTTCTCCTTGAAGAAGTTCATGTCGCTCTCCTTGTTGATGGGCACAAGGTGTATGTGGGCGTGAGGAACCTCAAGTCCCATTACGGCCACGCCTATGCGCTTGCACGGGAGGGCTGATTTCATTGCCGCGGCAACGCGTTTGGCAAAAAGCTGTAACGATTCATACTCGTCGTCGGCGAGGTCAAACAGGTAGTCAACCTCCTTCTTGGGGATAACCAGGGTGTGACCGGGAGCTACGGGTGAAATGTCGAGGAAAGCGTAGTGCTTGTCATCCTCGGCAACTTTGTAGGAGGGTATTTCGCCTGCTACGATGCGTGAGAATATCGATGCCATAATCTGTTAGAATGATATTTCAACAATTTCAAACTTCATCAATCCCGAGGGTACGCGTATTTCAACCACTTCGCCTATCTTGTGGCCGAGGAGGCCCTGCGCGATGGGAGTGCTTGATGCTATTTTCTTCTCCTTGAGATTGGCTTCGCTGTCGGCTACGATTGTGTATTCGACAACCATGCCGTTGGCGATATTCTTGATTTTTACTTTATTCAGAATTTGAACCACTTCATTGTTCAGCTTGCTGTCGTCGATGATGCGAGCGTTGGCAACGAGATCCTTGAGCTGTGAAATTTTCATTTCAAGCATTCCCTGAGCCTCCTTGGCTGCATCGTACTCGGCATTTTCCGACAAGTCGCCTTTGTCGCGAGCCTCGGCTATAGCACGTGATATTTCGGGACGCTTAACTGTTTCAAGATAAGCGATTTCATCCATTTTCTTTTTGTATCCTTCACGAGTCATGTAGGTGATGGCCATGGTAAAAACAATTTTAGAGTTGAGTAAAAAATTAAAGAATCTCAACCGTTAGGCGAGACCCTTATAGATAAATTCTTGTGTAATGTTTACTTTGCAAAGATAGTGATTATTTTGATTGGGGGCAAGCGCGGTGTGATTTTAAACATTTTTTAAGAGAGTGCCGAAAATATGCTATGCGGTGTGCGCCGCGACCTCCAAGTGCGGTGTATAGATAGCATGCGCATCGCCCGATTTTTTCAAATGGGCCGTCGGCGAAGTCGAGTATTTCAACCAGCAATCGTCGCCCTTCGGGCGATTTGGCGCGGGTGAGGTTGCCGGCGAGGATGATGCCTTTAAGGTCGAGCATCTTCAGGTCGCGCAACGGCATGTTGCCCGAGAGCATTTCATTGCATATCAGGAACGACTTCATCAGCTCCTTGTCCCTCTTTGAATAGCTGTCGGTGGTGATTGAGTCGGGTTGCTGATACACATCCACCGCAGGCGCTCGGTCGATTCGTTTTACTTTGGGATTCTCCAAGATGAGTCTTAGGCCGAGCTCGTAGTCGGTCCACACGGTTACTTCTTCGTTCCAGCCTCCGGCTTTGCGCAGCAGTGATGTCGACACGGCGTAACGCTGAGTCGACAGGATGCTGTAGAATATGTGCTGAAACAGCAGGTCGGAGTCGGCAAAAGGAAGTGTGCGAGTACGGCCGTTAAGCTTGTGAAGCCTCACGTCACGGCCTACGATGTCGAGCGTAGGGTCGGCGGCAAATTCCGTCATTATATCCTCGACATGGTGAGGCGACATTGTGTCGTCGGAGTCGAAAAACATTATGTAAGGTGTGACAGCTTCCCTAAGACCGAGATTGCGGGCTTTTGAAACTCCCTTTTCGGGCATGTCGAGAAGCGTTATGTCGAAGTCCGATGCCTTGTGACGGCTCATCCAGCGCGAGGCTATGTCACGGCTATTGTCGGTTGAGCCGTTATCGACAATGATGACGCTTAATGGACGCGCTGTCTGGCTCGATATTGAGTCGAGTGTGCGCTGTAACGTTGCCTCACGATTTAGTACGGGAACAACGATTGTCATTCTTGATTCACTGTTCATGGCGATGTATCAGTCCGTTTAGTTTTACACTTGCTTTCCACATGATGTAATTGCTGCTCAACAGCTTCATTAAGCCTGTTTTGACCGTGGATGTCACCTCGTGCTCTTTCATCAATGCGATTACTGTGTCCATCAGCGGGCGGTCGAGGCTGTTGAATGACAATGTCGACGCGTAGCGAAGCCTTTCGTCGATGAATGGACGAAGGAGGGAGCGGTCGATTGCGTAACGGTCGGCCAGCTTCAATGTCAGCTTGAATATTCCGAGGTGATAGTTAAGCTGCTTCTTGAATCCAAGCGGATTGGAGAGTGACCTGTGGCCAACGCTGTAGTTAAGCGTGACATCGGGCAGATAGCCGATTTTTCCGGCATCTGCGAGCGCGGTCATTATCTGCAGGTCCTCGCAAGGATAGGACTTGTCGCGGAAAAGATGCGGCTCGGCCATGAGAGCGTTACGTATAGTGTCGGCGCGATACATTGCCGTGGCGAGATGAATCACGGGAGGATGAGTGTGACATAGCAGCGGGATGAGCAGCGATCGACCGTCGTCTATGGGGCTATGGTAACGGGCGTTGGCGTTATCGGCATCGGCCGGCGTCACGTTGCCGGTAGTGTAATCCAGGCGGTTCCACGCCGTATGTACCAGTGTGACATCGGGGTCGGCTGCAAGTATGTCACGCTGTTTTTGCAGCTTGTGACGGTCAATCCAGTAGTCGTCGCCGGGACAGTCGGCTATGTATTTACCGCGACACTCCATGATGCAGTCGAAGTAGTTGTCGATGACACCCTTGTTGACGGTATTGTGCAGCAACCTGATTTTGTCGGGATGTGCGGCGGCATATCGGCGGCAGATGTCAAGAGTGTCGTCGGTCGAGCAATCTTCGCCTATTACGATTTCATAGTCGAAGTCACACTCCTGAGCAAGTATTGAGTCGAGAGTGCGGGCTATCGTTAGGGCCTGGTTGTATGTGACCGTTATTACTGATACTTCGGGATGCATTGTCATGGCAGTAGTTGTGATATTTCGGAAGCAAAACTGTCACGCAGTTGCTGTGAGTTGAAACTGTTGCGCCAACGTTCACGCGCATTGACGCGCAATGTTCCCGCGGTTTCTCGGCCGCCGATGAATCGGTTGATAGCCGTGAGAAATTCGTTGTCGTCAGGGTCGTGCGACAACAGCAGTCCCGTCGAGGAGTCGACTATTTCGGGGATGGCCCCTGATGACGCGGCTATTACGGGAACGCCGTGTGACATGGCTTCGCAGATGCTTACGGGCACTCCGCCTTCGGTTTCGCTCATGAGCATGAACCAGTCGACACGGTTGTCGTGATAGAACTGATGCACGTTTTCATTGTCGATGCGGTCGCTTTCTATTGTCACGCTAAGATTGGCGGGGCATTGGTGCGTTATTTCGTTGATCAGTGAGGCGAGTTTGTCGCCGGTGCCGATGTGTGTCCATCGGAAATTCATGTCGGGCCGACTGATAGCGAGTGCGCGTATCAGCCTGTAGTTCAGATGTACACGCTTCTCTGCTGCGATTCGGCTGCATGAGAAGAAGGTAATGTCGTTGCCGTTGCCTGCCGGGGTGGGCAAGTCGGTCAGTAGGGCCGGCGATCCAAGGTGTGACATGACTGTCTTGGCCGAATGTGACGGATGCCGTTCAATGAGGTATCGGCGCGCGGTGTCGCTTGCGCAATATACTTTGAGCAGGCGTGACATGGTGAAGTCACGTAACTTTGCCGACCTGTAGGTGACGCGGAAGTCATAGAGGTCAACACCGTGTACACGGGTGATGATGTTAAGCGGAAGCTTGTCGCAAAGTAACGCAAGCGCCGATGTGATGTGGTCAAACCAAAAGGTGTAGAACAACGTGTTGTCGGGGCGCAGGGCATGGCGCTTCATCAGTCGCTTTATGCAGCCGGCAAAACACACTGCATTTATGTTGAAGCTTAATCCCGAAGCGAGTTGGTTGATATTACTGTAGGTCGACAGGTCGGATAACGTGAGCGACATGACCTTCCGGTTAAGCAGATGTGACGCTTTGAGCAGCCGGTGGCGGGAGTAGGGCAGGCGTGACATGCTGTCGTCGACCGTGATGCCTTGAAGCGACTCCGTATAATTGCAAATAGTCCCGGACGCACGTTCCGGGACTATTATGATGTTGTCAAATTTATTTCTAAGAGCGTCAAGCTCGGGCATGATGAAAGAACTCTCGGTCGGCGTCCAATAGGGAAAAGAGGATGTGAAAATGACGAGGTTCTTTGTCATCGAAGCTTGTTACAGATAGGGCGCAACGGCCGAGTCGAGCTTGGTGATGTCGTCGACGCGTTCTACAAGCTCGCCGTTGGCGATGATGTAGGTTGTGGGGAGAGTGCCCACGTTGTAGTTAAGCAATATCTGCGAGCCTGTCGACGGGGGATTGTAGACGGTAATCCAAGGGAGGTTACGTGCCGATTGCTTCCACTGGAACTCGTCGTTGTCAACGGCTACCTGATATATTTCAAGACCCTGGTTGTGACGCTTTTCATACACCTTTGCGAGGTCGAGGTTGAAGGCGGGTGAGCCTTCGGCGCTGTAGATGGTGAAGTTGAGCACTACCACTTTGTTGTTCTTTGTCACCTCCTCAAGATTGTGGGGCTTTCCCTTGTTGTCGGTCAGGGTTATGTCAAAGAGCTTAATCTCGTTGACAAGCATTGTGTCGATGCCGGCCGGGCTGACAAGCTGGCGGTTGGCGAGGAACACCTGACGGAGATAGCGGGTGCGCGGGTCGTTGGGACGGAACTGGTCGAAAGCGTTGGCCACGGCTCCTACGATGCGATTGTCGCGAGGATTGGCGGGGTCAAAGAGATACTGTCCGTTGACTTTCTTGCAAATGATGTAATAGGACACAATTCCTGCGGGATCGCCGAGAAGCATTCCGGCAAGCTCACGCTTAAGTACTGAGTCATTGGCTACCGATGTCTTGCCGTTGACCGACGCCGAATTGCGGATGCGGTTGTCGACGGCCATAAGCATCTCGGCGGCGGTGGAGCCTGACAGCTCGTAGTCGGAGTCAAAAGCGTCGGCAGTCGAGGTGATGTTGACGGTTTCCACGCTGTCGATGGGGAAGTATATGCTCTTGCCGTCGAGTACGAGGCGGAAGATGTCGGGATAGCCGATCGGGTCGTGAGAATATTTGAAATTTCCGTTTTTGTCGGTGGTGATTGAATCGAGAGTGTACCAACGACCGTTGTCGGAAGCCTGCAATATCATTGTCTTTGAATCGGCTCCTTCGATTGAGCCGTTTACATTCCATTTCAAGCCTGAATCGCAACCGGCGGCCATGACCGTGAGTATTGCGACAAGGGCAATCGAAAGTAGTTTGTTCATCGGTGAGTTATTGTTTGTTTAGTAATTTAATGCAAAGGTAATGTTTTTGGATTAAATACCAAGAGCCTTTTCCAATCGCTTTATTGCCGTTGTGGCATTTTTGAGAGCAATGTGGTAGTGGCGGTTCATCTCGTCCACGTTGGGGTCCTGTTCGGGCAGGCCTCTCACGGCAATGAAGTCGGCCTCTACATTTTGTCCGTCGCTGTCGACACCAAATCCCACTTTCATGCTTTCGGAATAGTCCTTCATGGCGTCATGATAGCGGAATTTCGATATTGCTACTATGCTTTCACTCCACCTCTTTGATATAGCGATGAAATCCTGCAAATTCATTGCATCCAGCTCCTTGCTGTAACATTTCCTCAGATTATCCACTACGAAGCTCCATTTCATGGCCTCGTAATTGTCATATAGCGATTTAAGCCTTTCAACAATGCCTTCAAGCGAGTTGATCGTGCCGTTTACAATGTCGTCGATGATGAATCCTACCTTTTTACGCGGTACGATCAATCCGGCAAGGTCGATCCACTGGTCAAGTCCCGAGTATTCGGGCTTGAGTTGTTGCTCAATAGGGGTGGATGAGTCAAAATCGAGCGACAACAGCTTGTTTACCACCGATTCGCCCATGAAGTAGTCGGCGGCGAGGGCATATAGTTCGCGACCTCGGCGCAGTGCGTGATACTCAATCGTGAAATTTCGGGTAAGCGGATATTCGGGGTCGACTTCACATCGGTCGAGAGTGTTTATGGCCTGATATACGCGCCATGTTATGAGCGGGTTTAGGGCATCGTAGTTTATCAGGTCGAGTCGCTCGATGTCACGGCTGCGGCGGTCGCGCTTGCCCCATTTAAGGATGTCACGTATGGTGCCCGAAGTCTTCAGGTTGGCGGCCGGAATCAGCAGGCTTTTGCCTTTGCGCTCCATGAGATAGGAGTAGGGAAGCTCCGTTGTGTCGGGGTGGGAGGTGTGGCTGCCCGCCACGAGGGTGAAGGGGCCTATGTGAGCCGGCCAGGTGATGTAGGCGTTGCTTGCGGTTTTGCATCCGCGCTCCATAATGCCGTGATGCACCGGTCCGAGCTTATAAAGGTGATTGCTTTCATTGGTTCCCGAACCTGCGTTGAAGAATGAGAACATTCCGCCTATGAGCAGGGTCGATTTGTGCATCGACACGGTGTGTGGGCCGGCGAATACGGCGCATGCCTCGCCACATTCACATGCACAGTTGGCGAAGAACAGCGAATCATGGGCTATGAATCCGTTGGCGAGCGACGAGGCTTGTCCCACAAATACGCGCTCGATTGTGGAGCCGCTGTCGACTCTTGCCTGTGACGCCATTATGAAGTGTGACGCTATCACGTTGTCGCCCACCTTGCAGTCACGGCCAACGGTTCCGTCGAAAAGGTGTGTGGCTCCTTCAATGCAGGCACCGGTGCGCACTATCGTGTCGGATATCGTGCCGCATCCCGCTATTGTGACATTGCTTTCGATGAGCCCCGTGGCACATCGCTGTCGATCGGAATACTCCTTGGCTAATGCCTTGATGCGGGTAGTAAATGCCTCGTTATGGCGGTACATGGCCGTGAGGTAGGCTATCTGGGAGGTGAGGCCCTCATATATATACAGGCTGCGTGAGCCGGTTTCGCTCATCACATTCACTTCGCATCCGTTGCCAAACGATGACGCTCCGGTGGCAAACATAGCTTTCACATTGGCGATGTAGCAGTTGTCGCCTATACGGTAATTGGCAATGGCTTCTCCAATTTTGCTTATGTGTACATTGTCGCCTATCTCACAATTATGGATTGTCGCGTCGTATATTCCGCTCCTTACCGGAACACCGTTGCGCACAAACAGCTCCCGGGTGTTGCCTAACTTGACATTTCCCGAGAAATTCACCCTGATATAGCATGACGGATTGAATCCGTCCTTTACACTTACGGTGTTCCAATTAGTGGCAGTGCATCCCGAAGCTTCAAGCTGTGCTATTTCATATTCAAGAAGATTGCGATATTCCATTATCGATAATCAATGGTTTGACATAAAACGTGGTCGTTTACTTGTCGGTCGACGGCTCGCTGTAGCCCGGGTCGTCGCCTTCGTCGTATTTCTGGAAGAGGAAGTCGTTGTAGGGGAAGCGCGTTATGTGCACCTCCTTGGCTTTCTCGTAAATCTTGTTTTTCAGTTCATCGATGTTGATTTGCTCCTTGGCCGAGATGAATACGCAGTCGTCGTTCATTTTGGCCATCCATGTAGCTTTCAGTTCGTCGAGCGAGATGTTTTCGCGAGTGCGCGGGGTGAGGTCGTCGTCATCCTTTGGCTTGTAGGTGAATGCATCGATTTTGTTGAACACCACAATCATCTTCTTGTCGCTGTCCTTGCCGCATATCTCGGCGAGTGTCTTGTTCACGATGTCGATCTGCTCCTCAAATTGCGGATGGCTTATGTCGACTACATGGACGAGTATGTCGGCGTCACGCACCTCGTCGAGGGTCGACTTGAAGGAGTTTACAAGATGGGTGGGAAGCTTGCGGATGAATCCTACGGTGTCGGTGAGCAGGAAGGGGAGATTGTCGATGATGACCTTGCGCACGGTGGTGTCGAGAGTGGCAAAAAGCTTGTTCTCGGCAAATACATCGCTCTTGCTGAGCAGGTTCATCAATGTCGACTTGCCCACGTTGGTATAGCCTACCAATGCTATGCGGGTAAGTTTTCCGCGATTCTTGCGCTGTATCGACTTCTGCTTGTCGATGCTTTCAAGCTCGGCTTTCAGGCGTGATATTTTGTCGAGGATTATACGGCGGTCGGTTTCTATCTGCGTTTCACCGGGGCCTCTCATGCCGATACCTCCGCGCTGGCGTTCGAGGTGAGTCCACATTCGGGTGAGTCGGGGCAGCAGATACTGGTATTGCGCGAGTTCGACCTGGGTCTTTGCGTTGGCGGTTTGTGCGCGTTTTGCAAATATGTCGAGAATCAAGCTCGTGCGGTCGAGAATCTTCACCTGAAGCTCGCGCTCGAGGTTGGCGACCTGCTTGGTGGTGAGGTCGTCGTCGAATATCACGAGTCCTATTTCGTTTTCGTCGACATATTGCTTTATCTCGTCAAGCTTTCCCTTTCCCACATAGGTGCGCGGGTTGGGGTAATCGAGTCGCTGCAGGAATGTCTTTTCGGTGATCGCTCCCGCCGTGTCGGCGAGAAAAGCGAGTTCGTCGAGATACTCCTTGGCCTTAGCCTCATTCTGCTGAGGGGTTATGAGGCCCACGAGTACGGTCTTTTCAGAAGTTTCGGTGCTTATTATGTTCTCTTTCATGCTTAATCTTGTTTTTAGGCAACCTCGTTTTGCCGTTGTCAGTCACCGAGGAGTTTTTTGTACTCGTCGGGTGAATTTATGACTTTCAATCCTTCGTGATAGATGGGGTTGAGGTCGTTGGCAATCCGGTAATAGGAGCCGTTTTCGTATATGTCACGAGCAATGAGTGCTTTCAGCACAGTGCGCATGTAGTTTTCGCTCTGTTTGTATTGCTCTTCATTATATTCAACATCGGTTTTCTTGCCCTGTTCAATGAGGCCGTTCATTATTTCGGATGTCACCTCAAATCGTTCGGCAAAATCCTTCTCGGTGGGATACTCGGCTTTTAGCTGCTGGCGGTGAGTGTCGACATAGCCCAATACATACTGGTAGAGCGCACCCTTTGCGAGGATGTCACGATAGTAGGGGGTGTACCATGTGGTGTCGAGAGGAGAGAAGCGGTCGGGCATGATTCCGCCACCGCCATATACGACACGCTTGTTGCGCAATGTGGTGTAACGGAGCGAGTCGGGGAAGTGTATCGAATCGGAGTGCATCAGTTCGCCGGCATCGTATCGGTGCTTGATGTCCTCGATGTAGTCGTCGATGTCGCCCTTCACGTAGGGCTTCTGGATGCATCGACCCGACGGAGTGTAGTAGCGTGACACCGTGAGGCGAATCATCGAGCCGTCGGGGAATGGGAAGGGACGCTGTACGAGGCCCTTGCCGAATGTGCGTCGGCCTACGACTACCGCACGGTCGTGATCCTGCAGCGCACCGGCGAGAATCTCGCTTGCCGATGCCGAATACTGGTTGACGAGCACTACGATGCGGCCATCGAGGAAGTCGCCGTTACGCTCGGCCACGTAGGTGTAGCTCGGAGTGCGCGGAGCCTCGGTGTAAACTATAAGATCGCCCTTTTTCAGGAATTGCGCGGCCAGTTCCTGGGCTGCATTAAGATAACCGCCGCCATTGTCCTGAAGGTCGATGATGAGATTCTTCATGCCCTGCTTACGCAAGTCGTTCATGGCTTTGCGGAACTCCTCGGGAGTTTCGGCGGCAAAGCGTGATATGCGTATGTAGCCGGTGGTGGGGTCGGCCATGTAGGCGGCATCGACGCTGTAGATGGGAATGTCGTCGCGCGTTATGTTGAAGTAGATGAGCTCTGGCACGCCGGTACGTTTCACAGCAACGTTGACCACGGTGCCCTTGGGGCCGCGCAAGCGTCGCATGACATCGTTGTTTTTCATCTTCACTCCTGCTATGAGTGTGTCGTTGACCTCGATTATGCGGTCGCCGGGCAACAGGCCGACACGCTCCGACGGGCCGCCGGCCACGGTCTGTATCACATACAGGGTGTCGGTTGCCATGTTAAACTGTATTCCCACGCCGCTGAAGTTGCCGTTGAGGGGCTCGTTCAACTCGCGTGTTTCCTCGGGTGTCGAGTAGGCCGAGTGGGGGTCGAGTGTGTTGAGCATTGCACGGATTGCTTCGTCGACAAGCGTGTCGGCATCCACTTTGTCAACATAGTAGTTGTTGATTATCCCTTGGGCATATTGCAGCTTTCGCTCGGGTGTCAGTTCAAATTTCTGTTGTGCCTTGATGCCTGACGAGGCGAGGATGAGTGCTGAAACGAATAGTAGCAGGTATTTCATAAATGTATTTCTTATTGTCTTAGTTGGTCGGAGTCGGGGACAAACTGGCTTATGTCGTAGCCGTAGCGGTCGAGGTCGCGCACCATTGTGGAGCTTACGTATTGCAGTTCGGGCAGGGTGTAGAGCAGTACTGTTTCCACTCCCGAAATCTGTCGGTTGGCATAGGCGAGGTTGCGCTCATACTCGTAGTCGGCAACCGTTCTCACGCCTCGCAGAATGAATTGCGCTCCGCAGTCACGCGCCACGTCGGCTGTGAGCCTGTCGTAGCTTATCACTTCCACGCGCGGCTCGTCGGCCATTACTTTTTCGATGTGACGCACGCGAGCTTCGGTGGGCCGATAGCAACGCTTGGCGTCGTTGATTCCTACTGCGATTATGATCTTGTCAAACAGTGTGAGTCCACGTTCGACTATCGATTTGTGGCCTATAGTAAACGGGTCGAAAGTTCCCGGATATATGGCTATTCGTTCAAGATATTTGGGAGTCATCTTCAACTACGAGATTGTCAATAATAAAGTTTTGTCGTTCAACAGTGTTCTTACCCATGTAAAACTCAAGGAGCTCAGCCACCGCATCCTCTTTGCGGAGCGTCACGCGGTCGAGTCGCATGTCGGGACCGATGAATCCGCGGAATTCCTCGGGCGAGATTTCACCAAGGCCCTTGAATCGTGTTATCTCGGCATTTGCCCCAAGCTTGTTGATGGCTGTAACACGCTCTTCATCAGTATAACAATAATACGTGTCATCGGTTGATTCCTTGCCTGACTTTTTTGACTGGCGGGTGCCTGCGCGGCGGGTGGTCTTCTTGTTGCGTACACGGAACAAGGGGGTCTGCAGCACGTAGACATGGCCTTTCTTTATCAGGTCGGGGAAGAATTGCAGGATGTAGGTGAGCAGCAACAGGCGTATGTGCATTCCGTCGACATCGGCATCGGTGGCTATGATTACTTTGTTGTAACGCAGGTCGTCGATGCTGTCCTCGATGTTCAAGGCTGCGCGAAGAAGCGCAAACTCATCGTTCTTGTAGACATCGACAAGCGGCATTCCATAGGTGTTGAGCGGCTTGCCTCGGAGCGAGAACACGGCCTGGGTTTCAACATCGCGTATCTTGGTGATTGAACCGGCAGCCGAGTCACCCTCGGTGATGAATATCGATGAGGCTTCCTTCTTGTCCTCGTCGCCTTTGGGGTCGCTCAGGTGCACGCGACAGTCGAGAAGCTTCTTGTTGTGGATCGCTATTTTCTTGGCTTTTTCCCTCACGGCCTTGGTGACGCCGGCCATTGCCTTGCGCTCCTTCTCGTTTTCGAGAATCTTCTTCTGCAGAATGTCGGCGGTGTCGAGGTTGATGTGGAGGTAGTTGTCGAGCTCTTTCTTGATGAAGTCGCCGATGAACTTTGCCACCGTAGGCCCTTCGGGTCCCATGTCACGCGAGCCGAGCTTGGTTTTGGTCTGTGATTCAAATACCGGCTCCTCGACTTTAATCGATATAGCGGCGACGATGCCGTTGCGAATGTCGGAGTACTCAAAGTTTTTGCCGAAGTACTCCTTGATGGTGCGTGACACAGCCTCGCGGAAAGCCGACAGGTGGGTTCCGCCCTGAGTCGTGTGCTGTCCGTTGACAAATGAGTAGTACTCTTCACCTATCTGCTTGGTGTGGGTTATCACCGCCTCGATGTCGTTGCCTTTAAGGTGTATTATGGGGTATAGCGGCTCGGTGGTGAGGTTCTCTTTCAGTAGGTCGAGCAATCCGTTGCGCGAGAAGTAACGCTTGCCGTTGAGATATATCGAAAGTCCGGTGTTGAGGAATGTGTAGTTCTTTACCAGGGGGACAACATACTCTTCACGGTAACGGTAGTCGCGGAATATTGAGTTGTCGGGGGTGAAGCGCACGAAAGTTCCGTTGGGTTCGTCGCTCGGCATTATGCCCGAGTCGCTGACTATTTCACCGCAGGAGTATTCGATGGCTATCGACTTGCCGTCGCGCACGCTCTTGATGTAGAAGTCGGTCGACAGGGCGTTTACCGCCTTGATGCCGACACCGTTAAGTCCTACCGACTTCTTGAACGCCTTGGAGTCATACTTTGCTCCGGTGTTCATTTTCGATGACACATCGACCACCTTGTCGAGGGGAATGCCTCGTCCGTAGTCACGCACCCCCACCGTGTATTCACTGACTTCGATGTCGATTTGCTTGCCAAATCCCATCATGTATTCATCGATGGCATTGTCGAGCACTTCTTTAAGAAGCACGTAGATGCCGTCGTCGTTTTGCGAGCCGTCGCCGAGTTTTCCGATGTACATTCCCGGTCGCAGGCGTATGTGCTCCTTCCAGTCGAGAGTCTTGATGTCGTCGCCGGAATAGCTTGTTTCAACGGTTTCGCGCTTTTCTTCAGGTAATATGGTTAGTTCCTCTTCAGTCATATCAGTGATTGGTGGCAAGATGTTAATTGTTGTCGGTCAACTTGCAAAGTTACAAAAAACATGGCAAAAGTCATGCAAAACAATCGTGAATAATTATGTCGTAGTTTTTATGTCATGATTTAGAGCCGGCTCTTATCATTGCAAAGGCACCCTGAGCGATAGGTGTAAAAATAAACCGGCTCCGCAGTTGATTCTGCGGAGCCGGCTATGTCATAAGGATTGCGGTCTATTAGAGAGCCTTGTCCTTGCTGCCGAGAACGGCTTCGATTTTGTGCTTGTAGAGCTTCTCCATGTTGTCGCGAGCCGGGCCGAGGTACTTGCGGGGGTCAAATTCTTCGGGGTGCTCGAAGAGAGTCTTGCGAACTGCAGCAGTCATGGCAAGACGGCTGTCGGAGTCGATGTTGATTTTGCAAACAGCGCTCTTTGAAGCCTTGCGGAGCTCTTCTTCGGGGATACCGATTGCATCGGGAAGCTTGCCGCCATACTTGTTGATGGTGTCAACCTCATCCTGGGGAACTGATGAAGATCCGTGAAGAACGATGGGGAATCCGGGGAGCTTCTCCATAACGGCGTCGAGCACGTCAAATGCCAAGGGCGGGGGAACGAGCTTGCCGTCGGCGTTGCGGGTGCACTGCTCGGGCTTGAACTTGTAGGCACCGTGTGAAGTACCGATTGAGATAGCGAGGCTGTCGCAACCTGTGCGGGTAGCGAAGTCGATAACTTCTTCGGGGTCGGTGTAGGTGTGGTGGTCAGATGATACCTCATCTTCAACACCGGCAAGTACGCCGAGCTCGCCTTCTACAGTTACATCATACTGGTGAGCGTAGTCAACTACCTTCTTGGTGAGGGCGACATTTTCCTCGTAGGGGAGGTGAGAACCGTCAATCATCACTGACGAGAAGCCGTGTTCGATACAGTCCTTGCAGAGCTCGAAGCTGTCACCGTGGTCGAGGTGAAGCACGATTTGGGGATGTTCCCAACCGAGGGTCTTGGCGTATTCAACAGCGCCTTGTGCCATGTAACGAAGAAGAATGGGGTTGGCGTAGTTGCGAGCACCCTTTGATACCTGAAGGATTACAGGTGACTTATCTTCGGCAGCAGCCTTGATGATAGCCTGAAGCTGCTCCATGTTGTTGAAGTTGAAAGCGGGTACTGCGTAGCCACCCTTGATAGCCTTAGCAAACATCTCACGGGTGTTGACCAAGCCAAGATCTTTGTAACTTACCATTGTTTTGTTGATATTTAAGTGAATAAATTAAAAGTTCGGTTATGTTGCGCCCTTTCATGGGCATTTTACATCTGCAAAGATAAGCATAATCGCTCCATGTCGCAAAAAAATTCAGACAAAAAACGTGTAAACTTTCTATAATTGAGCATGTCACACGCTTGACGCTATGAAACGTAAAAGCGGAACCGCCTGTTGACGATTCCGCTTTTGTATTCCGGTAATATGTGCAGTTTATTATTCTCCGGGAACGATTGCTTCGCTGGGGCAAACTTCAGCGCAGCTGCCGCATTCGATGCAAGTGTCGGGATCGATGTGGTAGATGTCACCTTCAGAGATTGCTTCAACGGGGCAAACAGGAAGACAAGTTCCGCAAGCTACACATTTATCAGTGATTACGTAAGCCATGATAATTAAAATTTTAGATTATTATACGAATTAGTTTATTGCTTTACGTTGCAAAGTTAAATGTTTTATTCTAATTACGGCTATTATTGTATGAAAAATTTGTCAATAATTTCCAACTGCCTCATTCCTTGTAGTTTTTGATGCCTTTTTCAAGGAACATGGTGAATTTGGGGATGTTTTCGTCGTAGGAGAACGGGCCTGAAATCAACTCTCCGTCATCGTTGAGGATAACGTAGTAGGGCTGTGCGTTGGCGTTGAATTTATAACGTTGCAGATAGCTCCAACGATCGCCGTAGGTGTCGAGGCGCACTTTCTTTCCGTTCTCTTCAACGTAGACGGGTTCGGGCAGGCTCTTTTTCTCGTCGACCATCAGCTTTATCACCACGAAGTTGTTTTCGATCATGGCGTGTACATTGGTGTCGTCGAGCACCTTGCCTTCCATCTTGCGGCAATTCACGCAGCCGTAGCCCGAGAAGTCGATAAGCACGGGCTTGCCCTCCTTGCGGGCGGCGGCCATACCCTCGTCGTAGTCGTCATATTCGGTGAATCCGCCTCCGTAGAGGTTGAAGTCCTGGGTGTAGAGCGGCGGCACGAATGCGCTGACGCCCTTCAGGGGTGCGCCCCAAAGTCCGGGCACGAGGTAGACGCTGAACGACAGCGATGCCATGGCGAGGAAGAATCGCACGGTGCCTATGCTTGAGTTGGCGGGGCCGTAGTGTGAGAAGTTGAACTTGCCGAGGAGATACATTCCGAGCAGCGCGAAGATTACAATCCACAGGGCGAGGAATGTTTCACGGTCGAGTATGTGCCATCCGTAGGCGAGGTCGGCTACCGAGAGGAACTTGAGCGAAAGGGCAAGTTCGATGAAGCCGAGCACCACCTTGACGGTGTTCATCCATCCTCCCGAACGGGGTGCGCTCTGGAGCAGTGACGGGAACATTGCAAACAGGCAGAAGGGTATTGCCAGTGCGAGCGAGAAGCCGAACATGCCTACGGCCGGGCCGAGCTTGTCGCCTGTGCTTGCGGCCTCCACGAGCAGTGTGCCGATGATGGGGCCTGTGCAGGAGAATGACACCAGAGTGAGGGTGAACGCCATGAAGAATATGCTCAGCAGGCCGGTTGTGCGCTCGGCCGAGCTGTCCATCTTGTTGGCCCACGAAGCGGGGAGTTTTATGTCGAATGCTCCGAAGAACGATATTGCAAACACTACGAGCAGCAGGAAGAAGATGATGTTGCAGGTGGCGCTTGTCGAGAGCGCGTTGAGCGAGCTTGCGCCGAATATGGCAGTTATGAGCAGGCCGAGCAGCAGGTAGATGACGATGATTGAGAGTCCGTAGACAAATGCGTCGGTTACCGAGCGGGCTCTTGATTTGCCCTTCTTGAGGAAGAAGCTTACCGTGAGGGGAATCATGGGCCATACACAGGGGGTGAGCAGGGCCACGAATCCGCCGATGAAGCATGCGAAGAATATGTACCAAAGCGATGTCGACGAATAGTCGTCGTGGGTGTCGGAGTCGCTGTAGGTGACGGGCGCCCACAGGCGGTCGGCATCGACTTCGGGTTTCACCTCGTCGTCGGCGATTACCTCGTCAAGAGTGGCGGTTTCTATGGTGTCGGGTGCAGCTTTTTCCTCAACCGCGGGCTGTGCGGCGGGGAGCTTGGCTGTTCCGCTCAATATCACAGTTTCCTTTGTGGGCGGGATGCAGTTTTCATTGTTGCAGGCCGAGTAGCGTATCGTTGCCTCGATTGCAAATTTGGCCGCTGTGGCGGTGAAGGGCTGGCGCAGGACTACGCTTTCGGTCCACCAGCTCAGGTTGGCGCCAAACAGTTCGTCAAATTCGGTGTGAACCGCTTTGTCGGCCTTGAAGTCGCCGTCGAGCTTCACGCCGTCGAGCTTGTCCCACTGTATTGACAGCGGGGTGGGGCCTATGTCGGGGTCGACGTCGTGGGAGTACATGTGCCAGCCGGAGTTGATTTTAGCCGACAGCACAATCGTGCCGTGAACGCCGTCGGTCATTTCAATTGACGAGGTCCACTTTACGGGATTGACTATTTGTGCCGATGCACTGAGTATGGAAAAGTAGATTAAAGTGATGAAAAACGCTATCTTACGCTTCATGTTTATTGGTTTTATTTTATTTTGATGCAAAGATACTGAAAATATTTTGATGGAATTCGATTTTTATGCTATATTTGCTTTCTGAACCGAAAGCACGTTATGCTGTATTATGGCTCCATTATTTTCAATCATAACCGTCACTTACAATGCCGCTTCTACGTTGCCTGCCACTCTCGAAAGTGTAGCGGGACAATCGTGCAAGCTGTTTGAGTATATAATAATGGACGGAGTGTCCAAGGACAAGACTCTCAAGCTGGCCATTGATGCAGGAATACCTCAGGCTCGCATCTACTCAAGTCCCGACAAGGGCATATATGATGCGATGAATAAGGCAATGGCAGTGGCGCGGGGAGATTATCTGATATTTCTCAATGCGGGCGATGCTTTTCACTCGTCCGATACGCTTGAGAAGCTCGCTTCGGCGATAATGGACAACGACTATCCCGGAATCGTCTACGGGCAGACTGACCTTGTCGATTCGGAGCGTCGGTTCATAGCTCCGCGTCATCTCACGGCGCCTGATGAGTTGACGCTGCAGAGTTTTGCTACGGGAATGGTTGTGTGTCATCAGGCATTTGTAGTGTTGCGAAAGCTTGCTCAGGACTATGACCTGAAATACAGGTTCTCGTCAGATTACGAGTGGTGCATAAGGTGCCTTCAGCGCTCGCGGCGCAATGTCTACGTGCCTGCGGTGATAATAGATTATCTGAGCGAGGGAGTCACCACGGCCAATCGCAAGGCTTCGCTCATGGAGCGATTCAGGATAATGTGCTATTACTACGGCTTCTTCCCCACGCTGATGAGGCACTTCGCTTTCCTGCCCCGATTCCTGAAGCAGCGTAAAGTAGAGGCTCGCGGCAAGGCGCTGACATGTGCCGATTAGTTGAAATTACATTAATAATTTAATTATGAGATATTACGTTGTAGAAAATGAAAAGCCCGTCGGACCCTATGAGGTTGACCAGCTTGTTGCTCGCGGGTTGAAGGGAGATGACCTTGTGTGGTGTGACGGAATGGCCGACTGGAAGCGCGCCGACAGCATCGAGGAGATTCGTTGCGCTCTCGGCGGAGCCATGCCTCCGGTACCTCCTGTTGATTATAGCTCGGCATGCCAGGCTGAGGGCTCGATGCCTCCCGTGCCTCCGTGCGAACCCCAATATCAGCAGCCCTACCAGCAGCCTCAGTATGCAGCCGGCGACAATCCCATGTCGATGGGCGTTCCTCCCAAGAACTGGCTCGTGGAGTCGATTCTGTGTACGCTCTGCTGCTGTCTGCCCTTCGGTATCGTGGGTATCGTGAAGGCCTCCAATGTCAACAGCCTTTGGAATGCCGGCCGTTACGATGAGGCCTATAAGGCTTCGGCCGATGCCAAGAAGTGGACTTTGATAGGTGTCGGAGTGGGCTTGGCTGTAAACATCATCTACACGATTGTCATGTTTGCAACCGGATTTATAAACAATCTGCAATGATAGTAAACACCACCTTTTACGTGGAGCCCGCTCTCAAATCGGAATTTGAAGGGTGGGCTCGCGATTGTTATGTGGCTGCTGCCGTCAAGTCGACGGGCTATGTGTCGTCGATGGTTATGCGACTGCTTGTCGAGATTGAGGCCGGTGCGGGTTATGCCGTTCAGCTTCGGTTTGCCGACGATGATGCGGCACGGCATTGGGACAACGCTGTCGCTCCCGAGCTTCTTTCCGCTGCCGCCAAGCGATGGGGCGAGCGCATGGTTCATTTCACCACATTCATGGAGGAACTTGTGTGACGATGCAGCGTAACGAATCACTTGCCGAGTGGGACCGTATTATAATAGGTATAGACCCTGGCACCAATGTTATGGGCTACGGAATCCTCGGCGTCAAGGGCTCCAAGCCGGCCATGATAGCGATGGGTGTCATAAAGCTTAACAAGTTTGACAGTCACTATCTGAGGCTTGGCCACATATTCAACCGTGTCACGGGCATAATCGAGCAGTATCTCCCCGACGAGATGGCAATCGAGGCCCCTTTCTTCGGCAAAAACGTTCAGTCGATGCTCAAGCTTGGCCGCGCCCAGGGTGTGGCCATGGCCGCCGCGATAAGCCGCGACATATCCATAACCGAGTATGAGCCGCGAAAAATCAAGATGGCCATAACCGGCAACGGTGCCGCCGCCAAGGAGCAGGTGCAGGATATGCTGAGGCGCATCCTCAACATCCCTGCCGAGAACCTGCTTCCCGAGCTCGATGCCACCGATGCGCTCGGAGCCGCATTGTGCCACTTCTATGAGTCGGGAAAGCCCGAGATTGCACGCGGCCCTCGCTCGTGGAAGGAATTTATTGCGAAAAATCCTGATAGAGTGCATTGAAGGTGTTGCATTATTGAAAAATAAGTAGTAACTTTGTGCGCTATTTTTCCGCGCAGGCCCGGAATAAAGAAGCCAATCATGCATGATTGCTCGCCTGACGGAGTTAACCTGTAATATTTTTTATAAACAGATGTACGCTATTGTAGAAATTCAAGGACAGCAGTTTAAGGCCGAAGCCGGTAAGTTCTTGTATGTTCACTATCTCGGCGAGGACAAGAAGCAGGGCGACTCAGTAGAGTTTGACCGCGTTCTCCTCTGCGAAGCCGACGGTAACGTTAAAGTTGGTGCTCCTACCGTTGAAGGAGCAAAGGTTGTTTGCGAAGTGGCTGAGCCTCTCGTAAAGGGTGACAAGGTACTTGTCTTCAAGAAGAAAAGACGCAAAGGCTATCGCCGTCTTAACGGACATCGCCAGTACTTCACCAAGATTGTGATTAAAGAATTAGTAGCTTAACCCATTAAAATCTTAAAGAAATGGCACATAAAAAAGGTGTAGGTAGTTCTAAGAACGGACGTGAGTCGGAAAGCAAACGACTCGGCGTTAAGATTTTTGGCGGTCAGCACGCTAAGGCAGGTAACATCATCAAGCGTCAGCGCGGTACTGTTCATCACCCCGGTCTTAATGTGGGTATGGGTAAGGACCACACAATCTATGCGCTTGTTGACGGTGTTGTTCTCTTCACCGAGGGTAAGAATGGACGCCAGTTCATCAACGTAACTCCCGACGAAAAGGCATAAATCCTGTCGGCTAATCAGCAAAGACGAATATCGGTGCGGCTTCGGTCAACGAAGCTGCACCGTTTTCTTTTATAGACTTTTGAGTATGTTCATGTAGCCGTCGCTTGCATGGCCGCCTCTTTCCTTTTAGATATAAACGAAACCGCGGATTGGCTTATGACCAATCCGCGGCTACTGATAAATTTACACTGTGCAATCAACGGGATTGCATATTTTTATATTTCGGCGTTCTCGTCGATGTAAGGATCAACTTCCAGTTCATGCTTCTCGGCGTAGGTTTCCTTGATGAAGAATACACACACGGCTCCTATTATAAGCAGTACACCGGCAAGCACTATCATGTTGAGCTGATGCTGACCGCCAAGCAGTCCGAACACGGCACCTCCAAGGGCTGCGGCTACAATCTGGGGTATGGTTATCGTGCCGTTGAACAAGCCGAGATATGCACCCATGTGCTTGCCCGAGATAGAGTTGGTGAGGATGGTGAAAGGCATTGCGAGCATTGCGGCCCAGGCTGTTCCCACAAGGAAGTAGCTGATGAAGAGCATCCATTTGTCGTGGAAGCAGAGCGTCGATATGAATCCTATGCCACCTATTAGGAGGCTGAGGCAGTAGGCAAAACGGCGATTCTTGAAGTTGGGAAGTACGGCGGCCCACACTACCGAACCGATTGCCTGGACTGCAAACAGGATTCCGTTCCAGTTGGCAGCCTCCTGGTAGTTGGCTACCTTGGTGCCCTGCGAAGCGTCCCAGCCGAAAGCCTGCTCGGCTACACCGCCGGTGTTGTAAGTCCACATATACATGAATGCGGCCCAGCAGAAGAACTGCACAAGGCCCACTGTCCAGAACACCTTGGGCGCTTTGACAAGCAGCTGCACGAAGTTGCTCTTTTCGTTGTCCTGCTCCTTGGTGATGCCGTGGTAGGCGGCATACTCCTTTGGAGGCATCTCCTTCACCTTGCAGAAGGTGTAGATGACGCAGGCTATGAGGATGGCCGCGCCGAGATAGAATGAGTAGGTCACCGAGTCGGGTACCTGATTGCCTTCGGCGGTGTTGCTTATGCCTATCCATGCCAGAACGAAGGAGAACACGAAGCCCACAACCGAGCCTGCGTTACACAGGAAGCTCTGTATGGAGTAGGCGAGGCCCTTCTGCTTCTCGTTGACCATGTCGCCTACGAGCATCTTGAACGGCTGCATGGATATGTTGATCGACAGGTCGAGGAACATCAATGCGAATGCTCCGAAGATGAGTGCGCCGGCCACGGCGAAGTGGAAGCTTCCGGCATTGGGAAGCAGTGCCATGACGATTACGGCGAGTATTGCGCCAAACAGGAGGTAGGGAAGGCGGCGACCGAAGCGATTCCATGTGCGGTCGCTGAGTGTGCCCACGATGGGCTGAATTATCAAGCCTGCCAAAGGCGGCAGAATCCAAAAGTAACTTAGTTCATGAGGGTCGGCGCCAAGAGTGGCGAATATTCGCGATATGTTTGCGCTTTGCAACGCGTAGGCTATCTGTACGCCGAAAAACCCGAAGCTTAAATTCCATAATTTCCAAAATCCGAGGTCTGGTTTCGTTTTTGCTTCCATGAGTAATAAAAATGGTGATAAAAAGTAGAAATAATAATTAGAGACACAATCTAAAAAGACTCGTAGAAATAACGAAATCGCCTCATGCGTTTGGTCGCGGGTGAGCGATGACGCATCAGTTGAACGTGGAATTTACAAGTATCTTTAGAATAACTTTACAAAGATAACATAAATTTGGGTGTTGTCGGAGCCTTTTATATTTAAAAAAACGCATTTATAAATGTTTTTTAAACAAGAATTTGCCGGAATATGCACTTTTGCCTAATTTCGTGTGTGAAATTTTAATTATCATGGTCGAACTCACCAATAATCTTCGCAAACTCGTTGCATCGCTTGACAACGCCCGGGCGCGTCGCGACAACGGCCTGTTTGTGGCTGAAGGCACTAAATGCGTGCTCGACACGCTGCACAATTTTTCATGCCGTTATCTATTTGCCACATCGGCATGGATTGAGCGTCATCATGCCGAAATCGGCGCCGTGGAGCCGGTGACGGTGAAACGTGCCGACATGGAGCGCATGAGCCACCTCTCCACTCCGCCCGAAGTGATGGCCGTCTACGACATACCGAGCAATGAGCTGGACGAGTCGGAGTTCAGGCACAACCTCACGATAGTGCTTGACCGTGTTCAGGATCCGGGCAATCTCGGAACCATAATGCGCATCGCCGATTGGTTTGGCATCCGCCAGATTGTATGCAGCCACGACACTGTCGATGTCTACAATCCCAAGGTTGTACAGGCTACCATGGGTGCCATTTCAAGGGTGAAGGTGTGCTATGAGTCGCTTGTCGATATGCTTGGACGGCTCGACGATGTGCCCGTGTTTGGCACCTTCCTTGACGGTGACGACATCTACAGCTCCGAGCTGTCGGGTTGCGGCATGATAGTGTTTGGCAACGAAGGTCAGGGCATATCGCCCGATGTCGAGCGACTCGTATCGTCGAGGCTCACCATCCCGTCGTTTCCTCCCGGAGCGGTGACAAGTGAGTCGCTTAACGTGGGGATGGCTGCGGCTGTGACCGTAGCCGAGTTCCGTCGTCGTATTTATTGTTAAGGATTATGGCTAATAAGGTAAAGTCGATGTGGTATTGCAGTAACTGCGGCAACGAGTCGCCCAAGTGGATAGGCCGATGCCCCGGTTGCGGCGAGTGGAACACCATGATAGAGGAGCGGGTGAATGTCAAGGGAAACAAGAGCGCCACATTTGAGCGTGACAGCAAGGCTGTCCCTCTGCCCATATCGCAGATAGAAACACGGCAGGAAACGCGGCTCCACATGCCAAGCGAGGAGCTCAACAGGGTGCTCGGCGGCGGTCTTGTGGCGGGTTCGATAGTGCTTATAGGCGGTGAACCCGGCATAGGCAAGTCGACGCTTGTGTTACAGAACATTCTGTCGATACGCGGCAAGCGCATCCTTTACGTGTCGGGCGAGGAGAGCGCGAGTCAGCTTAAGATGAGGGCCGACCGCATAGGGCGGCTCAGCGACAACTGCTACATTGTGTGTGACACATCGCTTGAAAACATTCTCGGTCACATCAAGCAGGTGGAGCCTGAATTGGTGGTGGTCGATTCGATACAGACGATTGCCTCCGATGCCATCGAGTCATCGGCTGGCAGTGTGAGTCAGGTCAGGGAGTGCGCCGCCCAGCTGCTGCGTTACGCCAAGGCCTCGGGCACACCGGTTATTCTGATCGGTCATATAAATAAGGAGGGTTCAATTGCGGGCCCCAAGGTGCTGGAGCACATTGTCGATGCCGTGCTTCAGTTTGAGGGCGACCGCCACTACATGTACCGTATATTGCGATCGATAAAAAATCGTTTCGGCTCGACTTCAGAGCTTGGCATATATGAGATGGTGCAGCGCGGATTGCGCGAGGTATCCAATCCTTCGGAACTGCTTCTGTCGCAGTCGGCTGACGACGGTGAACTTTCGGGCATGGCCATCGGCGTTACGCTTGAGGGTGTCAGGCCGTTTCTCATCGAGGCTCAGGCGCTGGTGTCGACAGCCGCCTACGGAACTCCTCAGCGCTCGGTTACGGGATTTGATTCAAAGCGCATGAACATGCTGCTTGCGGTGCTGGAAAAGAGGGTGGGGTTCAAGCTCGCCCAAAAGGATGTGTTTCTCAATATAGCGGGTGGACTCAAGGTCAACGACCCGGCTCTCGACTTGAGCGTTATATGCGCGATTCTGTCGTCCAATGTCGACATGGCCGTGCCACGCGATGTGTGCATGTCGGGTGAGGTGGGCCTTTCAGGAGAAATCCGCCCCATCACTCGCATAGAACAGCGAGTGCTTGAGGCGGAAAAGTTGGGTTTCAGCACAATTCTTGTGCCTAAGAACAATATGAAAGGCTTCGACACATCCCGACTTAAAATTAAGATTGTCGAGGTAGCTAAAGTCGAGGAGGCCTTTCGCGCTCTATTTGCATAAATAAAAAAGCTGCTATTTTGCTGCGTCGGCTATTTCGTCGACTTTGTCTTCGACCGATTCCTTTACACGGCCTATGCGCTCGCGTGCGTCACCGTATAGGTCGCGCAGGGTGCGGTTTACCTCTCGGCGTATCTTGCGTCCGCGTGAAGTTGTGCGTGAATACCGCTCAGCGTAAATACCGGTCAAAGCGCCGAGAATGAGGCCTGTGAAAAATAGATGACAATTCTTCATAATAAATTATATTTTAATGTTAGAACGTGGGTTGTCGTCACTTGTTTATGCTTCGGTTGACGAGCGACGCAATCCATAGCACTACAATGGCGCCTACGGTCGAGGTGATGAGGCTTCCTATGAGGCTGTCGGTATATATGCCGAACAGTCCGAACAGCCATCCGCCAAGTACACCGCCTGCAATACCGAGCAGCAGATTCAGAATCCATCCGAATCCACCGCCTCGCATCAGCTTGCCGGCAAGAGCTCCGGCAACGATGCCGATAAGTATAAACCAGATAAAATTCATAGTCGGGTATAGTTGTTGTTTAATTATTTACCATATAACCCCCCGGGCTGTGAAAATGTTTGACCCTCTTCGATTGGTTTTAACATCTATTAGATTGTCATGTGCATATAAAAAGAGATCGCCCGAGAGCGGAAGTGCTCCCCCGAGGGCGATCTCTGCAAGCTGTGAGTCGGGTTTTATGCGTTGGCGATGCGGGTGACTTGTGTAGGTCACCTCACAACGGGCTTAGCGGCTTTCGTGCTCGTAGCGAAGAGTGAGTGAGGGCTGGTCGCACACTTCAGCCGGACCGAAGTACTGGATGGGGCCGGGGTAGATGAAGTCGGTGTTGATTGCCCATGTGTCACGCTGAGCGGCATACTTGAGGAAGGGTGCTCCGTCAAGTTTTACGAGAGCCTTTTGTATAACAGGCTTCATGGCACCGTGACGGCGCTCCATGTTCATCATCATGGTGATGGGTATACCGCCTGTTGTCCACTGTACCGAGGGCTTGGTGAGTCCGCGCACACTCGACATGTAACCGGTGACTCCTGCGTTGATGAGGCAAGCGGCATTGAATCCGAGTGCGTAGCAGTAGTCGGCGTCGAAGTTTGAGGGATCGGCGCAACGGCCTTCATATCCGAAGAAGTGGAACATCGAAGCGAATTTGCCTACGTAGCGTCCTTCGGCCTTCATCTCGTTCAGGCGACGGCCCACCATCTCGCCGAGCAGCTTCTCGGTTTCGATGAGCGATACCTGTACGTTGCCGTGGGGGTCGCGGTCGAGGCAGAGCTGACGGGCGACGCCTTCGGGAAGTGAGTTGAATATCGATGCGTTTTCGCTCGACAGACGGTCAACAATCCAGCTGAGCTGATTCTGACGGTCGATCTTGGCAAACTCTTCGGCGTTGTCGGCGAGGAGGTCGTTGAGTTCGGCGATAAGAGCCTTCATTGCGGGGATGAACTCGATAAGACCTTCGGGAATGAGGACGCTGCCGAAGTTGTTGCCGTTGGCGGCACGTGCTGCAACCACATCGGCGATTGAGTTTACGATGTCGTTGAGGGTTTCCTTCTTGGCTTCAACCTCTTCCGAGATGATGCACACATTGGGCTGGCACTGGAGTGCGCACTCAAGGGCGATGTGACTTGCCGAGCGGCCCATCAGTTTGATGAAGTGCCAGTATTTCTTCGATGAGTTGCAGTCGCGCTGGATGTTACCGATTACTTCGCTGTAGACCTTGGTTGCGGTGTCGAAACCGAATGAGGTTTCGATCATCTCGTTCTTCAGGTCGCCGTCGATAGTCTTGGGGCAGCCGATTACCTGAACGCCTGCGTTGATCGACTTGTAGTATTCGGCAAGGATGGCGGCGTTGGTGTTGGAGTCGTCACCGCCAATGATTACGAGTGCCTTGATGTTGAGCTTCTTGAGGATTTCAAGACCTTTGTCAAACTGTGCCTTTGTTTCAAGCTTTGTACGGCCTGAACCGATTATGTCAAATCCTCCGGTGTTACGGTATTCGTCGATGTATGATGCCGTAAGTTCCATGTATTTGTGATCAACAAATCCGCCGGGACCCATAAGGAATCCGTATAGACGACTGTCGCGATTCACCTTCTTTATTCCGTCAAACAGACCGCTGATTACATTGTGTCCGCCGGGAGCCTGACCTCCTGACAGAATTACACCTACGTTGATGGGCGCTGACTTTACGGCAGGACCTTTCTCGAAATGTATTTCGGGTAGACCGTAAGTGTTGGGAAACAGTTTTTGGATATCCTCCTGATCAGCAACTGAATTTGTGGCTTTGCCTTCTACGGCCTTAACCGCACCGGTGAGCACTATCGGCAACTTGGGCTGATAGGCCGCACGAGCTTTTTGAAGTGCACTCTTCTTCATTAGTAAGTTGTTATAAATTAATAATATATATGTTTCAAGTATGAAAATACAATTTGACTGCAAATTTCGCAAAAAAATATCAGATTATCAACCTTTTCATTAACTAAAAATGCCTATTTGTATTATTCGTAGCGGCGCTGATGTCGATTGTTTAACTTACATTCACTTGCCGATAGTCGGTATTTGTATAATTTTGGTGGTGTATGTCGAGTGTTTTGAGTATATTTGCACCTTAAAATTATGAAAGCCATTCTTGCATGTTACGACAAATAATTCAAGAATCCAAGGTTAAGGCTGTGCGTGAGCTGCTTGGCCGCAGTGAACGCATAGTGATTACATGTCACATGTCGCCCGACGGCGACGCTATCGGTTCGTCGCTCGGGCTTATGCACGTTCTTGCGGCCATCGGCAAGGAGGCACGTGTTGTCACGCCCGACATTCCGCCGCAGATTCTGCGCTTCCTTCCCGGAGCAAAGGATATTGTGCCTTATTCAAAATATACCGACTTTGCTCGCCAGTTGCTGTGCGATGCCGACCTTATATTCTGCCTCGACTTCAACTCGCTGTATCGTGTCGACCACATGCGCGACGATCTTGCATCATCATCGGCTCCTAAAGTGCTTGTGGACCATCATCAGGACCCCGAGGATTTCGCCGATGTCATAATATCGCATCCCGACCAGTCGTCGACTGCCATCCTGATGTTCAGGCTTTTGTGCCGTCTTGAGTTGTTTAACCTCATTGACCGCAAGGCTGCAATGTGCATCTATACGGGCATGATGACCGATACGGGCAACTTTTCTTACAACTCCAACGACCCCGACCTCTACGTGGTGATTGCCGAGCTTATCCGCAAGGGAATCAACAAGGACGAGATATACAAGCGTGTAATGGACACCAAGACAGTGTCGACATTGCGCCTTAACGGATATGCCGTAGGAACGAAGATGCAGATATTCCCCGAGCACAAGGCCGCGTTGATTACATTGACCCAGAAGGAGCTTGACGACTATGACTATCAGAAGGGTGACACCGAGGGACTTGTAAACGCGCCTTTGGCGATACCCGAGGTGACCTATTCAGTGTTCTTGCGCGACGACAAGCGTTATATAAAGGTGTCGTCACGCAGCAAAGGCGACTTCCCTGTCAACAAGCTGTGTGAGA
This sequence comes from Muribaculum sp. NM65_B17, assembly GCF_004793735.1. Lineage (NCBI taxonomy): Bacteria > Pseudomonadati > Bacteroidota > Bacteroidia > Bacteroidales > Muribaculaceae > Muribaculum > Muribaculum sp. NM65_B17. The sequence continues at coordinate 228,270 of NZ_SRYY01000005.1, forward strand.
AGTATTTCAACGGCGGGGGCCATGTCAATGCCGCGGGAGGGGAGTTTGAAGGCACTCTCGATGAGGCGGTTGAGGTGTTCATGTCGTCACTTGCCGAAAACGACCGATATTTGCACGATTGATTTAATTGAAACTATATATAATTTGAAATAAATATGAAAATAACTCGCAATTTTTTCATCTCATTGTTCTCAGGAGTGCTCATAGCCCTCTCGGCAATAGGATGTAGCGATCATGAAAGCTATTCCGACGGACTTAACAACGAAACCAAGTCAATAAATGCATTTCTCGCCGATCAGCGCGTAGTTGGATCGGTTCCCGCCGATTCAGTGTTTGAGGTGGGTAAAGACGCTCCTTATTATCGTATGGACGAGGACGGCTCGGTATATATGCAGGTCATCAATCGCGGTGACATGAACAATCGTGCCAAGGCCGACGACCTGGTATATTTCCGCTTTATGCGTTATAATCTTCACACTTATGCCGCCACGGGCGAATTGGAAAAGGAGTTGAACAACTCCGAGAATGTCAACAACAACGCATCGTTCCGCTACCTCAATTTCCACACTTCAAGCTCGTCGGCATGGGGTCAGGCACTTCAGATGCCTTTGAACTATCTCGGCTACGGCTGCGAGGTGAACATCGTTGTGCGTTCGGCCTACGGCTTGACCGATGAGATTGCCTCGGTGATTCCTTATCTTTATAATGTGCGCTACTACAAGAGCAAGATTTAACGCAGAGTAATCGCTTTTTTGAATCTAAACATATAATCATGTCGCTAATCAAATCGATTTCAGGTATACGCGGAACAATCGGCGGTCGTCCCGGCGAAGGTTTGAGTCCGCTTGACATTGTTAAGTTTACGGCTGCCTATGCACGTTTCATAAGCGGCAGCACTACTCGCAAGTCACGCACTATAGTGGTTGGCCGTGACGCACGCCTTTCAGGCCCTATGGTCAGCGACCTCGTGACGGCAACTCTTACCGGCATGGGCTTCGATGTTGTCAACATCGGACTTGCTTCAACCCCTACCACCGAGCTTGCCGTAGTCATGGAGAAGGCCTGCGGAGGTATCATCATAACCGCTTCGCACAATCCCAAGCAGTGGAACGCTCTCAAATTGTTGAATGAGAACGGTGAGTTCCTGAATGACGCTCAGGGCAAGGAGGTGCTTGCAATTGCCGAGGCCGACGACTATTCGTTTGCTGAAGTAGACGCTCTCGGTCATGTATACAGCAATGAAACCTACAATCGCCGTCACATCGACTCGGTGCTTGCGCTTGACCTCGTTGATGTCGACGCTATCGCCAAGGCCGACTTCACCGTGGCTGTCGACGCTGTCAACTCGGTGGGCGGCATCGTTATCCCGCAGTTGCTTCGCGCCCTCGGTGTGAAGAACATCATTGAGCTGAATTGCGAGGCTACAGGAAAGTTTGCCCACACTCCCGAGCCCATCCCTGAAAACCTCACTCAGATTGCCGACCTCATGCATGACGGTAAGGCCGATGTGGGCTTCGTTGTCGATCCTGATGTCGACCGTCTTGCAATCGTGATGGAAAACGGTGAGATGTTTGTCGAGGAGTACACTCTTGTGGCCGTGGCCGACTATGTACTCAGCCACACTCCCGGCTCTACTGTTTCCAATCTCAGCTCGTCACGCGCATTGCGTGATGTCACCCGTCGACACGGCTGTGAATATTCGGCCGCTGCTGTGGGCGAGGTCAATGTAGTGACAAAGATGAAGGAAACCGGAGCCGTGATAGGCGGTGAAGGTAACGGCGGTGTCATATATCCCGCATCCCACTATGGCCGTGACGCACTGGTGGGTGTGGCTCTGTTCCTCACACTGCTGGCCAAGAGCGGCAAGAAGGTGTCGGAGCTCAAGGCTACCTATCCCGAATATGCCATAGCAAAGAATAAAATACAGCTTACCCCCGACATTGATGTCGACGCAATACTCGAGGCTGTAAAGAAGCGTTACGCTTCCGAAACGATAACCGACATCGACGGTGTGAAGATTGACTTTCCCGACTGCTGGGTTCATCTGCGTAAGTCCAATACCGAACCCATAATACGCATCTATTCCGAGGCGTCGACCATGGAGAAGGCCGATGCTCTTGCTCAGGATATAAAATCGGTTATAGCTTCGCTTGCATAAGGGGCTGTAAATCCATGAGTTATTTGAAATCAAGGGCGTTGAATCAGTTCAGCACCCTTGATTTTTTTGCACAGTTAGCGGAAAAGTTATAAATTTGCGCTCGCATTGGTTCGCTGTCGCGTTATCTGCGTGCGGCGATAAAAAGGGAACACGGGTGAGAATCCCGGACAGTCCCGCTGCGGTAATTTCCGGCAATGCATCGGTATCTTAGGCCACTGAAGCTCTTATGTCGGCTTTGGGAAGGCGTCCGATGACAGGAATAAGTCCGAAGACCTGCCAATTGCACATTGTGTAATGATTCTCTTTCGAGGACGAGAGAACACATATTTATCTTTTTAATGCAATTGACCTTAAAGAAGTCACGGTGTTTCATGCCGTTGTTTGTGTGGATGGTTCTGCATTCGTTGAGTGCGGAGGCTGCCGTTGCTTCGGTGCCCGATGACTCCATAACGATGCAGCGCATTGACGATGTAGTCATAGAGGCCCGACGCTCTCCCATAAAGGTTTCTACGGCGGCTCCTGTGCAGACTCTCTCAGGAACGGAGCTTACCCGGCTGGGTATCCAGAACATGGCCGACGCAGTGCGACGCTTTGCCGGTGCCAATGTGCGTGACTATGGCGGCGTGGGAGGATTGAAGACGGTGTCGGTGCGTAACATGGGTGCGGCCCACACAGGAGTGAGTTACGACGGAGCGCCTGTAAGCAATTGTCAGGCGGGACAGATTGACATAGGGCGTTTTTCGCTCGACAATGTGTCGATGCTGTCGCTTGCCATCGGGCAGAACGAGGATCTGCTACAGCCCGCAAAGCTCTATGCATCGGCGGGAGTGCTGAGCATCGTTACCCAGCGGCCCGTATTCGACGGCGACGACAAGTCGGCATTTCAAGTGAAGATAAAGGGCGGCTCGTTCGGCTACATAACTCCCGCAGTGCGTTGGTGGCAGAAGTTGGGCGAAAACACCGTCACTTCGCTCGAAGGCGATTACATGAGAGCCGATGGCAACTATCCCTTCAGGCTTGTCAACGGAAAGTATGTCACCGAGGAGCGACGCAACAATTCGGCGATAACATCATGGCACGGCGAAGGCAATCTGTATCACACATTTGCCGACAGCAGCAACTTGCAGGTAAAGGGTTACTACTATTACTCCAAGCGAGGACTGCCCGGCCCCGTGACATTGTATAATCCCGTTTCCGATGAAACGTTGTGGGACAAGAACGCATTCGTTCAGGTGAAATACCGAAAGGAGTTTTCCGACAAGTGGAACTTTCAGGCTCAGGCCAAGTATAATTACGGATGGAATCGTGACCGTGATCTCGGACCGCAGTATTCCGACGGAGTATATTCGGCCACACATCGCCAGAACGAGTACTACGTGACGGCTTCGGCCGTGTATCGTCCCGTGCAGCCCCTTCAGATTGCATTGGCGCAGGATGCTGCCGTAAACACTCTCCACAGCACTATGCCCGAATGTCCGTTCCCTACGCGTTACACCTCACTGACTGCGCTCAATGTGCGTTACCGCCTCAATGGGCTCACCGTCAACGGAGTGTTGCTCGGAACCTATATCAACGAAAGGGTTAAGGCGGGCAAAAAGCCCGACGACCTGAGCCGGCTCTCGCCCGGAGTGTCGGTGAGCGTGCAGCCTTGGCGTGACGAGCAGCTCTATTTCAGGGCAATGTACAAGAGCACGTTCCGCACTCCCACGTTCAACGACCTCTACTACTATCGCCTCGGCAATCGCAAGCTGCGTCCCGAGAAGGCCGATGAATATAATATAGGTGTGACATGGAGCATTCTGCCGGCATCGTTCATGGATTACCTCTCGTTTACCGTCGACGGATATTTCAATAACGTAACCGACAAGATTGTCGCTTTCCCCACAACCTATGCATGGACGATGGCCAACTACGGCAAGGTGCATGTGACGGGAGTCGACATCACGCTTGCCTCGGCATTCTCGTTAAGCCGCAAGGTGCAGCTGACGCTTTCGGGTGCCTACACGTTTCAGAAGGCTGTCGACCTCACCGATCCCGACTCAAAGAGCTACAAGCATCAGTTGCCTTACACTCCCAGGCACAGCGGGAATGTGTCGGCTGTAATCGACATGCCCTGGGTTGATGTGGGCTATTCGATAGTGGGGGTGGGCAAGCGTTACTGCCTGTCGCAGAACATTCCCGTGAATAAGATTGACGGATATGCCGAGCACACCCTCACATTGTCGCATGAATTCCTGTTCCGCGGGTACAGACTTGACCTGCAGGGCGAAATAATAAATCTCACCGACAAGCAATATGATGTCATAAAGTACTATCCCATGCCCGGACGGTCATGGCGTGTGACTGGTACGTTCAAATTTTGATAGAGCATAACAATCAACTTAACGTAATAACCTTATGAAAGCAAAAAAATTATTTTTGAGTATGCTCGGTGTGCTTGCAATGGCAACCGCATTTACTTCTTGCAGCAGTGACGATGATGACGATTGGAACGATGACGGCTCGAAGCTCGTGCTTCCGAAGGCTCGTGCCTATATAATGAATCAGGGCACTCAGTCGGAGAACAACTCGGGAATTGAGTTCTATGCTCCCAATCACGACGGTGAAATAATCGATGACATATTTTACAAGCAGAACGGTGCCCGTCTTGGCGACACAGGACAGGCTATGATAGAGTACGACGGCAAGGTGTTCATAGCCGTACACGGCTCCAACTATCTTTCGAGAGTTAATGCCGCTTGCGTCGAGGATGGCCGCACAATGTTCTCGGCCGATCCGGAGCTGAAGGGCGGTGTGCGCGCAATAGTCGCCGAGGACGGTTATGTATACGCTTCGTTCTATGGAGGTATCGTTGCCAAGATCAACGCATCGACCATGAAGATTGAGTCAAAGCTCACCAACGTAGGCAAGAATCTTGAGAACATGGCTGTGTGTGACGACATGCTCTATGTGTCGAATGCCTACGAGATTGTCGACGGCAACTTCATTCACCTGAACAATGTCGTTGTCATCGATCTTAACACCTTCAAAGTGAAGGAGAGCATCGAGGTGACGCCCAATCCCAACCAGCTGGTTGAGGAAGACGACAAGGTGTTCCTCATTTCATGGGACTACTCGGCTGAAAGCTATGTGCTTCAGATGATTGATCCGAAAAACGGCAACAAGGTGTCGCGCATCGGTTATGCAACTGAGATGGCTCCCAACGACGGCGTTGTCTACCTGCTTGACTCACGCACCGACTATTCAAACTGGCCCGATGTGTCGACTATCAACACCTTCTCGTCCTATAACGTGAAGACCGGAACTATGAATAGCACATCGTTTTTGAAGAATGCCCCCGCCGAACTTATGTCGACAAGTATCTCGATGATTTCGATTAATCCCGGAAACGGTGACATCTACATCGCTACCACTTTCTACAACAAAAGCAACGGAAATGTGTACCGTTTCAAAAAAGATGGTACTTTTGTAGAGAAATTTGATTGCGGAGGCCAGAATCCTAAGGCTGCCGTATTCTTCAACTGATAATTGATGACCGGATTATTAAAGTTTTTATATTGTTTTTCATTCTTGCTTCTTGCCGCTTGCAGTGGCGGAGGCAAGAATGTCATTGTTGAGGCGTTGCCCGATGTGCCGTTACGTTATGCCGAAAACATAACGCTGAAGGATGCCGGCGATTACACGGTGGCAGTGGTGCGTAACCCGTGGGACACCACCAAGGTGTTGCACACATATATACTGGTGCCTTCGGACACGGAGATGCCTTCCGACCTTCCCGAGGGGACTGTCGTGCGCACACCTCTTGAGAGTTCGCTTGTGTATTCATCGGTTCACAGCAGCCTCATAAGCGAGCTTGGAGCCGGCGACGCCATAACGGGCGTGTGTGACGCTCAGTACATCCATACGCAGCGGCTTGCCGAGCGCATCGACTCGGGCATTATCGCCGATTGCGGCAGCGGAATGTCACCCAACATCGAGCGCATTATCGAGCTGCATCCTCAGGCGATATTGTTGTCGCCTTACGAAAATTCGGGAGGTTACGGGAAGATTGAGCAGCTCGGAATACCCTTGATCGAGTGTGCCGACTATATGGAAACGACTCCGCTCGGTCGCGCCGAGTGGATGAAGTTCTATGGAATGCTTTACGGCCGTTACGACGAAGCCGAAAAGCTGTTCAACGAAACCGAACACGGCTACAACTCATTGAAGAGCGCGGTTGACTCGATTGCCCGCCGACCCAAGGTCATGATGGACAAGAAGTATGGCCAGGCGTGGTATGTGCCGGGCGTAAATTCCATCGTGACGCATTACCTCAACGATGCCGGTGGTGCCAATCCGTTTTCGGTCAATGAGAATCGGTCGGGCAGCATCGCGCTGTCGCCCGAGCAGGTGCTTGCCGGCGCTCAGGATGCCGACATCTGGATACTTCGTTACAATCAGGCCGATGACATGACGCTCGCTTCGCTGAGCGCCGACGATGCGATATACTCGCAGTTTGAGCCGTGGAAACGCGGAGTGGTCTATGGATGTAACACCAACTACAGACACTACTATGAGGAGGTTCCGTTTCATCCTCACTGGCTGCTTAACGACCTGATGCGCGTGATTCATCCCGAACTGTCGCTGACCAATCCTGATTGGCCTCACTATTTCTCAATCATAAAATAGGCGGTGTCATGCGGTTTATAATACTCACTGTCACTCTTCTGTTGCTGTTTGTGATGAACCTTTACTTCGGTTCGGTGGCAATATCGGCAGCCGATGTCACGGATATACTTCTGGGACATGACGGTGATTATGGTGCCGCACGGTTCATTGTCACGGGCAGCCGGTTGCCTCAGGCTGTCACAGCGCTTCTTGCCGGTGCCGGACTGGCCGTGTCGGGACTTATGCTGCAGACCGCATTCCGCAATCCGCTTGCAGGTCCGTCGATTCTCGGTATCAATTCGGGCGCAAGCCTCGGAGTTGCAATCGTGATGCTGTTTCTTGGCGGAACGATAAGCGCCGGCGGCTATTCGGTGGGCGGTTACGTTGCCGTCATGGCGGCGGCATTTGCGGGCAGTATGCTCATCATGGGGCTCCTGCTTCTATTCTCGTCATGGCTTAAGAACGACCTGATGCTGCTCATAACCGGTATAATGGTGGGCTACATGACCTCGTCGGTAATATCGCTGCTCAACTACATGTCGTCGGCCGACGGCGTACAGAGCTATGTAATGTGGGGAATGGGCAATTTCAACGGTGTGTCGTTGAGCCGGTTGCCGCTGTTTGCCCTGATTACGCTGGCCGGCATAGTGATGGCTCTCCTGCTCATAAAACCGTTGAACATAATACTCCTTGGCTCCAACTATGCGCGCAATCTCGGCATAAGCATGCGTCGTGTGCGCAACCTCCTTTTACTTGCCACCGGATTGCTTACAGCCGTTATCACGGCCTATTGCGGGCCTATATCATTCATCGGCCTTGCCGTGCCTCACATAGCCCGATTGCTATTCCGCACCGACAATCACCGGGTGCTGATGCCGGCCACCCTGATCTCAGGCGCAATCGTGGCGCTCGGATGCAATCTTGTGTGCGTGCTGCCTGAAAGCACGATACTTCCCATCAACGCCGTAACGCCGCTTGTGGGAGCTCCCGTAATCCTTTATGTGATACTGCGTGAACGGCACGGCCGTCATTGATGCGTCATGTTACTGATCCTTCTCCGAGAGCTCGAGCCAGCGCATCTCCTTCTCGTCGAGCAAAGCCTTTATCTCTTCATATCGTGCCGACTTTTCAATAATGTCGTCGACCACCTCGCCGCTGTTGAACACTGCGTCGAGTGCAGCCTTCTCGGCATTAAGTTTCTCTATTTCATTGGTCAAAGCCTCAAATTCGCGCATCTCCTTGTAGCTCATGCGGTTGTCGGAACTGCGTCGGGGGCGTTCGCGCACCGTTTTGGCTGCCTGCTTTTCGGCCTCGGCCTGAGGCTTGGGCTGTGCATTGAGCCATGTGCGGTAGTCGGTGTAGCCTCCGGGGAAATCCTTGATTGCACCGTCGCCCTCAAACACAAATAGATGGTCGACTATGCTGTCGAGGAAGAATCGGTCGTGACTCACTACAATCAGGCATCCCTTGAACTTGGCGAGGTAATCCTCGAGGATGCCGAGGGTCATGATGTCGAGGTCGTTGGTAGGCTCGTCGAGTATCAGGAAGTTGGGCGACCTCATCAACACAGCCGCAAGGTGAAGGCGGGCGCGTTCGCCGCCACTGAGGGTGTGGATGTACTTCTGCTGGTCGGTAGGCGAGAAGAGGAAGTGGGTGAGAAACTGCATCGGGGTGTAACGCACATCGCCGTTTACCACGATGTCCTCGGCTATCTCGGTGATTGCGTCGATGACGCGCTTGTTGTCGTCAAACTCGATTCCCTCCTGGCTGTAGTAGCCGAATCGCACCGTTTCGCCAACGTTCCACTCTCCGCTGTCGGCCGGCACTATGCCTTGCAGCATCTTGATGAATGTCGATTTGCCGGCTCCGTTGTGGCCTATTATTCCAAGCTTTTCGTAACGTGCGAATGTGTAGTTGAAGTCGTCGAGAATCACCTTGTCGCCAAACCGCTTGTTTATGCCCTTTGCCTCGAATATCTTTGAGCCGATGTAGGATGACTTCACGTTAAGCTCAACGTTGTCGTCCGACAGGTCGACATGCGAGCGCTTCTTCAGGTCGTAGAATGCGTCGATTCGATACTTGGCCTTGCCGGCGCGTGCCTGAGGCTGTCGGCGCATCCACTCCTGCTCCTTGCGCAGGGTGTTTTTCACCTTTGCCAGCTCCGATGTCATGGCATCGATGCGTTCCTGTCGGCGACGCAGGTAGTAGTCGTAGTTGCCTTCGTAGGTGAATATCTGCTGACGGTCGATTTCGATTATCTTGTTGCACACACGGTCGAGAAAATAGCGGTCGTGGGTCACCATCAGCAATGTCACGCGTGAGCGTGTCAGATAGTTTTCAAGCCATTCGATTATCTCGATGTCGAGGTGGTTGGTGGGCTCGTCGAGGATTATAAGATCGGGTTCGCCGAGAATCACGCGGGCGAGTGCCACTCTCTTGGCCTGTCCGCCCGAAAGATTGTCGGTCGATGCCGTTATGTCGTGTAGATTCAGTTGGCCGAGCAGCTGCTTCATTTTGTCCTCGTAGTCCCATGCCGATGCTGCATCCATGCCGTGTATGGCCTCGTTGAGCCTGTCGTTGTCGCCCGAGAGCAGGGCGGTTTCATATTCGGCGATTGCGTGACACATCGCGTTGTCGCCGAGCAGGCATGCGTCCATGATCGATGATCCGGGAGCGAAGCGCGGCGTTTGCTCCAGAATACCCACCTTAAGTCCGTTGCGGAATGTGACATCGCCCGAATCGGCGTTTTCAATGCCGGCTATGATGTTGAGCAGTGTCGATTTTCCCGTGCCGTTTTTTGCGATAACGCCTATCTTGTCGCCTTCATATACGCCAAACGTGACGCCGTCAAACAGCATCCTGTCGCCGTAACTTTTAGTGAGATTGTCAATCTGGAGGAAGCTTGTGGCCATATACCATTAAAATTTTGTACAAACTTACGTATAATTATTGGTATAGTGTGGAATATTATATTTAAATTTGCAATAAACCAATCTTAAACAATGAGGAAATATCTGACCCTTCTGTTATTACTGACCATAATCCCCGGTATGATGTGTGCGTCGACATTGCGCAAGGTGAGCGTGCCGAGCCGTGTCATGGGTAAAAACGTGGATGTAAATGTCATCACACCCGACTCCGAAGGCCGTCATCCTGTGGTGTATCTGCTGCACGGGTGGGGCGGAGGCTGTGACAACTGGCTCGGCGTAAAGCCCGAAATCAAGCGCATAGCCGATGAACGTGACATGATAATCGTGATTCCGAGCGGAGAGAACAGCTGGTATTGGGACAGCCCCGTGAATCCGGCTCTGCAATATGAAACATTCACCGCCAAGGAGCTTGTGAAGTATATCGACGATAACTTTCCCACGCTGCCGTCACGCGACAAGCGCGCGATAACCGGCTACAGCATGGGCGGCCAGGGTGCATTGTGGCTGGCTATGCGTCACCCCGACACATTCGGAGCCGTGGGCAGCCTTAGCGGGGGAGTCGACATAAGACCGTTCCCCAACAACTGGAACATGAAGGATGCCATAGGGCCGAAGTCGAAGTATCCCGAGCGGTGGGAGCAATACGCATTGCCCAACCACATCGACGACTTTGCCAAAGCCAATCTGGCAATCATCATATCATGCGGAAGCGACGACTTCTTCTTTGAAGTCAACGAGGAGTTTCATAAAGCATTGAAAAAGGCCGGAGTGAAGCACCACTTCATCGACAGTCCGGGAGTACACGACAGCAAGTACTGGAACGAGCTTACCGACTATCAGCTGGAATTTTTCAACGACTACTTTGACGGACTGTTGTGACACTCAGGTAAAATTTTTTGCCTGTCGATGCTACTTTTTTCGGTTTTAAGTGTTACTACTATAGTTATACTATTATCAACAAATAAATAATCAATAAAATGAAACCATTACACATCGTTTTAGCAGTAATAGGCGGTGCAATCGCCGGTGCAACAGTAGGATTACTTCTCGCCCCCGAAAAAGGTGACACAACACGCGACAACATCATGGAGTTCCTGAAGAGCAAGGGCATCAAGCTCCACAAAAGCAAGATGGAAGAACTCGCTGACGAAATCGTTGAAGAAATTGGCAAGTAATTAATAACATACTTTACTGAATAGAACAATGAACAACAATCTTGGAATACTATATGCATTTCTCGGCGGAGCCATTGTAGGCGCCGGAGCCGCATTGCTTTTTGCTCCCGAAAAGGGTGCCGACCTGCGCAAGCGCATCGTTGAACTGCTTCGCAGCAAGGGTATAATATGCAGCGAAAGCGATGTAGACGAACTTGTAGAACAGCTTACGCGCGACCTTGACGACTAACCGTCATAGAAGTGCCGAGATTTCAATAATTTATAAGCGGCATCGGCTCGTCTGACAAGGTGTGCCGATGTCGCTCTATGTAATTTCAACTATTGATTATGGGCGATAAAAATGAAGAATTGAAGACGACGCTGGCCAACGCCATGAGGCTGGCCCGACTATATGCCGAAAACCTGAAGCTTATATCGACCGAAAAGACCACGGTGCTGCTGTCGAGCGGAGTGCTGGCGGTGGTGCTTCTCATCCTTGCGGCTTGTGCGCTGTTTTTCTGTTCGATAGCCGTGGTTTATCTGCTTGCGTCGGTGCTGCCCATCGCCTGGTGCTTCTTGATTGTCGGCGGATTCTATTTGCTGCTCGGGGTTGTGGCTGTTTTACTGCGCACCACGCTGTTTGTCAATCCCATCGCACGGTTCCTCTCGCGACTGTTTCTCACTCCACCCACCGATTTTAAAAACAAAGAGATTGAAAAGCCATGAAGTCCAATTTGAATATTAACAACGAAACCGAAGGCTGGCAGGGCTTCTCGCTCGAAGAGTTGCGCTATCAGCGTGCGCTCAATCACGTGAGAATCGAGGTCGAGAAGGAGCGCATAATGTCGAAGACCTCGCAGATGTACAACCGCAGTGCGGCAATGACGTCATCGACCGGAAATCTGTTCAAGAAACTGTCGACCGGCTTTTCAGTGCTCGACTATGCGCTGCTTGCATTTCAGGCCGGGAAGCAGATACATAAGATATATCGATTCTTTCACAAGAAATAGACACCAATATTATCAATCAGGAAAAATTTTTGACTTGCAATGAATGATTACACCGAGGTACGCATCGACATGTCGCCTTGTAACGAAACCATGACCGATGTCATGGCGGCGTTGTTGTGTGAACATGGCTATGAGAGCTTTGTACCCGACGAGAACGGAATGACCGCCTACATAAAGCTTGAGGATTTTGACAAGAAAGTGCTTGACGAAGTGACGGCCGAGCTGCCGTTTGACACATCGGTCACGGTGAAATGTGAAACCGTTGAGGGGCGTGACTGGAACCAGGAGTGGGAAAAGAACTACTTCAAGCCTATAACTGTCGATGGAAAGTGCGTGATTCACAGTTCGTTTCACACCGATATTCCGTCAATGCCCTACGACATTGTGATCGACCCCAAAATGGCTTTCGGCACGGGACATCATCAGACCACCACGTTGATAATACTCCGTCTTCTCGAGCTGCCTCTTGAGGGGAGTTCGGTAATCGACATGGGCACCGGCACAGGCATCCTTGCCATTCTTGCCGCCATGCGCGGAGCCGGCCCCGTGACGGCTATAGAGATTGATGAGTTTGCTCATGTCAATGCCGTCGAAAACGTGTCGTTGAACCGTCACCCTGAAATCAATGTAGTGCTCGGCGATGCTTCGGCACTCGCCGGTGTGGAGCCTGTCGACCTGTTTCTTGCAAATATCAACCGCAACATAATCGTGGGCGACCTCCAAGTCTACGCCTCCCGCCTGAAGGAAGGCGGCACGATGCTGCTGAGCGGATTCTATGAGGACGACATTGCGATCGTGCTTGACGAGGCCCGCAAGCATGGCCTGGAATATGTGGGGCACACGGTGCTTGAGCGTTGGAGCTGTCTTGAATTAAAAAAGTAATTTTGTTATAGATAATATGAATTTTATTGAAGTAAAGGATGTGGTCAAGCAGTATGACGGTCATCGCGCTCTTGATCATGTCACGCTTGATGTTGGCGAAGGTCAAGTCTACGGACTGCTTGGCCCCAACGGCGCCGGAAAGACATCGTTGATACGAATTTTAAACCACATAACCCGTCCCGACAGCGGGGAAGTATATCTTGCCGGAAAGCCGTTGACCGCTTCGGAAGTGCGTCACATCGGTTATCTGCCCGAGGAGCGAGGCCTTTACAAGAAGATGAAGGTGCTCGACCAGATCGTGTATCTCGGACGACTGAAGGGCATGTCGAAGAACGATGCCCGCACATCGGCTCTCCGCTGGCTTGAACGATTTGAGCTTACCGAATGGAGCAACCGAAAGATTGAAACATTGTCCAAGGGTATGGCCCAGAAGGTGCAGTTCATCTCCACGGTCGTACACTCGCCCCGGTTGCTGATTCTCGACGAGCCATTTTCGGGATTTGACCCGGTCAATACCGAGCAGCTGAAGCGTGAGATTCTTAATCTGCACCGCGAGGGAGCCACTATACTCTTCTCGACCCATAACATGGCGTCGGTCGAGGAGGTGTGTGACGACATAACGCTTATCAACAACGCCAAGGTGGTGCTGCAGGGCAATGTCCATGAAATACGCCAGCAGTTTAAGAAAAATCTGTTTACGTTGCATATCGCCGAGCCTGTACTTGCTCCCAATGAGAGCCTCTACAGCCTGGAGTCGATAGAGAAGCACCCCATGTCGGGCAGTGTGGCCGTGATACGCCTAAAGCCCGGAGTGACTATGCGTGAGGTGGTCGATCAGCTCAACCGTGAATACACGCTTCTCGGCTTCGACGAGCTATTACCCACAATGAATGAAATTTTTATCGAAACAGTAACACAAGGCGATGGACAGAAATAGATTGTTTTTAGTGATGCAACACGAGTATTTGTCGATTGTTGCAAAGAAGTCGTTTATCGTGACAACAATACTCGTTCCCATAATAATGATAGCTTTCATGGCCGTCCCCATAATACTTTCCGAGTTCAACAAGTCGGATGCCCGGCTTGTGGCGGTGGTTGACCGCAGCGGACAGTATGGCAACGTGTTTGAGGACAACGAGGACTACACTTTCAAGGTGATGCCCGACATGGAAATCGGGTCGATGAAGGGAGAGTTTGACAAGGCCGACGGCGACATATACGCTTTCCTTGTGATTCCGGCCAATGTCGATTCAATGACTACGGTCAATGTCTACTCCGAGAAGCCTATAAAGATGTCGCTCTCCGAGCGCATCGAGGAGTGTCTTAACGCAAGCATGACCGATAACCGCATAGCATCGTATAACATACCCGAGCTTAACAATATAATATCGACCTGCAAGGTCAATGTCAACGTCAAGAGCCACACATGGAACGAGGACGGCGAGGAGTCGGTGTCATCGAGCGAGATAGCGTTGATTACAGGATTGATACTGGCCTTCATGACCTATATGTTTGTGCTCATGTACGGAGCCATGATCATGGGTTCGGTTGTCGAGGAGAAGACCAACCGCATCGTTGAGGTAATCGTAAGCTCATGCCGTCCCATAGAGCTGATGCTCGGCAAGATACTCGGTGTGGCATTGGTGGGATTGACCCAGATAGCCGTGTGGGTGGTGCTTGTGAGCATCGTATCGCTTGTGCTTGGCATAGGAAGCGCGTTCTCGGCTACCGACATGACGGCCGGCGCCATACCTGATGTGCCTCAGGGCGAAGCCTCCGAGATAATCCAGGCCATAATGGGTGTGAACTGGGTAAGACTGATAGGCATCTTCGTCCTATACTTCATTGGCGGATACCTGCTCTACGCATCGCTGTTTGCCGCATTCGGTTCGGCTGTCGACCAGCAGAGCGATGCCAATCAGTACACGATGCCGGTGATGATGATAATAATAATCGCAATGGTTGTGGGTCAGTCGTGCATGGAAAATCCCGACGGTCAGCTTGGAGTCGTGTGCTCGCTCATTCCTTTTACATCGCCGATTGTGATGATGATAAGGCTGCCCTACGAAGTTCCCGTATGGCAGATTGCGCTGAGCCTCGGATTGCTCTACGGCACCGCGCTGCTCCTTGTCTACCTCGCATCACGCATCTACCGCATAGGCATATTGATGTATGGCCGCAAGGTTTCGTTCAAGGACATGCTGCGTTGGCTAAAATAACGCTGCCGTGAACAAATCGTAAGGAAAATGACATTAAATATTGCAATTTATAGCGAAAATGGTGCGAATATTCGGTATTTGCTTGATTATGTCGCATAATGGTGCTAATTTTGCAAAACTTTTTCAGATAAAACAAGAATTAATATATGAGCGATAGACTGTTTATCTTCGACACTACTTTGCGTGACGGAGAGCAAGTGCCGGGATGTCAATTGAACACTGTCGAGAAAATCGAGGTCGCCAAGGCCCTTGAGGAGCTTGGCGTGGATGTAATTGAAGCCGGTTTCCCTGTATCGAGTCCGGGTGACTTCAATTCGGTGGTTGAAATTTCAAAATCGGTGACATGGCCCACTATATGTGCGCTGACACGTGCGGTTGAAAACGACATAAAGGTCGCAGCCGATGCGTTGCAGTATGCCAAGCGCAAGCGCATTCACACCGGAATAGGAACATCGGACTACCACATTAAATATAAGTTCAACTCCAATCGCGAAGAGATACTTGAACGTGCCATAGGTTGTGTCAAGTATGCCAAGCGATTTGTCGAGGATGTCCAGTTCTATGCCGAGGATGCCGGACGCACCGATAACGAGTATCTTGCACGTGTTGTCGAGGCCGTCATAAAGGCCGGAGCTACCGTAGTCAACATTCCCGACACTACGGGTTACTGTCTGCCGTGGGAGTTTGGCGAGAAGATCAAGTATCTCATGGAGCATGTCGACGGCATTCACCGCGTCACCATAGCC
Organism: Muribaculum sp. NM65_B17; assembly: GCF_004793735.1. Taxonomy (NCBI): domain Bacteria; kingdom Pseudomonadati; phylum Bacteroidota; class Bacteroidia; order Bacteroidales; family Muribaculaceae; genus Muribaculum; species Muribaculum sp. NM65_B17. The sequence goes on from NZ_SRYY01000005.1 coordinate 244,016, forward strand.
ACCCACTGTCACAACGACCTTGGCATGGCTACCGCCAACACCATATCGGGTATAACCAACGGTGCCCGTCAGGCCGAGGTTACCATCAACGGTATCGGCGAGCGCGCCGGCAACACTTCGCTTGAGGAGGTGGCAATGATATTCCGTTCCCACAAGGAGCTCGACATAACGACCAACATCAACACCACCAAGCTGTGTGGCATAAGCCGCATGGTGTCGAGCTTGATGAACATGCCCGTTCAGCCCAACAAGGCTATCGTGGGACGCAACGCATTTGCCCACAGCTCGGGCATCCATCAGGACGGCGTGCTCAAGAATCGTGAGAGCTATGAAATCATCGACCCCAAGGAAGTGGGAGTCGACGAGAACTCAATCGTGCTCACCGCGCGTTCGGGCCGTGCCGCCTTGAAGCACCGCCTGCATGTGCTCGGCATCGAGCTTAGCAAGGAGGCGCTCGACAAGGCTTACGAAGGATTCCTTCGCCTGGCCGACCGCAAGAAGGAGATCAACGACGACGACGTGATGATGCTTGCCGGTGAACACCACAAGGCTTCACATCGACTGAAACTCGACTTCCTCCAGGTTACATCGGGCGTTGGTGTCAAGTCGGTTGCTTCGGTGGGACTGGACATCGCCGGTGAAAAGTTTGAGGCTTGTGCCTCGGGCAACGGCCCCGTTGACGCCGCCATAACCGCCATAAAGCAGATAATCCATCGCCGCATGCTTGTAAAGGAGTTCCTTATTCAGGCTATCAACAAGGGCAGCAACGATATCGGCAAGGTACACATGACGGTGGAACACGAGGGCGTAAGCTACTACGGATTCTCGGCCAACACCGACATCATAGCCGCAAGTGCCGAGGCATTCATCGATGCGATAAACAAAATTGTACATTAATAAAAACGAATCACAATAACGACTTATGGCCCGTACTTTATTTGACAAGGTTTGGGACGCCCATGCGGTAAATGTCATTGAAGGTGGCTCGACACAGCTTTATATCGACAGGCACTACTGTCATGAAGTGACGACACCGCAGGCATTTGACGGACTTCGCCGTCGTGGATTGAAGGTGTTCCGACCCGAGCGTACGATATGCTCGCCCGATCACAATGTGCCCACTATGCATCAGGATCAGCCCATTGCCGATCCAGTTTCGCGCAAGCAGGTTGAAACTCTTCTGCGCAATGCCGATGAGTTCGGGCTTACATTGTTCGGACTGTGTCATCCCAAGAATGGAATCATACACGTGATAGGGCCGGAGAACGGACTTACGCTTCCAGGCTACACTATAGTGTGCGGCGACAGCCACACTTCGACTCACGGAGCATTTGGTGCCGTGGCTTTCGGCATCGGAACAAGCGAGGTGGAGATGGTGCTTGCCTCGCAGTGCATCCTTCAGCCCAAGCCCAAGACAATGCGCATAACCGTCAACGGAAAGCTTCGTGACGGGGTGACTGCAAAGGACATGGCCCTCTACATCATCTCGAAGATGACCACCGGCGGTGCCACAGGTTACTTTGTGGAATATGCCGGCGAGGCAGTGCGCAACCTGTCGATGGAAGGGCGCATGACATTGTGCAACCTCTCGATCGAGATGGGTGCCCGTGGCGGCATGATAGCCCCCGACGACACTACATTTGAATATATAAAGGGGCGCGAATATGCTCCGAAGGGCGAGGCCTGGGACAAGGCCGAGGCCTATTGGCGCACGCTGCGCAGCGACGACGATGCCGCATTTGACAAGGAAGTGGTGTTTGATGCCGCCGATATAGAGCCTCGCATAACCTTCGGTACCAATCCCGGAATGGGCATGGGAATTTCGGAAACGATTCCGGCCTACAACGGTGATGATGAAGCCGGACAGCTTTCCTACGACAAGTCGCTTGACTATATGGAGTTCAAGGTGGGACAGAAGATGGAGGGTGTGCCGGTCGACTATGTGTTCCTCGGAAGCTGTACCAACGGCCGCGTTGAGGACTTCCGCGCTTTCGCTTCAATAGTAAAGGGCCGCCGCAAGGCCGACAATGTTACGGCCTGGCTCGTGCCCGGCTCATGGGCTGTGCTAAAGCAGATAAAGGCCGAAGGACTTGACCGTGTACTTGCCGATGCGGGATTTGAGTTGCGCGAGCCCGGATGCTCGGCGTGTCTTGCAATGAATGACGACAAGGTTCCTGCCGGAAAACTTGCCGTGTCGACCTCCAACCGAAACTTTGAAGGCCGTCAGGGGCCCGGTGCGCGAACAGTGCTCGCCGGACCGCTTGTGGCAGCCGCAGCAGCAATCACGGGAGTTATCACCGATCCCCGCAAACTTTAATAATGAGTAGAGTTATGAAAGAGAAATTTGATGTCATCACTTCCACCTGCGTTCCACTGCCGATGGAAAATATCGACACTGACCAGATAATTCCTGCACGTTTCCTTAAGGCGACATCGCGCGAGGGCTTCGGCGACAATCTGTTCCGCGACTGGCGGTTTGACTCGGAGGGCAATCCCATTGCCGGATTTCCCCTGAACAACCCCATCTATTCGGGCCGTATTCTTCTTGCAGGAAAGAACTTCGGTTGCGGTTCGAGCCGTGAACATGCGGCATGGGCCATCCACGACTATGGATTCCGTGTAGTGGTGTCGAGCTTTTTCGCCGACATTCACAAGAATAATGAGTTGAACAACTTCGTGTTGCCCGTAGTGGTGAGCGAGCCGTTTCTTAACGAATTGTTCAACACCGTAAATGCCGACCCCAAGGCCGAGGTGAAAGTCGACCTGCCGTCACAGACGATAACCAATCTGTCGACCGGGAATTCCGAATCATTCGAGATAAACGGATATAAGAAGCATTGCCTCATGCACGGCCTTGACGACATCGACTATCTGTTGACACGCAAGGACGACATCGTGGCATGGGAGAGCAAACGCGACAACTATTAATCACACGACATAAATAAAGATGAATTTCAATATAGCAGTATTGCCGGGCGACGGCATAGGCCCCGAGATTTCAATTCAGGGTGTTGATGTTATGGCCGCAGTGTGCCAAAAGTTTGGCCACAGTGTTGATTTCCAATACGGAGTTGTGGGTGCAGCCGCAATAGAGAGTGTAGGCGACCCGTTTCCTGAGGAAACCTATAAATTGTGCAAGAGTGCCGATGCTGTGCTGTTTTCAGCTGTAGGCGACTTGAAGTACGACAACGATCCCTCGGCTAAGGTACGCCCCGAGCAGGGACTCCTTGCCATGAGGAAGAAGCTCGGCCTCTATGCCAATATCCGTCCCGTGGAAACGTTCAGTTCGCTCCTTCACAAGTCGCCTTTGCGTCCCGAGATAGTGGAGGGCGCCGACTTCGTGTGCATCCGCGAACTTACCGGCGGAATGTACTTCGGCGAGAAGTATCAGGACGACGACAAGGCTTACGACACCAACGCCTACAGCCGTCACGAGATTGAGCGCATACTCCGTGTGGCATTTGACTACGCGATGAAGCGCCGCCGTCATCTTACGGTGGTCGACAAGGCCAATGTGCTTGCGTCGTCGCGCCTTTGGCGCAAAATCGCGCAGGAGATGGCTCCGCAATATCCCGAGGTGACTACCGACTTCATGTATGTCGACAATGCCGCAATGCGCATCATCCAGGATCCGCGATTCTTCGATGTCATGGTTACCGAAAATACATTCGGCGACATTCTCACCGATGAGGGTTCGGTTATCACCGGCTCGATGGGACTCCTCCCCTCGGCTTCGACAGGCGAGAGCACTCCGGTGTTTGAGCCTATCCATGGCTCATGGCCTCAGGCTAAGGGAATGGATATCGCCAATCCGCTTGCCCAGATATTGTCGGTGGCAATGCTGTTTGAGTACTTCGACCTCAAGGCCGAGGGCGCTTTAATACGTGAAGCCGTGAGCGCGTCGCTTGAGCAGGGTGTAACCACTCCCGACATCAATGAGTCGGGTCGTCGTTACGGTACACGCGAAGTGGGCGCTTGGATCGTGGAATACATCAGGAATCATTAAGAGCCTGTTCGACAATAACCTTATAACGAGGGGCTGCGTCGTAAATTACGGTGCAGCCCCTCCTGTATAATGACACACCGGCCACAGCATCTACGTGGCGATGAAAACATTGCACAGGCAATCGTTGTTTTATATTCAATGAAGATAGCAGTATGTGATGAGCGGAATCAGAGAAAATATCGACCGGAAATTGCATGATATGACCTATTCGCTTAAGAGTTGGCGTGAGCGTTATATTCCTGAAGTGACATTTTTGTTCATTGTCGCTTTTGTCATAGGACTCGTTTCGGGATTTGCCGCATATCTGATGAAGAGCATTATCGACTTCATTTCGCGCTATGCCTTATCTGGATTCAAAGTCACCGAGAGCAACTACACGTTTCTCATTCTCCCGCTCACCGGTATATTTCTTGCCGCACTTTATATGCGTTACATCTCCCATGATGATCTTGAGCATGGCACGGCACGTATCAGGGATGCTATAAAGACACGACAGGCGAGGATGAAGCCGAGGCTCATGTATGATTCTATTGTGGGAAGCTCAATTACCCTCGGACTTGGCGGTTCGGCCGGTTCGGAGGGCCCAATCGCCTATACGGGGGCTGCCATAGGCAGCAATATCGGTCAGGCGTTCAGGGTGTCGCCCCAATACCTGCTCATTATGGTGGGATGCGGAGCGGGAGCCGGTATAGCCGGCATTTTCAAGGCTCCGGTGGGAGGAATGTTGTTTACGCTTGAGGTGCTTGGGCTCGGCATGACTACCGTATCGGTGATGGCGCTTCTGCTTTCATGCCTCACAGCTGCTATTACTTCATTGATTCTCGACGGCGGTAGGCTCGACATCAATTATGCACATCCTCTTCCGTTCGACATGTCGATGATGCCTTATGTGCTGTTGCTTGGACTCTTTTGCGGATTGTATTCGCTCTATTATTCCGAAGTCATGAAGAAGTTCGACCGCTTTTTCAAGAACATGAACAATCCTTGGCTCAAAAACCTGGTTGCGGGAGTGTCGGTGTCGGTGCTCGTATTCTTGCTGCCGCCTCTTTTCGGCGAAGGCTATACCACCATTTCAAGCGTTCTTAACGGCAATCTTCATTCGGTGGTCGACGGCAGCCTTTTCTTTTATAAGGTCGATTCTTCGCCTTGGGGAGTGGTGGCGTTTGTGGGAGCGGTGCTTCTGGCCAAATGTTTTGCCACATCGGCCACCAACAGCGGTGGTGGTGTGGGCGGTGAATTTGCCCCCACGCTTTTTGCAGGATGTATGGCCGGACTATTTTTTGCTCTTGTGATGAATACCGCGCTTGACCTTAGGCTCGACACCGGCGACTTTGCATTCTTCGGCATGGCCGGAATCATGGCCGGAGCCATTCATGCTCCTATGACTGCAATATTCCTTACCTTGGAGTTGACGGGCAACTATTCGTTGATATTGCCGGTTGCCATCGTGTCGGGTGTGTCCTACGGAATATCCCGCATGGTATCGCCTCAAAGCTTCTTCACGTCACGCTACAGCGTGTCGCAGTTTGCGCTTGACGATACTGTCAATCCTCCGAGTAGTGGCGAAGCACCCGACGATAAGAGTTGAAAATCTTTGATTTAGACACGAAACCCACGTAGCGGTCCTCCTCGTCGACTACCGGCAGATTCCATGCTCCCGTGCGGTCAAAGGTCTTCATTACCTCTTCCATTGCGTCGCCGATGCGTATTGTGGCCGGAGGCATTGACATGAATTTGGACACGAACATTCGTTTATATAGGTCGGGACGGAACATGATGTTGCGTATGTCGTCAAGCAGCACTACGCCCACGAGTTTCTGTTCGCCGTCAAGCACCGGAAAGAGATTTCGGTTGGACTTGCTGATTACCTCTACCATCGATTTCAGATTCATGTCGGGTGTCACCGGCATGAAATCGTTTTCTATCACTGAATTTATCTTAAGCAGTCGCAGCACCGACTTGTCCTTGTGATGGGTTAGCAGTTCGCCTCGCTTGGCCAGTCGAATGGCGTATATGCTGTAGGGCTCGAATATCTTTATGGTTCCGTAGGATATTGTCGACACAATGAGCAGCGGCAGGAAGAGTTCATAGCCTCCGGTGAGCTCGGCGGTAAGGAATATCGACATGAGCGGTGCATGCATAACGCCCGACATAACGCCGGCCATGCCCATTAAGGCGAAATTCTTTACCGACAGGTCTATGTCAAATCCCAATTGGTTCAATGTGAACGCAAAACAGAATCCGGCCATTGAACCTACGTGCAGCGCGGGAGCGAATGTTCCGCCCACGCCGCCGGCACCGTTGGTCGACGAAGTGGCAAATGCCTTGGCGAGAGTAAGGCCAAGCACATATAGCGAAATTACCCATGCCGTGTTGCGGTCGTTGTAGAAGAAGGAGCCGTTGAGCGCCGAACCGGCATCGCCGTTGATCATCAGTGTGATTACATCGTAACCCTCGCCGTAGAGCGGGGGAAATATGAAGATTAGTATTGCGAGTATGGCACCGCCTGTCACGGCTCTCACCCAGGTGTTTTTTATCGAGCTGTAGAATCCCTCCATCATGTTGATGACCCTGATGAAGTAGAGCGACACGAATCCGCAAAGCACTCCGAGCGCAACGGCGTAGGGTATGCGTGCCGGCAGGAAGTACTCGCTCTGAGTGAAGAAGAACTCTACATCATATCCCGTAAACACGTAGGCTACGGTGGCGGCGGTGATGGATGAGATGAGGAGCGGCATCACCGACACCGTGGTGAGGTCGATCATGAGCACCTCGAGGGTGAACAGCGCACCTGCAAGCGGAGCCTTGAAAATGCCCGACAGACCGGCCGCTGCGCCGCATCCCACCAGCAGCATGAGCAATCGCGGTGACAGACGGAACGCCTGGCCGAGATTGGAGCCTATGGCCGCGCCGGTGTAGACGATGGGGCCCTCGGCTCCCACCGAACCGCCAAAGCCGATGGTTATGGAGCTGGCCACTACCGAGGTGTAGCAGTTGTGGGCCTTCAGTCGGCTCTTGTTTTGAGAGATGGCGTAGAGCACACGCGTTACTCCGTGGGAAATGTGGTCACGCACCACATATCGCACGTAGAGGCTCACGATGACTATGCCCACGAGCGGATATATGAGATACATGTAGTTGGCTCCCGTTGTGTCGATGTTCAACAGCAGGGTGCCCGATATGTAGTGAATCAGCCATTTGAAAATCAAGGCTGCGAATCCGCACAGGATTCCGGTGAAAAAAGCAAGAATCATCACAAAAGTCCTCTCCTTTACGTGCTTCTCACGCCACATGACAAGCGAGAGAAACATAGAGTTGAACGAGTGTGACAAATTATTTATGTACTGTTTCATTAGATGCCTTTTCCGTTGAAAATTGTTTTTATTGATTTCATCATTATCTTGAAGTCAAGACTCGTCGAAGCGTTTTCGAGATATTGCAGGTCATGATGCAGTCGCTCTACCATGCTCTCGATGTCGGATGCATATCCGTAGTTCACCATTCCGGCCGATGTGATACCCGGTTTCATCACGTGCAGATTACTGCTTTCGGGCTCGGCGATGCGCAGTTGGCGCAGATAGTGTTCGCGCTCGGGACGCGGCCCCACGAGCGACATGTCGCCCTTCAATATGTTCCAGAACTGCGGCATCTCGTCAAGATGATACTTGCGCAGCAATCTTCCCACCGAAGTTACGCGTGGGTCGTTTTTCACCGACAGCGACGGGCCGTTGATTTCGGCATCCTTCTCCATCGTGCGTAACTTATAGAGCATGAATGGTTTGCCTCCGAGCCCTATGCGTTGCTGCCTGAATAGAGGCGAGCCGTTGCTGTTCAGGTTTATGATGACGCATAGCACGACTGTGAGCGGAAGTGTTATCACTGCGGCCGGCAGTGCAACTGCTATATCGACAACGCGCTTCAGCCGGCGGTAGGCTACATTGCTCCGATAGGGAAAATTCGGAGTGCGCTGATTGCTCGACAGGGTAGCGTTGTCGCTGACCACATTGTTACCTGACGCTTTCAAGGTCGTAGTATTGTGATATTTCCGTTGTCCTCTACTTTGATGACTCTTGACGGTTGACGGGCCTCGGTTTCATCGCGCCGCGATGTGCATATATAGTCGACCGTATCCTTTATCACATCGCTTATCTCGTCAAATGTGGCGGGAGTGGGGTAGCCGCTTACATTGGCCGAGGTTGACACTATGGGACGGCCGAAATGTCGACACAGCTGCGACGAGAACTCCTCGTGGGTGATTCTTACGCCCACGGTGCCGTCCTCGGCGAGCAGCTCGGGAGCAAGACCGATGTAGGCCTTTGTCACCACGGTTGTGGGGCGTGAGCTGTCGTTGAGCAGCAGTTCCGTTTCCTTGCTTAGCGGAGTCAGATAGTCGGCTATGTTGTCGATGGAGTCGCTCAGCACGATAAGTGCCTTGCTGTCGGAACGGTGCTTTATTTCGTAGATGCGTTTTACCGCATAGCTGTCGGTGGCGTCACAGCCGATACCCCACACCGTGTCGGTTGGATATAGTATGATTTTGCCACGCTCCAGTAATTCGCACGCCTTTATTATGTCGTCAGTCATCTTTTTTACCTAATAGAGATACAAAGATAATGCTTGGCTGTTAAAAAACGAAATTTAAGCCCTCTTAAAATTTTTTGTAGTGATGCGGTGGCGGCCCTATGCTTCAATTTGTCATATTATGTGTAACTTTGCAAGTTCAATCCTGATTAACTGAATTTAAACAACACATTCTTAGAATGGCTGAACGTAATATTCTTGTAAAGGGCGCACGCGTCAACAATCTTAAGAACATCGACATCGAGATACCGCGCAACAAGCTGGTTGTAATCACCGGACTTTCGGGTTCGGGAAAGTCGTCGTTGGCTTTTGACACGCTCTATGCCGAGGGACAGCGCCGTTATGTCGAGAGCCTGTCGGCTTATGCGCGACAGTTCCTCGGAAAGATGGCCAAGCCTGAAACTGATTTTATAAAGGGACTTCCTCCGGCCATAGCCATTGAGCAGAAGGTAAATACACGAAATCCCCGATCGACCGTGGGAACTTCGACTGAAATATACGATTACATCCGATTGTTGTTTGGCCGTGTAGGCAAGACCTACTCGCCTGTCACCGGCGAGCTTGTGAAGAAGCACACCGTGGAGGATGTAATAGCCGTGGCACGCAGTTATCCCGAAGGTACGCGCATGGCGGTGATAACTCCTGTCACGCTTCCTGAAAAGCGCCGATTCAGGACTCAGCTCGAGGTGCTGCTTAAAGGCGGATATTCGCGTCTTGTCAAGGACGGGGAATTCATTGACATTGAGCATCTTCTCGCCGATGACAGTCTGCCTGAAACGGCTTCGGGCTATGACCTCCTTGTCGACCGTTTGTCGGTGGCCTACGAGGGTGATGAGCTGAGCCGACTTGCCGATTCGGTGGAAACGGCGTTTTTTGAGGGACATGACGAGATGAGTCTTCTCGTGTGGGGAACCGACGGATTGCACCGACATGACTTCTCCAAGCGATTTGAGGCCGACGGTATTGTGTTCCGCGAGCCCTCGGAGCTGATGTTCAACTTCAACAACCCTTATGGCGCTTGTCCGCGGTGTGAGGGTTTCGGAAGGGTGATAGGCATCGACCCCAATCTGGTTGTGCCCGACCCGTCGTTGTCGGTCTACGACGATGCCGTTATGTGCTGGCGAGGCGACAAGATGAGCGAGTGGAAGCGTGAACTGATACATCTGGCTCCCCACATCGGGTTCCCGATTCATCGTCCCTATTGCGACCTTACTCAGGCCGAACTGGATGTGCTGTGGCACGGCAACGGACGGTTCAAGGGCATCGACGGATTTTTCAAGATGGTCGAGGAGAACCAGTACAAGATACAGTATCGTGTTATGCTGGCACGTTACCGAGGCAAGACCCGTTGTCCCGAGTGTAACGGGTCGAGGCTTCGCAAGGAGAGTGAATATGTAAAGGTGGGCGGTGCCACGATTTCGGAGTTGGTGAAGATGCCTGTCACCGACTTGAAGGAGTGGTTTGCAGCTCTTAAGCTTGACGATAACGACAAGCTCGTTTCGTCGCGATTGCTCGTGGAGATAAACAATCGCATCGGTTTCCTGTGTGATGTGGGGTTGGGTTACCTGACTCTCGACCGCCTTTCGTCGACATTGTCGGGCGGTGAGAGCCAGCGCATCAATCTTGCTACATCGCTCGGAAGCAGTCTTGTGGGATCGCTCTACATTCTCGACGAACCGAGCATAGGACTTCACTCGCGTGACACGATGAAGCTGATCGGCGTGTTGCGAAAGTTGCAGCAGCTCGGCAACACCGTGGTGGTCGTGGAGCACGACGAGGAGATAATGCGTGCCGCCGACTATCTTATCGATGTGGGTCCCGAGGCGGGTCGACACGGCGGCGAGATAATATATCAGGGCGATGTCGACAAGCTCATGACAGCCACCGACTCCTATACGGTGCGTTATCTTAACGGCGAGCTGTCGATACCCGTGCCTGCGCGTCGTCGCAAGTGGCGCGACTACATAGAGGTGACGGGAGCCCGGGAGCACAACCTCAAGAATATCGATGTGAAATTTCCGCTGGGGGTGATGACGGTTGTTACCGGCGTGAGCGGATCGGGAAAGTCGACGCTTGTGCGTGACATTCTTTACCGTGCAATGGTGCGTCATCTGGGCAACCCGTGTGACGCTCCCGGATTGCATCGCGCACTTGGTGGCGACCTTAACCGTATTTCGGCTGTGGAGTTTGTCGACCAGAATCCCATAGGAAAATCGTCACGCAGTAATCCTGCAACCTATCTTAAGGCTTTCGACGAAGTGCGCCGACTATTCTCGGAGCAGCAGGGAGCCAAGCAGATGGGATTCACTCCCGGATATTTCTCATTTAACGCCGAGGGCGGCCGTTGCGAGGAGTGTAAGGGCGAAGGCACGATAACGATTGAGATGCAATTTATGGCCGACATCGTTATCCCCTGCGAGGCATGTCACGGCCAACGCTTTAAGAGCGATGTGCTTGAAATAACCTACAACGGCAAAAACATCAACGATGTGCTGAACATGACCGTGAATCAGGCTGTGGAGTTCTTCGGTGAGTCGAGTGACTCGATATGTCGCAAGATTGTGCGACGGCTGAAGCCCCTGCAGGATGTTGGCCTTGGATATATAAAGCTCGGACAATCGTCGTCGACTTTGTCGGGTGGAGAGAACCAGCGTGTTAAGCTCGCTTACTTCCTCGCTCAGGAGAAGCCCGAGCCCACTATGTTTATTTTCGACGAGCCTACAACGGGATTGCATTTCCACGATATAAACACATTGATGGATTCGTTTAACCGACTCATCGCACAAGGTCACACCGTTATTATAATCGAGCATAACCTCGATGTGGTGAAGTGTGCCGACCATGTAATAGACATTGGTCCCGAGGGCGGCGAGCTTGGAGGCGACATCGTTGCAGCCGGCACCCCCGAGGAGATAATGGCATGTGACGCAAGCTACACCGGCCACTTCCTGAAAGAAAAACTCTAACTCCTGCAATTAGCCCACACCGATAAACCATATAGCCTATAAGTTTCGACAGGTTATATGAAATCGGTGTGCGGGTACTGTTGCCAACATTATCCTCAAGCATAATTCTGACCGAAATTCAACTCCAATCACCTAAAAATCTTCCCTAATTGTAAATAGAAGAGCCAAAAAATTTCCCTATTTGTAAATATAAAAAATGGTGATAGTTTATTTGAATATTTCTACACCGATTTGATGCTTAAGTCTAAGCGTATCAGGGTGTTACCTGCGAATGGCGTGCCGTTATGGGGGAAATATCATGTTATAACCGGTGAATGTCAGGTGAAATAATCAAATTTGCATGTCAACCGGGAGGAAAATCGGTTGAGGTTATGCAAAAAGAGCGTGCTTGTGATGTTACACAGGCACGCTCTTTTTTTATGGGGTTGATGTTATTTACTTGGAAAGGGTTGAATAATCCTTGGAGTAACGCAGCATCTGGGGCAGATAGCCTTCGCCGTATGTGATTGTGACATCGGTGACATTGCCGTTGGCATCCTTGACGAGGTTGTAGACGGGGTTGACGAAGCCCTTGTAAGGTGCAATGCTGAGGTGAGCGTAACGCTTGAGAATTTCGTCATGAATCTTCGGATCGACTTTGACTGCATATTTCTCAACGAGATTGCGTCCTGCTTCGTAGTCGCCCTCGCTCTTAATGCGCTGGATTTCACCGAGAAGCTGACCTATCAGCTCACGCATGCGCTTGTAGTCGTTGATGCGTATGTAGGTCTTTCCGTCGATAGTTACATACTCTACCACATTGTCGGCCTTGCCGTGCTCAAGCACCCATTCGGCAATCAGTTTGCGGTTGCGCATGTGGGCCTCTTCTACATCCTTGCCGGGCTCGATTCGCATGAGCTGAGTCATAAGTCCGTTAAGCATATACTTGTAGTATTCAGCCTTGTAAGCGTCGGGGTTGTCGAGAAGACCAAGCTCAATCAATTTGGGATCGGCAAGATAATATAGTGCAAAAAGGTCGGCACGCGCTTCCTCAAGGGTTGAGCCATGGGCCTTCAATGCATCGGGGTCTACACCGGGGAGTATTCGTCCCGAACCGTGTCCGAGGCACTCGTGAAGGTCGGTGTGGAGGTTGTCGGTTATGAACAGGTAGTCATCGAGAAGCTTGCGTGTAGGCTCGTCAATTACGAACTCTTCGTTGAATCCGTCGCCATGTGACGCTTCATCGTAGGCCTGGGTTATGTTTTCAAGCGTAACCGACTTAGAGCCGTGAGCTGCACGAATCCAGTTGGCATTGGGGAGGTTGATGCCGATAGGAGTTGCGGGATAGGAGTCGCCGGCAAGAATTGCGGCGGTAATCACCTTGGCCGATACGCCCTTAACCTCCTCTTTGCGGAATCGGGGGTCGATGGGGCTGTGACTTTCAAACCATTGCGCATTTTTGCTTAGGGTTTCGGTGCGGGCCGAGGCCTCGTTGTTCTTGAAGTTGACGATTGACTCCCAAGAGCCGGTCATGCCGAGGGGATCGTCGTAGGTTTCGATGAATCCGTTGATGAAGTCGACTTGTGAATCGGTTTCCTCGGCCCACATGATCGAATAGTCGTCAAATGCCTTCAGGTCGCCTGTCGTGTAGAACTCTACAAGCTTCTTGATATAGGCTTTCTGTGCAGGATTTTCGGCATATTCGGCGGCTTTGTTCAGCTCGCTTACAATGCGTTCGATGGCGGGTGAGTAGAGGCCGCCCACTTTGTAGGGCTGCTCGACAACCTTGCCGTTGACCTTGGTCTTGCGCGTATTCAATCCGTAGGATATGGGTGTGAGGTCGGTAGTGTCCTTCAATGCTGCATAATAGGCCTCGACTTCGGGCTGTGTCACGCCTTCGTAGATGTTGGTCGACGAAGTTACTATGAGGTCCTGACCTTCGGCCTGATTTACCTTCTTAGGCATAACCGTAGGGTCGAATATCACCGAGAGGAGAGTGTCGATGTTGGCGGGCTTATTGGTGATGTTGCTCAACAGGAACTCGCGCGAGAACTCGGGCGAGAACTTGTCCATCGAATAGTGGTGATGGAGTCCGTTGGCAAACGATATTTGCTTAAGATACTTTTCAAGGGCCTTGAACTGAGGGTTGTTGCGGTCGCCATTGTAATTAGTGTAGGCCGACTCGATAAGCTTGCGAATCTCAAGATTGTACTTGCCGTTCTGGTCCCACAGGATGTCACGACCTGCAATAGCCGCCTCGGTAAGGTGATATATGAGCAACTTCTGCTGTAACGACAGATTTTCAAAATCGGGAACTTTGTAACGTAGGACTTCGATGTCGGCAAAACGGTCGACTACGTAGTCGAAGTCCGATGAATCCTTTGCCATAGCTGATGATGTTATTGTCAGTGCCAAGGCCGCAGCCGTGGTGATGTTGGTGAATTTTGACATATTGGATATTGATTTGTTATTCGACATAAAGTATCAGTCCCTTCAGATACTCGCCTTCGGGATGGTAGATGTTGACCGGATGGTCGGCCGGCTGAGTCAACTGATGCAGAATGCGCACCTTGCGTCGACTCTGGGCTGCCGCCGAGAACACCGCCAGTCGGAATTGCTCGCGGCTCACGGCCTGTGAGCAGGAGAATGTGAAGAGGATGCCTCCGGGCTTGATCTTCTCGAAAGCCTTGGCATTTAACTTGCGGTAGCCTATGAGCGCGTTTTTCAATGCGCTGCGGTGCTTGGCAAATGCCGGCGGGTCGAGTATGATCAGGTCGTAGTCGTCGGTCATGTTGCCGAGGAACTTGAAGGCATCTTCGGCAAAAGCCTTGTGGCGCGTTTCGGTGGGGAAGTTGATTTTCACATTGGCTTCGGTCAGCGCAACGGCCTTGGCCGAACTGTCGACCGAGTGTACGAGATTGGCCTCGCCGCGCAGGGCGTAGACCGAGAAGCCGCCGGTGTAGCAGAACATATTGAGCACATTGCGGCCTCGGGAATACATTTCAAGCAGCTTGCGGTTGTCGCGTTGGTCAACGAAGAAGCCCGTCTTTTGGCCCTTAAGCCAGTCGACATGGAATTTAAGCCCGTTCTCAACGGCAATGTTGGTCGAGTAGTTGCCGATTATGTAATCGTTCTGAGGGTCGAGATGTGCCTTGTAGGGGAGGGTGGTTTCCGACTTGTAGTAGACATTCTTTATCCCTGCATCGGGAAGCTCCACAAGATTGCGGGCTATTATGTCACGAGCGAAGTGCATTCCCGGGGAGTGGGCCTGCAACACGGCAGTGTCGCCGTACACATCCACGACGAGTCCCGGCAGGAAGTCGCCTTCGCCGTGTACAAGACGGTAGGCGTTGTTGTCATGTCGAATCAGGTTGAGGGTCTTGCGCATCTTGAACGCTTCGTTGAGGCGCTCGGCATAGAACCTGTCATCTATTTCGGCATCGCCCCATGCCAGGATTCTCACTGCGATGCTTCCTATTTGGTAGTGACCTACGCCTATCTGTCGGCCGTCGCCTGTGACGACACTCACGATGTCGCCCTCTTCGATGTCGTCGGGTTGCTTGGCTATGGCACCTGAAAATACCCAGGGATGCAGTCGTTCAAGCGATTGCTCCTTGCCTCGTCGAAGTGTTATTACAGGATATGACATGATGTTATGGGGTTATTGTAATGTATAGGGCTTATTTGAAAATGAATCGGTAGAGGTCGTTGCCGTTGGCATAGAGCAGGAGCACCAGCAGGAACGCCATGCCGCATATCTGGGCATACTCCATGAACTTTTCGCTCGGCTTGCGGCGCGACACGATTTCGTAGATGAGAAACATGATGTGGCCGCCGTCGAGAGCAGGAATGGGGAGAATGTTCATGAAGGCGAGAGCTACCGACAGGAATGCTGTTATCTCCCAGAACGACAGCCAGTTCCACTTGTCGGGGAAGAGGTTGCCTATTGCACCGAATCCTCCGAGGCTCTTGGCGCCTTCGGCTGTGGCTACATATTTCATCGAGCTTACGTAGGACGACAGGCGGTTGGTGCCGATTTCCCATCCCTTGGGTATGGACTGAAGGAATGTGTAATGGCGTGTGACAACCGGATATATGTCGGTTATCGGTTTCAGCTGAATGCCTATTTTGCCGCCTGAAGTGGGGGTTATGGCTACATCCATCGGCTTGCCGTCGCGGATTATGCCCATCGTTATGTCCCTACCGGCATTTTTCTGCAATTCGGCCGTAAACTCGGTGTAGGCCAACGTGGGAGCACCGGCTACACTTACTATTCGGTCGCCTTTTTGCAGTCCGGCTTCCTTGGCCGGCTCGCCGTTGACAATGTCGCCTATGTAAACTGGCAATCGGTAGGTTAGGAAGCGCTCTTCGTCATTAAGACGAAGAATGAAGTTTTCGGGAATAGCTATGTCGATGGTGTCCTTGTGGTTGCGCAGCACTGTCACGGTTTTGGCTTCGGCCATTTCAAGCAGATAGTTGCCCTTGGCTACTTCGAGCTTCTCGCCGTCGGCAAAGAGGGGTATGTCGCCGTTGCGGAATCCGATTTCCTGAGCAGCTTCGGCGTAGTCCATACCTTCGTAAGCCTTGTCGAGAGGAATGTATTTCTCGCCCCAATACCATGCGATGCCTGCATAGATGATGATAGCAAGGATGAAGTTCATCAGCACGCCGGCAACCATCACGAGCAGTCGCTGATAGGCCGGTTTTGAGCGGAATTCCCACGATTTGGGCTCCTGGGCAAGCTGCTCCTTGTCCATCGACTCGTCGATCATGCCTGCGATTTTCACGTAACCGCCGAGGGGAAGCCATCCTATGCCGTACTCGGTGTCGCGCCATGTGGCACGTTCCTCGCCGTTGGGGTCGGTTTTTGTCGATTTTTTCTTGGGCTTATATTTGAACAGCGAGAACCAAGGATCGAAAAACAGATAGAATTTTTCGACCTTGATGCCGAACATTCGGGCGAATATGTAGTGGCCAAACTCATGGATGATTACCAATAAGGCGAATGCGGCTATGAGTTGGGCGGCTTTTATGAGAAATGTTTCCATTGTCGTTTATAAATTGTAGATGGGTAGGATTAGTGTATCAGTGATTCAGCGTAGAGCCTTGTCGCGCTATTTGTGTTGACATAATCTTCATAGCTCGGTGTTGCTATGTAGGGCATTGATGAAAGTGACGATTCGATTATCGACGGAATGTCGATGAATCTTATGCGTTGCTTCAAGAACGCCGCTACGGCTATTTCATTGGCGGCATTGATTATGCACGCTACGTTGCCTCCGCGTTCAAGTGCGTAATATGCAAGGTTTATCATCGGGAATTTTTCAGTGTCGGGAGCGAAGAACTCGAGCTTGGAGTAGTCGCTCAGCTGTAGGCCTCGTTGTGATGTGGGCAGGCGGTGGGCCTCGCCGAGTGCATAGCGTATCGGGAGGTGCATGTCGGGCAGTCCGAGCTGGGCCTTTACCGATCCGTCGACAAATTCGACCATCGAATGCACTATCGATTGCGGATGAACAACAGCCTCGATCTTGTCGGGCGATATGCCAAAGAGCCAGTGAGCCTCGATTATCTCAAATGCCTTGTTGAGCATAGTCGCTGAATCTACAGTGATTTTTGCGCCCATTGACCAATTGGGATGTGACAGGGCATCCGACACCGTAACGTGCTGAAGTTCTTCTACGGTTTTTGTGCGGAACGGGCCGCCCGATGCCGTTATGAGCAGTCGGCGTATCGATTCCCGGTTTTCACCTACGAGGCACTGATATATAGCCGAGTGTTCCGAGTCGACGGGGATGACTTTTGATGATGACGATTTCAGCTTCTCGGTTACAAGCTCTCCAGCCACAACGAGGGTTTCCTTGTTGGCGAGGGCTATCTGCTTTCCTGCCTCAATTGCGTGGAGTGTGGGCTCAAGTCCGCTGTAGCCCACTGTTGCAGTCACTACGATGTCGATTTGAGGCAGTGACATGGCTTCGGCTATGGCTTTGGCTCCGCTTGCGGTGGCTATTCCGTAGCCTTTTAGCGCTTCTTTTAATGTGGAATAGAGGCTTTCGTTGGCTATTATCGCAAGGTCGGGTTTATATTTAATGGCTTGTTTTATAAGCAAGTCGACATTGTTGCCGGCTACGAGAAGGCAAGCTCTGAATCGGTCGGGATACTCCGATATTATGTCGAGAGTCTGTACGCCTATCGAGCCTGTGCTGCCTAATACGGCTATTTGTTTCTTGGGTGTCACGTTGTGATTGCTATATATAATAATGAGTATGCAAATTTAGCTGAAATTCTACGATTATGAAAATGTAGGATTTTAAATTTGTCAAAACGGGATGTATTCCTGCGGATTGAGCCGGGTGCCTTTGTTCCAAAGCTCAAATGTCACGAGATTCTGTGCCGAGTTGGCGTTGTCGCCGGTAAGACCTATGGCCGAGCCTGTGTCAACATGTTGTCCTTTGTCGGCAAATGCCGAGCCCAGCCCCGAGTATTTCGACATGAATCCGTTGGGATGTTGTATTATATATGTGTATCCTCGGCCTACTGTGTAATAGCAGTCGACAACCGAGCCGTTGTAAATCGACGACACCGGTGCGTTGCGCGGCACAATCAACGTTATCTCAGCCGGGCTGCCGTCCTTGGGCGACATAATCGATGCTCCGTTTACCGGTGTGAAAAATGTCACACCTTCGGCCGCAATGGGCGACAGTACGTTGAGGTTGAATTTCTCTCGCTCCTCAAATTGTCTTACAAACTGCTTTTCGGCCGAGGTCGCTCCTATGAGCGAGTCAGTAGGGGCGGGGGATATCGTGTCGTTATAGTGAGCCGGCGATGCTTCGTCGACTCGGTCGTTGAGTATTCGCTCAAGATTGGAAACGTAGGCATTGTGTATGCTCACCTCGGTCGACAGCGAGTCGATGCGCATTGAGTTGAATATGTTTTCCTGCCTCTGCGACTCCTTTAAGTAACCGGGAAGCAGAGTGCGTATAGGTGTGAATATTATAAGAGTGGCCACCATGCAGCCTATTGCAATAAGCAACATAAGCAATGCAAGCACCACCTTGCGCTGTGACATTTTAACTGTCCACACTTCGTTGAACGTATTTTCATTGATGAATGACAGCCTGAAACGTGGATTGGTCTTGAACGAATGTGCTCGTTTAACGGTGTTCTTTGCCGTTGTGTCGGACTTTTCTTTCATTCGCGGTTATTTTTATTTCTGCAAATATAAGTAGAATATTTGAGGAAACATAATGGCAGGCACCTTGGACAGTCGGGGAGCAGGTTGCCAATCCTGTTCAGGTGACGGTGCTTTCATTTGATTATGCCGTTTAATGAATGAGGGCTGCTTATTTGCTGTTAAATAAAAATTATACAACAATATAAATATTAGTGATTAGCTTGATTTTAGTTATGCTAAACCCAATGATAGTTAACATTATGATGTTAAATTATGTCCAAAAAAGTTGCAGGGTATTCATTAAAAACATAACTTTGTAGAAAATTTTGTTGAACAAAGACAAGATACTTTGTGTTAATATAGCAAAACTGACAAACCTAAGGAATAACATTCACTAACGTTTGTCGGACTAATTGACGATAACGGGTTTAAATAATTTGTATAAATTAAAATTAAAGAAGAATGAAAAAGAACATCCTTTTTGGTTTTGCTGCATGTGGCGCGATGCTCCTTTCAGCAAACGTTGCTAAAGCTCAAGAGGCTGTAGTAATTGAGGAAGCTACATTTACTGAAGTCGCTGACTGCACTGACCAGTACTATTCAGAGAAGGGATCAAACTGGTTCATCCAGTTGGGTGCCGGTATGGAACTCCCCATGGTTGACTGCTACAAGGCCGGTCCTAAAGGACAGAATGACGGCAAGCGCGGTATCACAGCTGCTTACGGTGTAGGTTTCGGTAAGTGGTTCAACCCCTACTTCGCATGGCGTTTTGGCGTTCAGGGCGCTGCTTATCACTGGGACGCTAACAATGCTTATCAGAAGGCAAAATTCGTGAATGCAAACTTTGACCTTATGTGGGATATGTTCAACTCTCTCGGAAGTGTTGACGCTGATCGTTTCTTCAGCATCGTTCCTTACGTAGGTGTTGGTGCAACTTATTCTTGGGACTTCAACCACGCTTATGTGCCCATCAACAACGGTCATCGCAAGGATCGCGTATGGCAGATCCCCGTATCTGTAGGTTTGCAGCTCCGCTTCCGTCTTAGCAAGTATGTTGACTTCTTCGCTGAAGGTCGCTTCCAGGCTTACGGTGATACTTTCGACGGTATCGCTTACGGTAGCGAGTCTATCGACATGAACCTCACTGCAATGGGCGGTCTTACTTTCAAGCTTGGCGGAAAGAGCTTCAAGAGCTTCAACCCCTGCGCTTACATTGGCTACATCAACCAGCTTAACGGTCAGATCAACGACCTTCGCGGCGAACTTTCTAACTGCAGCTCACGCCTTGCTGCTGCCGAGGCTCAGCTTCCTTGCCCCGAAATCGTAGCTGTTGAATGCCCCGATGCTTCTGCTCCTTTGATGTCAACTGTACGCTTCACCATCAACTCTGCCAAGATCTCTTCAATGGAAATGGTTAACGTATACAACATCGCTCAGTGGATGAAGGCTAATCCCGATGCTAACGTAGTTATCAAGGGTTACGCTGACAAGGATACCGGTACTGCCGCTTACAACCTCAAGCTTTCAGAGCGTCGTGCACAGAACGTTTACAATGTCCTCACTAAGGAATACGGTATTCCTGCTGACCGCCTTTCTATCAAGGCTGAGGGTAGCGCTTCTCAGATTTACGACACTAACAACTGGAACCGTATCGTAATCTTCTCACAAGACTAATAAACCACTAAGTTTATAAACCCTAAGGAGGCCGCACCGGTTGGTGTGGCCTCCATTGTTTTTGCCGAATCCATGTCACGCCCTATGGCTGATAATGTATTCGGCTAAGTATTTTTATATAACTTTGGCATAAGTTTTGCTGTAGCGATTGTTGTAATATTATTAATGTATAATCAACGTAACCATGGCATCAATACATATAAACGACATACCATCCAAAGTCGAGCACTACGTATCACGACATCGATTGCGCGATGCGTTCAAGTTGCTGCGTCATTACAGCTCGCATCTCGGCGACTGGAGAATAACCGATGAAATAGACAGGATGGAGGAGTCCTACTCTATGATGTTGCGTTACGCTACACAGGGAGCCGTCGACCCCGAGCGCGATGAGATGTATTCGTCGATTGTTCGCAAGATATATGCTATGCTTGACCGAATCTCGCGTCAGATTTCCAAGCCAAAGTCATCGAATATGTACTTCAGTACTGTGCGTTATGAGGAGATGCAGGCTGGTGACACGGTAGGCTCTTTGATGAAAAATTATAAGACCGCGTCCAATGAAGCCTCGCCCTATAACATGATAAACGCTTCGTCGGCTCAGATGAGTGAGCGCATGATGGCCAAGGAGGATTTGGAGAAGCGAATCTTCAACAAAGTCTGGACGCTCTATCCTGTATCGTCCGATGACGACGCTGCTCTACGTGAGGCATTTGAGTCACCTGTGCTTCCCGATTATTTTAAAGATATGCTTATCTCGGCTGTGCTTCTCGGTCTTACCCACTATTACGACGAGCGCCGTGTCATGATGCTTCTCGACATATATGAGAAGTCGCAGTCGGTCAACCTGTCGATGCGTGCGCTGTGTGCCACGCTTCTTGGTATGTATATGAACCGTTCGAGATTGTGGGATCGCAAATTGCGTCAGCGAATCGATTCGTTACGTGAGCTAACATCATGGAGCAGCGATGTAAAGCTTGTGTTCATGCAGTTCATACGCTCACGTGACACCGAGCGAATCAACCGCAAGATGCAGGAGGAGGTGTTCCCCGAGATGTTGAAGCTTCGTCCCGACATCGCACGAAAGATAAGCGGTGGTGACGGACTTGGTGACATTGCCAATCTTGAGGAGAATCCCGAGTGGCAGGAGTTGCTCGACAAGTCGGGTATAGCCGATAAAATCAAGGAACTCAGCAAGATGCAGGAGGATGGCGGCGATGTGTTCATGAGTACGTTTGCCAATCTCAAGTCATTCCCCTTCTTCTCCGATGTTGTCAACTGGTTCATGCCTTTCCATCTCGACAATCTCACGGTCAAGAATGCACTCGGCTCCGAACTGTCGGCTATAGGCAATCTGGTGTTGTCATCGCCTTTCCTGTGCAACGGCGACAAGTATTCATTTATCCTCGCGCTGTCATCGGTTCCGGCCATGCAGCGGCGCATGATGCTCTCGCAGTTTGACGCGCAGAATCTCAATGAGCTTGAATTGCGCAACGCGAGCCTCGGATTGCCCTCGGGCGAACGTGATAATGTGGCCAACAAGTATGTACAGGACCTTTACCGTTTCTTCAAGCTTTATCGCCGCAAGGGCGATTTCAACGACCCCTTCATCCGCCCTATAAACTTGCTTCAGCTTGCCGTGCTTGCCCCTGATCTTACCGATGTCGACACACTGTCGGTTGTGGGCGAGTTCTATTTCAAGCGCGGTTACTATGACGATGCCTATCACGTGTTTGAGATATTGGGCGAAATTCTTCCACCCGATTCTCAGCTTTATCAGAAGATGGGTTATTGCTGTCAGAAATCAAAGAATACGGCCAAGGCTTTGAAATATTACGAGCAGGCCGAGCTGCTGAATGCCGACAGCCTGTGGACTATGCGTCGTCTTGCCGCCTGCTACAAGCTTATGGGCAATCCCGCCAAGGCGCTTGAATACTTTAAGCGTATCGAGGCCAAGAAGTCCGACGACCCCGGTGTGGCTTTGAACATCGGTCACTGCCTGCTTGAGCTTGACCGCCCCGATGAGGCCTTGAATTACTACTTTAAGGCCGATTTCATCGATGAGAAGTCGACACGTGCATGGCGTCCGCTTGCCTGGTGCTCGTTTATTGCCGGCGATATGGTTCAGAGCGAGGAATACTACAATAAGGTACTGACCGACAATCCATCATCGGGCGACTATATGAACATGGGACACCTGAATCTTGCCAAGGGCGACATTCGTGAGGCGATAAACTTCTACAATCTTGCGATTGACGCCAATAACGGCGATGTGGAGTCGTTCATAAATAATTATAATGCCGACCGCAACCACTTGCTTAAGGCCGGTGTGGAGGGCTCGCTGCTTCCGCTTGTCGTGGATGCGATTCTATATTCGCGCGATTAGCGGCAGGCAGTTAAAATTTGTATTATGGATAGTTATGTGATGTTTTCCTATTATCTTTGTCTATGGAAATGACATCACATAACTTTTAATATATGAGAAAAGCGATTTTAGCCTTTTCGGTAATGTTTTCAATTATGTTACAGGCTCAACAACAACCAACTGCCAATCCGTTTTTTGACGAATTTGCAACCGTGCACAATTCAGTACCCTTTTCATCGATAGAGAATAAGCACTATGAAGAGGCGATAGACCGTGGAATTGAGATTCAAAATAAAGAGATTGCCGATATCGTGAATCAGTCGGCCGCTCCCACATTCGAGAACACCATTGTGGCTCTTGAGCGTTCGGGAAGCGATCTTAATCGTGTACTTAACGTGTTCTATCCCATGTTGTCGGCGTTGAGCGATGACGAATTGATGGACATTTCGCTGCGCGTTTCAGGCAAGCTTTCCAAGCACTCCACCGACATTTCCCTTAATGAGGGGCTTTGGAAGAGGATAAAGACGGTCTACGACATGCGCGACAGGCTGAATCTCAATGCCGAGGACAGCATGTTGCTCACCACGACCTACGACTCGTTTGCACGTTCGGGTGCCGAGCTGAAAGGGGAGAAGCGTGACGAATACCGCCGGTTGTCGGCTCATCTGTCCGATCTAACTACCAAGTTCGGACAGAATGTCCTTAAGGAGCTGAATACCTACGAGATATGGCTTACTGCCGACGATCTGAGCGGTTTGCCTGAAAGCTCGGTTGAGGCCGCCGCTCTCGCAGCCAAGGAGAAGGGGCGTGAAGGCGAGTATCTGTTTACGCTCGCGCAGCCTGTCTACACCGCTTTCATGAAATATAGCGACCGCCCCGACCTTCGTGAGCGCTTATACCGTCTATATAACGGACGAAACACCAAGGGCGAATATTCCAACATGGAGATTCTCGCCGACATAGCCGAAACGCGTCGCGAGATTGCTGCACTGTTTGGCAAGAAGAACTATGCCGAGTACAGCCTTGAAAAGAGCATGGCCGAAACTCCCGAAAATGTCTACAAGCTCCTTAATGAACTCGCCGAGGCCTATCGCCCGGCTCAGCTGAAGGAGTTTGCCGAGATTGAGAGTTATGCCTCTCAGCTTGAAGGCCGTCCCGTCAAGATTAAGGCATGGGATTACAGCTACTACTCCAATAAGCTACAGCAGGCCAAGTACAGCTATAACGAGGAGGAACTTCGTCCCTATTTTGAACTTAACAATGTGATAGACGGTGTTTTCGGATTGGCTACAAAACTCTACGGATTGACATTTGAGCCTAATGCCGACATCGAGGTCTATCATCCCGACGTGAAGGCCTACGATGTAAAGGATGCCGACGGCAGTTATCTCGGAGTGATATATACCGACTTCTTCCCGCGCGAAAGCAAGCGCCCCGGAGCATGGATGACCGGTTTCAAGGACGAGTGCGTCACCGCCGACGGCACTCAGGTGCGTCCCCACGTGACGATTGTCATGAACTTCACAAAGCCCACAGGCACAAAGCCGGCATTGCTTACTCCCTACGAAGTGGAAACATTCCTGCATGAGTTCGGACACGCTCTTCACGGCTTGTTGGCCGACACTAAATATGCGTCGCTGTCGGGTACGAGCGTCTACCGTGACTTCGTGGAGCTCCCGTCGCAGTTCAATGAGAACTATCTTACACAGAAGGAATTTCTTGACGGATTTGCCCGCCACTATGTTACAGGCGAGCCGATTCCGCAGAATCTTGTCGATAAAATCGTGCAGTCGTCGCAGTATGGAGCCGCCTATGCGTGCTTGCGTCAGCTTGGATTCGGATTCACCGACATGGCATGGCACACTATCGAGAGCCCTGTAGAGGATGTTGTCGGTTTTGAGCGCAAGGCATTGGAAAGCGTGTCGATGTTTGACGATGTTGACGGATGCATCTTCTCGCCCCAGTTCAGTCACATATTTTCGGGCGGATACGCAGCCGGATACTATAGCTATAAGTGGGCCGAAGTGCTGGATGCCGATGCATTCTCACTTTTCCTGAAGAACGGATTGTTTGACAAGGCCACTGCCGACTCGTTCCGCCGCAATGTGCTTATGAAAGGCGGCACCGAGCATCCCATGACGCTGTACAAGCGATTCCGCGGCCAGGAACCAACAATCGACGCTCTTCTTGAACGTGACGGCATAAAGTCGCCGTCGGAGTCACCCAACCTTCCTCAGGACCTGCCTGCGCGCAAGGATTGACACGCTACGGCCTCTTGTTGAGGTGACGCGGAAATTTGAACAGAATCGACAGCACTACCATCCCTATAAGCATCCACGAGTAGTACATGTAGGGCCACGGCGCCACGGGTGATATTCCCGCAAGTGCCGTGGCGAGCAGGGTCTGTGCTCCGTAGGGTATAAGGCTCTGCACGATGCATGAGCATGTGTCGAGCAGCGATGCGCTTTTGCGCGGGTCGATGCCGAATCGTTGCGATATCGACTTCGACAGCGAGCCCACTGTTATGATGGCTACGGTGTTGTTGGCCGTACACATGTTCACGAGGCTCACGAGCATGGCTATCGAAGCCTGCGCGCCTCGCTGTCCGTTGATGCGGGCGGTGAGCAGCGACAGGATGTAGTTGATGCCTCCCGCAGCCTTTATAAGTCCGAGCATTCCGGCGGCAAGCAGCGTGATTATCACCAGATTGCCCACCGAGTCGATTCCGGCTCCCATGAATCCGAACAGATCCAGAATCTTGAATCCGCTTAGCAGTCCCATTGTTATTGCCGTCACTATTCCGAGCGACAGCACTACCGTGACATTGATTCCCATCAATGCCGTCGCTATGATCACGATGTAGGGTATTATAAGCCATGGATTGGTGTCGGCGATTAGCTCGGCGTGTGATACTCGGGCTCCTATGAATATGTACAGGACGAGGGTTGCTATTGCTGCCGGAAGCGCTATCCACAGGTTGGCCTTGAACTTGTCGTTCATTTTGCATCCCTGGGTGCGTGTGGCGGCTATGGTGGTGTCGGAGATGAATGAAAGGTTGTCGCCGAAAAAGGCTCCGCTCAGCACCGTGGCCACAAAGAAGGGTATGGAACCGCTTTCCGACTGGGCCAGCTCGACGGTGAGGGGAGCGAGTGCCACTACCGTACCCACCGATGTTCCTATCGACAGCGATATGAAACATGCGGCAAAGAACAGCCCCGGGATTATCATCTCGGCCGGCAGATACTTCAACGCGAGATTTACGGTGGCTTCAACCGCGCCGATCTCCTTGGCGAGTGAGGCAAATGCGCCGGCAAGCAGAAATATCCATATCATATACATGACATTGGACGACCCCGCGTCACGTGAGAAGATCTCGACACGCTTCGACAGCGGCGTTCCGCGCATTATGACGACTGCCCATGCCGATGCCACCATCAATGCCACGGCTATGGGCATTTTGTAGAAGTCGCCTACGATTAGCGACACGGCGAGATAGAAGAGCAGGAATACGGCGATGGGCGATATTGCAACAAGTCCGTTTATGTGGGCTGTATTGTTATGTGACATAGCAATGGAGATGCTGATTTGTTGAAATTGACTGCAAATTTAATCAAAACTATCCATATAAGCGGCATCACCCGGTGTTGTAACTTCATGAAAGTATGTGAAAATTACTGATATATAAAAAACCGGGGACGACCCTGTGTCGCCCCCGGAAACTGTCAGTCATCCATGCTCATGCTTTTGAATTGTCCGAGGAGATTGAACTTCAGTTCCACTCCGTCCGACAGTTCGAGTTCATATCCCCATGACTTCTTCTCGATTTTCACTACCTTCTCGTCATTGAAATTCTTCTTCAGGTAATTGCGAATCGGTTTCATGATAAGTCCCTGAGGCACTTCTCGAGTCTTGCAGTCGACCGATGTCCATTTGCCGGCGTTGTTGAACTCTATTTTGGTTCCGTTTACCAGCTTCACATCGTAGTCGGTCTTTTTAAGCAGATGCTTGTCTATTTTTATCATGCTCACTTTGGCTTTCGGGAAGTACTCCTGAAGCATGTCCTGTGCAGCTTGCGGCAGATTGCTGCGATCGATTGTGTATTTATCGAAAGCGGCATGGGCTGCAGTTGCAGTTGCCATAATAAGTAATATGGCCATAATCAGTTTTTTCATTCCTATAATTTATTATTGTTCGATATTTAAACAATTGAAATCGCTAATTGTCGGCCTCTACCCATTGTTTTTATCCTTTTATTACGGCTATCGGCATCAATTTGGTGCGTATCTTAACGAGATCCGATTGAGCCTCCATCACTTCGTCGATGTTTTTGTAGGCGCCGGCCGCCTCTTCAAGGTCGGTTTTTGTGCGTATCGAGTGAACGATTCCCTGCCGTTCAAGCATTGCTATCTCACTCTCCATCGACAGGGTGTTTACCGCCTCGGAGCGCGACAGCCGTCGTCCTGCGCCGTGTGAGCACGACATGAACGACTCCGGGTTGCCAAGCCCTTCGGTTATGTAAGAGCATGTACCCTGTGAACCGGGAATGATGCCCACGGCTCCTTCGCGTGCGAGAGTGGCTCCCTTGCGGTGAACGATGACATCCTCGCCGAAGTGGTTCTCAAATGCGGCATAGTTGTGGGCTATGTTTATCATCGGCTCAAATACGGTGCCGGGCATAACTTCGCCTATCACTTCCTGGATGCGCTGCATCATCAGTCGGCGGTTGGCGAGAGCGAAGTCGATGCAGTAGCTCATCTCGGCCCAGTATTGGCGGAACTCGTCGGTGCGCATGGGCAGAAACGGCAATTGTATTTCGGAGGGAACCGATGAGAACCATCGACGGTTCAGTGCCTCGGCCTTCTCGTTGTAGTAGTCGCCCACCTGTTTGCCGAGATTGCGCGAGCCCGAGTGGATCATTATCCAAAGGTTGCCCTCCTCGTCGCGCTGCAGCTCGATGAAGTGGTTGCCTCCGCCGAGAGTGCCTATTTGCTTCATGGCCGACATCTGCTGTCGGGCCACCACTACTGTGGCTTCGAGATTGTGGCCTTGGGGCATGAACTCTTCGGGCTGAGCGATTTTGTGGTGGGCGCGTCCGAGCGGAATCTGCTTGCGTATGCCGCGCAGTATCTTTTTGCGGAGCACTTCCTGGGTTATGTCGGCGACTTTTACATTGGTCTTTACCGCACACATTCCGCAACCTATGTCGACTCCCACGGCGTTGGGAACGACTACGCCCTTCGTTGCCAGCACTCCGCCTATCGGCATCCCTTTTCCTCCGTGGGCGTCGGGCATCAGGGCTATGTGCTTGAATACAAACGGCAGTTTGCACAGATTTTCCACCTCCTGAACGGCGTGTTGGTCGAGGCCTGTCGCCCAGTTCTTTACCACGATGTTGTTGATTGTTGTTACTTCCATGATTGATATGTCTAAGTTTCTGCGACAAAGTTCAGGGGCATCTGCGCAATGTTTTTGCGTAGATGAATAAAAAATGATATTTTTGTAAAAAATTTATTCCGGTATGTCGCAAAACAAGAACGCTCTTTTACGCTATCACACCATTGACTGTTGTCTGCGCAACACAGCCAGGCGATGGACTTTGAAGGATCTCGTTGATGCATGTTCCGACGCGCTGTATGAGTATGAGGGGAAGGACGATCAGGTGAGTGTGCGCACCGTGCAGCTTGACTTGCAGATGATGCGTTCCGACCGCCTCGGCTACGAAGCTCCCATAGAGGTGTATGAGCGAAAATACTATCGTTACTCCGACCCTGATTACTCGATAAGCCGGTTGCCGTTGTCGAGCCACGACATTGAGCTGCTCAACGGTGCAATCGACATCTTGCGCCGGTTTGACGAGTTTGATCGTTATCACGACATGGCCGATGTGGTAAGCCGGTTGCAGGATAGGGTGGCGTTGACCGAGCGGCGGCCTATCGTTGACTTTGAGCGTAACCGCCGGCTGAAGGGGCTTGAATGGCTCAACGTGATATATGATTTCATATCGTCGCGCACTACAATCAGGGTGGTGTACCATTCATTCAACGCGCGTCATCCGAGTGAGTATTTCATATTTCCCTATCTGCTGAAGGAGTATCGCAACCGATGGTTTGTCTTCGGCTCTCGTGCCGGCGACATGAAGCTGTTTAATTTCGCGCTTGACCGCATCCTGGAGGTGAATCCTTGTCCCGACATCCCATATCGTGACGACCCCGACTTTGACGATCATTTCTTTGACGATGTTATAGGCGTCACCAAGCATTCCCGGTTGCCAAAGGCTACTGTGAGGTTTTGGGCCGACAGTTTGCAGGCTTCCTACATTCTCACCAAGCCCGTTCATGACTCGCAGCGTTGTGTTTATAGGAGCAATGACGACGGTTCGATGACATTTGAGGTCGATGTGGTGTTGAACCCTGAATTCTATGCCGTTATGATGAGTTTCGGCGGCGGAGTGAAGGTGTTGTCGCCCAAGTCGGCGGTGACCCGCATGAGGGACATGTTTCGTAAAGGTGCGAATATTTACGGTTGACGGTAAACGACTTCATTCTATTTTTGTTATTAATATACTAATTTAATGATTACATTATATGAAATTAGCTGAAGCTTTACAGATAAGAGCCGACCTGCAGAAGCGTATCGCACAGATGCCGATGCGACTTAACAATAACGCCAAGGTTCAGGAGGGCTCCTCGCCAAGCGAGAATCCGCAGGAGCTGCTCGATGAACTCAATCGACTGCTTGAGCAACTTGAGCAACTCGTAGTGAAAATCAACATCGCCAACAGCCGTGTGGTGGCCGACGACGGCACTACGATGACTGCACTTATTGCACGGCGTGACACATTGAAGCGTCACATCGACATAATGCGCGGATTTCTTGACGCGGCGAGCGATCTTACTCCGCGACACACTCTTACCGAAATAAGGGTCATAAGCACTGTCAACGTGGCCGAGTTGCGCAAGAAGTGCGACGCACTATCCAAGGAGTTGCGTGAACTTGAAATAAAAATACAGTCGTTGAACTGGACATTGGAAATGGACTGAACGACTTGACCTTAGGGGGAATCGGGACCGTCGGGGGCGATTGTCAAAATAGAAGATTTTGTGCTTCATTTATGTGGGGGCTGAGGTGAAGGCCCGTTGTTAATTGTAATTCACAGCACGATGCACACTTGCACTTCTTATCACTAACACCTTATTACCGTGACTTTGACCCGGCCTCCCGTTTCCCCCCCTTTTTTCATATTGCAAATAACCTTCTGACGCCATGATAATCATAATCCATATTGATTATCTTTGATTTTATACTGTTGGCTGGATCTTTTTATCGGCGAGGCAGGTCAGGTAAGGGCATAAAAAAATTGATTGTCGTCACGACAACCAATCTTAGTTAACCTTAAATCTAATACCATGAAAAACACGTTACAAAGGTATGGCTTTTTATGGTATCTGCAAAATATATTTGAACAAATTGTTGCTGTTTTAACAATATTTTGCTTTTGTGTATTTTATAAGGGGTGAAAATGTAGCAAATTTCTATTTTTATGCAAAGTTTGCTTACTCATTCATTTGATTGAAATCAAATGTGCCATAAATGGTGACAAATTGTAATCACCATTTGTCATGCACTTGCTCACGGATGTAGCGATTGTAGATGTCACGCACGATTGCCATCTGTTCGGGGGTAAACGGCGGCAATTGTGTGGCATTGGCATTGTTGACAATCTGTTGTGGAGAGCTTGCGCCGGGGATGACGGTGCTCACTTCGGGGTACATGAGAATGTAGCGCAATGCAGTTTCGGCCAAATTATCGGTGCCGAGGGCTTCTTTAAGTTCCTTGGCCGCTTTTACGCCGGTCATATAGTCGATTCCCGAGAAAGTTTCGCCTTTGTCAAAGAATTTTCCGTCGCGATTGTAGTTGCGGTGATCGTTTTCGCCGAATACGGAGTTCTCGTTAAATTTGCCCGTAAGCAGACCGCTTGCCAATGGAACGCGGACGATGATGCCGACATTGTTTTCATGAGCCGCAGCAAAGAGCTCGTCGGCCGGTCTGAGGCGGAACATATTGAATATCACTTCAATGGCCGATATGCCGTATTGCATTGCCGCGATGGCTTCGTCGATGCGCTCCACGCTTACGCCGTAGTTGCGGACTATGCCCTGCGACTTCAGGTTGTCGAGGGTTGTGAATGCCTCGTCGCTATGATAAACAGCGGTGGGCGGACAATGAAGCAGCAGCATGTCAAGGCTTTCCACACCAAGATTCTTGAGCGAATCGAGTGCAAAGCGGGTTATGTTGTCCTTGTTGTAGCCTTCGGCAACGTGCGGATTGAGTTTTCGTCCGCATTTGGTAACAACGTATATTTTGTCAGATTTGCTTCTTACGAATTCGCCTACAGCCTTTTCGCTCATGCCGTCCTGATATATGTCGGCCGTGTCAAAGAGGTTGATGCCTTGTTCATAAGCAGCTTCAAGTGTGTTACGTGCAACTTTTTCGTCAAATGGATCGCCCCATTTGCTGCCGAGTTGCCATGTGCCGAGTGAGATTTCGCTCACCTTATAGCCGGTCTTTCCTAAAATCCTGTAGTTCATAATCCTAATTTTTGGTTTAGTGCAAAGATACGAATAAGTCGAGCGCAAAAGCAAAATTTATTTTGATTTTGCCGAGCGAGAGTATCTTGGGCGCAGCCAACGATCGAATAAGTCGAGTGCAAAAGCAAAATTTATTTTGATTTTGCCGAGCGTGAGTATCTTGGGCGAAGCCAACGATCGAATAAGTCGAGCGCAATGCCAAATCTTGGCTGACATTTACACAGATGTTTATAAATAAGTATCGAACACGAAATTTGGAGTATTTTGTGTACATTTGCATACTCTTAACCCCGACATAAAATGTCTGTTTAAGTGGATATGTTTGAAGACAGTATAATTATATGTGCCTAAATATCAGAATGATGATATGAATATCAGAAAGTTACTTGCAAGGATGTCTTTCCGTACAGGTGTCATCATCCTCTCATTGTGTATACCGTGTTATATAATATCGTTTGCCCAGATGGCTCTTCCTATCAGTGCTGGAATAAAAGGCATACTATGGGTAGTGTTTTTCGGTCTGGCAAAAACATTTCAGTACGGTGGACTTACAATACTCGGAGTTGAAGGCATAGCAAAATTGAAAACATTTTTTCGTAAGAAGTAATATGGAAAATAAGCAGCACAATTGTGATAAATGTCCTATTTGGGCACAGCCAACAATCGAATAAGTCGAGAGCAAAAGTAAAATTTACCGATTTAAAATGCGCTTCGCGACATTATGGGGTGAAATTCGGGATTTCGGCGCACTATATTTGCAGAAAAAACAAAATTATGGAAAATACAACAATGAATGCACAGTGCCGAAAAGGTAAGGGATTAAAATTTGATCAGGAGTGGAAAGATGCCGTCGACCGCCTGCCGAAACACTATCGTGACGAAATATGCGCCGCAATCGAAGCCTATCAGCGCGACTTGACGGTAGTTGAGGTGACGCCCGGCGTGCCACGCGCCATATTCATGCTAATTATGCCAACGATTCGCCGTCGCTACCGCGCACGTGAATTGCGCCGCCTCGCCCGCGCCCGCAAAGCCGCAGCAAAGGCTGCTCCATTGCCTCGCCCGAAATCCGCAAAGTCGGCATCTGTCGCCCCTGCAGCCGCGCAATCAGCATCACAACCGGTTCATTCCGCATGCACCCAACTCCCGACTCCGGCACCCAATCCCCAGTCAAAACCCGGCCGAAGCCCCCTCGACAAGCTGCTCCGACACCGCAAACGTAGGGACGCGATACATCGCGTCCGCAAATAATAAATTACCATTATCGACATATCCGCAAATAATTTGCCTCTGCAAAAATTGCCCATTTTCGATGCGGACGCGATGTATCGCGTCCCTACCGGCTTTTGTTGTATATGTAAAAACCGACTATTGATAGGGCGGTAAGGATTTCGGATATGCCTAATGCGAGCCATATCCCTGTTGCGTTCAGTATTGTTGGAAGTAATATGAATGCCGGGACGAGAAATATCAAGCCTCTCAGCAATGCAAATACAATGGACGGCGTGACCTTTTCAACGCTCTGAAAATAGCCTATTGCTGTAAGATTAAAAATGAAAGCTATGAAGGCGACGGAAAAAACGGGGAATCCTTTGACTGCGATTTTGGCAGCAGCCAGATCCGGGTCAAGAAACAGATGAACCATAGCCGAGGGGGTGAATATGAAGGCGGCTGTTATTGCAAGTCCGCAGCCCAAAGCGGCAAGGATGGCGAGCTTTTCAGTCGCAATAACTCTTGATTTGCTTCCTTTTCCGTAATTGTAGCTGATTATTGGCTGGGCTGACTGGGCAATTGCATTGCCTATCATAAAGACAAACGGACAGTAGTAGCAGGCAATGCTGAATGCACCCACACCGTCGTTGCCGATGTACTTCATGAACATTAGGTTTCCCATCAACATTAATACACCCATCGTGGCCTCGCCAAGCAGGGCGGATATTCCTATCTTACATTGATAGCCGATGTTGCGCAAGGTAAGCCTAAGGCTTTTGCGGCTCATCTTTATCTTTATGAGGCGTAATGTGCGGGCAAAAAAGAGGAGATAACACATCACCATGACGCCTCCTACCGCACAACTGATGCATGTAGCGATTGCAGCACCTTTGATCCCCATTTGAAGGGGAAATATGAAAATGTAGTCAAGCACTACATTGAGTAGTCCGGGAAGCACATTGCACCACATGGCATATTTCGGTGAGCCGTCAAGCCTGACCACAAACAGGCCAATGCCACACCATGACTGAAACAGACAGCAAACAAATATCCAGGGCATATAATCCCTGACTAAAGGCATGAGGGTGTTGGAACTGCCGAGCGCACGGCCGGTGGTGTCGATTGAAATGAGTGTCAACCCAAGGAAAATGATGACAATGAGAGTTGCTGTAGCCAATGCCTGCGTCACATTGAGTCGTGCAGCCTTGACATTTCCGGAAGCGAGATGGATTGAGGAAACTACTGATGAACCCACGCCCAGCATAAGGCTGATTCCCATCATTACCATGGTCGGGGCTATGCAGATGTTGACTGCCGCAAGCGCATCGCTACCTACACCGCGGCCTACAAATATGCCGTCGGTAGCCGTTACCGCGCAAAGCGACAACATTCCCAAAAGAGTCGGAATTAGATAGAGCCTGAAAAGTCGGGGAATTTTTACAGTCCCCAAATCAATTGAATCACGTTGCATTATGAATCTTCGTTAAG
This sequence comes from Muribaculum sp. NM65_B17, assembly GCF_004793735.1. Lineage (NCBI taxonomy): Bacteria > Pseudomonadati > Bacteroidota > Bacteroidia > Bacteroidales > Muribaculaceae > Muribaculum > Muribaculum sp. NM65_B17. The sequence goes on from NZ_SRYY01000005.1 coordinate 278,046, forward strand.
GGTTTTACATAAAAATCGCCGCATAAGAATCGTGGTTTTACCCGGTCATCTTATCCGGCATCATGTCATGCCCTCCGATGAGGATTACAAAACGCAGTCTTGAATCGGCACTGCAAAGTTACAATTTTTCAGCCAAATATGCAACCCTGACTGCGCTGCTGCCCGCCGTCGATAGGTATTCCGCCGATTCATTCTCTCATTACACGACTATCGCGTCCCTACCGGGTGGGGCGGCGACCCGCAAAAAAGAAGTCCTTGCAAGGGTCGCTTGCAAGGACTTGGGGTTGTTGTTAGCGGAGAGAGAGGCTCCAGAACCTACGCTTTCAGAAAATATCATAAAATTGCAAATCACTGATAATCATATATTATCTACAATGAAGAGTAAATCTAAATCTTTCTAAATGCCTTTTGCTATTTCAATTTTTGGGTGTATATTTGGGTGTAGAATTTCAAACGCACCCAATTATGAATATCAAACGTAACATCATTTTTGCATTGGAGAGCCGGAAGAAGAACGGTGTGCCAATCGTAGAGAACGTGCCTATCCGTATGCGTGTCATATACGCAAGCCAACGCATCGAGTTTACAACAGGCTACCGGATTGACGTAGCCAAATGGGATGCCGACAAACAACGGGTAAAGAACGGATGCACCAACAAGCTGAAACAAAGCGCATCCGAAATCAATGCAGACTTGCTGAAATACTATGCCGAAATGCAAAACGTATTCAAGGAGTTTGAGGTGCAGGAAACCATACCTACCACCCAGCAGCTAAAGGATGCATTCAATCTGCGGATGAAAGACAGCAGTGAAGAACAACAGGAAGAAGTACAGATTAGTTTTTGGGAAGTGTTTGATGAGTTTGTAAAAGAGTGTGGCAACCAGAATAATTGGACGACATCCACCTATGAGAAATTTGCAGCGGTAAGAAATCACCTCAAAGAATTCAAGGAAGATGTAACCTTTGAATACTTCAACGAGTTCGGGCTGAACGAGTATGTTAATTTCTTGCGTGATAAAAAGGACATGAGAAACAGCACTATTGGCAAACAGATGGGGTTTCTCAAATGGTTCCTGCGTTGGAGCTTCAAAAAAGGGCATCATCAGAACATTGCATACGACGCATTCAAGCCCAAATTGAAAACAATCCCTAAAAAGGTAATATTCCTGACATGGGATGAACTGAACAAGCTGAAAGATTATCAAATACCGCATGACAAGCAGTATTTGGAACGTGTCAGGGATGTCTTTCTGTTCTGTTGCTTCACGAGCTTACGATATTCGGATGTCCGTAACTTGAAAAGAAGTGATATTAAGCCCGACCACATTGAAGTCACCACAGTCAAGACTGCGGACAGCCTGATAATCGAACTGAACGACCACAGCAAAGCCATTCTTGAAAAATACAAGGATGTTCATTTCGAGAACCACATGGCATTGCCCGTCATCAGTAATCAGAAGATGAACGATTATCTGAAAGAACTGGGTGAACTGGCGGAAATCAACGAGCCTGTACGGGAAACCTACTACAAGGGAAATGAGCGCATAGATGAAGTCACACCCAAATACGCATTGTTAAGTACCCATGCCGGAAGAAAGACTTTCATCTGTAATGCGTTGGCACTCGGAATTCCGGCGCCGGTGGTTATGAAATGGACTGGACACAGTGATTACAAAGCCATGAAGCCCTACATTGATATAGCGGATGACATCAGAGCAAACGCCATGAACAAGTTTAATCAACTATAAAAGTATCAATTAGTTTCATAGATTACCACCATTGAAGTATATTTGTATTCTGAAAATATCATAAGATGAGCAACAACGGACATAACATAGAAAAGACGAATTTTGATGCATTTATAAATGCTGTCGGTTCGGAAATACAACAGGCGCAAGTACGGCTGATTACCGCTGCCAATGCGCAAATGTTGTTCCATTACTGGAAAATGGGCAACTATATTCTCTATCATCAGCAACTGCACGGATGGGGAAGCAAAACCATCAAACAGTTGGCAAAGGCTATCCGGCTGAATTTCCCTGAAAAGAAAGGCTATTCAGAACGCAACCTTACCTATATGTGTCAGTTTGCAAGAACATATCCATTGAGAGCATTGCAGAATTTCATTGATACGGATGCAAGACTGTCTGTTCCAAACATACAGAATGTAACAAATGAAGTATTAAAACTGAACGACAAGCAATTTGCGCAGGAACTTACTGCGCAAATACAATCCGTTGATTGTCAGTCTTTAGAATTTACGCAGGAAACTCCTGCGCAAATTCAGGACGTAGAGAAAACCGTTTCTGCCATTTACAGAATGGGAATTAGGGAGATAGAAAAAATTTTCTTGAACTCCCCTGTCGCCAGAATAAACTGGGCAAGCCAAATGGTTATACTTGATGGCTCGTTACCGTTAGGCATAGGATATTGGTACATGAAACAGTCCGTGGAAATGGGCTGGAGCAGTAATGTTCTTAAAATACAAATTGAGACCAACTTATATAGCAGACAAATCAGCAACAACAAGGTAAACAATTTCACAGCCACGCTTCCTGCACCGCAAAGCGACCTTGCCAATTACCTGTTGAAAGACCCGTACATCTTTGATTTGGCTGGAACGAAGGAAAAGGCGGACGAAAGGGACATAGAAGAACAATTGGTTAAGCACGTCACCCGTTACTTGCTGGAAATGGGCAATGGCTTTGCCTTTGTTGCCCGACAAAAACACTTTCAAATTGGTAACAGCGATTTCTATGCAGACTTGATTCTGTATTCCATCCCCCTGCACGCATACATCGTAGTGGAATTGAAAGCGACCCCATTCAAACCGGAGTATGCGGGGCAACTGAACTTCTACATCAATGTGGTGGATGACAAACTGAGGGGAGAGAATGACAACAAGACTATCGGGTTGTTGCTGTGCAAGGGGAAAGACGAAGTTGTAGCGCAATACGCATTGACAGGCTACGACCAGCCGATAGGCATCAGCGATTACCAACTGAGCAAGGCTATACCTGAAAACTTAAAATCGGCTCTGCCAAGTATAGAAGAAGTGGAGGAAGAACTGACTTCCCTTCTTGATAAAGATAAGAATCCATAAACCAAGCGTATATGGCAGGAGAAATACAGATTATGATTCCCCAATACGGCGAACTCAACCGGATATACAGCGACTTTATAGTCAGCCATACTTTCTCTTTTGACAAGCAGAAATTCATCACGGACTTCTATAAGCAATACAATGACACAAAAGCTTTTGAAGCCGCCATCCTTGAACTGGTGCTTGACAAACAGAAAGAAAAATATACTCTGATTCTCAACAGCCTGAGAACCGAGATAGAGAAAAACATACTCATTTATGAAAAACATCCATTGTTTGATGATGAGATAATTTCTCGTGTGTGCTACAACTTTGCCGACAGATATGACGCTGATATAAAGGCACAATTGGAGGTTACACAAAAATTAAGCAAGCCTTTGAATGAAGCATACAACAGGTATGATTCCATTGGCTACAGGGTACATACGGCAGCAGAAGAAAAGCAAGCCGAAAAGGAGTATGAACGCTGCAAGGCTGAATATGAGAAGGAAAAAGAAGAACTGGACAGGCTTTATGAATTGGAAAGGCAGGCAAGAAAGGAATCTCTCCAATATATTGAGAACTGTTGCGGAGATATTTATAAACTGAGTTTCCATTTTATGGAAATATTGGCAAAATATATTCCCGTAGAAAAAGACAAGCCGGATGAACCGAGCAAGCAAGAGAAACAGCAGGATGCGCCAAAGGAGCAATCCGAATATTTCGATGCAGAATTACTTTCGCTTATTCATAAAGTCTGTGTGGGGGAACAGTTTGAAGATATTGCAACGCAGGACTTCTATGCCAACATGAACCTATCCTCCTGTAAAAAGGAATTAAAAATCAAGGCACGAGAAAAAATACGGGTGTGTTACCTGATATTCCTGATGAGTGAAAGACTGCCCAAACAAGACAGGGATAAATGGAAGAATATAATCCTGAAACAGTTGGATATTGACGAGAACTACTACAAGTCAAAGTACAAGGAACCGGTGTCGGATTTTCCAAGTGACAGTAACCAGAAGTTCGCCAAAGAAATGGACGCAATATTCCGATAATCCGTGATACACCCTGATATTTTACGAAATTACCACTTTTACCACTCAAATTAATTTTTGAGTGGTATTTTTATTATCTGATATTCAGAGAAATAATAAAACATTCCATTTATACCAACCACATCCTTTCCACTCACTCCCCTATCTAATTTTGCATCGTTCGAGAACAGAGATAACAGCCAGTGCGCAGGGCTGATTGTTTAACGGCTAAATAGATTGAACGATGACAAATCTTCAAGAGTTATTATTAAAACCCGTCTGGCAGATGACAGGCGAAGAGTTCATATTCCTGAGCAAGCACGCTTCCGGTCAAACGGAAACGCAACCACGACCCGTTACGGACACAGAAAGAAAATATGTGTACGGAATACTGGGCATAGCCAAACTGTTCGGGTGCAGCCTGCCCACCGCCAACCGCATAAAGAAAAGCGGAAAGATAGACAAAGCCATTACGCAAATAGGGCGCAAGATTATCGTGGATGCGGAACTTGCCCTTGAACTGGCAGGAAAGAAAACCGGAGGACGGAAATAACGGGAGGAATGGCTATGGACTACATGAAAGAGTTTAAGGACATATCGGCAGAAGAAGCCGTAATCCTTTGGCAAGCCTCACGTTTGAGCCTGTCGAAAAGTTATGAGAAAGCACCCGAAATCCTCAAAGTGCATGGTTCTGTCATTGGGACATTGGGCAATTTCAGCGCATCCATCGGCAAAGCCAAAAGTAAAAAGACATTCAATGTTTCGGCTATTGTAGCCGCCGCATTGAAGAATGGCACAGTGTTGCGGTATGTAGCGGAACTCTCCGACGGGAAGCGGAAAGTGCTTTATGTTGATACGGAGCAAAGTCCTTATCATTGCCTGAAAGTCATGAAACGCATTTTACGGATGGCTGACTTGCCTGATGACAGGGATAATGAGAACCTTGAGTTTCTCGCCTTGAGAAAATACACACCTGAACAGCGTATCAGGATTGTCGAACAGGCTATCTATAATACGCCCGACATTGGTCTTGTAATCATAGACGGCATCCGTGACATGGTATATGACATCAACAGCCCCGGCGAATCCACACGCATCATATCCAAACTGATGCAGTGGACGGACGACAGGCAGATACATATCCATACGATACTGCACCAGAACAAAGGGGATGAGAATGCGAGAGGGCATATCGGCACGGAGTTGAACAATAAGGCGGAAACCGTATTGCTGGTGGAAAAAGACAAAAGCAACGGAGATATAAGCAATGTTTCAGCCATGCACATCCGGGCAATGGATTTCGAGCCTTTTGCCTTTCGTATCAATGACAGTGCCTTGCCTGAACTCATAGAGGGTTACAAACCCGAAGCGAAGAAACCGGGAAGACCGGAAGAGGAAAAGTTCGACCCTTACAGGCATATTACCGAGCAGCAGCACCGTATCGCATTGGAAGCCGTTTTCGGGCTGAAAGAGGAATACGGTTACAAGGAACTGGAAGATGCCTTAATCAAAAGCTATACGTCAATAGGTGTAAAGCTGAACCATCAAAAGGCGGTACCGCTCATCACCATGCTTCGCAACAAACGGATGATAGTGCAGGAGAACGGCAGAAAATACACATTCATGCCCGACTTCCACTATTAACCCGTTACCTGCACTCGCTTCACTTTATTCTGTGGGTCTATATATTAAGGATAAAGCGAAGTGATGCAAGGAATGGATAAACCGCTTCACTTTATTGCCGTACTCTATATATACGACAATTTAGTGAAGTGGTTATATAGACCGTACTTCTTAAAATGGTACGGGCGAAAAGAAAAATAAATCAATTCATTAACTACTCAAACAATTATCTTATGGATATACAGACAGCCAAGCAAATCAGGATAGCGGATTATCTGCACAGTTTGGGATATTCTCCCGTCAAACAACAGGGTATCAACCTATGGTATAAATCACCGTTAAGGGAAGAAACCGAAGCCTCGTTCAAGGTAAATACCGAGCGCAACCAATGGTATGATTTTGCACTCGGCAAAGGCGGCGGCATCATCGAACTGGCTTCACACTTATATGCTACCGACCATATACCTTATATATTAGAACGCATAGCAGAACAGACACCACATATCCGTCCTGGTTCTTTCTCTTTTGGCAAGCAGTCATCTTCCGAGCCACGTTTTCAACAACTGGAGATTGTACCGCTTTCTTCTCCTGCCCTGCTCTCCTATTTGCAGGAAAGGGGAATAAACACGGAACTGGCGAAAAGAGAATGCCGCGAAGCTCATTTCACCAACAACGGCAAACGGTATTTCGCCATTGCCTTTCCAAACATATCGGGCGGCTATGAGATTCGTAACCGTTATTTCAAGGGCTGCATCGCCCCAAAGGAAATCTCCCATATCAGACAGTCGGGGAAAGCAAGGAATACCTGTTATGTGTTCGAGGGATTTATGGACTATCTTTCATTTCTTACTTTGAGATTGGAAAATTGCCCGAAATTTCCCGAACTGGACAGACAAGATTATATGGTATTGAACTCTGTATCGAATGTGAGCAAGGCTCTCTATCCGTTGGGTAGTTACGAGCGCATACATTGTTTCTTTGACAATGACCGTGCAGGGATGGAAGCACTCCGGCAAATCCGTATGGAATACGGCAGAGACTTATACATCCGTGACGCTTCGCAGACCTACAGCGGATGCAAGGACTTGAACGAATACCTACAGAAACAGGCTGAAAGAAACAGGCAAGTCCAGTCCGTAAGAGAGACGCACACCCAGCCACCGAAAAAGAAGAACGGCTTTCGGTTATAGCCCACTATAACTACACGCTCCGCTTCCGTAGTTGTGGGCTCTCCCGAGGGGATTAGGGCTTTGCCCTAATGACCCACTCAGGGCGTTTCACCCCTGAGAACCCCGAGCAAAGAGTGACCCTCTCTTTGCAATCTCCGCTTATGGGTTACCCCTAAGAACCCCGTTACGGAAGCGGACAAAGTAATCTAATGTAAACAAAAAAAGAAGCTATGGCAACAAAATCAAGCATACACATAAAGCCTTGCAACATCGCATCGAGTGAGGCGCATAACCGAAGGACTGACGAGTATATACGAAACATCGGGGTGTCCAAAATCTATGTTGTGTCCGAACTTTCTGCCGACAACGAACAATGGATAAACCCGAACTTCGGCACTCCCGAACTGCAAACGCACTATGACAATATCAAACGGATGGTCAAGGAAAAGACCGGACGTGCCATGCAGGAAAAAGAACGGGAACGCAAAGGAAAGAATGGTAAAATAATCAAGGTGGCAGGATGTTCACCTATCCGTGAGGGAGTGTTGCTCATCAGAGCGGACACCACATTGGCAGATGTGCGTGAATTTGGCGAAGAGTGCCAAAGACGCTGGGGCATCACGCCACTCCAAATATTCCTGCATAAGGACGAAGGACATTGGCTGGGTGAAAAACCTGACGCAGAAGACAAAGAGAGTTTTCAAGTGGGTGAAAAATGGTTTAAGCCGAATTATCATGCCCATATTGTTTTTGACTGGATGAACCACGATACAGGAAAGAGCCGTAAACTCAATGACGAGGATATGGCAAAAATGCAGACTTTGGCATCAGACATTCTAATGATGGAACGTGGGCAATCAAAAAATGTTACTGGCAAAGAACATCTGGAACGCAATGACTTCATCATTGAAAAACAGAAAGCCGAACTGCAACGCATAGATGCTGCAAAGCGGCATAAAGAACAACAGGTGGAACTTGCCGAACAGGAACTCAAACAGGTAAAATCGGAGATACGCACCGACAAGCTCAAAAGCGCAGCCACCGATGCTGCCACAGCCATAGCAAGCGGTGTAGGTTCTCTTTTCGGCAGCGGAAAACTGAAAGAGCTGGAGCATAGCAATGTGGAACTGCATCAGGAGATTGCCAAACGGAACAAAAGCATTGACGATTTAAAAGTCCGTATGCAACAGATGCAGGAACAGCATGGCAAACAGATTCGTAATCTTCAAGGAGTGCATAATCAAGAGCTTGAAGCCAAAGACAAGGAAATATCACGATTGAATACCATTCTTGAAAAGGCGTTCAACTGGTTCCCTTTACTCAAAGAGATGTTGAGAATGGAAAAACTCTGCTATGCCATCGGATTTACCAAAGATATGGTAAACAGTCTTTTGACAAAAAAGGAAGCAATCAGATGCAATGGAAAAATCTATTCTGAAGAGCATAGGCGAAGATTTGAAATCAAGAATGATATTTTCAAGATTGAGAAAAGTTCGGTTGATAATAATAAACTGGTGCTTACAATAAACAGGCAACCGATAGGCGAATGGTTCAAAGAGCAATGGGAGAAACTTCGGCAAGGTTTACGGCAATCAGTAGAAGAATCAAGAAAAAGTAGAGGATTCAAGCTATAATTCCGCTCTATATAATGCAAAACATCAATAAAATAACTAATTTTGCATTCGGATAGGGGCAACTCTTTCCAAGAAATAAGAAAATAAGAAGCGTTATGCTCTCTTGTAAGTCGAGAACGTAGGAAATTCACCAGTGTACTGGGATTGCATAGTGGTTCTCACGCATACAGCATGGGCTGCTACCTCTACATCTGTACACAAGGTTTCCTACGACTTTCGACTTCGAGTGTTGCATCAGTAGTTTGTGCTTCTGCATTTATAAATCGCTCCATCGTGCTATGGAGCATTGTATTATTTTGTAGATGAAGAATATCGAAGCAGATAAAGAACTCATAGCGGCATCGGAATCAAGGATATAAAGGACTATGAAATTGAAATCAACATCGAAAATGGTATAGTAGTAAGATAAAAGTAATGGCAGAATCTTTTAAAAATATGTTTGATAAGCCATTCTTTGGAAGGTTTGTCAACGACTTGTCTCTTGTTCTCCAGAACATGAGTGTAGACAAGTTTGTAACTTTAGTTATGGATGAAGAATGGGAGAACAGAGGTTATAAGCAGCGGATTGCACACATAACTACTGTTCTGCACAAGTTTATGCCAACCGAGTATAAAGAAGCTGTTGCGAAAATCTTTAAATTATTAGACTGTGTAAAAGTTAGACTGCTCGATTTTTCAAAGATAGACGATAAAAATTTCAATTTGCTGACATTAGAATATGGGGTTATTTTGGACCATTATGTGGAGCGATATGGAATAGAGGACTATGAGACATCAGTGAAAGCCATTGAGCGAATTACGCAATTCACGACTTGCGAATTTGTGACCCATGCCTTTATTGTGAAATATCAAGATGAAATGATGAAACAGATGTTGGCTTGGTCAAAACATCCGCACTGGGGGGTAAGGAGGCTTGCATCGGAAGGGTGCAGACCTCGTCTGCCGTGGGCGATGTCATTGCCTAAATTAAAAGAAAATCCAGCTCCCATCATTCCGATTATGGAAAATCTGAAAAACGATCCATCCAGGTTTGTAAGGTTGAGTGTTGCCAATAACCTGAACGATATTTCAAAGGATAATCCACAAATCGTAATTGCTTTGGCTAAAAAATGGAAAGGGCAATCAGAGAATATTGATTGGGTTATCAAGCATGGATGCCGAACATTGCTTAAGCAGGGGAATCACGAGATATTGAACCTGTTTGGACTGAGTTTGAATGACAATATCAGCATAGGTGACTTTAAGATTCTTACAAAAAGAATAAAAATGGGTGATTCTGTTGAATTTTGTTTTAATCTAAACAATTATAATACGGAAAAACGGACAATAAGATTGGAATACGGAATCTATTATCGGAAAATGAATGGAGAGATGACGAGGAAAGTCTATAAAATCAGTGAGAAGGAATACAAAGGAAACTCCATTACGGAAGTCAATAGGAAACATTCGTTTCGCCCCATAACGACAAGAACTTTTTATCCCGGCATTCATCAGATTGCTGTTATATTCAATGGATGTGAATCGGGAAAATGTGAATTTGAACTTGTTGAATGACAGTTTTTAATAGTTGAGATTAATCCGTAAATTCCCCGTTATATCCAAGAAAAAACAAGTGGTTTGCACGTTAAAAGGGAGGTTTTCCACTTACCTTCCCATACTATCAATCTTAAAGAATACAAAAACACCCAATTTTACATTCTTGGGTGTAAAATTGGGTGTTTGCTTTGCAATTTGCTGATTTTCAGCGTTTATTGCGGAGAGAGAGGGACTAAAACCTTTGAAACGCTATGATTCCATGAAAAGCCAAAATCACGAAATTTCAGCACATTAGCCCCTATCATATCACAAAATGACATGATACAATGCCATACAATGCCATAAATACGGCAAAATATCGTGTACAAATTCGTGTACGTGGTTTTTACGTTGATATATTCGTGTACCATCATAAATTGTCAAACCGGGACATTGCCCGTTCTTTCAATTCATCGACAATTTTAACGTATGGTTTCATTGCCGAAAAATCATTGTGTCCCGTCCACTTCATTATCACCTCACTTGGGATTCCGAGCTGCAAGGCGGTAACAACAAACGTGCGCCGCCCGCAATGGGTGGTGAGCAACGCCCACTTGGGGAACACTTCTTCATGCCGGACATTCCCTTGGAAATATACAATCCTTATCGGTTCATCAATGCCGCACACTTGCCCCAAGATTTTCAAATGTGCATTCATTTTTGTATTAGCAATCACAGGCAGAGCCAAATCACCGCGCAATGTTTTGTCTTTGTATTTGTCAAGGATGGATTGTGAATGCTTGTTCAACTCAATGCGCAAGCCATCCACGGTCTTTTGTGTTACAACATCAATGAATCCATCTTTAACATCCGTTTTTCTCAATTTGGCAACATCCGAATATCGTAACCCGGTGAAGCAACAGAACAAGAAAACATCCCGGACTTGTTCAAGTGCCTTTTGTGTCGGCAAGAATTGGTAATTCTCCAGCAACTTGATTTCGGCTTGGGTCAAATAGATAATTTCCTTTGAATTGCCGTCCGTCCCTTTCAATTTTGGTTTGAATGTGTCGTGAATATCACCATCATAATATCCTTTTGATGCAGCCCAACGGAAAAACCAACGCACAAATGCAAGATGCTTGGCGATGGTGGTGTTTCGGAATCCTTGCTTGTTCAGATAGCCAAGATATGCTTGCATCTTTGATTCTGTAATTTGCGGGAAAGACAACTTGGGGTCAAAGTCTTTCAAGTGTCTTTTCAAGGCTGCAAACTTTTCGTGTGTTGCATCCGTCCATTGATTTTGCTTGCCCATCGTGTCCGTGAAGATGTCAAACACGGTAAACAGATTGTCGCCGGGATTCGGCACACTTTCATTCGTCTTTGTCTTGCGCCCGACCATATCATTGAAAAGGTCTTTGATTTCCCCAACGGTCGGAACACGCTTTTCAAGTAATTCATACCGGGCAAAGATTTCATTGATGTTGGCTTTCCATTCATCAATGGTGCGGTTGATTGCAGATGCCCCCGGTGCAGCACTCAAAGCGTGTTGTGTGGTCGTGTCCCATTGTTCAATATCAATATCAAGCCTTGTCGGGAAATCAATAGGAGTTTGACCGCGCAAAGTGACACGCATTCGGATGGATGCTTTTGTGTCCCTTGAATGCCGTTTGTGCAATATGAATTTTACGCCCCACTGAATTTTCATTGCTTTTCCGTTTTAAGAATCTTTCCCCGACCAAGCAACAACCATTCAGCCGACACACCAAAATCCGAACAGAGAGCCGCCAGCGCGTCAATATCAATCATTTTATACGTTGATTCCTCAATGGGTTTATCCAACGCATTCTTAATGCGTGAATACTTTGTGCGATTCAACTTGTGTTCTTCACAAAATCCTTTCAAGCCATTCACCTTTTCCGATGCAATAGCCAAATCCAACGCTTGAAAGAATCTGCGTTGAATTTCAAAGGCACGGGGATTTATGCTTTTCTTCATCGTAAAAGTCTTGCCTTAATTGTTGAACTTGAATTTTGTGTGCGACCTTTTATTTTCATTGTCGCAATGTAGGAATCATTCAAAACACCGAAATCAAAGGCGATGTCAAGATTCCATCCTTTCGGTTCTGTAATATGGGCAATCTTTGTTTCGGCATTATATACCCATTCCCCTTGTTTTATGATTTCCTTTTCCCCGGATTCATTTACGGTGTATTGCGTGAATATATTGGGATAGGCAAATTCATAATATGCGCAATCCCCGGTGTCTGATATATCCACAAAGTACCCATCGGAACACAAATAAGCATATTGAAACCATGTTCCGGCAATATCGGACAATACGGTTTGGGGTTCTTCATTGTCCAATGTATTATCCTTTGAACAAGAAACAGACAGGGCGCAAAGCAACGCTAATATAAGGTATCTATATACTTTCATGGCTTCATCTTTTTGTCGTATTCAACAATCATTTTATCAAATGCCGCCCTTTCAACGGTGGCAAGTTCTTCACCTTTTAATGATGCAAGTTCAAGTGCATCAAAGATGGATTCCGGCATAACCGAATAATAAGATGGGTTGCCGTAATAGTCATTCACCTTGATTTGTATTGTGTCCATATCTTTATTTTGTTAGTCGTTCAATTATCACCAATAATTTATCAATGTGTTCTTGTGCCTTGGCAAGTGATTGTTCCTTGCTTGCAAGCAAATCCAACAATCTTGCGGTGTCAGGCTTGTTGTTTACCGTCACATTGTTGCCGTTGATATTGTCGCCATTGACATTGCTTTGTTCAGCACCCCCGGCATACTGATGTTGTTTTAGCATCAAATCACGCAACATTGCGTGTTTTGCTTTCGGTATTGTTGTACCTGATTCCCAATTTTGAACGGTTCTTGGGTGTACTCCAAGCATTTCCGCAAGTTTTTCTTGCGAAACATTCAATTGCTCACGAATTTTTTTAATATCAAATTCATTCATATTCAATTAGTTATGTTATACACGCAAATTTAATACGCAAAATTGTGTGATAAAAATTTGGTTTTTCGCACAATATGCCGTATCTTTGCAAACGTAAACGAAAACAATGCAAAGGTAAAGCAAAGTTTCGTTGAAACAAATAGCAAATTTACGTCAAATTTGCGACATGACGAAAAATTGTGCCGCAATTTTACAATAATTAAAAATAAAAGAGTAATGAGCAAAGAACAATTTTCATTTTCAAAAGGGTGGTCGCAAGTTCGTAATGGCGACATACCAACGTGCCGCGAAAAGCTGATGGCGGCATTGAATGTGACAACGCGGGCGGCATTCCTTATCCGCATGAAAGGAAAGGTTGAACCAAAAGTTTCGGAAGCAAAGGCGGTGGAAGAAGTCTTTTCGGAATTTGGAATCACTGATGTTTGGGGGATTGCAGAATGATAGAAGATGCCGTAAAACTCACCAAACGCGAATCCGAAATTGCGGAATTATTCGCATGGGGCGCAACTAAAAAGGATATAGCAAACCGCCTTTATATTTCGGAAAGAACGGTTGAAAATCATGCCCGGAACATCTTTGAGAAAACAAGATGCACCAAGGTAAATGAATTGTCCGCGTGGTGGTTTTGCATGACATTTCACATATCATTTGAACTTTCACCATTCAAAAGAAAAGTGTTTGCATTGTTCCTTTTGGGTATTCTGATACCTCAAATGTGGTCAAATGACAACGTGATTATGGCACGTAATGCCCGGACAACAACGACAAGGATTTGCCGTGTACGTGGTCGCCGAAAGGCTGATGGGGATTTTTCACCATTCGTTTAACATCAAAATTTCGCAACAATGAATGAATTAAAAAATGCCTTTGTCTTGAAAGGCTTAACAATCAAACAAAAAGCCGTGGTTTGGTGGTTCTCAATATCGCTTTGCCTTTTGTGCAGTACGGAGGATGCCCCCTTGTGGTTTTTATTCTTGGAGGTGGCAAGCCTTGCATTATCCGCACATTTCTTAAAGAAAATACCAATCCCCGATTATTTCAAGGAAGATGAAGAATGATAAACATTGACCCACAAACAAGAATTATCGACCTAACGGTTGGGCAACTGATGGAATTGTTGGAAAGTGCGAAAGAAGCACCGAAACAAGCCCCCCAAGAAGTCAAGGAACATCGCAAGGTGTATGGCATTGCCGGGATTGCTCAAATTTTCAATTGTAGCATGACAACGGCAAACCGCATCAAACGAAGTGGGCGCATTGACCGGGCTATTACCCAACATGGGCGTATAATTGTGGTTGATGTTGAATTGGCTTTGGAACTATTTAATAACAAATAAATATCGCAACAATGAAACAAGTAACATTAAAGTCCTTGACCTTTGTAAACTTCAAGGGTGAAAAGGAGCGGACAACGAATTTCAATGCCGATGTTACAACCATTTCCGGCGGCAATGGTCTTGGCAAGTCAAGACATTTTGACGCATTCATTTGGTTGTTGTTTGGCAAAGACACCAAAGACCGCAAGGATTACGAAGTAAAGACACGCATTAACGGGCAAGAGCTTCACAACGTGGAATGCAGTGTGTCAGGTGTAATTGTCGTTGATGGTGAGGAAATCACCCTGAAACGTGCTTTTGTTGAAGATTGGGTAAAACCGCGTGGACAAGTTGAGCGAGTGTTCAAGGGAAATCACACGGAATGTTGGTGGAATGAAACCCCGGTCAAGGTGGGCGAATACACCAAGCGCATTGAAGCAATCATTGATTCATCCGTATTCAAGATGATTACCAACCCGGCTTTCTTTGTGAATATGGATTGGAAGTTGCAGCGCGAACAATTGTTTCAGCTTGCCGGAACAATCACAGATGCCGAAATTGCTTCACAAAAGCCCGAATTTGCCCTTTTGCTTGATAAGATAAGCGGCAAATCATTCGCAGACTTCAAAGCCGAAATCGCGGCTAAAAAGAAGCGTTTGAAAGGTGAACTTGACCAAAACCAACCGCGCATTGACCAAACCCACAAGATGATGCCGGAAAATGAAGATTTCCATGCAATAGAAATGGAAATTGAACGTGCAGACAGGGAGATTGCCGACATTGACAAGGCAATTGCCGATGTTACTGCCGCCATACGCAAGCAGTATGACAAGGAGCAAGCAAAGCAGAAGCAAATAAATACGTTGAAGTCAGAATGCCAACAAATCATTTTCAAGGCAAAGGAACAAGCGCAAAATGCCGCCTTTGAAGCCAATAGCAAACGCCGGGAATTGGAAAGCAGCATCAAGGACAAGAAACGTGAACTTGATTCCGTGAAAAAGGATATAACCAACGGGCAAGTTGAGGTCGCACGCATCCACCGGGATATTGACAAACTCAAAGAAGAACAAGACACCATCCGCAATGAATGGTACAAGGAAAACGGCAAGAAATATGACGGTGGTACAATATGCCCGCATTGCGGACAAGAATTGCCCGAATCCATGCTTTCGCAAGCCCGTGAAGTGTTCAACAGGGCACAAGCTGACAAATGCAATGAAATCACCGAAAAGGGCAAGAATCTTGGCGCAAGAATCGCCGAAAAGGAAGCAAGGGTTGAGAGCATCAAGGAATCAATCGAGGAATCCAAGAAGCAAAGCGAATCTTTGACCAAAGAGATTGAAATCTTGGAAGCATCTTTTGCCGGAATCCCCGTTGTTGATGTTGCCGCCGTTGTGCCTGAAAACATCCCCGAATGGGTTGCCAAGCAAAAGGAAATCGCCGACATTGAAGCCACCGTTTCAACCGACAACACCGGGATTGACACAAAGGATTTGCAGAGCCAAAAGGCAACGTGGAACGCTTCGCGCGATGAACTGAAAGCAAGACTTGCAAAACGTGATGCCATTTCACGTTGTGAAAAGGAAATATCACAGCTTGAAGAAAACGGCAAGAAGTTGGCACAACAAATCGCCGATGTCGAGCGTGAAGAATACACCATTGAGCAATTCACCAAGACCAAGATTGACGAATGCGAAAAACGCATCAATGCCATGTTCAAGTTCGTTTCATTCAAGTTGTATGATTACACCTTTGATGGCAATGCCGTTGAAACGTGCGTTCCGCTTGTTGATGGTGTGCCTTATGGCAGTGCCAACACCGCCGGACAAGTCAATGCCGGGTTGGATATTATCAACACCCTTTGCCGACATTATGGCATTTGTGCCCCGATATTCATTGACGGTCGCGAAAGTGTCAATGAGATAATCCCAACGGAAAGTCAGATTATAAACCTTGTTGTCACCAAAGACAACAAATTAACAATTCAATAAAATTTCGTAACAATGGAAGAAAACAAGAAAAGTGCATTCATTTCCAAGGTGGAAGAGTTTGCAACATCAATGTCAGAAATGACAAGTGAAAACAAGACAAAGCGCGGTTTGGTGATATTAGCCACCGAAACCCCGGAAGATTCCAACACCACCGCCCAAGAAATCGCAATCATGGGCAATCAAGGGCAAATAGTCCGGGCAATTGCGGAACTTGCCACACAGGAGCAAACAAGGGAACTTGTTGTTGAGGGTCTGAAACTTGCTTCAATTAAAACCCTGATGGATAAATTGGGGGGGGATTTGACAACCATAAATCTAACAATTAAATCATAAGACAATGAACGAATTACAGCCAAAAAACAACAATGCGGTGGTTGTTTCACAACCCACCCAAGTAGGGTTCAACTTCTTTGACCCGGTGCAGTTTGACACAATGCAACGTGTGTGCAAGTTGTTTGCTTCATCCGAACTTGTGCCAGAAATGTATAAGGTTTCAGAGAAAAATCCGATTGAAAAAGCAATGGCAAATTGCATGATTGCTATTGAGATTGCACAACGTATCGGCGCAAGTCCTTTGATGGTGATGCAAAACATGGTTCCCATCTATGGCAAACCGTCTTGGTCGTCCAAATTCCTTGTCGCAACCGTGAACACTTGCGGGCGTTTCAATCCCTTACAATACAGATTTATCGAAAAGGGTATGTTGGGGATGGTGGATTACACGGATTATGTTTGGGACAATGCAACACGTTCCAAACGTGCCGTAACCAAGCAATTTGACGGCAAAAAGGTGATGGACATTGAATGTGTCGCATTCACGACCGCCAAGGGTTCGGACAAGATGTTGGAAAGTTCGCCCGTTTCCGTCCGGCTTGCCATTCAAGAGGGTTGGTTCACAAAGAACGGTTCAAAATGGCAGACAATGACACGGCAAATGCTAATGTATCGTGCCGCATCATTTTGGACAAGTGCTTATGCGCCGGAACTTTCAATGGGTATGAAAACCATTGAGGAATACCAAGACATTCAGGATGTCGAGTATCAAGAAATCAAGGACACCCCGGAAGAAGAACGCAAGAACAATGCTAACAAGGAACAAATAAGCATGGACTTGGCAGATGGTAAAGACAAAACAACAAAAACGGTTGTTGATGCCCAAACCGGGGAAATCAAGAGCGAGATTCCAACGGAAGAAGCACCGAAAACGGAAGAACCGCAAAATTCACCCAGTTTCTAAACCCTAAATCCGAAAGGTTATGCAGCTTAAAGTATTGGGTTCATCCTCAAAGGGCAATTGTTACTTGCTTGACAATGGCAAGGAAGCCTTGGCAATAGAATGTGGCATTTCATTCAAAGAAGTGCAAAAGGCGGTCAATTTCGATGTTTCACGCATCAAAGGGGCGATTGTATCACACGAACATGGCGACCACGCCAAACACGTTGAAAACTTCATTCAGGCGCAAATCCCCGTGTATATGTCCACGGGAACATTGCATGAAGTGATAAAGAAGTTCAAAAGCCCCTATTTGTCACCGCTTATGATGGAAGCCGGGTGCATTGTCGAAATCGGCAATTTCAGGGTTCAAGCATTCGACACCATACATGATGCCGCCGAACCTTTCGGATTCCTGATATATCACCCGGAATGTGGAATGGTCTTGTTTGCGACTGATACGCATTATTTGCACTATACGTTTGCAGGATTGAACAATATCTTGATTGAATGTAATTTCAGACAAGACATTTTGGATGCCAATGTTGAATCCGGCAGATTGCCAAGTGCATTGAGGGCGCGAACCATGAAATCCCACATGGAATATGAAACTTGCAAGGGGACATTGCTTGCAAATGACTTGTCGGGGGTGAACAACATTGTGTTGATACACCTTTCCGATGGCAATTCAAATGCAAGTGAGTTCCGGCAAGGAATCATGGAAGCGACAGGTAAGACCATCCACATTGCGGAAAGTGGAATGACATTAAATTTCAACAAATCACCCTTTTAATTCAAAAAGACATGAAAAAGTTTTTAATCACAAACAAGAAAACGCAAGAGATTTGCGGCAAGTTCGATTCAAAGAATGAAGCTGCGGACGAAATGATGGACTTTATCGAGAATCACAATGAAGATTTGGATTCGGAAGATGAAGATTATCTGACCCCGTTTGATTTCTCCCTTGAAGAAGTCGAAATCAAGGAAGTAAACGAGTGTATCACCGACTTTGAAAAAGCCCGGAAGCATCTTAATGGCAAGCCAAATGCCGACTTCACCGTATCAAAGAAGATTCTTTCCGACAATAGTGTGAAACTTGAAGATGTCGCCCGATTGGTGAACGACATAAACCCCAAGCACATGAAAGCCCTTGTCGCCCTGAATGAGTTGTTCACCATTGCACAGGCATGGAACAAGGAAGATAATTTCACCCCGGATTTCTCAAACCGAAATCAAACGAAATGGTTTCCGTGGTTTGTATATTCCAATGCTGCTGCGGGGTTCGTGTTTGCGTATACGGGTCATACGGCTACGTCTGCGTATGCGTCTTTCGGTTCTCGGCTTTGCTTCAAAACATCCGACCGCGCCCGCCAATTCGGGGAACAATTCATTGACTTGTGGAATGATGTTTTGTTGTTCAGACAACCAAGTGTTTCACTATAAAACAAAATGGTCATGGGAAAGTCACTTGGTAAAGAGTACACAAGCAAGATTGAACGTGTTGCCTTTCTGAAAGACAATTGCGATGCTTGCGAAAACAAGGGGTACATGAAGCCATACACCCCGGAAGAACTGCAAGGACACAAAGAAAATCTTGCCAACGTGTCGATTGAGATTGCTGAAATCGAAGCGGAAATGAAGCAAGTGCAAGCCGAATACAAAGGACGCTTGAAACCACTTAAAGAACAACGGGCAAACATGGTTTCCAACATTAAGGCAAAATCGGAGTATGTGAATGAAGTATGTTACAGGTTCACAGACCGGGAAGCCCGCGTAACGGAATACTACAATGACGAGGGCGACATGATAGAGAGCCGCCCGGCAACCGCTGATGAACTGCAACCGACATTGTTTCAACCACGAATTGTTGTCGGTGAACAGGCTAAAACAGGAACAAACAACTAACATTCAAAAGTAAAAGAAAATGCAGAACGAAAAATTCCAAGTAAATCTTGCACCAAACATGGCAAAAGCCGAATTGGTGATTCGTGAGGGTGCAGCCCCCAAAGAACTTGAACCGAAAGCCCCGGTCAAGACCGATTTGTCGGGCGTTATCGGTGCGGTTGTTGAATATCTTGCAAAGAGAATCAACACAGGGCAATTTGAACAGAAGAATTGCCATATCCTTGTAAACCGTGATAAGGTTGAAATAACCTTGATAACCAATGAAGCGGACGAATACACACGCGGAAAGGTTGTTGGCAAATTGGCATACAATCCCAAGTTTGTTGAGTTCGGAATAAATAGTGGCAAGGTGTGGACACCAACGGAACTTGGCTTGTTTATCAAAATGAACCGGGCTTTCTTTGCCGACCGCATGGAAAACATGAAGTTGGTTTCAAGCCTGATGAACTTCACAGCCGATGTGAACAATAAGATTGACCGTGCCGTAAAAGAGAACGGCAACAGGACGGACAATTTCGCCCAAGTGGTCAATTCCAACTTGCCGGAATCATTCACCGTTCAAATGCCTATTTTCAAGGGCTTGCCGTCTGAAAGTATCGAGGTTGAAACATTCGCACAAGTGAATGGGCGTGAAGTGTCATTCGTGTTGCTTTCACCCGGAGCGCAAGCAACCCTTGAAGATTTGCGCGACAAGGTGATTGACGAACAATTGGAGCAAGTCAAGGAGATTGCCCCGGAAATCGCAATCATTGAGGTTTAAGAAGTTGAATCGCCCCCGGCTTGACCATGTGCCGGGTCGGGGGCTTAAAAGTCGCAACAATGAATGAATTGAAACAAAAGATGGATGCCCTTGCGGAGCAATTCAACACCCCGGCTTTCATTGAAAATGACCCGGTACAATTCCCACGGGCATACGAAAAACAACAAGACATTGAAATTGCCGCATTCCTTGCTTCAACAATCGCTTGGGGAAACCGAAAGCAGATATTGACAGGATGCCGCAAGATGTTCCATGATATTATGAAGAACCGCCCATTTGAGTTTGTTATAAGTGGGAGATTCAATGACATTGACCCGGCAATGAATATACACCGCACATTCTTTGGTCGGGACTTGGTGTATATGTGCCGGGGATTGCAATTTGTATATCTGCAATGCAACACTTTGGCAATCGCCTTTTCCGAAAGTGATTCTAATGTGTGGGATGGCTTTTCAAGGTTGCGTGAATTGTTTGCGCAAGCAAATGGCGGTGAGTATTCAAGGCACATATCCAACCCGACACCCAACAGGCACAAGGGTGGTTCAGCTTGCAAGCGTTTGAACCTGATGTTGCGTTGGCTATGTCGGCAAGATGGCATTGTTGATATGGGTATTTGGCACAATTTGAAGCCAAGTGAATTGATGATACCACTTGACACCCATGTTGCCCGGATTGGGCGCGAAATGGGTTTGATTGAGAGGAACGGCAATGACCGCAAGACGGTTGAAGAATTGACCGCCAAATTGCGGGAATTGGATAAAAACGACCCTTGCAAATATGATTTCGCATTGTTCGGGCTTGGTGAATCACAAAAACGTGCAAAGTTATGAAAGAGTATTTTTCACATGATTACAATGCCCGTAATGACCCAAAGTTGCAAGAAGTCTTGTTTGAACATGGGATTGCCGGGCTTGGTGTCTTTTGGTGTCTTATAGAGAATCTGTATGAACAGGGCGGCGAATTGCCTTTGACCGCTTGCAAAAGCATTGCATTTGCATTGCATACGGAAAGCAACATTGTTGAAAGTGTTGTCCGGGACTTCAATTTGTTTCAAAATGATGGCGAAAAGTTTTGGTCAAATTCGGTAAATGCACGGATAAACAAGCGCAACGACATAACAGAGAAGCGGAAACAAGCCGCTTTAAGTAGTTGGCTTTCAAGGCGTGAAAAGCAAATGCAAAGCAAGCCCGATGCAAATGTAATGGATTGCAATGCAATAAAAGAAAATAAAAGAAAAGAAAAGAATAAATCTATATCTAACGATATAGAGAGGGAAAAAGCAAAAACCGTCAAACGGTTTTGCCCCCCTACATTGCAAGAAGTTCAAGCATATATTCAAGAAAAAGGGTATTCGATAGATGCGGAAGCATTCATTGCCTTTTATGAAAGCAAAGGTTGGATGGTCGGTAAGAACAAGATGAAAGATTGGCGCATGGCAATCGTAACGTGGTCAAAACGCGACAATCGCCCGGCAACCTCAAAAAAAAGTCAAACCAATAAAAGTTGCAATGACGAATGGACATAAAAGAAACATTTACCGACAAAAACGGTAGCAAAAAGCAAGTCAAGGTTCAGATGCCAAGCATTGACCAAATCTTAAATGCCATAAACCAACGTGGAATGTTTGCAGGGTTCACCCGTTATCAATACTTGCATTATGATATTGCGGAAGCCTTGAAGATTGTTGAAGCAATCGGAAAAAGTCGAAACCCCAAGTTCGTGATTGATGATGAAAACCGCTTCACTTACGAAAACTTTATCAAATGGTGTCATTGTGACCCCACAATGCAATGTTTGAACCCGGAAACGAAAGGGGTTGTCCCCGGTCGCTTGAAAAGGGGAATATATATTGCCGGGAACACAGGCACGGGCAAATCTTGGTGTCTTGAAATCATGCTTGCATATTGCACGGCTTGGGGATTCCGGGTGCAATTCATTGATGATTCAAGCCCGCGCCCCCTTTGGTGGAGAACATTCCGTGCGGATGCCATTTGCGATAAATTCATTGACACCGGGGAGATTCACACCTTGAAGCAAATTTCCATGTTAGGCATTCAGGATTTGGGATGTGAGCCGCAAGAATCACTTTACATGGGAAACCGTGTTGATGTTGTCCGGCAGCTTATCGAATACCGGGGCGACAAGACCGATGAAATCACCCTTATAACCTCAAATCTGAAAATCAATGGTGAAAAGTTGGTGAACAGATACGGCGACCGGGTGGCAAGTAGGTTGAATGAAATGTGTAATTACTTTGAAATCAAAGGAAAAGACAGAAGAAAATTATAACAAAATGAATAAGGAAGAATTAAAGCAGCAGTTGGACGATGAATTGTGCAAGTTTTGTCCTTGGCAACAAGGTGAAATCGAGCATCCATGCAATGCACTTTGTGAGGGTGTATATTGTGATGATGCACTTGACACAAACAATGAACGGCATTATTCAACAAAATGTGGTCTATAAGACCAACAAAGGAACACCCGTGACGGATTCCGTCAAGGTGGCACAAGTGTTCGGAAAGCAACACAAGAACGTGATGCAATCCATAAGAAACATTTTGGGGACGGCTGAAAATTCAGCCCACCAAAGATGGTTTTGTGAATCAACATACTCTGATGCACAAAACAAACCGCGACCAATGTATTTGATGAACCGGGATGGATTTTCATTGCTTGCAATGGGTCTGACAGGTGCAAAAGCAATGCAATTCAAGGTCGGATTCATTGAACAATTCAATGCAATGGAAAGGATTGTTCAGGAAGTGAAGCAAGCAGCCCCGGCGATACCTCAAACATTCGCGGAAGCCTTGCGCCTTGCAGCTTCACAGGCGGAACAGATAGAAAAGCAACAAAAGCAGATTGAAGCGGAAAGACCCCGTGTCTTGTTTTCACAAGCGGTTGAAACGGCAAAACAATCCGTCTTGATTGGTGAATTGGCTAAAATCATTTGCCAAAATGGTGTTCAGACCGGGGAAAAGCGGCTTTTCGCTTGGATGCGCGAAAATGGCTATTTGTGCCAATATGGTGAACGGTACAACCAACCCACCCAAAAGGCAATGGAAATGGGATTGTTTGAAATGAAGAAAACCACCATTCAGAAAGCCAACGGCGAAACCCTTGTATCAACCACAACAAAGGTAACGGGGAAAGGGCAAATCTATTTCGTGAACAAGTTTCTATATAACAACCAACAAATCAATACAAGAAAATGAAAATTTATATATCCGGCAAGATTACAGGCTTGCCACTTGAAGAAACAAGGCGAAAATTCGCCGATGCACAAGCCTTGCTTGAAGAAATAGGCTTTGAAGTCGTGAACCCGATGGAAAAAGGTTTGTCCCCTGATGCCACTTGGGAACAACACATGGTTAAGGATTTTGAATTGCTTTTGTCTTGTGATGCAATCTACATGATGGACAATTGGATTGGTTCAAAAGGTGCTTCAA
This sequence comes from Muribaculum sp. NM65_B17, assembly GCF_004793735.1. Classification (NCBI taxonomy): domain Bacteria; kingdom Pseudomonadati; phylum Bacteroidota; class Bacteroidia; order Bacteroidales; family Muribaculaceae; genus Muribaculum; species Muribaculum sp. NM65_B17. The sequence continues at coordinate 301,712 of NZ_SRYY01000005.1, forward strand.
TCGAGTACGACGCGGCAACACGACTTGAAAAGGACATTTGGTTTGAATCGAAAGTGTGCCGGGAAAACAAAGAAGTGATGCGGATTCAGAATGCAATCCACGAAGTTACCGGGATGCAGTTCCACGAATATATCACAAAGTCCCGGAAACGTGACGGATTCTTTGCCCGGATGTTGTTCGTGTACCATTGTCGCCGTGCAAAAATGAAGCTGACACAGATTGCGAAGTACGTTCACCGCGACCATTCTTCAATGCTTCATTTGCTGAATAAGTATGAAGATGATTTTCGGTACAACCCACAATTCAGAGATATGGCAACAAGGGTGAATAATATATTAAATACAACAAGTGATGAAAGATAAAATAAAGTGCGATGATTCAATTGATTGTGGAACAACCTGCATTCGTGGATGGCATAATTATAAAGATTGCCCGCATTCCGCCAAGTATAAAGTAACATTCAAGGATGGAAGCGTGAAGATGCTTTGCGGTGTTCACAAAAACAAGGCAGTGTATTACGACCAGTGGGGCAAAAAAATTGAAAAAGTAGAAAAAATATGATTCAACATAAATTTGATTACCGTTGGAATTTAGCGGATGCCCACTTTACCAAAGACAAAGGCAAGGTGTTTTCTTGTTTTGCTTGTGGGGGGGCAGTTCGATGGGTTACAAACTTGCCGGGTTTGATGTTATCGGTTGCAACGAGATAGACCACCGCATGATGTACGCATATTGTCAGAATCACAACCCGAAGTTCCCTTTCCTTGAACCCATCCAAGAGTTCAAGCATAAGGAAGATTTGCCCCCGGAATTGTTCAACCTTGACATTTTGGATGGTTCGCCCCCTTGTTCGACTTTCAGCATGGCAGGAAGTCGGGAAGATGCTTGGGGAAAGATGAAGCACTTTCGAGAGGGACAGGCGGAACAAGTGTTGGACACGTTGTTTTTTGACTTCATAGACCTTGCGAAAAGACTTCAACCGAAAGTTGTTGTGGCTGAAAATGTCAAGGGCTTGTTGCTTGGTGAAGCGAAACAATATGTCCGGCGCATATATGAATCCTTTGAGGATGCCGGATATTATTGCCAACATTGGTTGCTTGATGCACAAAATATGGGAGTTCCACAACGCCGTGAACGTGTCTTTTTCGTGTGCTTGCGCAAAGATTTGATTGACAAAGTGCCTTGCCAATATGACTTGTTTAATGCGTTTCCATACTTGGATATGACTTTCAAGGAAGAACCGATAATGTTTGGAGAATGCGCCGATTTCAAGGGTCGTGAAGCAAAATCAAAGGTGATACGCTTGTTGTGGGAGAATCGCCAACATGGAGATTTGAACCAAGGCGCGGCAAATGAACGGTTGTATGGCAAAGGAAGCAACTTCAGTCAAACTTATGTGTATATGGATAGGATATGCCCGACCCTTGCAAGCAAGGAATCATGCTTGATTCACTTTGAGCAACCCCGATTTTTGAGTGCAAGCGAGGTGTGTTGTATTTCAAGTTTCCCACAAGATTACAACTTTGCCGGGCAAAGCCCACAATACATTTGCGGAATGTCAGTGCCGCCCGTGATGATGGCACAAGTTGCATCCCGGATTTATGAACAATGGTTATCAAAAATATAAGAAACAATGAATGCAAGACAATTTTTCGATAAGGTGGTGGAAATGCGCCGATTGCAAAAGGAGTATTTCAAAAGCCGTAGTCATTTGACCCTTGAAAAGTCAAAGGCGGTTGAAAGGGAAATCGACCAAGAAATAAAAAGGGTGCAAGACATTGAAGCAGCTAACAGACCACCCGAACCAAATCTTTTTAATCAATAAGTGTATCACTATAAATCAATGCAACAATGAAACTATTATTTTTTGACCTTGAAACAACCGGGACAAACCCCGGACGAAACGGAATCCACCAAATAAGCGGTTCAATCGTGATTGATGGAAAGCACATTCAGGATTTCGACTTTCACGTTCAACCGAACCCCAAAGCGGTGATTGAAGATGCCGCCTTGCAGGTTGCCGGGGTGACACGTGAACAAGTCCTTGCATACCCACCCATGCAACAAGTTTATCAAGAATTTGTGGCAATGCTTGGCAAGTATGTGGACAAGTACGACAAGAAAGACAAGTTCTTTTTGGTAGGTTATAACAATGCCGCATTTGACAATCAATTTTTGCGTGGATTCTTCTTGCAGAACGGTGACCAATACTTTGGTTCTTGGTTTTGGTCAAATTCCATTGATGTGATGGTTCTTGCATCCGCTTACCTTGCCGACCGCCGCGCCGATATGGAGAATTTCAAGTTGTCCACCGTTGCAAAGTTCTTGGGCGTGTCCGTGTCTGATGATTCTTTGCATAATGCACTTTATGATATTGAATTGACACGGGCGATTTATGATATTGTGAAGCGATGAACAAGGTTGAATTATTCAATGACCATTTCCAAAACTTCAAAGTTTATGGAATCCCCAAAGCACAATTGATTATTGCCGACCCGCCTTATAATTTGGGGGTAAATGCTTATGCAAGCAATCCTTCATGGTATGTGGATGGTGACAACAAAAAGGGGGAATCCGCAAAAGCCGGAAAAGAATTTTTCGACACCGACAAGGATTTTCGCCCGGCGGAATTTATGCACTTTTGTTCCCAAATGCTTGTCAAAGAGCCAAAGGAAGCCGGGAAAGCCCCTTGCATGATTGTGTTTTGTGAGTTTGAACAACAATTCAAATACATTGAGTTAGGCAAAAAATATGGCTTCAACCATTATATAAACCTTGTATTCCGAAAGAACTTTTCAGCGCAAGTTCTTAAAGCGAATATGAAGATAGTTGGTAATTGCGAATATGGTGTGTTGCTATACCGTGACAAGTTACCAAAATTCAACAATGGGGGGGCAATGGTATTCAATTGCATGGATTGGGTGCGAGATACCAAAACACCCAAAGTGCATCCGACCCAAAAGCCCGTTCCATTGCTTGAAAATCTGATACGCATATTTACCGACCCCGGCGATGTGGTTATTGACCCGACCGCCGGAAGTGGTACAACCCTATATGCAGCAAGAAATCTTGACCGCCGGGCATACGGATTTGAGATAAAAAAAGAGTTTTTCAAAGCGGCAAATGAAAAGATACTTTCATTACCCGTTCAACCAAGATTATTTTTATAAACATGAATTACAACGAATTAAAAGAGAAAGCACATTCCAACGCCGTGAAACATGGTTTTTGGAAAGAAAAATGGAGCAATGAACATTGCTTGATGTTGGTTATCACCGAGGTTGCCGAATTGGTGGAAGCTGACCGAAAAGGGGATAAAGCCGGATACGGCGCAAAACTACTTGTGAAGCAAGATTTGGACAAGGGGGAATCTTTTGCCGATGTTTTTGCTTCACACGTAAAGAATACCGTTGAAGATGAAATGGCAGATGTTGCCATTAGGCTTTTTGACCTTGCCGGGGCTTTGGGAATTGATTTTGACATGATGAAGCCTTGTCGATATTACCGGGCTTATCACAAATTCAGCTTCACGGAAAATGCCTTTGGACTTGTCAAAGGACTTTCCCGCGATGTCATAAGCATTGAAAAACGAGTGCAATTTGGTATCGCCTACATTGAGGGATGGGCAAAGACCTTGAAAATTGATTTGCTTTGGCATATCAACACAAAAATGAAGTACAATTAAAATCGCGAAATTTTGCATGGAAAGGAGTATTAACAAGCAAATGCAATGCACTTGCATATCAAAAGCATAAGAAATGAAACGTGTAAAAATAACATCCGACAATTTTGTTTGGCACGTTCTGACAGAAGCGGAAGCCAAACAAGCGTTGGGCAAAGTGGAAGTGTTCGCCTTGTATGACGATGATTCCGAAAGCCTGATTGAGAGTGAAGCAGAAATTGAAACCCATATTCGCCGGGGTGGATATGTCGGCATTGAAGTGGGATTCATTGATGATAACCAAAATTAAATTCAAAAATCATGTTACAATTAGAAGTTATCGGCAATATCGGAAGTGATGCCGAAATTAAAGAGTTCAGCGGCAAAAAGTATGTGTCTTTCAATATCGCACATTCAGAAAGAAGAAAAGATGCCAACGGCACAAGTGTAGAATCAACAACATGGGTGTCCGTCTTATGGTATGGCGATGGCGGCGGTCTTACTCAATACCTCAAAAGAGGGTGTAAAGTGTTCGTCCGGGGTCGCTTGTCGGTGAAAACCTATCAAGACAGGAACGGAAACATACAAGTTGCCGTCAATGTGAACGCAAGTGAAGTGAACTTGTGCGGTCTGAAAGGTGAACAATCCACCGCAAGCAGTTCCCCGGCGCAACAAGCAGCAGACCCCGCACAGCCGAATGACGATTTACCCTTTTAATCCTGATGTCTTATGAAATATCAAAATGTGATTGGTATTGACCCGGACATTGACAAATCCGGGGTTGCCCACCTCAATGTGAAGAATCGGACATTGGAAGTTTCGACATTATCATTCGCCCGGTTAGTGGATTATTTCGACTATGTTGTTGAACGACAAAAAGCAACCGGGCAAAGTGTGATTGTTGTTGTTGAAGCATCTTGGATGGTCAAAAGCAATTGGCACTTGAAGTTCGGTTCACGCAAGGAATATGCCGCCGCAACAGGCTATAAGGTCGGGCAAAACCACCAAACGGGCAAGTTGATTTGTGAAATGGCACGGGCAAAGGGGCTTGAAGTCTTGGAACACGCACCATTACGCAAGTGTTGGAAAGGCAAAGACGGTAAAATTACGGCGGATGAACTGCAACAGATAACCGGGTTGATTGGTCGTACAAATCAAGAATCGAGGGATGCCGTCTTGCTTGCTTGGTGTTATGCCAACTTGCCCATACGGTTGAAGTGTGTATAACTTTGGCTTATCTTTTTTCATATTAGGGTGTGTTATTGTAAAACACACCCTAATTTTGCATTTGCATTACAAATGATTCAAAAAAAGATGAAACCAATTGATTTTCCGCAGTCCACAAAGGTACTGCAAAGACCGTCCACAATGACGGAAAAAGAATGTCAATCGTTGCCCGTGTGGAACGATGGCAAACAATGCGTTTCTTGTTGGAAGTTGTCTTTCAAGGAGCGCATGAAAGTTTTATTCCACGGCAAAGTATGGTTGGGGGTATTGTCCGGCAAGTCGCAACCGCCCGTTTTCCTTTCCGGGGAAAGTGTATTTATGAAAGCCCCCATAAAAGAGCGTTTCAGGGCTTTTGTTTCCGAAGCAAAGGAAAGTATCATTGGAGCCTTTGAAAGTGTCAGAGAAGCCGCCAAACAGCCCGACAAACGCAAACATTTCATTGTCGGCGCACTGATTGCTTTTGTTTTGGGGATTTTGATTGCCCCGTGGGTCGGTTTTATTGCCGGATGCCTTGCCGCAATCCTCAAAGAATGGTGGGATTCAAAAGGGCATGGCACGGTTGAAGTCATGGATGCCCTTTTCACAATTCTTGGTTCGGCATTCGGAACATTGTTTGCCGTGTTCGTGATTTGGTTGTTCCACCTGATAATTCCGTGGTGTCATGGCAAAGATGATTGAAACGAGGATTGAAAACCTTATCCCCGATGATAAGAACTTCAATAAGGGAACGCAATTCGGTGAACACCTTATGGATGAATCCTTGCGCAAGTTCGGTCTTGGTCGTTCAATCCTTATTGACAAGAACAACCGTATCATTGCCGGAAACAAGACAGCAGAAAAAGCCGCCGACATAGGTTTTGACAACGTGATAATTGTTGAAACCGATGGTAATTCACTTGTGGCGGTCAAGCGCAAGGACATTGATTTGGATTCGGCAAAAGGACGGGAACTTGCACTTGCAGACAATGCGACAAGCAAAGAGAATCTTTGTTTTGACACGGATTTAATCATGCAGGAAGCCGAAAAATTCGACTTTGACCCGGAAGATTGGGGCGTGTCCCTTGATTCTGATTCAGAAGAAGAAAACAATGATGAAGATTCCGGAAAAAAGGCTATTGACACACGTTTGATTGTTGAATGTGGGGATGTAACCAAATTATCATTGTTATTCAATGAGTTACAAGAAAGGGGCTTTAAGTGTGAATTAAAAGAGTAAGTTATAAATGTAATAAAATCAACGCTAAAAAGGAGAATACAGAATGGCAAAGTTCAGTAAAAAAACGGTGGACAAGATTGTTGGGCTTGTGAAGTCTGACACATACACCATTGCCGAAATTTGCCGCCAAGTGGGGATAACCCCTAAAACATACCATCAATGGGTGAATGATTACCCGGACTTTGCTGATGCGATAGAACAGGCAAAGGAAGAACGGATGCAATTCTTTGTTCAAGAAGCAAAGAAAAGTCTTTTGAAGAAAATACAAGGCTATGAAGTCACCGAAACAAAGGTTGTGACGATACCGGGCAAGAAAAAGGATGAAAGGGGCAACCCCAAGCCCGAAATCAAAGAACAAACCACCACCAAGAAGCACATTCAGGCAGACACGGCGGCAATCATATTCACTTTGACGAATGGCGACCCTGACCATTGGAGAAACCGACAATCAACGGAAGTGACGGGCAAGGATGGCAAGGATTTGTTTGCCAACAAGACCGATGAAGAATTGGACAATGAGATTGAGGAATTGAAACGCAAGTTGGAGTGATGCAAAAGAGGGCGGACAAAATAAGGCTATACAAGGCGATGAAAGAACGGCTTACACGTGAAAGTCGTTCCGATTTGTTGCGTTTTACCCTTTCCACCATGCCGACATTTCGCCCGGCAGACTTTCACCGCCGATATTACAACGTATTGACCGACTTTGCACATGGCAAGATTCGCAAACTTATGGTCTTTATGCCCCCGCAGCATGGGAAAAGCGAGGGTTCAACACGAAGATTGCCCGCTTTCATCCTTGGAGATAACCCGGACAAGAAAGTTGCCATTGTGTCCTACAATGCACCCAAGGCGCGAAAGTTCAACCGAGAAATCCAAAGAATCATTGATTCCGAGGAATACCACGACATATTCCCCGAAACATCCTTGAATGCAAGCAATGTCACAACGGTTGCCGGGTCTTGGTTACGCAATGCAGATGAATGTGAGATTGTCGGACACCGGGGCGGCTTCAAAACCGTTGGTGTTGGTGGCGCATTGACGGGTGAACCCGTTGATGTGCTGATAATGGATGATATTTACAAGGATGCAAAAACGGCATGGTCGCCGATAGTCCGTGAATCCGTGTCCGATTGGTACGATACGGTTGCCGAAACCCGACTTCACAATGATTCCCAACAACTGATTGTCTTTACCCGGTGGCATGAAGATGATTTGGCGGGAACACTATTGCGGCAACAAGGCACATACGACAAGGACACAAACCCGAATGGATGGGTTGTTGTCATTTACAAGGCTATCAAAGAGGGTGCGCCCACCGACTATGACCCAAGACAAGAGGGTGAACCGCTTTGGGGCGAAAGACATAATCTTGACAAGCTGCAATCCATCCGCAAGCGCAATCCGCAAGTCTTTGAATCCTTGTACCAACAAGACCCACAACCAAGCGAGGGTCTTATGTATGAAAGTGGCTTTTCGGAGTATATCACGCGCCCGGCAACAATGCGTTGCAAGCGCAAAGCATACGTGGACACCGCCGACACGGGCAATGATTACTTGTGTGCAATCATTTATGATGAAACGGAGATTGCCAACTACATTGTTGATGTGCTTTACACGGCAAGGGCGATGGAATACACCGAACCCGAACTTGCAAAGATGCTTACCAAACACAATGTTGCCGAATGTGTGGTTGAATCAAACAATGGCGGTCGTGGCTTTGCCCGGAACGTAGAAAAACAATGTCGCCTTATGGGTAACAACAAAACAACATTCAAGTGGTTTGCACAGACCGACAACAAGGATGTCCGCATTTTCAGCAATTCCGCAACCGTTCAGAACCTCACAATCATGCCGCAAGGTTGGAAACGCTTGTTCCCTGAATTTGCAAATGCCATTACAGGCTATTTGAAAGCTGGAAAGAATGCCCATGATGATGCGCCGGATGCTTTGACGGGTACGGTTGAACGCAGGGCAAAGCGCAACAAAACCGATGTGGCAAGTCTTTTTGGATAAAAATATGTTTCACTATAAAACATTATCAATATGACAATTGAAGAAATCTTGAAATTGGCAAGGGAAAACAAGGGGAATGATGCCATTCCCGAATTGAAGTCACACCGTTATATCCCGCAGCCTGACACGGAAGCCGCGAACAAGGCTTTGAATCCCAAGTTGCATGATATTAACAACCCCTTATTGCGCCCCGACAAGCGCGTGAAAGTAACCGATGACAACCAAGGAGAATCCGCGCAAAAGGTGATTGACACAGGCGGAGAAAGCACGAATTTCCGCACGGTGAAAGTGGCAAGGGTTGCCCTTGCCTTGCAAAAGCTGATTATTTCCCGTGCCGTGTCATTCTGTTTTGGCAACGCCCCGGAGTATAACAGCACCCCGGAGAATGAGAAGCAAGAAATGATTGTTAAGGCATTGAACCGCATTCTTTATGATGTCAAAAGTAAGTCTTTGAACCGCAAAATAGGGCGGTCAATTTTCGGTTATAAGGAATGTGCGGAGTATTGGTACACCGTGAAAAAGGGAAAGAAGCATTCCAAATATGGATTCCCAACCGACCACAAATTGCGTTGCACGTTGTTTTCCCCGGCTTATGGTGATACACTTTACCCGTTCTTTGATGAAACCGGGGATATGGTAGCCTTTTCACGTGCATTCAGCCGAAAGGATAGCAAGGATAATGCCATTGATTACTTTGAAACATTCACCGACACCGAACATTGGTTGTGGATGAATGGCGACAATGGGTTTGAAGTTGTCCCCGGTTATCCGAAGCCCGTTGCGATTGGCAAAATCCCGGTTATTTACGGATACCAGCCCAAGTTTGAAACGGAAGATGTGGATGCACTGATTGACCGATTGGAAACCTTGCTTTCTAACTTTGCCGACACCAACGATTATCATGCAAGCCCGAAAATCTTTGTTACTGGGCAAATCAATGGTTGGGCAAAGAAAGGTGATTCCGGCGCGGTTATTGAGGGCGAAGATGGCGCAACAATGCAATATGTGTCTTGGCAACAAGCCCCGGAAGCCGTCAAGTTGGAGATTGAAACCCTTTTGAAATTGATATACACAATCACGCAGACCCCGGACATTTCGTTTGATGCGGTCAAGGGGCTTGGAGCTATTTCCGGCGTTGCCTTGAAGTTGTTGTTCATGGATGCGCATTTGAAAGTGCAGGACAAATGCGAAATCTTCGACGAATACTTGCAAAGGCGCGTGAATGTGATTCTTGCATATATCGGTCAGATGAACACCACACTTGAAGAAGAATGCGACCAAGTGGAGATTGAACCCGAAATTGTGCCGTATATGATTACAAGTGATATTGATGATTTGAACTATTGGCTTACAGCCAACGGCAACAAACCCGTGATTTCGCAAGAAGAATCGGTTGAACGTGTCGGATTGTCAAAAGACCCGACCAAGACCATTGAGAAAATCAAGGAAGAACAATCCGCCGAAAATTCCTTTGTGATTGGTGAACCTCAAATTGATGTAGATGCGTAAGGGTATGGCAAAAAAGAAAGCATTTGAGAAAGCGCAATATCATTGTCAAGATTGCGCCCATTCTTATGATTGGCACGAAATAGGGGCAAACGGCAAACCATTCATGTGCCGTTGCCCTTATTACACCGATGGCAAGTATTGTCGTTTCTTGTCAGACCCACAATGTGAACATTTCAAAAAGCGGCAATAATGGCAAAGCGACAAAAGACAACCCGGTTTTCAATACAGGCATACGACAATGCACATTACAGGACAACGGAACAATATGCACGTGCCGTTGATGCGTTGTTTGATGTGGCGACAAGGGAAATATCCCAAGCCGCGACAAGGGGCAAAATTGACCCCGAAAAGCCCTTTTCTTTTGATGATTACCCAAAAATAAAAGGGGTGATGCAAGATGTTACGACACAACTTGCCGACCGCCTTACAACCACAATCGAAACCGGGTCAAAGAAACAATGGTTGTTTGCTTGCAAGAAGAATGATGGCTTCATTGCATCCATCATGGACACAAGTAGATTGAGCAAAGCCCGGTTGAACAAGATGCAAGACCGCAACTTGGATGCTTTGCAAGCCTTTCAGGGGCGCAAGGTCGAGGGGATGAACCTTTCGGAACGTGTTTGGAAGTATGTTGGGCAATATCGTGAACAGATGGAAACCGCCCTTGATGCGGGATTGGGCGAGGGTCGCAGCGCACAACAATTGGCAAGGGATGTCAAGCAGAACTTGAAAGACCCGAACCGATTGTTCCGCCGTGTCCGTGATAAGCGCGGCAACCTTGTGTTGTCAAAGGCTGCAAGGGCATTCCATCCCGGACGGGGTGTTTATCGGTCAAGCGTAAAAAATGCCCAAAGGCTTACCCGTTCAGAAATCAACATGGCTTATCGTGAAAGTGATTGGCAAAGGTGGCAATCACTTGATTTTGTTGTGGGCTATGAGGTGGTAAGAAGCAACCATGAACCATTGTGTGATTGTGATATTTGCGCCCGTCTTGTCGGCAGATACCCCAAGACATTCAAGTTTATTGGTTGGCATCCTCAATGTATGTGTTATGCAATCCCTATCTTGATGGACGAAGAAACCTTTGATGATAACGAGTTAGGCGACCTCAAAGCGGCATTGCGTGGCACAACCTACAAGCACAAGCAAGCGGCAAACACCGTTACCGATGTGCCGGATTCATTCAAAGAGTGGGTCAAAGACCATATCGAAGCACAAAAGAAATGGGCTTCAACCCCCTATTTTATCCGGGACAACTTCAAGAACGGGGATTTGTCCAAGGGGTTGAAGATTGCATTGCCGACCATTCAACAAGTCGATGTATTGGCGGCATATCGAAGCCAAATTGAAGAAGCAAGGGCAAATGCAACCAAGTGGGGTTTGTCGGTTCAACTCAATATGCTTGAATTGCGTGTTACCAACAAGGATATTGCCGGGCTTCAATCAACCCTTGCAACAATCAAAAGCAAAACCGCCCAAATGGAAAAGATGGATGCGGATATTCGTGCAAAATGTCGTGATTGGGGCTTGAACACATACATTCTTGATTCTGCAATGAACACCCATGATTCCAAGCAGATATTAAAAGCAATAGCGGATTTGGAAGATAGGTGTGTTGCAGCCGAAAAGGAATACAAGGATTACATAAAGCAAGCCGGGCAAGCAATCAAGGATGCGAACAAAGCCAAGATTGATGCAATTGATGTGACAAATGACCTTGCCGCCGTTTTGGGTGACAAGCGCGAATGGCTTTTGGCAAAGTCAAACATCAAAAAGCGATTGAATGATTTGTTGGCAAAGATTGATGCGAAAAAACCACAATCAAGCGTTTCAAGGCTTATGCCGGATGAATTAAAGACAAAATCCGCTTATTTGAACGGAGAAGATTATACCTTTGCAAAAGATTTCTTTGATTTGATAGACCCGAACAAACCAATTCGTCTTGAAATCTTGGATTCTGATACAGGTTCTTATTCTTCATTCATTGGCGATTTGGTACACATTGCAGGAAAGAAACGTGGCAAATTAAGTCCTTGGGAATGCAAGGCGGTTATTTATCACGAATATGGGCATTGTATTGATGCACAACGTGATTTGTGGAAAGACCCCAAATTGATTGCAATGCGTGATGCGCAAATTAAGAAGTTGAAAAAGAAAGGTGAATATACACTTTATGAACGCAAATGGAATCACGAAAGCGGCGGTTGGTATTATGAAAGAACAAAACAGACAATCACAATGGTTGAATACATTGATAAACGACTTATTGCATTGTCTGAAAAAATATCATGGATGAATGATGATGTTTTCGCAAAGCGTGGAATCACAAAACATGATGTCCTTGAACAGATAGGAAGTACCCGTGACACAATAAAATCACTTGTCGTTAAATATGGATTTGGACATTCAACCGCATATTTCAGAAAAATAAGAATGAAAGAAACGGAATATCTTGCCCATGCCTTTGAAAATGCTTTCTTGGGCAACCGTGTGTTCCAAAAGTATTTGCCGGACATTTACGCGGAAATGGTGGCTTATATAAGGGCTTTGAAACCGATAACAAACAAATAAAAAGATAAGAACATGAAAATCGACATTAAAAAATTGAAAGGTATTGACTTGTATTACTACATAACAAGTGACGAATACCCCGACAAGGACTTTTCGGAAGCCGTGTCTTTGCTGATGTATGCACAACCGAACAAGGATGAAGCCTTGAAGTTGCTTGAAGAGGTCGTAAAGAAAGGCAAACGACTTGTTGCCATTTATCCCGGAACGGGTGATGTTGCACCCCAAAGGGCGGAATTTGTCGGCGACATTCCCGATGGGGCTTTGTATGTCTTATAATGGAAAAGGGTTGCTTCTATCGGCAACCCTTTCTTTTCATTCACCATACTTGCTTGGCAAACTTCGATTTGTTTTCTTTCGGTGAATAATCCCCTTGCGGATTACACACTTTTTATTCTGATACGGCTTTTCTTCCGTTATACCGTATGCCCACAACCGGGACTTTGACACCCCCAAATCTTCTGGGGTGAATTGGTCAAAGATGGCAGATATTGAACCGAAATATCGGTGCAATGCGCCCTCCAAGCAAACGTGATATATTGTATTGCCATTCATATATCATACTTTATATTACATTTTTGAAATTCAGTGCATTTGTGGCATCGCTTTTTTATCATGCGCCTTTTCTTTATGAAATAGCCCCATGATTTTATCCAATACCGCAATCCGTGAGTAACCACCAATGTTATGCTTGGTGTATTTGTCATTGCACGTTTCATGCAATACGCGCAATCATTTCGTATTCTTTTCAATGCAAGTGCAAAATGATAATCAAACCTTTCTTTGACATTATCAATAATTATTTTGTCCGCGTCCCGTCTTAAAGGACAACAATAATGCGAGCAGATGTGGCAAGCATGATTGCAATTATTACAACTTTGGTATATCATACCTTATAATTTATTTTTGATTACACTTTCTATCTTTTCTAATTCTTCAATGGTCAAAGATTTGGTTTTGTCATACGACTTAAAGAATTGGGTGATTTTGTTACGCAAAGAAATACGGCGTTGTTCCTTTTTGTAATTTATAACATCTTCTTCCGTGGCAAGTCGGCAACTTCTATAAGCGTCACCAACCATTGAACCATCTTTCTTGCGGAATCTATATGCCCCGGCTTCAAATTGTTTCGGTGTTACCCTTGTGACTTGGGCAATGGTTGGTATATTATACCAACTACTTGCACAAAAAACAACGGAATCACCCACCTTGATATTTTCAAAACATTGTTCCATACTATTTTTTATTTGCAAAGAAAATCCATTATTTATGTAATTCGTTGTGATACAATCTATTCTTATTTGCAAGGAAATATATTGTCACGCAACAGGGCAATTTCACACAACGAAAAATCCCTTTGAATCATTCCGTGGAAAGAAAGCTGGGCAATATCTTTGCTTGGTAATTGTTTAACACATAAACCGTCACTTCTTACATTGAAATCCACATTTTGGTTTTGCTTGATATATTCAATTGTAAGAATGGCAACTTCTTTGCACATTCGCAAACGAATTTCGTTCACCCTTTCAATGTATTCTTCTTTTGTCATTTGGTCATATTGTTAAAGTTAAACCATTCACGGGGCGAATTGACCGCCGCTTTCTTCACTTTCCGATAAAAGGCTTTGTTCAGCTTGCGCAGCCTTGCCAATGCTTCATGCGGTTGCCAACGGAAGTTGGGCATGACTTCATTGTTTGCCATGTAGATACCGCCTTGTTTTGGCTCAAAGTGTGCAAAGGCAACCAAGTGTCCATCCTTGACAAAAACAACCTCTGAAACGGCTTTATTTGCCTTGCCGTGTGATGCCAAACGCTTGCAGCCCGTGTAATACTCCACAATCTTGCGTTGTTGTTCCATTGCCGCTTTGACCTTTTCTTGTTGATTGTGCCGGAAGTCCCGCAAGTTCCGGGCAACGGTTTTGCGATATTCGGCAACATTGATAGGGTCTTTCCCGGTTGCCATATCATAAGGCAACAACCCATCCGCAAACATCTTGACGGCGCGGGTAAAGTTTTCTTTGTCCACAATCTTTGCTTCAAGTTCGTTCAGGAACTCAACCGACAACCCATGTTGGGTTGAAAGTTCTTCAATACTTGCTTTTTTCATACAAAAGTAATTATTTTATTTAATATAACATCAATCAAATAAACTTTTCGTGCATTGCTTACTTAACCATAAAGATGCACTTTCGTTGCTTATCCACCATTCAAAGCATTGTTCCGGGGATTTGAAATTGTCATAATGCCCTTTTTCCATAAGTTCGCGGATAGCACGAATATAAACCCTTTCCGCAACAAGAGGGAACATTTCAAGTTCGCGCCTTTTCTCCTTGACTGATGCAAGGGGGCAAAACAAACATCCAATGCGATGAAATCCCATGTCGTATAAGTCGCAATAAGGCATATTGTTTCCTTTGATGAAATCCCAAACATCCGTGTCCGACCAATGAAATATCGGGGAAATAACAACCTTATCTTTGCCCTTGATGCAATAAACTTTTGTGTCCGAATCAAGGTCAAACAACATTCCACCACCATTTTCATACACCAATTCATTCCCGATTATGTCAAAGCCGACACCCTTTTGCCCAATTACTTCTATTGTCTTACGATTTGCCCTTTTGGAACTTTCAGCAGCACGAACACCGACACAGGTACAAGACCCCGCCCCGGCTTGTTCTTTGAGTGTTGCGCAACAATAACGTGCTTGGCGGGTAGGTAATAACTTTTTTTGGATAATGAGTTGCCGCATATTTTTCTTTGGCAAATTCAACTTTACTTGTGGATAGTTAGCACGAACAAACCGCATAAGATTGGGAGAATCAACGGATGTAACTTGCATTTCCGCATGATACTTGCACCCGGACAATTCCATTAAAGCAAGTAACACTTGGGAATCCTTGCCACCTGAAAAGGCAACGTGAAAGCCCTTGTCGGACATTCGCATTGCCAATGATTCAGCCTTTTTGATGAATTTGATGGCTTCTTTTTCCTTGTTGAATAGGTTTTGTTTCATAGTGATACAATACTACATACAAGTAGGAAGTTCATGTGATTGCAGCCGATGCCCGGCAAGAACCAATAAGGCTTCATTCATAGGAAAAGAACGTGCGATTGTTCCCGGTGTGCCGTGGTTGATTGTCGGCGACCAATATGTGATGCAGACACCCGAACCATCCGAATAAAATTCAACTGAATGCGCCTTGCCATTGTCAAGGGCTTTGATAGTGTCCATTATACGAAGTTGGGCTTCATAATCCAACTTTCCAATTGCTTCTTTGATATTCTGTTTCATTGTGCGAAAGTATTTGTGGGGCGGTTGCCCGCCCCGGTTGATATTAAAGTTTGTAGAAATCAATAGTTGCATCCTCAACCGTCAATGTGTGTGTCGGCTTAACACCCGCTTCTTTGATGAACCCGAAAAACAAGGTGTCAGGTTCGCGATACACATAAACGAATTGACCTTTCAATTCGATTTTTTCGGCAGTCCCGAAATAATCGGTGGTGTCTTTGATGTCTTGGCAAAAACCCCACATTCCATTGTCGATTCCCTCACGATTGATTGCGTCTAAAAGACGGAAAGTTTCTTTTTTCATTGTTGCGAAAGTTTTATTTATTATTACTCTTGTGTTTTATAGTAACACACTGCAAAGATAATAGTTTTATTTAATACAACAAACATTTTGGGAGAAAATTTGCACTTGCATTGCAAAAATGTGGATAAGTAAAGCATAAGTCCGGGTGAAATAATAAGTGTATCACTATAAAACATAGTAATTTTGGGCATGATTTGATTTGTAACACATAAACCATTTAGAAAATGAAAGAAAAAATTTTGGCATTACTGATTGCAAAGTTTTCAGGCGTGCGAAAAGATGTCCTTACCCACATGGCACGTGCTTTTGCGTTACAGGTGGCAACGGAAGATGAAGCGAAAGCCCTTGTCGAAAAAATCACTGATGCGCAGGTGAACGAATTTGTCAAGGAAGTTCGTGCAGATGTGGACAAAGAGGTGTCCGAAAGCAACAAGACCTTTGAAGCGAACTTGAAAAAGAAGTTCAATTTCGTTGCCAAACAAACCGAACCCGGCGGCAAGGGCGGCAAGGATGATGAACCCGACCCCAACGACATTTCCGCCGTGATTAAAGCAGCGGTTGCCGAAGCGGTCAAGCCATTTCAAGAAGAATTGTCCGGCTACAAAGCCGACAACATCGCAAAAGCAAGGCTTCAGGCATTAAACGAGAAGTTGAACGGATGCAAGGATGAGAATTTCAAGTCGCAAACCCTGAAAGACTTTGCCCGAATGAACTTCAAGGATGATGCAGATTTCAATGAATACTTGACAGGCAAAGCAACGGACATTGAAACCGCAAATCAAAATGTGGCAAACGACAAGTTGAACAATGCCGGGGGAAGCCCGCTTTTCTCACAGAAAGAAGAAAGTGGTATTTCCAAGGGCGTTGCCGAATATGTCGAAAGCCAAAAGCCCGGCAAAGACAATTTCACGGGCAAGGAAATTTAACTTTTAATTTTTCAAACGTATGTCATTAACGATTAAACGAAAGAAAGACAACCGCGTTGTGAAGTGTATTCTTCACCGCGTTGCCGATATTCCCGGTGGTGTGACGGTTTCCGTTGCTAATTTGGGCGGTTCGGCTCTGTTTGAGGGTACACCCCTTGCCGTTGGCGGTAATGGCTTGTATGTCGTTGTTAAGACCGCGCAGATTGTAACGGCTGCAACCGCAACCGCGACAACCTATGAAGTTGCCAAAGGACACCATTTCAAAGTTGGCGACCGTTTCGCAACTGATGCTTGCAATGGTCAGCTTATCACGGCAATTGACAAGACCGACCCGGCAAAAGATGTTATCACCGTTGGCACAACGCTTGGCGCGGCAATCACCGCCGGAACGTGCGCATTTGAATCCAAGGGAGCGGACAAGACATTGAAGAACACCCCGGTTGCCATTGCGGGGTCAAACTATGATGTCGAGAGTGGCGAAAACTTGTTTACTGATGCGTGGGTTATCGGTGTGGTACGCAAAGCCAATGCCCCGATTGTCAATGATGCCATTCTTACGGCATTGAAAAATATCGCTTATGTTTAACCCTTAAAATGTAAACAGATATGCAGAAATCATTGATGGTAGGGTTGAATGAAAAGGATATGGAAGCCGTAATTCGTACTTACGACCTCAAAGATTACTATTATCCAACCCTTTTCCCGCTGAAAGAAACAAACTTCTTGACGTGGAAAATGCTTGAAGCGCAATCCGGCTTGAAGATTGCCGCCGACCTTGTTTCAAGGGGTGCGACCATTCCAAGAAAGACCCGTGAAGCGATTTCAAGAATCCAAGGTGATATTCCCAAAATCACCATTTCAAAAGAAAAGAACGAAGATGAATTGACCGAATACGACATTATGGTTGCCATGTCGAGCAACAACCCCGACTTGAAAGCCCTTGTCGAATTTTGGGCGGAAGATACCAAGTTTTGTTGGGATGGCGTTGCAGCCCGTGCCGAATGGATTGCATTGCGTGAAATTTCGCTTGGAAAGGTCAAGTTCACCAATTCCAACAATGCGGCAGTTGTAACCGAATACGATGTTGATTATCTGATTCCGGCAGAACAGAAAATTGGTGTTGCAACGGCATACGATTCCGGCACGGCGGCAAAGCCTTTAACCAAGGATATTCCCGCCGCCCTCAAATTGGGCAAAAAGTTGTTCGGTGCAAAGTACAAGTTCGCATTTATGAATGTTGATACCTTTGAAAAACTTGCTTCACAGGAAGAAGTTTGGAAGAAGTGTTCTTCATTCATTCAGAATGCAACGGGAACACAGGATGCACCCGACCTTGCGACCGTGAACGCATATCTTGCCAAGAAGAAAGAATTGTACCGTGGTTTGCAGATTATCGTAATTGACCAAGACATTATGATTGAACTTGCCGATGGTTCGCGTGTCACCTCAAACCCCTTTGAGGATGATGTAATTCTTTTCTCCGAAAGCAAGGTTCTTGGCAACACATATTGGAAGAAACCGATTGATGCGAAGAAGTTGCCCGGCAGCGTAGCCGAAAAGGTTATGCACGGACATACCCTTGTCAAGAAGTATTCCAACGAATCGCCCGTTCAGGAAGTCACCGAGGGAATCGCAAACCTTTTCCCCGCTTGGAATCTTGCGGGTCGTTCCGTACTGATGCAGACCAACGCAACATCTTGGAATAAGAACTAACATGACCAATGGGGCGTGAAATATAGCCCCAACGGTCTTTTGCAAGAAAAGGAGATATGACAAACAAAGAGTACATAACCAAATCATTGAATGGCTTGAACATTTCAGATGATGATATTGAAATTATCATGTTGAAAGGTTCGGTCAATGCAGACGCGCCCGCCGATGCGAATGCGTGTGATATGGCAGTTTATCACAGAATGTCGGCGGTGATTAAGGGCATGACACAAAATGTGTCCGAGGGCGGATATTCTATTTCGTGGAATATGGATGCCGTCAAATTGTTTTATGCGGCATTATGCAATGAATTGGGAGTTGAAAACGTGCTTGTCAATCGTCCCAAAGTCCGTGACCGTTCAAATTTTTGGTGATTATGGCAATGGTGAAGCAATATCCACATTTCCTTTTCATTGAGGAAGCAACCGAAAGCATCCAAGATGCTGATGGCAATTGGACGGAATGCACGGTGTCGCGCAAATTCATATCAATGTGCCGTGAAGAATCGGATGGCAGAGGAACGGAATTTCAAGTTGCCGGGGGCGAATACCACAAGGCAACATCCGTTATTCAATGCCCGAAGAATTGCCCCAAGGTAAACAAAGGCGCAAAGGTATTGATTGCAAACGACCCCGAATGTGCGGATGTCCGCATTGAGGGAATATGCCTAAACTTTGACCCGGCACAACTTCATTCAAGGCTATGGGTATAACGGCGAATTTCACGAAAGATGATGTCAAGGCGCGTTTTGATGCGTTTCTTGATGAAATCCAAAGAAAGCAGATTGCGAGGTTGCAAAGACTTGGCGAAATGTGCTTGATTGAAGCCCGGACAAACAAGGGTTACATGATGCAGACAGGCGCATTGCTTTCTTCAACGGGTTATTCCGTCTTTGTTGATGGTGTCGCCGTGCATACCCAATTTGATGCCGCGAGTGGCGCACAAAGTGATGCCGCCGCAAAAGGTGTCAAGGCTGGACAAACCCTTGCCGACCAAATCGGCAAGGAAACAAAGGGTGTTGCCCTTGTTGTGGTTGCCGGAATGAATTATGCCGCCTATGTTGAAGCAAAGGGAAGAAACGTGCTAACAAGCGCGGAACATCTTGCAGAACGGGAATTGCCCCGGATGTTGGAAAAGTTGATAAGTAACATTAAACGTGCAGCAGAATGAAAACACCATTTGATACCGATGCAATCTTGTTTGCGTTGCTTGATGGCAAAACATCAATCAAGGGTGGTTGTTTTGTCGGGGATGATAGACCCGAAGATTCAACCGATGAAGATATTGTTGTGAACACCATTGATTTGCCGCAAGACAGTTTGCCGCAAATCGGCACTTCAAACATCAACATCTATGTCAAGGATACAAGCAAGAAAATCAAAGGTAAGGTGCAAGTTTCCGCCAACCGCACGAGATTAAAAGCCTTGGCAAATGAAGTCATGGCAATAGTGAGAAACGCGAATATAACAGGGTTGAAAGCCATTGTCGGCAACATGGTTATTATGAACGAGCCGACAACCAAACAACACTTTGCAAACATTCGCATTGATTGGAACATTCAAATTGATTAAATTATGGCAACGAATACAAGAACATCTTTAATCACCCTTGGACTTTCAGAAATCCAAGTTGGTGTAGCGTCCAAAGCCGGGACAATGCCGACCGCATTAAACAAAATCGGCAAGACCTACAAGGACACGTGTAAAATTGCCCAAGATTCCGCCGATGTGACCGAGCATTACGAAGAGGGTATGGCAGCCCCGGAAGTGCGCAAGAAGTCACGTAAGATTCCCCGTTTGACATTCTCCATCATGGATGCCAATGTGCAAGACTTGGTGGATTATGTCGGTGGCGAAAACATTGGGTCAGAAACCAAGCCTAAATGGGGATATGATGGCAACGAAGTGGTTGCAGACAAGGCAATCTTTGTCAAGACCGAACAGGGCTTGGACTTTGAGATTCCAAACGGTGACATTGAAGCGGTTATCAACGCGGATATGTCGGCAAAGGGAATTTTCCTTGTTGATTTCACCGTTACCCCTATGGCGGTAGATGCTGGAAAGGCATTGCGCGGCATTCCCAAGAAGAATGCGTGAGTCGGGGCATAAACAGAAACCCGAAGCCCCGGAAATCATTGTTCCGGGGCTTTACTTTTTATAAGCGATTATATGGAAGATATAAACAAACTTGAACAAGAGCGAAAAGAATTGAACACCTTGATAAACAAGGGTGTGTCTTTCGAGGTCAAGGACATTGAGTTTGAAACCCACAAGCGATTCTTTGGGCTTGTAAAGAAACGTGTTCCCAAGGAGGTGACACGAACATATAAAATCGAGGAAGTGACACTTTCAACCCTTGACCGTCTTTCGGCTGAATGGATTGAATTTGCCATTGATGAAACCTTGATGAAGTCGGCGGACGGAATGAAGCGGGCAAGGGGGCTTGCAAAGGAACACGCGGTGCGTTGTGCAAGAATCATTGCTATTGCCGTATTGGGCGAAAATCGGTTGATTCCTTACCCGCACAAAGGCGGAACACGTTGGGTTGAAGATGTGAATGCCATTGAGGATTTGACCGCCTTATTCGCAAGGAAAATCAAGCCATCCCGGTTGTACCAACTTTGTGTTCTTGTCAATGCGATGTGTAACCTTGGGGATTTTTTGAACTCTATTCGATTGATGTTGCCGGAAAGAACCACAATGCCGAATCGGATAGAGGAAAACAACGGGGTCTAAATAGTCCACATGGGCGGCGTGGCGCAATATGCGAACATTTCGGGTGGACTTATGACTACTTGTTACACGGCATTGCATGGTCAATTGTTCAACGCATGATGATTGATGCACCAAGTTATGATTTTGAGGATAAACAGGATGTGCAGGAAATCAAATTGACAGAGGACAACAACGAACAGATTATGAACTTTGTAAACTCAATGATGTAATGGCAGAAATTGACGGTGGGGCATTATCTTTCAAATCCGTAATGGATAATGACCAACTAAATGTGGCAATCGAAGAAACCTTGCGGCGCGTACAAGGCTTTTCCGATGCCGTTGTTGGGTCGGGTGAAGCAATGGATTCAACCACACAAGAAATGGTTGAATGTATCGAGATTCAGAAACAAGTCATTCAGGATTTGGAAACAAGTGTTTCCGAATTGAATGCCCGTATTGATTCAATCGAACCGGGGGACGCGCAAAATATCCTGATTGAACAAGCCAATGCCGCCCGGAAAGAACTTGAAGAAGAAAGGCAAGGTTTGGTGGCGTTGGAAAACCAATTGAACACCTTGCAACAAGCGAATGCCGGGGCGGCGATGTCGTTTGAAGATGTCCGGGCAACCTTGGGACAAATCGGCGCAGCTTGTGAGGTACACGAAAAGGAACTTGCAAGCCTTGAATCGGAATATAACAGATTGGGTACGGAAATGGGCAAAGCCTTTATGTCCGGGCGCGATGATGAATATATTGCCTTGAAGCAGCAACAAACCGCGATTCAAGGTGAAATTCGTGTTCGCAAATCATTGTTGAATGAGTTGCGCGACCAATCGAATGCCCTTGAAGAAGTGGCAACCAAGATTGAAACGGAACGTGCCAATGTTGAAAAGGCGGCAAATGCGCACACTTCTTTGCGCTCAAAAATCCGTGAGGTCAAAGAAGAAATGGCAAATTTACGTGCCAATGGCATTGATGAAAATTCGGCGGCTTACAAAAACCTTGTCAATGAGTTGGGACGGTTGCAAGACATTCAAGGTGATATTCAGGCGCAAGGGTCAATCATGGCAAATGATGAAAACCAATTTGCGGGTATGTTGTCCGGGCTTCAAGGTGTTGTCGGTGGCTTCACCGCCGCCCAAGGTGCGGTTGCCTTGTTCGGTGCGGAAAATGAAGAATTACAAAAGATAATGTTGAAAGTGCAATCCCTGATGTCAATTACAATGGGATTGCAACAGGTGGCGCAAACCTTGAACAAGGATTCCGCGTTTTCCCTTGTAACCTTGAACAAGGCAAAGGAGTGGTGGAACAATCTTTTGGATGTCGGACGCGGAAAGCAGATTGCAGACACGGCAGCGATGGAAGCCAATACAGTTTCCCAAGTTGCAAACACCGCTTCAAAGACCGCCGGAGCAACGGCAGAAACCGCAAAAGCGACCGCACAAGCAGCAGGAACAGCGGCGGCAAATATGAATACAGCCGCCCAAGGTGCAAACACCGTTGCAACAGGCGCACAAGCGGCAGCAGCAACCGCCGGAACAGCCGCGAATATCAGTCTTGCTGGAGCATTCCGAATGGTCGGGGCGGCGATTAAGTCCATCCCGGTATTCGGTTGGATTCTTGCGGGCATTTCGGCATTGATTGCCCTTGTGTCCCACTTTGTCGGCAAGGCAAATGAAGCCAAGAAAGCACAAGAAGAATGGTATAAATCCGTTGCCGAAAATGTGTATAAACCCGTTGCGGCGATTGAAGAATTGTCCGTGAAGTGGAACCAACTTGGGGACAATTTGGAAGCCAAAAGAAAGTTTGTCGAAGCCAATAAAAAGGCATTCGATGAATTGGGCGTGTCCATCAATGATGTACGGGATGCCGAGAACCTTTTGAGTGACCCGGCGCAAGTCCAAAAGTTTGTGAATGCCCAAATAAAAAAGGCGGAAGCAATGATTTACGTTCAGCAAGCACAAGAAAAGGTGAAGACCTTGATGGAGCAAGAACAAAAATACAAGGGAATGTCCGACACGAGAAGTATGTGGGTGCAGACTTCAAGTTTTGGCACGGGATATTATGTGCAAGTGCGCAATAAGGAAAAAGACGATTTGAAAGTTGCCAATGAAGCCTTACGCAAGGAGATTGAACAAGGATTCAAGAATGCGGCAGCGGCAGAAACCGCCGGGATGACCATCCTTAAAAATGCCGGAATTGAGGGGGCTAATACATACAAAGCGGGAACTTTGGGGGCAATCCAAGAAGCAATCCGCACAAAACAGGAAGCCTTGAACACCCTAACAAACAATGAGGATTACAAAAAGGCTTTGAAAGAAATTGAGGATTTGCAGAAGCAAGCCGACAAAATCACCGGGACAAAGAGAACAACGGGTGGTGGTGGCGGTGGTGGCAGTTCCATCAATAAAGACCCTTTCTTGGAAAGATTGGCGAAATACAAGTCAGAATATACCCGGTTTATGAAATGGATAAATTCGGGTGATGATGTGTTGGTAAAAGCCGCAAACCAAGAATTTGCAAAATTACTCAAAGAGGGCGCGACATACATTGACTATCTGAAAAACCAACGTGATATAATTTTGGGTGTTGATGTTGCAAATCGGACAAAGGCGCAAAACAAGCAGTTGCGCCAACTCAATGATGCCATTGCGGAAGAAACTAAAAATACCGTATTGGAAGCATTCAACAATGAATTGTCCGAACAACTGACCAATGCGAAATCCATCCTTGAAATGCTGAATATCATTGAGAAGAAGCGCAAGGAATTGTCCGGCGATGGTACGGAGTTGGACAATGCCAAGAAAGAAACCTTGGATAATGCCGAAAAGGATGCCCAAACCAAATTGAAAGAGGAAACAGAATCTTTGCTTGAAGAATATGCTTCCTACATGGAGAAGAGGCGGCGCATTGATGAACAATACAATGCCGACCTTGCTTTGCTCAACCAAAGACGCGCGCAAGCCCAATTGGATTCAGAGCGTGCCGAAATAGATGCGGCAATTAAGAACCGCACAAGGAAATATGAAGCCGACACAAAGGGGTCAGGAAATGCCGATTATGATGCGATGTTGGCAGATTATGGCACATTTGAGCAGCGCAAGCAAGCAATCATTGAATCTTATGCTGAAAAGCGCAGAATTGCGGAAGAAATGGGCAATCAATCAATGATTGATGCACTTGATAAGGCACAACAACAAGCCTTGTCAAAATTTGCCCTTGACCAAATGAAGATGTCCCCGGATTGGGAATTGATGTTCGGCGACCTTGACGAAATCACCACCAAAAAACTTGAAGAATTGATTGCAAAAATCAATGGGCTTGATGGTGCATACCTTGGTATTGAGTTTGACCCGAAAGACCTTGAAACCTTGAAGAAGAAAATCGAGGAAATGAAAGGCGAAATCCAAGAACGCAATCCGTTCAAGGCTTTGATTTCCTCAATCAAGGACTATTCAAAGGCGGCAGACAGCGAAAGCAAGAAAAAGGCTTTGTCCAATATGTTTGAGAGTGCGACCGGGGCGATTGACCTTGTGAAAGGCTCACTTGATGCGGTTGTGTCCGGCATGGATAAGATGGGCATTGCGATGGATGATAATACGCAAGCCATTTTGGGTGATATTGGTGGAATCCTTGATGGCGCAAGTCAGATTTCACAAGGTATCGCAACGGGCAACCCCTTGTCTGTAATTCAAGGGTCAATCGGTTTGCTTTCATCCGCCTTTGACTTGTTCAATTCCCGCGACCGCAAGGCGGAAAAGCAAATCAAGAAACACCAACAAGCAATCAAAGACCTTGAAAACGCATACAAGCAACTTGAATGGCAGATTGACAAGGCTTTGGGTTCTGATGTGTACGAGGGGCAAATGCAAGCCATTCACAACATGGAATCCCAACGGCAGCACTTGCAAGGAATGTGGGAAGCCGAGGAAAGCAAGAAAAAGACAGACCATGACAAAGTACGTGACTATAAAGAGCAATATGCGGAACTTGGGCGGCAAATCGAAGATATGTATGATGCCATTTCCAAAGACATATTGCAGACAGATGCGAAAGATTTTGCCGGGTCGTTGGGCGATTCCCTTGTTGAAGCATTCAAAAAGGGTGAAGATGCTTCAAAGGCATTTAAAACAACCGTGAACGAAGTTTTGCAAAATGCAGTCGTGAACCAATTGAAAAAACGATTCCTTGAACAACAATTGCAAGGTGCGCTTGACCAATTGGAATCCAACATGGGATATTGGAATGGTGATGATTTCGTGTTTGATGGTCTGACGGATGCCGAAATTGAATCATTCAAACAAAGGGTTCAAGCAGCCGCCAACAACTTCAATCAAGCCTTGGGCATATATTCGGACTTGTTCAAAGACATAATGGGCGAAGAAGATGCCGACACTTCATTGACGGGTGCGGTTAAGGGTGTAACGGAAGAAACGGCAAGCATTGTCGCCGGACAAATGAATGCAATCCGTATCAACCAACTTGAAGCCACGGTGGTATTGCGCCAATCCTTGTTGCAATTGAACACGATTGCGGCAAACACCCAATATAACCGATATTTGGTGAAGATAGACCGTATCATTTCATTGTTGGAAAGTTCCGGCAACACCTTACGTTCACAAGGTTTGTCCTAATATGTATCACTATAAAACGAAAATATAATGAATCTATCAAAAGAACTTGCAGAACGCGCCCGGAAAAAGGGCATTTGCAAAGAATGGCATGATGAATTATTGTCACTCAAAGACAAAGACAAGATGATTAAAATGTATTTGCGTGGCATTGATTTTTGCCTTTCCAATGATTACCCCGAAAATGACTTCATACGAAGCTATTTCAAGGGGGCAATGGAGAAATACGGGGTTTTCCTTGATGATGCCGTAAAAGTCGAAAATATGCCCAAATGCGTGTGTTTGGGGGCTTGTTCCGGCAATGTCTTGGCGGACAACTTCAATGCTTGTGAAGTTTTCGTGAAGCACAATTCGGAAATTGTCATTACGGCAAAAGACAATGCCTTTGTCATGGTTGATGTTTTCGATAATTCAACGGTGATGATTCATGCACATGACCGGGCAAAGGTGTGTGTGAACAGATACGGCGGCACGGTCAAAGATTTTGCCGACAATGAAGCAGTGATAAAGATTCGGGAAAAGAACAAAAAAACTTATTGATATGGATGCAAACAATATAATCTTTCAAATGCCTTTCGATGAAAGCGATGGGGCAACAATCGCGTATGATTACAGCCAAAACCGCGCCGATGGCATTGTGTCCGGGGCGCATTTTGTCGCCGGAAAGAATGGCAATGCGATTTCCTTTTCAGGGAATGACACTTGCGAAGTGTCGAAAAGCATATTGCCCAACATGAATGTTGAATTTACCATTCTTGCATGGGCGCAAGGTGGGGAAGCCGAAAGCGGTTCACCCCAAAAGATGATTTGGAACTTGAACTTTGCGGGCTTGAACAAATACGTTGAAGTCTCAATCGAAGCAAAGCCCGGTTCTTGGTTCTCGCTTGCCGTTGCAAGGCGTGGCGGTTTGTTCCAATTCTATGTCAATTCATCATTGATTAAGACCATCAACAATTCCGGCACACTCAAAGGCATTTCATTGAATCAAGACTATTACGGCGGTGATTATGGCTTTGGCTTGCTTGATGATGTCAAGATTTACAATGTCGCTTTGACGCAAGCCGACTTAATCAATGAATTGTCAAATGCAAAACAACAAGCATATTTGTTGGATGGTGTGGACTTCAAGACATTTGGCGTGTATGTGTCCGGGTCTGACGGCATATTGACAAGACCGAAAATGAAAGCCCCCGCAAGCCTTTCTTGGGACAATTACCACGGTGAAAGTGTTGATTTGTACCACAAATTCTATGAATCACGCGAAATCACCTTGTCATGCTTTGTCAAAGCTGATTCAAAGATGGATTTTATCAAGCGTGTTTCGGAGTTTGAAGCCCAATTTGACAAGAGAGGAACAAACCGCCTTGTCATTGATGTTCACCCGATTAAACCCTTGATTTATGAAGTCTATTGCAAAGATGCAATCGAAATTCAAAAGGAATGGTCGGATGAATTGATGGTGGGTACTTTCAAATTGAAATTGATTGAACCCGAACCCGTGAAACGTGTATTGAAGCACATTCGCATTTCTGATTCAACAAAGACTTGCACAATCACCTTGACAAGCCACAAACTTGTGAACATCTATTGGGGTGACGGGCAAGTTGATTATGACATTTCAGGCGAAAACAGAACCATTACACATGATTTCGCGCAAAACGGTGACTTTTTCCCGGTGATAACCGGGTGCATTGAGGAAATCACTGACTTTAATACAAATGCAATTGTTGTATGGGAACGAATTTAATAATCCAAAAAGCGGATGGAAGTCTTGTGCCTATTCAAAACAGGCACACGGCAACCCGCGTAACATCCGGCAAACAAACTTGGGCGTTGAATGCGGAAGATACTTTGAATATCACCGTTGAATCCCCTTTCCCTCAAAAATACAATATCGGTGATTCG
Source organism: Muribaculum sp. NM65_B17 (assembly GCF_004793735.1). Classification (NCBI taxonomy): domain Bacteria; kingdom Pseudomonadati; phylum Bacteroidota; class Bacteroidia; order Bacteroidales; family Muribaculaceae; genus Muribaculum; species Muribaculum sp. NM65_B17. Next base: position 329,392 of record NZ_SRYY01000005.1, read on the forward strand.
ATTACCGTGTTCGGTCGTGACTACAAGTTGAACCGATTGCCAAAGGTTAAGCGAACCGGGATGCACGAATTTTCCTATGATTTGGAATTTGAGGGAATCCAATATGACCTTTTGCGCGTTACATACGACTTGACCATTGACACAACCAACAATCAATTGCAGGATGTCCAAGGAGATTCCCTGACGGGTGATTTGCGGCGGTTTATGGTCGTGTTGATTGCTAATGCCAACCGTGTGTTCCCCGGCAAATGGAAGTTGGGGACTTGCCCGGAAACAATCGGCGACAAGACATTGACATTTGGGGAATCCGATAATTGCTTGTCGGTTCTTCAAAACCTTTGTGGCGAAAGCAATTTTGGGGTTGAATTTGAGATTGAAACAGCCGATGGCATTCACACGGTCAATTTGAAAGAACGTGTTGGACAAACCTTGCCTTACACTTTTATGTATGGCAAGGGGAATGGCTTGTATGCCTTGAATCGTGACAATGTTTCAAACTCTAACATTGTCACCCGGTTAAAGGTGTATGGCAGCACGGAAAACATTACAATGAAATATCGTGCCGACCGCTTATGTTTGCCCGGAAAGAATAAGGCGCAATCATATATTGAAAAGCCCGAAGCCGTGATGAAATATGGAGTATTTGAAGCCCGGAAGAACTTTGACAACATCAAACCAACATACACGGGTGTTGTTAGTGCCATTGTTGCCGGGAACGTGCTTCAATTCAAGGATAATTCTTTTCCCTTTGATTTGAATGCAAAAGAACCCGATGGGGAAACAACCAAATATCTTATTGCCGGGGTGGATGCGAAAATTCACTTCAACACGGGCAATCTTGCCGGATATGATTTCACGGTGAAGAATTATGACCATGCAACGCGGACTTTCACGTTGAACAAACTAACTGACGACCGGGGCGATGTGTTCCCGTCTGAAACTTCTTTGGCATTTCAATTCGGTGTCGGTGATGAATACAAGATTACCGATATTGCCTATTCGGAAGAAATAGAGCAAGCCGCCGAAAACAAGTTGGCGGAAGAAGCGAACAAATACTATGACCAAAACAGCCAACCAAAGGTTCAATATGGCTTGACCGTTACAAAGGAGTGGTTGAAATCCCTTGTTGATGCAACGGATGATAAGGTTGTGAACGTATTTGTCCCCGGTGATTATTTGCACGTTGTGGATGATGATATTGATGTGGACAAGTCAGTGCGCATTAAATCATTCACACGCAACATCCTATCCCCTTATGATTACCAATTAACCATTTCAGACATAACAACCAACACACCAATCATAAACCGCGTTATTTCCGACCTGATAGACATTGACAAAATAATAACTATCAACAACCTTAAAGACCCAACAAGGGCGCGGGCAAATTGGCGGTCAAGTCGTGAAGTGTTGGACATGGTATTTGACCCGGAGGGCGACTATTACACCGACAAAATCAAGCCAAATTCAATTGATACCCTTGCATTGTCGGTTGGTGCTAAATCAATGCAATTCGGTTTGACAAACACAGTCTTTCAACCAAACTACAATGGCAATAAAAATGTCATAAAGTGGCAAGGCGGTGTCTTGACCCATTACACCATCAACGAAGAAACGGCGGTGTCTTGGGTTCTTGCTGATGGACAATTGACACTTGACAAGGATTCGGATGCGTACTACATTTATGCAAAGTGCGCAAAAGGCAGTCAAGCCGGAACAATCGTGTTCACAAAAGAGCAACACAAGGTGGATGGCGATGCCAATTATTATTATTTTTGGATTGGTGTGCTTAATTCGGTTGATTTTGAACTGAAAGCCCGTTCCCTTGCCTTGACCTATGGTTTCACGATGGTAAACGGTCGCTTTATCAAGACCGGGCGCATTGAATCGGCAGACGGCACAACATACTTCGATTTGGACAATTCCGAAATCGGCGGGCGCATTGTGTTCACCTCAAATGGTCAAGAAAAGACCCTTGAAGAATTGGGGCAAGAAGCCCTTGAAAGCAAGGATTTCATCAATAACACGTTGCCCGGCATATTGTCCGAAATCCAATCACAGCTTGACGGACAGATTGAACAATGGTTTGATACCTACAACCCGACCATGAATAATGCCCCGGCAAATGAATGGAAAACGACCACCGACAAGGAAGCCCACTTGGGTGACTTGTTCTATAATACCGACACGGGCAAAGTGTTCCGTTTTGTGAAAAATGGAAATGTGTATTCATGGCAGGAATTGCAGGATTCAGAGGTTGCACAAGCCTTGGCAATCGCAAATGATGCCTTGAAACTTGCCGGAACAAAGCGGCGAATTTTCACTTCAACCCCTTACACCCCCTATGAAGTGGGCGATTTGTGGGTTCAAGGTGCAAACGGTGATATTATGCGCTGCAAGACCGCCCGTTTGTCCGGGGCTTATTCTTCCGGCGATTGGGAAAAGGCTTCAAAGTACACCGATAACACGGCATTGAACAATTTTATCAATAACACATATACAAGCGCAATTGGCGACCTGACAAACCAAATTGACGGCAAGATTGAAACATGGTTTCAGACAACTGACCCGGCAGCATCTTGGACAACAACGGCATTGAAGAAAAAGCACGTTGGCGATATGTGGTTTAGAACGGACAAGAACACGTTGTGGAGATATTCAGGTTCTTACACATGGCAACAGATTCAAGACCAAAAGGCGATTGATGCCTACAATGCCGCAAGCACGGCACAGGACACCGCCGATGGCAAAAGACGTGTGTTTGTTACGACCCCTAAACCGCCTTATGACATTGGCGATTTGTGGGTTGATGGAAAGGATTTGCGCCGTTGTATCACCAAAAGAACAACAGGGTCTTATGTTGCAAATGATTGGGTCGTTGCCGTGAATTACGACAATACCAAGACAATCATTGACGGTGGTATTGTAACATCCGGCACAATCCAAGTGGCGGGCGACAACAAAAGCATCCTTGCGGGTATAACCGGGCAAGGAACGGCGGCAACATCCATCCGCTTTTGGGCTGGTGCATCCTTTGAGAATCGCGCAACCGCGCCTTATAGGGTGATGCAAGACGGTTCGGTTGTTATGACCAAAGCAACCGTTGAGGGTATAATAAATGCCATATCCGGCTATATAGGTGGCTTCAAAATCCAACAAGGACAAATCGGTTATGGTTCTTCATCCGAACAGGACACAACCACGGGACTTGCCTTGTTGCGTGATTTTATACGCTTCAATAACGGACAACAACGTGTCTTGTTGGGGTGTTTAAGTTCTTTGGGCTATCCTTTTAATGGATTGATGGAATTAACCGGGACAATGGGAACAACGCTTGAATTGCACCACAAATATGCAAGTACAAGTGATGAATCCCTTGAACATTGGTATCGCCCCAAAGCCCTTGCAGTGTTTGGGAATCAATACAATCTTGGCAAGATTGCCATGTTTGAAAAAGGATATATCGGACAGGCATACACAGATATTATTCAAACCCATATCGGTATTACACACAAGTACCTTTTCACAAGCACGGGAACAAGCACATTCCTTGGCATAAATTTGCCGACCAAATCCCAAATTGATTCAATAACGGGCAATGTACCCGTACAATTTGACCTTGAAATTGTTTGTGACCGCACGATGCCAAACAAAATAAGGATATATTCAAAAAGTGGTGCGTATGTATATGACAACAATGGCAATGTGATAACATCTAACGAAAGTTCCAAGAATGGTATCGACATGGCAAAAGGTGATGTCTTGCGATTAAGATATTACAATGGTGGATGGAATAGGATATTTTATCATTATTAAAAACAATATGGCAAAAATACTTTTAGCAAAATTTTTCGGTGTAGGAATGCCGCTTGATTTGCGGCAAGTAGATACAAAGCAAGGCGAATACCTAACGGAATTAAGGGAATCCGGGTTTCTTGATTTCGTGCCGTGTGAACCACCAACGGAAGAACCGGGAAAAACCGTTGTTGAATCATACAACATCATTGATGGCAAGTTGGTACAATCATGGATTGTTCAAGATTTGCCCGAAAATGATGCCGAATAGGTCAAGTTATGCTTTACTTATGCAACTTTGTGTTTTATAGTAATACAATTAGGTAATTTTGTAAACGGATTAAATTTTCTGAAAATGGACAAAACAAGGTCGGGCGAATTTGTTTCGCCCCAAATCGGCAAAATGGGCATTATTGACGGTTTGAACAATGGTGATTTCACCTTGCCGGACGGTCAAGTGTTCAATATCAAGAATGACGGTGTGCAGCCCGTGAAACTATCGGTGCAGCTTGCCGGAATGAGTGATGGCGATTTCATTGAAACGCAATTCGATTGCGGTTGGAATCCTGAAATAATTAAGGCGGTGAAGCAAACTTCATTGTCGGGTACTAACTTAAAATGGGGCTACTAATATGGGACTTCTAATTGGCATTGGCGGAACAAAACCGTCTTTCCCTTATGATTATTATTATGGCATTGAATGGGACATTACCGTGTCCAACAAGAAGCCAACGAGAATCGGCAAAATGGAACTTCACCAATCTTTGCCGCTTCAAAACATGATGCGCCGTTGCATCCTCAAAGATGATGGTTCGGTGAATTACTACTTACACGCAAACGATTCAACCAAGCGTGATAATGGAGCGGCGGCAGACCTGACGGGCGCACATGGTCAATACATGGTTGAATTGCCGGATGTGTATGTACGTTTTGAAATGGACGGCAACAAATGCCGACACTTGCAATCCACAGAGCCTTTGCCCGGCTTCAAGAAGTGGCGAAAAGACTATGTTTCGGCGGTTGAAGCGACTGTTCACAGACCGACAAACACCCTTTGCGCGGTTGTGAACAATACGGCGGATTATCGCGGTGGCGGCAATCAATCTGATTGGGATGTGTTGAGCAAAACACAGCTTGGAAAGCCCGCAACAAACATCAACTTAAACAATTTCCGTGCGTATGCCCGCAAGCGCGGTTCAACCGAATGGAATTGCAACTTGTATCAAACCCACAAGAAATTGTGGTGGCTTTTTGCGGTTGAATACTGCAACTTTGATTCACAAGATGGGTTCAATGCCGAACTAACAGAAGATGGATTCAGACAGGGCGGTTTAAGTGCGGGTGTAACCACCTTGAACAGCACGAAATGGTCTAATTTCTGCGGCTATTACCCAGTAATTCCTTGCGGTACGACAAACAGCCTTGGAAACCATACGGGCGTTGTTGAATACACCATGCCGGATGATTACGACCCCGGTGTTGTGGTGAAAGTCAATGTCCCGTCTTATCGAGGTGTTGAAAATCCCTTTGGGCATATTTGGAAGTGGACGGACGGTTGCAAATGTCTGATTCAGTCGGAAGCCGATGGCGGTTTGTCTGAATTTTATGTTTGTGATGACCCGGCGGCATTTACAAGTTCCGGCACGGCAAACTACACCTTGCGCGGCAATTTACCCCGAAAAGAGGGCTATGTGAAGAAATTGATTCTTGGTGAGGATGGCGAGATTATGCCCCTTGAAGTAGGTGCAGGAAGCACAACATATTTTTGTGATTACTTCTATACCAACATCCCGGCAAGTGGAGTTTCGGAACGTGGCGTTTTGTTCGGCGGTTCTGCGGATTCTGGTGCGTCTGCGGGGTTCGTGTATGCGCGTACGAATTTTACGGCTACGAGTGCGTATGCGTTTATCGGTTCTCGGCTTTGCTTTTATCCTCAAATCGAACAAATCGAAGCAGCGTAAAATGGTGGCTTGATGTCTTGAAAGAAATAAAATAAAAGGTTGTCCGATGTCGTGGCGTTTTGTTCAGCGGTAATGCGAATAATGGTGCGAATGCAGGGTTCGTGTATGCGAATACGAATAATACGGCTACGAATGCGAATGCGAATATCGGTTCTCAGCTATGCTTGTAAAAATATAGTTGCATATCGGAAACCTTGCCACAAAAACGACCCAACCGGGGTTGAATGAGTTGGAGAAATCCAACGGCAAAAAATAGAATAAGTAAAACGGTTTTGGTAGGGGCAACCCGAAGAATCCTAATATACAAGCAAACTTGATGCAATGAAAAGAGTTGGCAACATATTCGATAAGGTGATTTCCCTTGAAAATTTGCGCCTTGCAGATGAAAAGGCACGAAAGGGGAAGTTGCATTCGTATGGTGTTAAGGTTCACGACAAGAACCGGGATGCCAATTTGCTTGCCTTGCATGAGAGTTTGAAAAATGGCACTTTCAAGACTTCAAAATATCACATTTTCAAGATTTACGAGCCAAAGGAACGTGAAATTTTCCGATTGCCGTATTACCCCGACCGCATTTTGCATCATGCAATAATGAACATCCTTGAACCCATTTGGGTGTCCGTGTTCAACAAGAACACATATTCTTGCATCAAGAACCGGGGAATCCATGCTTGTGCCAAGGATGTGAAACACGCATTGAAACAAGACCCGGACGGGACACGGTATTGTCTGAAAATTGATGTCCGAAAGTTTTATCCGTCAATCAACCATGAGATTTTGAAACAGGTTGTGCGGCGAAAAATAAAAGATAGTCGCCTTTTGGCATTGCTTGATGAAATCATTGATTCTGTTCCAAGCGGTGTGCCAATCGGCAACTATCTTTCCCAATACTTTGCAAACCTATTCATGGCATATTTTGACCATTGGTTGAAAGAAACCAAGGGTGTGAAGTATTATTGGCGATATGCCGATGATATTGTGATTCTTGCACCGAATAAAGATGTGTTGCATTCCTTGTTGCATGAAATACGTGCATACTTGCGCGACAATCTGAATTTGAAAGTCAAACGCAATTACCAAGTCTTTCCCGTTGATTCTCGCGGGATTGATTTCTTGGGCTATGTCTTTTATCATTCCCACACGCTTTTGCGAAAGTCAATCAAGCAAAAACTTTGCCGCCGGGTGGCGAAGTTGAACAAACGCAAGGTTGCACCGACAAAAGAGCAATACAAGCAACAAATATGTTCTTGGTGGGGTTGGTGCAAGTATTGTGATTCAATCCATTTAATGAACAAACTTCAAAATTCATTCCCTTATGAAATTAAATTTAATCGAAGCAAATGCACATTATGACATGGTGCATGGTAAACCCGCCGTGTTGGAACATGACAATGACGGGTCAAGTATTTACCGATTCAACATTGAACCCGAAATGGGTATTCCTGACGGTGAAGAATCGGAAGTTCAAATTGGATGGAAGTGTTGCGAAATCCGCATTTGGAGCAAGCCGACAAAATCCAACTTAAAAAAGGCAATTATCCGTTCAGTCATTGATGAAACGGCAGAATTTGACCTTGTGAACAGCTACAACAAGCACGTGTTGGGTATTGCACCCAATGACAAGGCAGTTGCCGATTACAAGGAATACTTGCAGTTTACCGAAGATTTGGATGTGATGTTGAAAACTGATTTATCAAACTAAAAACACAGAAAAAGGCAATGGCAAGATTTTGTGAACTTGGAGTGGAAGCCGATGTAATAATTGGCAAGGGCATTGACATGGAAGAATTGTTCAATCGCCGTATCTTGATTGAAAAGACAATCATTCAGCCAACAAAATATCCGGGTAAAAATTCATCCGGCTTACGAATGCAAATGCAAGTGGTTCTTGCAACTTTCAACACGACACCCGACCAATCCGGCGATTATTACCAAAAGGATGCAAGCGGTGTTGCAATCGGTGAAAGGCGTTCTTGCTTTACCGGGTCGGACATTCTGATTTCCGCAATTCAGAAAGCGGAAAACCAAATGCCCGCATTGAACAAAGCACGGCAGGAACGGGGCGAACCCTTGTTGAGTGTTTATCCAATAGACACAACGATTGTCAAAGTCGGAAAGTGTTTTCAATTCACTTAAACATGGAAATGATGGAATATATCCCGGCTATCATTAGCGCAATAGGGACAATCCTTGTTGCGTGGTTTGCGTACAATCAAAAGACAAAGGACAAAATGACGGACTTAAAGATTGAACAGATACGCACAAACAACGAAGTGAAACAAAGGCGGCGGGCGGACAATTCCGCAATCGTGCATGGTGAACTTTGGGAAGCCTTGCACGAGTTACACGCTGATAGGGTCTATATCGTGCAGCCACACCCACTTGGCAATGAATCAATGATAAGCATTTACTTTGAATCCAAGCGCAAGGGGGTTGAATCCATGAAACCCAAGATTCAGGATTTGAAGATGTCGGAAGTGGCGGTTTTTTGTTCGGACATGGCAAAGAACCTCTATATGTTCTTTGATAACATTGATGAACAAGTAAAAGACCGATTCGCCAAATCGCTTCTTTCGGCTTGTGGCACAAGCAAGGTCGCAATAAAGAGATTGAGCGACAACAACCATGATTGGGTTGGTTCTGTATTCTGCGAGTTTACGCACGATGTGGAAGTGAACGAAGATGAAGTTCGTTCCGTGCTTCACGAAGTTGCAATGAATATCCAATATCTTTTGCCCGAATATAAAAACTAAAAGAAGATGGCAGATGTCGATAAATTATTGCCGTTTATCCTGAAATGGGAGGGCGGATTTGCGAATGACCCGGCAGATGCGGGCGGCGCAACGAACAAAGGTGTAACAATCGCAACGTGGAAGCGATGCGGATATGACAAGGACGGGGACGGTGATGTTGATGTTGCTGACCTTAAATTGATAACCAATGATGATGTCCGCAATCGAGTGTTGAAACCCGCGTTTTGGGACAGGTGGAAAGCTGACAATATCCAATCACAGAAAATCGCAAACATTCTTGTTGATTGGGTTTGGGGTTCAGGAAAACACGGCATTGTCATTCCCCAACGGCTTTTGGGTGTAACCCCGGACGGTATTGTTGGAAATAAGACTTTGGCGGCGGTGAACTTTGCCGACCCTGACCAATTGTTTAATGTGATATACAACGCACGTGTCAAGTTCCTTAAAGACATAACCACGTCAAGTATTGCCGCCTATGAAAAGAGAATTGGGCGCAAGGCAACCGAAAAAGAATTGATGAAGCACACCAACAAGCGGTTCTTGAATGGTTGGTTGCGCCGTCTTGCGGACATTAAAAACATATAGCATGAAAAGAGTTATCGCAATTGTCGCCGTTTTTGCCTTGCTTGTATCTTGCGGAACAACACGCAAGGTTCAAGAAACAAAGCAAACTTCATACGCTGATAGTATGGCGGTGCAAGAGGTTGAAAAAAAGGAGTTGTCCAAGTTTATAGACACAACCCGGTCGGAACATGGGAAAATCACAATCACGGAAATTGAGTTTGAACACCCCGTTCCGCTTGACACGCCAAGGCGAAAGCCTGATGTTTCCCCGGTTTCCCCGCCAACGACAAAAGCCAAGGTGGATAATGTCGGGGAGTTTTCCGGGGTCAAGTCTATAAGACAAACGGTGATAGAATCGAATGTTGAAGAAAAAGGCGAAAGCAGCGAAAACGAAAAGCAAGAGCAATGCAAAAGCGAAGCAAATGCAATTCGTGAAAATTCCAACATCCAAATTAAGGAATCACCCGCGCCCGACCCAAACCGATGGCGATATGCCTTTTATGTTTCATTGCTATTTGTAGCGGTGTTGTTATACTTGAAACGTGTGCCGATATTGAATTGGATTAAAAAGATTCTTGCCGGATTAAGGCGGATTTTCTAAAAAATGCAGTATCTTTGCATCCACATTGTTGCGAAAGCCACAATTCACGTTGTGGAACAATGTTGAAGCCCGGTTTGTGCCGGGCTTCTTTGTTATCGGAGTTATCACTCTAAAAAGGACATGAAAAAAGCCCCAAAAATGGGGCTTTCGTGTACAAATTCGTGTACCAATTTTGCAAATCCTTGATTTTCAAGGTTTATTGCGGAGAGAGAGGGATTCGAACCCCCGGAGGTGTGACCCTCAACGGTTTTCAAGACCGCCGCAATCGACCACTCTGCCATCTCTCCAAATGGATGTTGTTATTTACGGGTGCAAAGTTATGGTTTTATTGTGAGATTACCAAATATTTTGACGGTTTTATTTTGCGGCCGGGGTTAAAATCATGTCGAAATGTACATTTGGCATCTTTTCGACGGGGAGAATGGGGCGATGATTGGATAATTATCCATAACTTTGCCGGCGATGAAGAAGGTGTATTTGTTCAATCCTGAAAATGACATAGCCCTCGGATATGGGAAGAATACGTTCTCGCTGTCGCCGATGGTGCAGGCGCTGTGTCGCGACGGTGCGGTGTTGCCGTTGTGGTACTGCGACCGCGACGATTGCATAGTGGCTTCGGATGTACCTTCTGCATGGCTTGACGAAATGGAGCGTATGTTTGGTGTCAAGGCTGTGACGGGTCGTGACGATATGTCAGGATATAAGGGCGCTCCGTGGGGATGGTCGCATCATTCGCGTAAGGTACTTTCGGGATATGGAGCCGAGGTGCCCGGCGTCGACTGTATTGAGCGTATAAGGGAACTGAGCCACAGGCGCATTTCGGCCGATGTCATGACTCGACTGGGGCGTGAGGTCGATTTTGAGCTCCCTCCCGTCCCGGTAGAATCCGTCGATGTTGACGCGGTAAAGGAGTGCTTGTCGCGTTACGGCTCGATTTTCGTGAAGTCGCCCTGGTCGAGCAGCGGCCGAGGGGTAATCCATGTCGATGCCTGGAGCCGCAGCGTCGAGCAGCGGGTGGGTGCCATGTTGCGCCGACAGGGCAGTGTGATGTGCGAGCAGGCTCTCGACAAGACTCGTGACTTTGCAATGCTTTTCCATGCCGCCGACGGTGCCGTGAAGTGGATAGGTTATTCGCTGTTCTTCAATCATGAAGGCGCGGCCTATTCGGGAAATGTGATTGCCGACGATGATGAGATTGAGCAGGCGCTTGTTGATTCGGGTGCCGACAGGGCGCATCTGCACGCTCTATCCTCGGCGCTTGGCCGGGTGCTGACGGCGATTATCGGTGATGACTATGAGGGATACTTGGGTGTCGACATGATGGTGACGCGCTCGGGCATGATTGCACCCTGTGTCGAGGTGAATCTGCGAATGACTATGGGCGTGGTGGCGTGGTTGTGGGGTCGGCGGTTTCTTGCGCCCGGCAGTGTGGCGCGTTATACGGTAGGCCCCGTGGGAGCATGCAATCCTGTCGGAAACGCGGTGGTCAGCGATAGCAGGCTTGTCGAGGGCGCATTGTCGCTGAATCCGATAGGCGACAATACAATCTTTTCGTTCAGGGTTGAAGCATATAGAGAGTCAGAACTCTCTCAGCTCATTGTATAGCCGGTGAAGCGGCAGACCCATTACGTTGTAGTAGCTTCCCGATATTGATTTTACGCCTATGGCTCCTATCCATTCCTGGATTCCGTAGGCTCCGGCTTTGTCAAGCGGCGAATAGCGGTCGACATAGTAGCGTATCTCCTCGTAGGAAAGGCGGGCAAACTCCACCGTGGTTTCCACGGCGAAAGTGCGGGTGCGTTCAGTCGTGGCGAGCGTGACTCCTGTCATTACGGTGTGACTGTGGCCCGACAGCTTGCGAAGCATCTCCACTGCTTCATCGGCCGAGTGCGGCTTGCCAAGAATCTCGCCGTCGGTTATCACGACCGTATCGGCTGTTATTACCAACATTCCTTCACGAAGTGTCTTCCTGTAGGCGTCGCCTTTCTTCTTGGCGATGTAAGGCGCCACCTCGTTGGTGGGCAGGTCGTGGGGGTAGCTTTCATCCACATCTATTGTTTCGGCAATTGAAAACTGTAGGCCGAGCATTCCCAACAGCTCGCGTCGTCGCGGTGACTTGCTCGCAAGCCTTATGTCGTAGCGTGACAGGTTGTGTAGCGGTGATTGCATGAGCGGTAGTTTAGAGTCATTACCATCCGAAAGCCTTGGCCGATGTCATCCATTTGCCTTGAGCCCTCATAATCTCCTCAAGCAGGTCGCGGGCCACTCCGTAGCCTCCGTTAACCGGCGAGATGTAGTCGGCTATCGATTTGATGTCGACAGTCGCGTCAAGCGGAGCCACTGCGAGGCCGGCGTGCTGCATCACCTCGTAGTCGGGAATGTCATCGCCCACGTAGGCCACCTCTTCGACGAGCAGGCCGTTGGCATCCATCCATTGCTTCAGCACATCTATCTTCTTGCCTGCCTTCATGTATATGTCGGTTATGCCGAGTCCGTTGAAGCGTGCCTTTATCGCCGGGGAGTAGCCTCCGGTTATTATGGCTATCTTGTAGCCGAGCTTTACGGCAAGCTGCAGGGCATATCCGTCCTTGATGTTGACCATGCGCGAGGGCATTCCTTCGCTGTCCATGGGTATTGTCGAGGGCGACAGAACTCCGTCGACATCGAAAACGATGCCCTTTATGCGTTCCAGGTCGTAGTTTATCTTGCTCATGATTGGTGGTCGGTGAGGTTGTGGTGATATTCGTTCATGATGTCGGTCGACAGTGTTTCGTAGAGCTTGTGCTTCACTCCCGACAGCATGCTCAGATGCTTTTTAATTATGTCGACATCACCTCGGCGTGCCGGGCCTGTCTGTCCGTCGTGGGGCGACATTGTCAATGTCTTGTCGAGGGTGGCTTTTATGAGCGGGTGCATGACGCTGAAGTCGGCACCGATTGATTCGAGTATGTCGGCCGACTGCGCCCACATGTAGTTGGTGAAGTTGCAGGCAAACACTGCCGCGATGTGCAGCTTTACGCGGTTGGCACTCGACACCTCGAGCACCTTGTGCGATAGCGACGAGGCGAGCTCGCGTATGGCGCGGGTGACATCGCCGTTGCATCCCTCGATGAAAAACGGCACTTCGGTCATGTCGACATCGGCATCCTTGGAGAATGTCTGCATGGGGTAGAGCACTCCGTAGCTGTCGACAACGCCGTCAAAGACTTTCATGTCGACCGAGCCCGATGTGTGGAGCCACAATCCCTTGCGGCCGGCGACCGATGCGGCCAGCGACGCGATGGCATCGTCCTTGATGGCGATGATGTATATGTCGGCGTCAAGAGCGTCAAGGTCGACAACCGCAGTTGCTCCCACGGCTGAAGCGAGCCGTGACGCGCTTTCGCAGCGGTGATTGTAGATCGACAGCTTATAGCCGGCTCTCGTGACAGCCTTGGCAAGGTGTGTCGCCACATTGCCCGAACCTATGACGGCTATGCGGGGGGAGTGGCTTAACGTTCGGTCCATGTGCCAATGTGAACCTTTTCCCACTGCAGCTTGTCGACTGCCTGGGGCTTGCGTTCTTCGGCTTTATGGCCTAATGTTATTATGCACACGGGGATGATGGAGTCGGGCATTTCGAGCAGATTCTGCACATATACCTCCGATTCAAGATCGGTTTCGGTAAAGCGTCCTTTCACCTGAATCCAGCAGGAACCCAGGCCAAGGTCCTCGGCCTGCAGCTGGATGTAGGTTGCAGCTATTGAGGCATCCTCAATCCACGGCTCGGTGATTTTTGCGTCGACGGCCACCACGATTGCGAGTGCGCATCCGGCTACGGGGCCGGCTCCGCTTACCTTGCACTTGCTTAGCAGTTCAAGCTGCTTCGAGTCCTCGACTACGACAAAGTGCCATGCGCGGCTGCTCTTGGAGGTGGGCGCCATGAGCGCGGCCTCAAGTATGGTTTTTACATCTTCGGGTGAAATCTCTTCGGGGGTGTATCGGCGTATACTGCGTCGATTAACGATTAAGTCATGAAAATCCTTCATAGCGGATCGGGGATGTATAGGTTTTTGTTTTGGATTCTATCGCTTGCACACCCAGGCATCGGGGTATCGGTCGCCGTATCCGTTGGCGCCAAGCTTGTTGAAAGCGTCGGAGTAGGTGGCGCCTGCCGCGATGTAGACACGGTAGCGGCCTCCCGATTCCAGAACTGACAGTGAATCGCGGTCGGCGCTGTGGGCGATGTATTCGTCGGCGGCCTTGCGTGTAGGCAGCGATGCGACTACAAGGAAGTAGCGCATGGGCTTGGTTGTGGCCGTAGGTGCTGCGGGCTGCTGTGCCGTGGTGACGGCGGGGGTGAATGTGCCGCGTGATGTTGCGGGGTCGGGCAGGGCTATCGACAGCTCGATGTCGGGCGACGGCACTGTGTAGACCGGGGCGGGCTTGGTGACATTCATCGTAGTCGCAATTCCTGCATAGTTGGCCTCGTCCTGTATTATCGGGGTCGAAAGCATGAATCCGAGTCCGATGAGGAGTGCTATCGATGCTACGATTTTGAGTATGTTGCGGCTCACGGGGACATAGTAGACCGATGCCGATTCGTTGCGCTTCTTCAGCGTTTCGGCCAAGTCGACCGCCTTTACGGCAATGAGTCCGGTGTAGTCGGGGGCGGTGTTGGTGGCTGTAGCCGGCTCAAACACTATCGAACCTTCGTCGTTGAGGCTGAATGAACCGAGTCGACCGAATGTTATCGACTCGCCCGATTCAAGAGCGTGACGCATTGCGTTGACCTCCTCGGCAATGAGGGCCGACGCGTTGTCGTAGGTGATGCCGTTGCCACGGGCTATCGACGATGTGAGCAGTCCGTCGCTATGTGTAAGCGACGCGTTGAAGCCTACGGTGCGACATGGCGGGAATATGCAGCCAAACTCGCTGTCGACGCGTGCCGGCTGATAATTGGCTATAAAAGCTCCCCAACCGGGCACTGTCACGCAGTCGTGCCTCAGTATCAAGTACTCAATATGTCGGATTAGTACATTCACAATACAAAGGTAATTACTTCGATTCACATTTCAAAACGTTATTTATACAATTTGCAGCCGATTTCGTTCATTGTGTCGGTCATAATGCAGCAACGGCCACTCGTGGGAGCGGCCGTTGCTGCATAGTCTGTGACTATTGCGTGTAATGGATTTACTTCACTTTTAGAGTTTTCCCTATGGAGAGTTTGGTGTTTCGTGTTATGCCGTTGAGCTTGCAAAGCCTGTCGACGGTTGTGCCGTTGCGCGAGGCGATTTTTGACAGTGTGTCACCTTTGCGTACACGGTAGGTGGCCGATGCCGTGACTTTGCCCGATTTCGACGAGCTTGCTTTAGCCTTTGCGCTTCGGGGCGAGTAGTCGCGGGCCTCCTGGTAGTTGTTTTTGTTGAATGTGAACTCGTCGGTGTGGGTGGTGTGATTTTCGAAGTCGAAAATCGCAGCCGGGTTTATGGCGATTCCCATGTAGCGGGTTTCAAAGTGCAAGTGGGGACCGGTCGACTTTCCTGTGTTGCCGCCAAGGGCGATGGGGTCGCCTGCCTTTACGTATTGGTCGGGTTTAACGAGGAATTTCGAGAGGTGGCCGTAAACTGTTTCGAGGCCGTTGGGGTGACGAACGATGACATAGAGTCCGTAGCCTTTTCTGCGGCCTTGGTTGCGGGTAAGTCGAACCTTGCCGTCAAATGCTGCGCGAATCGTGTCGCCTATCTGTACTTTCAAGTCGATGCCTTTGTGCATTCGGCGGAAACGCCTGCGATAACCGTAGGGCGAGGTTACATAACCCATGGTGGGCATGCAGAAGTTGCGTACATCGATGACCTTGGTATCGGGAATTACGGCGTTGGTGTAGCAGTTTACTGCCTGGCTGTCCCATCCCTCGACATAGATATCCTCTTCGGGTTCCTCTTCTTCACGGAACAATACATCCATGTAGTCGAGAGTTTCTTTAAGCTTTATCTGTTCAGCGATGTTCTCTTGTGAGGCTATGAGGTCTTTGTGTTCCGATTTGTGGAAGTCAGGGAGCTTGTAGTCCTCGGTCTGGGCATTTGCGGTAAATAAAGATGCTAAGGCTAATGTAGTTGCTGCTGTTATTTTTGTTAGGGAAAATTGCATTACAAAAATTGATGTTCTTGATGGGATTTTTTTTAATTCATTTCGTCAGGTGCATAGAAGAACCTGATGTTGGAAGGACGGTAGTTGAATATCTCTTCAGGCTTGAAGAAGCGGGCAAGTTCGATTTGTCCGTTTTCAACGCTGTCAGAAGCATGAATGATATTTTCCTGGCCGCTCATGGAGAAGTCGCCACGTATTGTTCCCGGAAGGGCCTTGCGGCCATTGGTGGCACCTGTCATAAGGCGCACCACTTCAACGGCGTCTTTCCCTTCAATACACATAACGATGACGGGAGTAGCCATCATCGATTCCAATAGAGAGGGGAAGAATGGACGGTCAACAAGATGGGCGTAGTGTTCACGGAGAATAGTTTCATCAAGCTGCATCATTTTCATGCCGGTGATGATCAATCCCTTTCTTTGAAAACGAGTTATAATGTCGCCGATAAGTCCACGATGAATGGCTGAAGGCTTGATGATTACTAATGTTTGCTCCATTTTAGATTTTTATGTTTGTTAACTTTTCGTAGTTCTGTAGTCCAAATATACAAAAATCATTCAAAGGGAAAGCGTGTTGTCAAGATAAAAAGTGCAAATTTTGATTTTAGAAGTGTAAAATTTGGTGTAATGTATTGTATATCAGTATGTAATAAAGAATATGTTTAAAAACATATTTTGAACAAACCGACATTTGCAGTGTTGTATAGATTTAAAATTATGTTAAAATATGTAATTGACAATGCCGTTTAATTAATATCTTCCGTGCATGAAAAATCAGCTTATTCTTGACCAATCAACGGCCTTTGACGCTTGTTGTAACAGCTCGGAGCGGAGTATCGAATTTTCGGGCAAGGCAAGCTCGGGGTCTTTGTCGAGGGTGTCGTCGGCGGCATCCCTTGCAAGCTGCACTATCTGTCCGTCGGTCGCGAGGTTGGCTATGTGCAGGTCAAATGCAATTCCGCTCTGCATGGTGCCCTCCATGTCGCCCGGGCCTCGCATCTTGAGGTCGGCTTCGGCGATTACAAATCCGTCGGTAGTCGATGTCATTATCTCGAGGCGCTGCCGGGTTTCTTTTTGTATCTTTTGATGAGTCATCAGGATGCAGTAGCTTTGTTCGGCGCCTCGTCCCACTCGTCCGCGCAGCTGGTGAAGTTGCGACAATCCGAATCGCTCGGCATTCTCGATGATCATGGTCGATGCATTGGGAACGTTTACGCCCACTTCGATTACGGTCGTCGCTACAAGAATCTGTGCCTGATTGGTGGCGAATAGCATCATCTGGTGCTCCTTCTCGGCAGGCTTCATTTTTCCGTGTACGTAGCACACCTTGTAGTCGCGGAATGTTTCGCGTATCATCTCATATCCCTCTTCGAGGCATTTCAGGTCGAGCTTCTCGTTTTCCTGAATGAGGGGATACACGATGTAGGCCTGTCGTCCTTGCTTCAGCTGCTTGCCGAGAGCCTGATATACGGCCATGCGGTTGTTGTCATATCGCAGCAGTGTCGTGACGGGTTTTCGGCCCGGCGGCAGCTCGTCGATCACCGACACGCTGAGGTCGCCGTAGATGGTCATTGCAAGTGTGCGCGGTATGGGGGTGGCCGTCATGACAAGCACGTGGGGCACCACCATGTTTTTTTGCCACAGGCGGGCGCGTTGCGCCACGCCAAATCGGTGTTGCTCGTCGATGACTACAAATCCGAGATTCTTGAACTGGACATTGTCCTCGATAACGGCGTGAGTGCCAATGAGGATGTGCAGCGAGCCGTCGGTAAGCTGGCTGTGTATGATGTCACGCTCCTTTTTGCGTGTGGAGCCGGTGAGCAGCTTTACGTTTATCCCTATCGGGGCGACCATCGATGAGATGGTTTCATAGTGCTGGGTGGCGAGTATCTCGGTGGGGGCCATCAGGCATGCCTGTGTGCCGTTGTCGAGGGCGATGAGCATGCACAGCAGTGCGACAAGGGTTTTGCCGCTGCCCACGTCGCCTTGCAGCAGTCGGTTCATCTGCTTTCCGGTGCCCATGTCGGCGCGAATCTCCTTTATGACGCGCTTCTGTGCCCCTGTCAGCTCAAATGGCATCTGCTGCGAGTAGAAGGTGTTGAAATATTGTCCTATTCTCGGAAATCGGAATCCGGTGAGCTGTGCGTTGCGTCGGCGCGAGTAACGCTGAATGTTGAGCTGAATGTAGAACAGCTCCTCAAATTTCAACCTTAACCTTGCCGCCTGAAGCTTTTCGTTGGACTGTGGATTGTGAATGTTGATCAGCGATTCGCGCAACGACATGAGCTTCAACCGCTCGATGATCGAGCGCGGCAGTGTTTCGGTAATTACGGGAGAGGCCGCGAGAGCCGTCTGCACCCATGTGAATATCTGTCGTGCGCCTATGCCTTGGTTGCGCAGTGTTTCGGTGAGCGGATATACTCCTCTCAGCCCCTGTGCCGCTGTGGTCGATGCCGGAGTGTCGACTTCGGGGTGAACCATGCTCCAGCGGTTGTTGAACAGCTCCGGTTTGCCGAATATGATGTATTCATTGCCGGTGTGGTAGCTTTCGCGAATCTGCTTTATGCGCCTGAACCACACCACCTCCATTGTGCCGGTTCCGTCGGTGAACACTCCCACGAGCCTGGTCTTTGCCCCTTCGCCCTGCACGGTCATGGCAATGAAGCGTCCTTTGAGCTGAATCATGGGCATTTCACCCGACAGATCCTTGACCCGGTATATCGATGAACGGTCGAGATAGCGGGTGGGGAAGTGATAGAGCAGGTCGCGATAGGACTTTATGCCGAGCTGTTTACCAAGCAATTCGGCACGTTTGGGGCCTATCCCTTTCAAGTACTTTATGTCAAGATTCCTTAGTCGGTTCATTTCGGAGATATAACGAAGCTATGGCAAGGTCGTCGGGGAGCGTTATCTTTATGTTGTGGGGGTCGCCTTCGACGAGCGTTATGTCGGTGTAGCCGGCAGCCGCCATGACCGATGCGTCGTCGGTGAATCCGGGTTCGTAGGGGAGCGTGTAGGCTTGTTTCAGCTTCATGCCGTCGAATGCCTGCGGTGTCTGCACGGCTCTCAGTCGTTGACGGTCGACGGGATGTGAATTTACACCGTCGTCATCGAGCATTCGCAGCGAGTCGCTCACGGCTACGGTGGGTATGGCTCCCGACGCGTTGCAGGCAGCTGTCATGATGCGCTCGATCATGGGTCGGTTTATGAGCGGGCGTGCTCCGTCGTGGACGGTGATCACGCTCTTTAGCATCGGGTCGAGGACGATTGTGTCGACGGCGTTCTTGACCGATTCCCAACGTGTGCTTCCGCCGGTGACTACTCGGGGCGACATGAAGTCATAACGACGACACAGCTCCTCCCAAAGCGACAGGTGGTCGGCATTTAGCACGAGCACGATTTCCGATTCGGGAAGTGACTTGCGCATGCGCTCGATGGTGTGCATGAGCACGGGCTTATTGTCAAGCAGGCAGAACTGCTTGGGAAGGTCGGCACCGAAGCGGCTTCCTTTTCCGGCGGCGACTATTATGTGGTAGGTTTTAACGGGATTCATTGTTGCAAAATTACACAATATCATTGACTCTGCAAATGGGGTAAATAAAAAGGAGCTTAATCGCTAAGCTCCTTTTTATGAGTTTCCAATAGGTACAATTTCTAAGGTAAAAAAGATTGTTTTAGGTTTGTGTCACAAAGGTCACCCTTTTTTGTGAGCTGACCAAAGAGAAAAGCATGTTTAGCAACATTGTTTTTAATCTTTTTTATCATTAAAAATCGTTATTTTGAGTATAATATACTGAAAATCAATATATTTACACGATATATAAAATTTATGTAAAATAGTAAAATTTATTTAAAATGCAGATTTTTTATCTACATCGTCGGTGTAAAGGTGCAGTTCAAACGATTTTCCGTCAAATTTGCCAAAAGAGAAGTGATGTATCCAGTCGCCCAGAATTATCACGTGCTTGTCGCCGTTGATGTGGTAGTCGATGAGTATGTGACGATGTCCGAAGACGAAGTAATCGATGTCGGGGTGTTGCAGTGAATATTCGCTTGCAAAGGTGATGAGCGACTCGTTTTCGGCACCTGCGAATTGTGGAATCTCCTCGCTGAAATTTCGGCTGCTTGACGACCAGTTGAGGGCAAACGGGATTGTCCATCGCGGATGAATGGCGCTGTAGAGTTTCTGGCACACTTTGTTGCGAAACATTCCTCGCATCAACCTAAATGTAGGCTTCAGTTTCCCGAGTCCGTCGCCGTGGGACATGAAAAACTTCTTTCCGGCGATCTCCTTGGTTATCCATCCGTCGATTACGGTGAGGCCTATTTCATTTTTCAGATAGTCAAACAACCAGATGTCGTGATTGCCTATAAACCAGTATATCTTCACTCCCGAGTCGGCAAGCGAGGCCAATGCTCCGAAAAATCTTATGTAACCGCGAGGCACGACAGTCTTGTACTCATACCAATAGTCGAGAATGTCACCGAGCATGTATAGCTCGGCGGCATCGTCGCGTATCGATTCAAGCCATCGCACCACACGCTGTTCGTAGCTCCTTGGATTTTTCAGGTAGGTGGCTCCGAGGTGAAGGTCCGATATGAAATATATGTTTTTTCGCTCCATCGGTTGAATTGGCGTTCTTGGGCTGTTACAGGAATCCGAGGTCAAGCTTGGCCTCCTCGCTCATCATGTCCTTGTTCCATTCGGGCTCAAACACGATGCGTATGTCGACGCGGTTTACGCCTTCGATGCTTTCGAGCTTGATGCGGGTGTCCTCGACAATGAAGTCGGCGGCGGGGCAATTGGGCGCGGTGAGCGTCATGTCGACGGTGAGATTTCCTTCATCGCTGAGGTCGATGTTATAGATAAGTCCGAGATTGTATATGTCGACGGGTATTTCGGGGTCATATACGGTTTTGAGCATCGTTATGATGCGCTCCTCAATATTTAATCGTTCTTCGGGTGTCATAATGTTGCAAAGTTAGTCATTTTCTATCATTTTGAGGAATGTGTCCTCGTCGATAATGGGAATGTTGAGCGAAGTCGCTTTCTGCAATTTGGCGGGGCCCATGTTTTCGCCGGCTAACAGATAGTCGGTCTTCTTGGAAATCGAACTTACGTTCTTGCCTCCGTGACGCTCGATCATGTCCTTGTACTCGTCGCGTGAATGCTTGCTGAAGGTGCCGCTTATCACGATGCTTTTGCCTGCAAGACGGTCGGAGCTGTCGGCATCGTCGCGCTTGGGTATCGACATCTGCACGCCGGCTCTCCTAAGACGCTCGATGATGTCACGGTTTACGGGGTTGTTGAAGTACTCCTGCACGCTTTCGGCTATGCGCGGGCCTATGTCGTCGATTGCGGTGAGCGCTTCGACTCCGGCGTTCATCACGCTGTCGATGTCGCCGAGCGAGCGGGCCAGTTTCTTGGCTACGGTTTCGCCCACAAATGGTATTGAGAGCGCATACATGACTCTCTCAAAGGGCACCTGCTTGGAGGCTTCGATGCCGTCGATCATTCGGTCGGCGGTGCGGGGGCCGAATCCCGGCAGGGCTTCTATCTCCATGCGATGTGTGTGCAGGTCGTAGAGGTCGGCGATGTCGTTAACCCAGCCGTTCTGATAGAGGACTACCACAATCTCTTCGCCGATGCCTTCGATGTTCATCATGCGCCGGCCTACGAAGTGCTCGATTCGGCCGCATATCTGGGGCGGGCAACCCCATTTGTTGGGACACATCCACGCCGCCTCGCCTTCGACCCTCACAAGTCGTGTGCCGCATATCGGGCAGTCGGTCACGAATGTCACAGGCTTTGCGTCGGGCTGTCGGCTGTCGGTGTCGACACCGGTTATTTTGGGTATTATCTCGCCTCCTTTTTCGACATAGAGCATGTCGTGCTCGTGAATGTCGAGGGTGCGCACAATGTCGGCGTTGTGGAGCGACGCACGCTTCACGATGGTACCCGAGAGCAGCACCGGTTCAAGATTGGCCACGGGGGTGACCACTCCCGTGCGTCCTACCTCAAATGACACGAAGCGCAGTTGGGTCAAGGCGCGTTCGGCCTGGAACTTGTAGGCGATGGCCCAGCGCGGCGACTTGGCGGTGTAGCCGAGATTGAGCTGCTGGCGCAGATTGTTGACCTTGAACACAAGGCCGTCGGTAGCTACGGGCAACTCCTTTCGTGCCGTGTCCCAATATTCGATGAATCGGTCGACCTCCTCGATTGAGTGGAGCAGCTTCATCTCGGATGACACCTTGAATCCCCATTTACGTGCCTCCATCATGTTGTCGTAGTGGTTGTCGCAGGGTAGATTGTCGCCGAGCAGGTAGTAGAACACCGCATCGAGGCCGCGACGGGCCACTTCGGCCGAATTTTGCATCTTAAGTGTTCCGGCGGCGGCGTTGCGCGGATTGGCAAAGAGCGGCTCCTCATTGAACTCGCGTTCGGCGTTGAGGCGGTCAAATGCCTTCCACGGCAGTACTATCTCGCCGCGAATCTCAAACTCCTGCGGCCAGCCGCTTCCGTTAAGCTGCAGCGGCACGCTCTTGATGGTCATGACATTGTCGGTCACGATGTCGCCTCGCTCTCCGTCGCCGCGTGTCACGGCGCGCACGAGTCGTCCGTCACGGTAGGTGAGCGAAATCGATGTGCCGTCAAATTTCATCTCTCCTACGATGCTGAACTCTTCGCCCATGAGCGATTCGCGTGTACGATGCAGGAAATCGTCGACCTCCGCGATGGAGTAGGTGTTGCCGAGCGACAGCATGGGGCGCTGATGAACATGTTGCTCAAAAGCCTTGTTGATGTCGCTGCCCACACGGTGGGTGGGGGAGTAGGGGTCGTCGAGTTCGGGATGCTCATGTTCGAGCTTCTCAAGCTCCTTCATCATCATGTCGAAGTCGCGGTCCGATATTTCGGGGGCGTTCAACACGTAGTAATTATAGTTGTGTCGATTAAGTTCCTTGCGCAGGTTTTCGATTTGCTTTGTTGCATCCATCTTTGAAATATTGAAAAAAGTTTAGATACAAATATAAGTATAAAATGTCATCGATTGCAATATTGTCCTAAATAATTTTTGAGTGCTACTCAACGTGCAGAGGCATCAGCCT
>NZ_SRYY01000006.1:0-157642 GCF_004793735.1 Muribaculum sp. NM65_B17
CCTTAGTAACTACTTCCTATTTTTATTTTTGCCCAAAACGTTTAGGACAATATTGTCATAAAACCCATAATTATGGTTTTCATAGCAATTTCAACGAGGTTAACTTTGAATCATGAAAATAAGACTCGCAATTACCGCTGTCATATTATTGTCGATATGCGGCACTTTGACAGCAAAAGAAACCGAAAATAACTATATGGATAATCTGAAACTTACGCAAGCATGGGACAAGAAGTTCCCGAAGAGTGACAAGGTCAATCATCGTAAAGTCACATTCATTAACCGTTTCGGCATCGAACTGGCTGCCGACATTTATGAACCTGAGGGCATGAGCGGCAAGCTGTCGGCTTTGGCTGTTGCCGGTCCTTTCGGCGCGGTCAAGGAACAGGTGTCGGGAAGATATGCGCAGGCTATGGCTGAGCGCGGTTTTGTGACGATGGCCTTTGATCCTTCGTTTACGGGAGAGAGCGGCGGTGAGCCCCGCAACACGGCTTCTCCCGACATAAACACCGAGGATTTTTCGGCCGCTATAGATTATCTTGCGACATTGCCGGAGGTTGATGCCGATAGGATTGGTATAATCGGTATTTGCGGATGGGGAGGCATGGCTCTAAATGCGACTGCTATTGATACACGCATCAAGGGTACCGTGACATCGACAATGTATAATATGAGTGAGCAGATGCACAACGGTTATCAGTTTGCACCTGTTTCTGCCGCTGATTTGCTCAAGACAAAGATCGCTATTAACGCCCAGCGTACAGCCGATGCTCTCGCCGGAAAACCGGAATATGTAGGAGGTTTCCCCAAAGAGCGTCCGGTCGATGTGCCGCAGTTTATGCTTGATTACTGGGACTTCTACATGTCGCCCGAAAGAGGATATATCGATCGTGCTCCGGCATGTTCCACAGGATGGACAAAGACAACGCCGCTGGCATTTATCAACACGCCCCTCGACACATTTATAGAAGATATTATTACACCGGTGCTGTTGATTCACGGCGAGAAAGCTCATTCCCGCTACTTCAGCGAAGAGGCGTTTATAAGACTCAAAGGCGACAACAAGCATCTTATGATTATACCTGGAGCAAATCACACCGACCTCTATGACAATCTTGATGTCATACCTTACGATGAGATAGAACAATTTTTTAAGAGTAACATGAAGTAAGTGATAGTGCGATAAAAAACTGATTTATATGACAAACTTTTTAAACCAACAATGAATCGCATATTTTTTACAATCGTTTCAATATTAATGACATTAATCCCCGTTATGGCACAACAGAAAATAATACAGACTGCGGGCCGTCAGCAGCTTGGCGACTTCGCCCCGGAGTTTGCGCATCTCAACGACGACATACTTTTCGGCGAGGTATGGAGCCGCAACGACCTCCTTTCGTTGCGCGACCGCAGCCTCGTGACGATAACCTCGCTCATATCGATGGGCATAACCGACAATTCGCTCAAATATCACCTGACTACAGCGAAGCAGAACGGCATAACCCGCACCGAGATTGCTGAAATCATCACTCACATAGCCTTTTACGCCGGTTGGCCTAAAGCGTGGGCCGCGTTCCATATCGCCAAAGAGGTGTGGAACGACGACATTAAGGGCGATGATGCCAAAGCCGTCTTTGCACGCACTATGATATTCCCTATTGGCGAGCCTAATACGGCCTACGCCAAGTATTTCACAGGCAACAGCTATCTTGCTCCCATATCCACTAAACAGATTCCTTTTTTCAATGTCACTTTTGAGCCGGGGTGCCGCAACAACTGGCACATCCACAAGGCTGAGAAGTGTGGCGGTCAGATGCTCGTAGGCGTAGCCGGCCGAGGCTGGTATCAGGAGGAAGGCAAACCCGCTGTGGAGATACTTCCCGGCACTGTAATCCATATTCCCGCCAACGTAAAGCACTGGCACGGAGCCGCAAAGGACTCATGGTTTGCTCATCTCGCTTTTGAGATACCCGGCGAGAAGACCGAAAACGTATGGCTTGAACCGGTCAACGACGAAGAATACAACAAATTTGAATCACGATGAATCGATTTATTTGCGCATTACTGTTGATTGGCTCAATATTTCTCAGCTCATGCGCCCAAAACAACAATATATCTGATATGGATAAGGAAAATAATAGTGCCTTGATAGTTTATTACTCTGAAACAGGTACTACCGAGGCTATTGCAAAAAAGATATCGCAAGTCACCGGCGCCGACCTCTATCGTATAGAGCCGGAACAACCCTATACCTCGGCCGACCTTGACTGGCAGGACAATAATTCCCGCTCTACCAAAGAGATGAATGACCGATCCGCGCGTCCGGCAATTAAGAACGGCAAGGTAAATCTTGATAATGTTGCTACTGTTTACCTCGGTTATCCGATATGGTGGGATCAAGCTCCTCGCGTCGTCAATACATTCATTGAATCCAACGACCTATCAGGTAAGAAAATAGTGACTTTCTGCACTTCAGGTGAAACCTCTATTGACGGAAGCGTGCGACAACTCAAATCGGCATATCCCGCTCTCGACTTCGTGAAAGGCAGACGCCTGAACGGAGCCTCAGTCAACGAAATCGAAAAATGGATTGCTTCCATGAAGAAATAGTTAGAAGCACGACATACCTTTTGCGAAGAATCGCCGATATAGGAGTGATGGCGGTATCGTCAATATAGGTAAGTGGCGGAACTGTAGCGGATTACTGCATATTTGCTTTGCGGGCGAGCTCAAATCGCTCGGGATGGATGTGACAATATCCGTCGGGATTCTTGTCGAGATAGTCCTGATGATACTCCTCGGCAGGGTAGAAGTTTTTGAGTTGCATTATCTCCACGACTACAGGACGGTCGTAATCCTTGGCAAGACGGGTTACCGTGTCGATTATGATGTGTTGCTGCTCGGCGTTGGTGTAGTATATGCCGGTGCGGTACTGTGTGCCTTTGTCGCCACCCTGGCGGTTTAGCGAAGTAGGGTCTATCGACTTGAAATATAGCTCGATTAGGAATTCGAGGCTCACGACGGCAGGATCGTATTGAACTTCCACACCCTCGGCGGCCATGGTCATGCCCGTACACACTTCGTGATAGGTGGGATGGGGGATGGTGCTGTTGGCATATCCTACGCAGGTGTTGACAACTCCTTTTATCTGTTTGAAATAGTGCTGGGTGCCCCAAAAGCATCCTCCGGCAAAGTATACGGTAAGCATTTGTTTATATATTAAGGGTTGAGGGGATGCAGATTCATTTTTGCGGCTACTTGGTGCATATATTCAAGGGCCGCGTCACGCTCGTTGGGGATTACCCCGTCGAGTATGGCATTCTTGATGCTCTCTTTTATTTGCCCTACTTCGCGTGAAGGCGACAGGCCGTATATCTCCATGATCTCCTCGCCCGATACCGGCGGCTGGAAATTGCGGATGCGGTCTTTTTCCTCCAACTCCACCATTTTGTGCCTTACGAGTGCGAAATTGTCGAGAAACTGTCGCACCTTGACCTGGTTTTTGGAGGTTATGTCGGCTTCGCACAGTGTCATGAGCTCATCGATGTCGTCGCCTGCGTCAAAGAGCAATCGCCTTACGGCCGAATCGGTTACTTCGTCTTCGACCAATGCAATGGGACGCATGTGCAGCTCTACGAGTTTCTGCACATATTTCATCTTCTCGTTGAGCGGAAGTCGCAGATTCCTGAATATGCGCGGAACCATCTTGGCCCCGATGAAGTTGTGGTTGTGGAAAGTCCATCCCGATTTTCCGTCCCATCGTTTTGTCACGGGCTTGGCGATGTCGTGCAACAGGGCACCCCAGCGAAGCCACACATTGTCGCTCTTGCGTGCCACGTTGTCGAGCACGGTAAGGGTGTGGTAGAAGTTGTCCTTGTGTCCACGGCCGTTGACCGTTTCAACTCCCTTCATCGCTTCAAGTTCGGGCAGAATGTAGGAGAGAAGTCCGCAGTTCATGAGGAGCGTCCAGCCTATCGA
Organism: Muribaculum sp. NM65_B17; assembly: GCF_004793735.1. Lineage (NCBI taxonomy): Bacteria > Pseudomonadati > Bacteroidota > Bacteroidia > Bacteroidales > Muribaculaceae > Muribaculum > Muribaculum sp. NM65_B17. The sequence goes on from NZ_SRYY01000006.1 coordinate 3,982, forward strand.
GGGGACAGGCGACGACATTATCTTCATCAACTCATCGGCGATGCGTTCGTGTGATATAATCTTGATTCGTGACGCATTGCGGCTTATTGCCTCGAATGTTTCATCGTAGATGGTGAATCCGAGTTGAGTGGCAAAGCGTATAGCACGCATCATGCGCAGCGGGTCGTCGCTGAACGTTATATCGGGGTCAAGGGGCGTGCGTATCAGCTGACGGTCGAGGTCGCCTACTCCGTCATAGGGGTCGATCAGCTCACCGAAGTTGTCACGGTTTACGCTCATTGCCATGGCGTTTATAGTGAAGTCACGCCTCGACAGGTCGTCGTCGAGAGTGCCGTCCTCAACTACGGGTTTGCGGCTGTCGTGGCTGTAGGACTCGCGACGCGCTCCAACAAATTCAAGCTCCGTGTCCCGGAATTTCACTTGCGCCGTTCCGAAATTCTTGAACACGTTACATCGCGCTCCCCGTCCGAGATGCCTGGCTACAGCTTCGGCCACCTCGATTCCGCTGCCTACGGTCACAAAGTCGATGTCCTTGGAGTGTCGACATAGGAACAAGTCGCGTACATAACCGCCTACGACATAGCATTGGCGGTTCATGGAATCGGCAATAGAGCCTACTGAGTGAAAGAGAGGTGTATCTATCTTCTGTGACGGGGTCATTTACTGAATGGTGATGTTAGTCAAGACTTATTATGTGCTCGGGAGCATTGGTTATGCGCTCAAGCCCGTTTGCGGTGACGATGTAGGTGTTCTCGATGCCTACGGCTCCAACCTGCGGGATTACAAACTTGGGTTCAAGGGCAATCACGTTGTTGAGCTGCAGGATGTCCTTGGAGCGTGGAGCTATTACCGGGAGCTCGTTTATCTCGATGCCCACGCCGTGACCTATGAATCCTGCTTTCTGGGCATGGCCCATGAAATAGTGTTCAAGGCCGTGTTGCGTCACAATCTCGATTGCGCGTTCATACAGCTGTGATGCCGGAGTGCCGGGGATGCCGAGTTTCTCAAGTTCGCGACATATCTTTATCGAGCACTCATGGGCTTCGGAGGCGAGAGGCTCTACATTGCCGAGCGAGAATACACGAGTCATGTCGGTCATATAGCCGGTGAAGTTACCGTTGGCATCGACCATGACGGTCATGCCGGGCTTTATTATCGTGCCGTTGGCTCCTACGGGCAGTGACGGATCAAGACCTCCGCCTCCCATTGCAAAGTCATAGGGGGTGGGGGTGTCGGCATTCTCACCGGTGAGAATGTTGCACATGAAAAGCTCCATCGACCCTCCGCTTATGCGGAATTGTCCGAGGCACCCTTCAAGACGCGAGGCGCGCTCAATCTCTATTTGCAGCTCTATGTCGCTCATTCCGTCCTGATAGAGGTTGGGGATGTGCTTATAGACCATGGCGTGTTTCACACCCGAACGGCGAAGCATTTCCAGTTCAAAAGGTGTCTTGACGGCGCGTGACACACGCAAAACCTGCGACGCATTGCTTATGGTCGAGGATGGGAACAGCTTCGACAGCCTCTCGGCGGTCATGTAGTCGGTCACGCTCAGTTCAAGGCCGAGGTTGCGCGGCTGCTCGATGCCTTTAGCCTCGAGGTATTCGGCAATTTGTTCGGGCTTGCGGATGTAGTGGATGTTGTCGCCTTTCAGCTCAACTGGGCGTCGGATGAAATAAGTGACATCACCGTCGGCCGGCAGGTATACATAGCCGTTTATCACACGGCCTGTAACATAATATATGTTGGCATTGTCGGTTATGAGAATGGCGTCAAGGTTCTGTTGAGCCATGGCGCTGCGTATCTTGGCAATGCGGAGGTTGATTTCGTCAATCGGGGTCAATGCATGTAATTCCATAATTGAATTTTGGTTTTTGGCCAACTATGGGCCGTGGTTGTCATTTCTTAGGAGAAACGAATGTAATACCTATTTGTTCAATGTCGCATAGTGTGTCGACACGCATTATGTGTCTGACCATTATCGGAGAACCGTTGATTATTGACGCGGGATATTGCACCGTGTCGCTGTATTGGTAGCTTGCGCCAAATCCGTTGCCGTGCCATCGACCGTAAATGTCGGCGAGCTCAAGGTTTACCGTGTCGCGTCGCACAATGCCTTCGGGCGTGTTACGTGTAACTTCCAGCCACAGGTTGCTGAACTCGTATTCATTGTTGTGGCGTATTGCCACAGTGAGTAACCCGGTGGCTATGGAGTCCTCGATTGACGGGACGAATTTGACTGTGTCATCGTAAATCCAGCCTTTGACAGGCAGATTCCTGAATTCACTAAAATCATTGTGCCCGGGAACGCATGCTCCCAGACACAATGTCATTATTGCTATTATGGAAAGTATTTTAAGCGGGTGTGTCATTGCTCGGTTGAGTTGACGGTTTGTTTCCGTTGTCGCGACGGTTATTGCCGTCACGTTGCGGCTGGCGATTGTCGTTGCGCTTGTTGTCGCGCTTGGGCTGCTGGCGTTGACCGTTGTTGTCGGGCCTTGGCTGCCGGTTGTTGCCTCCCTCCTTGCCGGGGTTGCCGTTGGGCTTCGGCGGTCGAGGCTGGCGCTGTTGTTGCTGTCCTTGTTTGGGCTCGCTTCCTTCTTGCCTGCTGCGTTCCTTGGGCTGATTGGGTTGCTGGTTATTGTTGTTGCTGTTGTTGTTCTTGCGCTTCTTTTTCTTCGCCTTGTCAAATCGGGTTACGCTGTCTTGTCCTACAAGCTCGACAAACTCCTTGGGGGCCTTGGGCTTTTCGTTGTCCTCCAACGCCAGCTTTTCGGGCTTCTCACCGCGCTTGTTCATTGTGATCACCTCAAATGCCCTGTCGGCGCTTATCGTCACCAGATTGGCCGGCATCGACTTGTCGGTCGAGTAGGTTATCTCACGCTTGAATATATCGGTCTTGAAGTGATAGTAGGTGCTGTCGAGTGTCTCAAGGGCGATTTCACGCGAAGGCATGCGCTTTACGCTTTCGACATAGGTGTCGACCTCGAAGTTGAGGCAACATTTCAGCTTGGCACACTGTCCGGCAAGTTTCTGGGGATTGAGCGATATGTCCTGATAGCGTGCAGCGCTTGTGGCTACCGACACGAAGTTGGTCATCCAGCTCGAGCAGCACAGCGGTCGTCCGCACGGTCCTATACCGCCGATGCGACCCGCTTCCTGGCGGGCACCGATCTGCTTCATCTCTATTCTCACCTTAAATGTTTCGGCAAGAACCTTGATGAGCTGTCGGAAGTCGACACGCTCGTCGGCGATATAGTAGAATATCGCCTTGTTGCCGTCGCCTTGATACTCGACATCGCCGATTTTCATGTTCAGCTTGAGGCTTTCGGCGATTTTGCGCGAACGTATCATCGTGTCGTTCTCCTTGGCTTTGGCTTCTTCATACTTTTCAAGGTCGTTGGCCTTTGCCTTTCGGAATATTCGGCGTATTTCGGCATCGGGACGCACATTGGCCTTCTTCATCTGGATAGCCACAAGGCGTCCGGTGAGCGTCACCATGCCAATGTCATGACCCGGCGAAGCTTCTACGGCAACCATGTCGCCGATGGAGAGCTGCAGGTTGGATGAGTTTTTGTAAAACCCTTTTCGGGTGTTCTTGAACTGGACCTCGACCATGTCGAAGTCGGCATATCCGCCGGGAATGTCATCGAGCCAGTTGTAACAATGCAACTTGCCTCGCGGAGCGCATTTGCTGCTGCAATTGCCTTCCGTGCACTTGGAGCATCGGTCACATTCCGACAACTCGCGACGGCATTTGTCGTCAAATTCTTTTGCCATAGTACTCTCTTAATGAAAGATTACTTGGCGAAGCTTACCGAACGAGTTTCGCGGATTACGGTTATCTTTACTTGGCCCGGATAGGTCATTTCGTCCTGAATGCGCTTAGCGATTTCAGCCGACAGCTTTTCGGTTTCGACATCGTCGATCTTGTCGGCTCCTACGATTACGCGGAGCTCGCGTCCGGCCTGGATGGCATAGGTCTTTATTACTCCGGGATAGGAGAGTGCAAGCTGCTCAAGGTCGTTGAGGCGCTTGATGTAGGCTTCCACGATTTCGCGGCGGGCGCCAGGACGGGCGCCTGATATGGCGTCGCACACCTGTACGATGGGAGCAAGCAGTGTTGTCTGCTCGATTTCGTCATGATGGGCGCCTATGGCGTTGCATATTTCGGGCTTTTCCTTGTATTTCTCGGCGAGCTTCATACCCAGCAGTGCGTGGGGCAGTTCGGGCTCCTCGTCGGGCACTTTGCCTATGTCGTGCAATAGTCCGGCGCGACGGGCCTTCTTGGGGTTGAGGCCGAGTTCCGAGGCCATGATTGCACACAGGTTGGCTGTTTCGCGTGAGTGCTGGAGCAGGTTCTGTCCGTAGCTTGAGCGGTATTTCATCTTTCCTACGAGGCGAATCAAGTCGGGGTGCAATCCGTGGATACCGAGGTCGATGGCGGTTCGCTTGCCGGTTTCCACGATTTCTTCCTCGATCTGCTTGCGCACCTTTGCCACCACTTCCTCGATGCGGGCGGGGTGGATGCGGCCGTCGGCCACGAGCTGATGCAGGGCGAGGCGGGCGATTTCGCGGCGCACGGGGTCAAATCCTGAAAGTACGATGGCCTCGGGTGTGTCGTCGACTATGATTTCAATGCCGGTAGCGGCTTCAAGTGCGCGTATGTTGCGGCCTTCGCGACCGATGATGCGACCTTTGATTTCGTCGGAGTCGATGTGGAACACGGTGACCGAGTTTTCGATAGCCGTTTCAGTGGCTACACGCTGTATCGACTGCACTACGATGCGCTTGGCCTCCTTGTTGGCGGTGAGCTTGGCTTCATCCATGATGTCGTTGATGTAGCTGGCCGCTGCGGTCTTGGCTTCGTCACGCAGTGATTCGATTAATTTTTCCTTTGCTTCGTCGGCCGACAGTCCCGATATGTGTTCCAGGGTGTCCTGGGCGGTGCGGGTGAGCTTGTCGAGCTCGGTCTTCTGGCTTTCAAGCACTTGTGCCTGTGCGTCAAGGTTGGCCTTTATTGCTTCGTTTTCGTTGCGACGGCGGGCTATGTCGCCTTGCTGCTGATTAAGCTGCAGTTCGCGCTGCTTGATTCGGGCTTCAGCCGCTTGTATTTTGGTCAAGCGCTGGTTGGCTTGCTTTTCGGCTTCGGCTTTTATCTGTAGTTCTTCTTCGCGTGCTTCGAGCAGTTTCTTTTGCTTAATCATCTCCGATTCCTGTTGCGCTTCTTCGATGATTGTCTTGGCTTGGCTGCGTGCCGATGACTTCTGGATGGCCACTCCTATCGCCAATCCTATGGCGGCCGCCGCTATGCCCACTAAGACGTATATTAATAACGATGTCATAAAATGGTATATAATAAATGGTTAAAAAAATTGCACCTTCAATTGTCGACATCCACGGCGGAATGCGGTGACAATTGTAAGTGCAGGTTAATACGCTCTAATACTGTGGGATAGAGCTGAGATAACTATATCATTCGACCTTCAGAAGCATTTGGTCGAGTTCGTCCTCAAATTGTGTCAGGACTTCTTGGGTGGCCTGTGACTGTCGGCGTTGCTCAAGGTACATCTTGGCAAACTGATAGGCCACCATGGCCAGAACTTCCTTTGAAGTCTTGTTTTTTTTGTAGGCTTCCATCCATTTGCTCCAGACGAGATTCACGTTATACTCGGCTGAACGAACGATTTCTTCCTCCTGAAGCTTCACCGACATGGCCATAGGGTCGAGGTCGGCAAGGCGTATAGTTATATTCAGTTTATCTTTCATTGCATCATTCGCTTAGTTCGGAGATGCATCTGTCGATTTCCCGCACTAACTCGGAAAGTTTGGCACGACTCATCTCAATATCCTTACGCGATGGAATCGCGGTAGTGACAATGGTCAGATATTCGACTCTGCGGTTTAATTCTTCGATTTCCTTGCGCATGTCGTAAACAGTTGTTTCCAACTCTTCTATCCGTGCCTGTGCCTCGTTTCTCTCTTTGAGAACTATAGAGTAGCGTTCTGTGAGCAATCGGGCTTTACGGCTTATGCGGTCAAGTGTTTGCTGCAGGTCGCTTGCCATTATTTCCAAGTTTTTACAAAAGTACTAAAAAATATTGTTGTTCCACAATTTTCCTGAAAAAAAATTGCGTAAAAAGTTAGACCGGGTTAAAGTACGGGGCTTAGCAGCCTTACGAGCGACTCCTTGATCTTTTGTGTCGCCGGTCGTTTGCGCCACTGGTTGGAGCTTACCCTCATGCACTTCTTCTGGTCCTCCAGAAATATTTCGCGCATGCGGCTGTTGACGGCATGGGAGTAGATGAACACGTTGCTCTCGAAGTTGTATTCAAAGCTTCGGAAGTCAAAGTTGGTGGAGCCTACCGACACAAACTCGTCGTCGACAATCACCGTCTTGGCGTGCATCATGCTTGGCTCGTAGAGATAGACCTTTATTCCCGAGCGCAGGCACTCCTGGATGTAGGAAAATGAGGCGTAAGTGAGTATTGATGAGTCGCTTCGGGCAGGAATCATTAGCCGCACATCGACTTTTGACAAGGCCACTGTCTGCAATGTGCGCAGCAGGCTCTCAGTGGGCAGGAAGTAGGGAGTCTGGATGTAGACACACTGTTTCGCTCCCGCTATGGCTTTGTGGAACATCATCGCGATGTTGCTCCAATGGCTTGTGGGGCCGCTCGTTAGCATCTGTATGCCCGATGTGAACCCCGGTGCGTCGGGAATGTTGGTATCGGTGGTTTCTTCAAGCAGCGGCTGACCCATGAAGCTCCAGTCGACGGCAAATGAGTATTGGAGCGCGCCTACGGCAGGACCTGTTATGCGCAAATGAGTGTCGCGCCACGGGCCTTCGCCGGTGCCGTAGATGTAACGGTCGGCGATGTTCATGCCGCCTATATAGCCTATGGTGCCGTCGATTATAACTATTTTGCGGTGGTTGCGCCAGTTTATGCGCGTGGCGAAGTGAGGGAATGTCACGCGGAAAAATGGATAGACCATTACGCCCGCTTCGCGAAGTTGCTTGAAAAACTTGTTTTTGGTCTTTATAGAGCCGATGTGGTCATATATTATCCTCACCTTGACCCCTTCGCGCGCCTTGCGCATGAGCAGTTCGCCTATGCGGGTGCCTATGCGGTCGTCGTCGAAAATATAGTACTGCAGGTGTATGTATTGTCGCGCATTTTCGATGTCGGCCATGAGTGCATCGAATTTTGAGTGGCCCGAGGTGAATATCTCCACTTTGTTGCCGGGATAGTATATAGCTCCCGACAGGGTTTGCCCCAGTTTGACCTGCTGTATGCTCTCGTCGCTGAAAGGCATGGTGTTGATGTCGATGCTGCGAAACGACTCGCGCTTGCGCAGTCGCCTGCGGTTGCGCCGGGTGATCATGCGTGTGTTTTTCAGGCTTCGGCCGAAAAATATGTAGAAGATGACGCCGAGCACCGGCACCATCAGTAGCACCGTTATCCACGCGAGCGACTTTACCGGATTGCGATTTTCCGATAGCACGACGGCTACGAGGCTTATTATGGTGCCAACGTAGGCGGCGATTAGCAGTGCGTAATACCAGGCCATTGATTTATTATGTGCATTAAATCATCCGCTAAGATAGTAAAAACTTGCTTAGCTTGTTCAGCATGGCGGTAAAAAAAATAGCGGAGATTGCAACATTGTGCAATCTCCGCTGATGAGCGTTATGTCAAATTCCGATTATTCGGCTACTACTTCAAAGGGAATCTCAACTGAAACTTCCTTGTGAAGCTTGATGGTGGCGTTGTATTTACCAACTTCCTTTACATTCTCCTTGAGAACGATGAGCTTGCGGTCGATGTTGTGACCGAGCTTCTCGAGAGCCTCGGCAATCTGGAGAGCGTTGACTGAACCGAATATTGTGCCGGTTGCGCTTGTCTTTGCTCCGATGGTGAGGGCTACTCCTTCAAGTGAAGCTGCAACAGCCTCGGCGTCGGCCTTGATCTTGGCGAGCTTGTGGGCGCGCTGGCGCTGATCCTCGGCAAGAACCTTGAGGGCTGCGGGGGTTGCGATGACTGCCTTTCCCTGGGGGATAAGGTAGTTGCGGCCGTAACCGCTCTTTACTTCAACGACATCGTCCTTGTATCCAAGGTTGTTAATGTCTTCTTTAAGTATAATTTTCATAATGTATTGTCTCCTTTAACGTTAAAGATTATTTCATCAAGTCGGTTACATAGGGAAGCAATGCCAAGTGACGGGCGCGCTTTACGGCCTGAGCCACGCGACGCTGAAACTTGAGCGAAGTGCCTGTGATGCGACGGGGAAGGAGCTTTCCTTGCTCGTTGAGGAACTTCTTGAGGAATTCGGGATCCTTGTAGTCGATATACTTGATGCCACTTCTCTTAAAGCGACAATATTTTTTCTTCTTAACGTCAACCGACAGAGGGGTGAGATAACGGATTTCTGATTGAGCTTGTGCCATGTCTTAGTTCTCCTTTACTTCTTGTGATGCATTATTTTTTGCTGCTCTCAGGCTGCGACGCTTGATGGCGTACTCTTCAGCGTACTTGTCAAGACGGAATGTGAGGAAACGCAGAACGCGCTCGTCGCGACGGAATTGAGTTTCGAGCTTCTTGATTACTTCGGGATTTGCGTCAAATTCCAAAAGTGTGTAGAAGCCGGTCGACTTCTTCTGGATGGGATAGGCAAGCTTGCGCAGTCCCCAGTTCTCTTCGTTGACAATAGCTCCGGCGTTGTCGGTGATGACTGCCTTGAACTTGTCTACCGCTTCCTTCATCTGAGCATCAGACAAAACGGGAGTTAAAATGAAAACGGTTTCGTAATGGTTCATGTTAAACGTTAATTAAAATGTTTTGTTAAAAATCGAGTGCAAAGGTATTGATTTTTTTTGGATTGCGCAAGTGAAGGACTGATTTTTAAGCTGTAAAAATCAAGAAGGCCGTCGCTGTTGTTGATGCGACGGCCTTACAATGTAATCTTTAAGTAGAGCGCAGGGCTTACTTGCGGATACCAAGCTCCTTCTGGGCGATGATTGCACGGTAGCGGTTGATGTCCTTTCTGATCAGGTAGTCGAGAAGACGACGACGCTTACCTACAAGTGCCTTAAGAGCGCGCGCAGTGGTATAATCTTTGTGATTTGACTTAAGATGTTCAGTCAAATGAGCAATACGAACCGAGAATAATGCTATCTGAGCTTCAGGTGAGCCAGTATCAGTCTTGCCCTTACCGTATTTCTCAAAGATTTCTACTTTTTCTTCAGAATTTAAATGCATTCTTAAAGGAATTAATAGTTAATAATTATGATAGTGCTCGCAAATGAGCGCACAAAGGTAGTGATTTATCCCGTTACGGCCAAATCCTTAGTCGAGATTTTTGCCTTTTGCGGGGTTGCGATAATGAATTTTGCCTTCAAGATACTCCTGAGTGGCAATCAGAGTGGGCTTCGGGAGCTTCTCGTAGTAGCGTGAAATCTCGATTTGCTCACGGTTTTCCGAAATTTCTTCGAGGTTGTCGTTGAGCGATGCAAACTCCTGCAGCTTCTTTTCAAGGTCGTGCTTCATCTCGCCGGCAATCTGGTTGGCGCGTTTGGCGATGATGCACACGGTTTCGTAAATGTTACCGGTGTCCTCCGACATCTTAATAAGGTCACGAGTCGTGGTCGTGAGGGGTGCATTGGATTTCTTGTAGTCCATTATTAATAATGTATAGTTGTGAGATTTATTCGTTTACGTATTTGCTGGCAATCTTCATTATGTTGTCGGCCTCCTTGCGGTTTTCCGAGTCGGGATAGTTGTTGATGAACGAGTAGTATTCATCGACTACATCGCGGAATCGGTCGGCTTTCTTCTCCTCGATACTTTGTGACGCTTCCTGATAGCGTGCTTTCAGTATGAGCATCTCAAGCTCCTCCTTGTACTTGGAGTAGGGGTAGTTCTTTATGGCGTTGCGGGCCACAATCACGGCCGACTCGTAGTTGTTGCCGCCGTAATTGCCGAGGTTGTAGTAGAGCTGTGCATTCTGTAGCTCCTTGAGGGTGAGCTTGTCCTGAAGCTCGAATATCGCGTTTTGTGCCACGGGCACTTTGTCGCTGCGCGGGTAGTAGTCGAGAAACGCCTGAAGCTCCTCGATGCCTTTTATGGTTTCGCTTTGGTCGAGCTGAGGTTCGGGCGAGTCGAGGTAGTAGCCGTAGCCCGAGTAGAAGCGTGCAAGCTCGGCATATTTGCCTTTGGGGTAGCGGCTGTAGTAGGTGTGGAAATAGAGTCCCGAGTTGTAGTAATCCTTGTTCTCGTAGTAGCTGAGGGCAAGTAGATAGAGCGATTCCTCGGCGTTTTTGGTGCCTTTGAGCTGCGTTACGATGTCGGTCAGCACGGTTGTGGCCTGGGTGTAGCGCTTCTGCTCGAATGCGCGGCGCGCGAAGTCGAGCTTCTCGTCGGGATTGGTGCTTTTTAATATTCGCTGGTACTCGCCGCATGATGTGAGGGCGAGCATTAGAACGGATAATGTTATATAAATGTATTTACGCATATATGCAATCAAATATTCAAGCTGCAAAGTTAAAAATAAATCGCGACAGGAGCAGAAAAATGTGCGCTTTTTTTGATGAAAAACGCTATTTGAGCTTTTTTAAGCTACAAAATTAATATAAATAGCCTCTCGTTTCGGCTTTTTTAGTTAAGTTTGCACTCTAAACTGACATCCTTGTCGGCGGCTCTTGTTTTAATCGCCGAGGGCCGGCTGCTGCAACCGGATTGTCGATAAATTGATTTTACGCGTGGAAGACAAAACTGACAAAAAGACTAATAAGCCGGTTGACTTCATAAAAAAACATCCGATACTGTTCAATCTGTTGTTGATAGTGCTTGTCGGGTGTGGCATCATCTGGCTTACACTCGTGGCGTTGGATGTGTGGACAGGTCACGGCGAATATCGCGTGGTTCCCGACATGAAAGGGCTGAGCTATGAGCAGGCCGTGAAGGCGCTTGATGAAGCCGGACTTCGTGCCGAGCTCTCCGATTCGATCTATGACTCATCGACTCGTCCGGGCACGGTGCTTGAGCAGTCGCCAAAGGTCAATGCCAAGGTAAAGCCCAACCGCACTGTCTATCTCACTATAAATGCCTTTTCACCGAGAATGATTTCGGTGCCGAGCCTCACCGACATGTCGTTGCGACAGGCACGTTCAACTCTTGAGGGACTTGGATTTGAGAAAATAAGGGAACTTTATGTCCCGAGCGAATACAAGGATTTGGTGCTCGGCGTCAGGTTCAACGGTATCGAGCTGGATCCCGGAGCGCGTGTTCCGGCATCGGCTTCGCTTACCATAGTGGTTGGCGAGGGCATAACCGAGGAGTCATCCGACACAATTGTTGACATGGCTGTTGCCGATGACACAGAGGCCGAGGTGCTCGACCTTGATTGATGAAAAACCGAGAATCGTTTCAATTATTATGCAAGACTCAGCCCCGCAGAGTAAGCCGATGACCGATGATGACGACGAACTCGATGCCCTGGAAGGTGTCGACGGCGTCGAGGGTGATGACGGCGGCGGACTATATGAACATTTCCGTTTTGTAGCCGATAAGGGACAGCAGCTGCTGCGTGTCGACAAGTTTCTTGTGGCGCGCATCGAGAAGTCGTCGCGTAACCGCATACAGCAGGCCGCCGATGCCGGGTGTATTCTCGTCAACGGCAAGCCGGTGAAATCCAACTACCGCGTGAAGCCTCTCGATGTGGTGAGCGTGGTCATGGACCGTCCGCGTTACGAGCTTGAGATAATAGCCGAGGATATTCCTCTCGACATCGTGTACGAGGACGAGCATCTGCTCGTGGTCAACAAGCCTGCCGGGCTTGTGGTGCATCCCGGTCACGGCAACTATCACGGCACTCTTGTAAACGCGCTGGCATTTCATTTCCGCGACAATCCCGACTATGATGTCAACGATCCGAGAATGGGACTTGTGCACCGAATAGACAAGGACACCTCGGGACTGCTGGTTGTGGCCAAAACTCCCGATGCCAAGACCCATCTCGGCAAGCAGTTCTTTAACAAGACCACCAAGCGTGAGTATGTGGCCGTTGTGTGGGGACAGCCTCGTCCGGCTTCTGGGCGCATCGAGGGCAACATCGGACGCAGCCTGAAGGACCGGCTGCAGATGGCGGTGTTCCCCGAGGGCGATTACGGCAAGCATGCCGTGACCCATTACGACACAGTGGAGCCGCTCGGCTATGTAAGCGTGGTGAAGTGTGTGCTCGAAACGGGCCGCACCCATCAGATAAGGGTTCACATGAAGCACATCGGACATCCCCTTTTCAATGACGCGCGTTACGGCGGCGACCAGATACTTCGAGGCACTCCCGGAGGGAAGTACAAGCAGTTTGTGGCTAATTGCTTTGCCGTGTGTCCGCGACAGGCGCTCCATGCCCGTACATTGGGCTTTGTGCATCCCGAAACCGGAGAGGAAATGTTTTTTTCGGCACCCGTGCCACCCGATATGACAGAGCTCATCGAAAAGTGGCGAAACTACAATCAGGGCTCCGAGTGATTAAAATTTCGTAAAGAAATTGCAGTGCTTCATGATTTTCTAATGTAAAATTGTTATCTTTGAGGAAATTGGATATTTCCATATTATTATAGAAATACAGACATGAATAAGGAAGAACAACTTTTTAATGATATCTGTCCCTATCCCGACAGTATGTTCCATGAAAAAATGGAGCACCTTGTAAAGGAACCGGGTTTTGAACATGCCGTAAAATGGGTTCTGCCGCAGGTCGATTTTCAGGAGTTCTGTAAAGAGCTGCTGCAGGTACAAGATAAAGAAACTTTCCAGCGAAAGATAATGTGGCCGTTCTTGGAGATGTTGGCCGCAAAAACCACTTCGGGCGTAACTATGGACGGTGTGGAGAATATAGATTGCTCAAAAGCCTATACTTTCATCACCAATCATCGTGACATAGTGCTCGACACATCATTCCTTAACTTGTGCTTCCTGCGTGCGGGACTTCCCACCACTGAGGTTGCCATAGGAAGCAATCTGTTGATCTACGAGTGGATAAGCGACCTCGTGCGCCTCAACAAGAGCTTCATCGTAAAGCGCAATCTGCCGCGTGCAAAGGCTCTTGAGGCTGCAAGCGAGCTCTCGGCCTACATCCACTATGCCGTAAGCGACCGCCGTCAGTCGGTGTGGATTGCCGAGCGTGAGGGACGAAGCAAGGATTCAAGCGACCTTGCCCAGGACAGCTTGATAAAGATGCTCGGATTGGCCGGCGAACATGATTTCCACGACAATCTGATGGAAATAAATCTTATGCCCGTGTCGATTTCCTATGAGTATGACCCCAACGACTATCTGAAAGCTCGTGAGTTCCTGCTGAAACGCCGCAATCCCGATTTCAAGAAGTCGCAACGCGACGACCTCTTCAGCATGGAAACCGGACTGCTTCAGCCCAAGGGACGCGTACATTACACTGTAGGCAACACGTTGACCGATGAACTTAAGGAGTTGCCCAACGACCTCGACAAGACTTCGATAGCGCGTGATGTGTGTCAATTGATTGACTGCCAAATACATTCGGGTTTCAAGATATTCCCCATCAACTACATTGCCTACGACAAGCTGCACGACACCGATGAGTTTGCCTGTCACTACAATGCCGACGATGTGGTCGGTTTCGAGCGATATATCGACGAGCAGTTGGCAAAAGTGGAGGATGTTCCCGACCTGACTGCCGACGATATGGCCTATATGCAGAAGATGATGCTCACCATGTATGCCAATCCTTTGAAAAACAAGATGTCGGCAAGCCGTTATTGCCGAAAGTAGTTGAACCGGTAATTATAATGAAAACGATATGCGTCTGCCTATCTTAACAATGATAATCCTGATAGTTGTCAATGTTTTTGTCGACATCTATATATGGCGATGCATCGTGAATAAAGAGCGCAAGCGTTGGCCCGGTGTGGTCTATGCATGGAGCTCGTTGTTCTTCATCATCTTCATCATCGTCACCGTGGCGTTGCCTCGGCGAAGCGGCAGCGATGCAGTGTTGCTTGCCGTGATGTGGATGCTCTATACCTACCTGTCGGTCTATATCTCCAAATACGTTTTCTGTATAATAAGTTTCATCGGCCTCATTCCGCGACTGTGGCGCGGAAAGCGTTGGAAGGCCATGAACATTATAGGATCGGTGGCCGCGGTAGCTGTATTTTTGACTATGTGGTGGGGTGCGTTGATTAATCGCACCCGCTACCAGATAAAGGAGGTGGTGATTGAATTTGCCGACTTGCCCGACGCTTTCGACGGGTATCGCGTGCTTCAGTTCTCCGATTTCCATGTTGGTACTTATGGCTCCGACACGACTTTTGTCAGCGAAATAGTTGATGTAATTAACAATCAAAGTGCCGACCTGGTGCTGTTTACCGGCGACATAGTGAACCGTCGCACCGATGAACTGTTGCCTCAGGTCAAGCCTCTGTCACGGCTCAAGGCTGCCGACGGAGTCTATTCGATTCTTGGCAACCATGACTACGGTGACTATAAGAAATGGCCGTCGGCCGAGATGAAGAGCGAAAACATGGACATGATGTACAGGCTGCAACGTGACATGGGATGGAATCTGATGAACAACCGGTCGGAGTACATAAGACGCGGAAATGATTCTATCGCGCTTATTGGGGTTGAAAACTGGGGCGACCCGCCTTTTACTGTGTATGGCGACCTCGACAAGGCTTATCCCATGCAGTCCGACAGTACATTTAAGATTCTGATGACCCACAATCCCGCCCATTGGAGTGAAAAGATAGCCGATAACGACACCGTCAACATCGCCCTGTCGCTGTCGGGTCACACTCATGCCATGCAATGCCAGATTGGTTCATGGTCACCCGCTGAGTGGCGATATGACAATTGGGGCGGATTATACGACGATTTATCTTCACGACATAAACTTTATGTAAACATCGGGCTCGGTACGGTGGCGTTGCCGGCACGTATCGGTGCGACTCCCGAAATAACTGTATTAACACTACGAAAGGCTCATTGATTATATCCATGACTAATGACTATTCCTCTATTATTGCACAAGAATTGAATATTCCGCGCAAGTCGGTCGCGGCAACTATAAAACTCCTTGACGACGGTGCGACAATACCGTTTATAAGCCGTTATCGCAAGGAGGCCACCGGAGCCCTTGACGAAGTCGGGGTGCACAACGTGCAGCTGCGTTACGAAGCTTTGAAGGCGTTGGCCAAGCGCAAGGAAACTATTCTCGACACCATAAAGGAGCAAGGTAAACTCACAGCCGAGCTTAAACGCCGCATAGAGGAAACTCTCGATTCGGCAACACTCGAGGATTTGTATATGCCTTTCCGCCCTCGCAGGCGCACACGTGCCCAGATGGCCGCCGAGAAGGGGCTTGAACCGCTTGCACGCATGATAATGGCGCAGAATCTCGATGATGCCGCAAGTGTTGCCAAGCGATTCAAGAACGACGAAGTGCCCGATGTCGACAGCGCCATTGCCGGTGCTTGTGACATAATGGCCGAGTGGATGAGCGAAAGCGAAAAGGCGCGTTCGATTGTAAGGTCGCGTTACATGCGCAATGCCGTGATATCGTCCAAAGTGGTGAAGGGCAAGGAGGAGGAAGGTCGCAATTACGAAAATTACTATGATTTCTCTTCGCCGTTGCGCACTTGCACATCCCATCGCCTACTGGCCATACTGCGTGGTGCCGATGAGGGATTTCTCAAGGTCACGGTGACAATCGACGATGACGAGATGATCGACCGACTGTCACGCCTGTTTGTCAAGGCCGGTACATCCGATAAGATAGCCTCGCTGATGCGACTCACCGTGAAGGACAGTTACAAGCGTCTTATAAAGCCGTCGATTGAGAGTGAAGCGTTGGCCGCCGCCAAGGTGCGTGCCGACGATGCCGCGATAGCCATGTTTGCCGAAAATGTGCGTCAGCTTCTTCTCGCGCCTCCGTTGGGACGCAAGAGAGTGCTTGCCATCGATCCTGGTTTCCGCACCGGATGCAAGATTGTGTGTCTTGACGAGCAGGGCAATCTGATGCACACCGAGGTAATCTATCCCAATCCGCCACAGAACGATTTCCACGGAGCCGCCTTTAAGCTGAGCCGTCTTGTGGAATCCTACCGCATCGATGCCATAGCCGTAGGTAACGGCACGGCAAGCCGCGAAACCGAGAAGTTCCTGGAGTCGTTGCGTTATCCCCGCAAGATTCAGATATTTGTCGTGAGCGAGAACGGCGCTTCCATATACTCGGCCTCCAAGGTCGCGCGTGACGAGTTCCCCGATTACGATGTCACGGTGCGTGGAGCCGTGTCGATCGGCCGCAGGTTGATCGACCCTCTTGCCGAACTGGTGAAGATTGATCCCAAGTCGATAGGGGTGGGGCAGTATCAGCACGATGTCGACCAGAATAAGTTGAAGGAGGCACTGAACTATACGGTGGAAAGCTGTGTCAACATGGTCGGCGTCAATGTCAACACTGCGTCACGTGAGCTGCTCTCCTATGTATCGGGTATCGGGCCGGCACTTGCTTCCAACATTGTGGCTTATCGGGCTGAAAACGGTGATTTTCGCAGCCGCAGGGAGCTGCTCGGCGTTCCTCGCATGGGTGAAAAGGCATTTCAGCAGTGTGCCGGATTCCTGCGTATTCCCGGTGCCGACAATGTGCTCGACAACACAGCCGTGCATCCCGAGCGTTACGAACTGATAGAGCAAATCGCGGCCGACAACGGCGGCGATGTCGAGAAGCTGGTAAAGGACGCTTCGATGCGACGCAGTGTCGACTTGTCGCGTTACATCACCAAGCAGGTGGGATTGCCTACGTTGTCCGACATTTTCCTTGAACTGGAGAAGCCCGGACGCGATCCGCGTGCAACGGTCGAGGTGATGGAGTTTGACGACCGCATCAAGGATATACACGACCTGCAGCCCGGACTTGAGCTGAACGGCATCGTCAACAACATAACGGCATTTGGCTGCTTTGTTGATTTGGGTATAAAGGAGAGCGGACTTGTGCACATCTCGCAGTTGTGCGACAGGTTCATCTCGTCGCCTGCCGAAGTGGTGAGCGTGCATCAGCACGTAACGGTGAGGGTGCTCGATGTCGACTACGAGCGTGGGCGCATAGCATTGACTATGAAAGGGGTACCGCAGCGATGACCGCATTTGTCGTAAGCATCGGAAGCAATGTCCTCGAGCGTGAAGCGATGATGTCACGCACTGTCAAGTGGCTTGAAGAGCAATTTGACGATGTGAGGGTGTCCGAGATTTACGAAACCCCCGAGTACAGCCGGCGTTACGATCCTTATTTTAATTGTGTGGCTTCGGCGTCGACCTGCATGTCGTTGGACGATGCAGTAAAGCTGATGAAGGAGTGGGAGATGAAGTGCGGGCGCACACATCAGTCCAAGATTACCGGAAAAGTGGTGATTGACCTTGACATAGTCATTTGGAATGACTCGGTAGTGAGGCCCAAGGAGTTGTCACGCGACTATTTTCTGCGCGGCTATCGCATGCTGTTTCAGTAAGAGCCGGTTCGAAAATAAACGTTATTCGGTTTCAAGCACTATACTTTTGGAGCATCCGGCCGCCGAGGCCATGATGCCTACACCGCCGTTGATGTTGGTGTAGACCTTCACGGGATTGGCAAGCCCGAGGTTGCCGAGGACGCTGTTTATGCCAGAGTGCGAGCGGTGTACCGACATCAGATAGGTGTAGTAGTCCTTGCTTATGTGGTGGAGCGTCACCTCTTCTTCGATTTTGTCTATGGGGTCGGATGTACGCAGATTGTGGATGAAACTCAGGTGTATCGTTTCTCCGTCTGATGACACATCACGAAATAACGGCACTCTGTTTCCGGCCGAGAATGATTCGTCGAGAATTGACTCGTTGGACGAGAATATGTCGTCAATCGACAGGTCAAAGTCATCGTCGGCACCTCCGGTAGTTCCGTTAAGGGCTAGATAATAGTAGTCATCGCTTCCCGCAGGGTCGTTGAAACTCAATGTGTAGAATATTCTGTAAAGGTAGCCGTATGTTGTTTGATTGTCAGAGCCTACTATGATGTGATTGGTGTCGATGAGTTTCTGTACGCGGCCTTCCATTGACTCAATTTCCACTTTCTCGGGAATTTCCGAAGTGCCCGATACCGAGGGATAGTCGGGGTGGGATGCCGTGATTGTTATTATGTCACCTTCATGAGCAGTTACGGTTGAGGCGTACAGTTTCGACTCGGCATCGAATGTCATTAGCGATGAAATCTGCCCGTTGACACTCAATATCACTGTGGCGTTGTCCTGTGTTACATCGGGACGGTTTTCGCTGTGGTTCCATGTGCGTGTTATGCTTGCCGATATTGTTGCGTCGGGAGTGACAAGCGAGTTCAGCACAAGCACTTGTGAGCCGTTTTCATCGATGTCGACAGTCGATGTGCATGCCGTAGCAAGTGCCGTGGTTGCAATGAATAGTATGATGAGTTTTAGTCGTGACATGGCTGTTAAAATTTCAAAGTGTAGGAAACCGAAGGAATCAATGGTATCATGCGAAGTTTTTCGTAGACGGCGCCTTTCCCCGGAGCATATTGTTGTTTTCGTATCGCGATAACGTTCATGTTGCAGTAGGCGTTGTAGAGGCTGAAGTTCCACACTCCCTCCTTGCCGTTGGCTCCTTTTATATGCAGGTTGGCTCCTATGTCGAGTCGGTGATAGGCAGGTAGTCGGTAGTTGTTGATTGATGTGATGTAGTCTATCGTTTCGTCCTTCCGGCTGCCTATTATTTCGTTGGTTCCGGGAAGCGGATTGTAGCTCTTTGTGGGCAGCGTTATGCGATTGCCGCTCATTATTGTCCATCCGGCATTTATTTCCCAACGGTCGTTTATGCGCCAATTGGCTACGATATTGGCCTTGTGACGGTTGTCGTAGGCCGATGGGAATTTTTGTCCGTTGTTCTTGTTTTCAAACCGTCGCTCGTTCCACAGCATGCTGTAGCTGATGTGTCCCGTTATGTTGCCGAAAGTCTTGCGCACCGACATGTCGATGCCCCTTACCTTGCCGTCGCCCACGGCAAGTTTTTCATATATTATGGTGTTGGATGGGTAATAATAGTAGTCGTCGCGATAGTCGATGAGATTGTACATCCTCTTGTAGTAGGCTTCCATCGACAGTGTGTAACGGTTGTTGATGTTGTAATAGGCTCCGATTGATGCCTTGCGGCTCTTCTGCGGCTTGAAGTCGCCGGCAATCGGAATCCACATGTCGGTGGGAAGACTCAGGGCTGTTTCCCGCAGTTGATGGTTGTACTGCGACAGCTGTGTGAACGAAGCCTTCACACACAATGAAGGTATCGGACGATACATCGCCGATACCCTCGGATTAAGTTTGAGGTAGTCTTTGTTGCCAGGATTGATCCATGAACTGAGCGACACGCCCGCCAATATGGCCCAATGCCGGTTAATGTACCACTCGTCGTCGATGTATAGGTTCATCTCATGGGGATGAGAACCGTACTGAAGTGTCGTGGAGGTGTTGGTGTTGTGGTTGACTTTCCTGATGAACTCGGTGAGGTAGGGGGTGAATACGTGATATGTGTAGTTGACGCCGAAGTTCAGATGGTGGCTGTGAGTCAGTTGCCAGTCGTAGTTTACTCGCAGCGAATAGTCGTCGATGCGATTATGGATTTTGGATGTCGTCGATGAGATGAGGTCGTTGAGAAATGTGTTTTTGTACTTCATCTTACGCTTCAGCATCGAGTTGTAACGTGAAAATGACATCGATATCTCGCCAAACAGCTGTGGAGTGTAGACATGATTCCAGTTGGCCGACACGATGAAGCTGCCCCAGTCGAGGGTGCTTATGTCGCTCGACTCCTCAAGATCCTTGTCGTGACGGTGCTTTCGTTTGGTGCCGCCTTTAAAGAAGTCGTTGCCGTAGTAGACCATCAGGTGCAGGCGGCTGCGGTCGTTGAAGTGATAGGTGGTTTTGGCGTTGAAGTCGGTGAATGCGTAACGTGACACAATCTTGCTCTTGTTTTCATTGATGGCCGCGTTATATATGGCTATGCCGGGTATCGACAGCAGGTCAAACCACGATCGGCGCACCGAAATCGTATAGGTCATGCGATTCTTTATTATGGGGCCTTCGATGTTGAAGCTTCCCGATGTCAATCCTATTTTCCAGCTGCCTTGACGGCGCGTCAGGTTGCCGTCGCGTGTGCGTATGTCGATTATCGACGAGAGGCGCCCGTCGTAGCGTGACGGAAACGATGACTTGTAGAAGTCGACATTGTTTATCGCATCGGTGTTGAACGACGACAACATCCCTGCGAGGTGATTTACCTGATAAAGCGGCACGTTGTCGAGCAGATACATGTTCTGGTCGTCGCTTCCGCCGTGTACCTGCAGCCCGGAAAATCCCTCTACGCCGGGAATCACTCCGGGTTGGAACTGAAGTGACTTTATGATGTCGCTTTCGCCAAACAGCGTTGGCGTCGATGTGATCGAATAGCGGTTCATGGAGAGGTTGCCGATGACCGGCGACTCAAATGTAAGTTCGGAATTCTTGTCGCCCACTATTATTACCTCGTCGAGCTTGCCCGACGGCGTGAGCGTTATGTCGAGTCGATTGTCGAGCTTAAGCGAGTCGAGGCGTATCGACATGGGGGTGTAGCCAGTGAGCGTGACATTGATGTCAGCTTCGGAAGAGGTTACGGGCAGGCTGTAAAAGCCATTGCTGTTGCTTGTGGTGAACGCTCCCGAGTTGGCGTCACGCACGATGGCTCCTATGGCAGCCTCTCCCGATTCCTCCTCACGTACAAAACCGCTTATTACCCGTTTGGGGCTTAATACCGCTTCGCGTCGCAGTATTATATTGTTGTCCTTTACGCTGTAAGTGACACGCGTGTCCTTTAATATTGCGTCAAGGCACTCTTTCAGTGTTGCGTCTTCGAGATGCAGGGTTATCTTGCGGTCGGGGATGTCCGATGTTATGTAGATGAGGTTGATGCCCGACTGCGCCTTAACCTCCTTGAGCACCTCTTTTATGGGTTGTGAGTTGACATTGATTGTGATACGCCCGGCGGCCGAAGCTACGGCTGCCAAGGTCAGTATCAACAACAATGCCAACCTATTGCGCATTGTCCGCTATTTTTAATTGTGTTCCGAGCAGGGAGTTTATTTCGTTGACGAGTTGTTGAGCATCGCCCTTGAAGTAAAGAGTTAATGAGGGGTCGTTTTTGGGGAGTCCGGTTACAGTGACTCCGTAAACGCGTTCGATTGTGCCTGCAATCTTGCTCAGAGGCATGTTGTCAAACTCGACATTGCCGTCGACCCATGCAAATGCGTTTACATCGTCGATTGCCTGAACCTTAAGTGCTCTGTCGGTGGCTATGGCCATTGTGCCGCGCTCGAGTGTCGCGGTTCCGCTGGGGCATGTCACCTCCACTTTTCCCTCCTGCACCTGCACGATTGTGCTTTGTGACTCATCGTCCACCGCAAATCGTGTTCCGAGCACAGTCACTGTGGCTACATCGGTGTTTACGGTGAATGGCGACGACTCGTTGTGCGTTACATCGAAGAATGCACGGCCGTCAAGCGTTATGTCACGCTTTTCGGCAAATGTTGACATGTCGTAGGTCAACTTGGCTCCGCGTGTCAGCGTGACACGTGAGTCATCGGGAAGCAGATAGGTGGTGTTGGCGTCATTGCAAGCCAGCGTTACGGGATGCGGTTCAGCCAATGATGATGACGAATTGATGAGATGTCGAATGACAAATGCCGATCCCACAATCACAATTACGGCAGCCGCTATGGCTATGACGCGACGACGATAGTAGCTGCTCGTACACGGAATGTCGAGCTTGCTCCAGGCCTGTCCGGCATCGAATGCTCCCTGGCGATAATGACGGGCTACAAATTGCAATGAACGTTCGTCGGCCGATGTGAGATTTATGTTATTTTCCTGCATAGAATAAACTTAATTGTTGTGTTTTACTATACATGATGCACATTTGTCGAAATACCCCTATTGTAAATTGAAAAATTTTCAACAAAAAATCCAAAAATATATGCGCAGAGCTGCTCCCTTGACCGCATCGCGCAGTCGTTCAAGGGCTTTGCTTATGTGATGCTCAACAGTGCGCACTGACAGATTCAGCTCTTCGGCTATCTGGGCATAGGTCATTCCGTCGCGCTTCGACATGAGGAACACGTTACGGCACTGATCGGGCAGCTTGTCGATGACGCCCCACAGCCGCGAGTCACGCTCCGAGGTGTCAATGGCCTCTTCAAGCGGCAGGTCGGAGTAGGATTCGTCGAAACTCACCTTGTTGATGCTGCCGCGCATGGCCATCAATGCGTTGTTGCGCACGGCGGTGTACATGTATCGGCGCAGGTCGGATATTTCGGTGCCTCGGTTGAGGCTTTCCCACACCTGGGCGAAACTTTCCTGAACTACATCCTCGGCACTATCTATGTCGCCTGTTATTCGCAGGGCATACATGCCGAGCGGGCGATATAGAGTGCGGTACTGAAGTTCAAATGCCCGGACTTCCATGACTATTGTTCCTTAAAGCCGGTTTCACTGAAGAGTTGCTTGTCGTCGGCCACGCTGTTGCCTATTGTGGTGAGCATGTCACCCATGAGCGCACCGTTCATTCCGCCGCGCATTATGCGTCGCATCGATTCGGGCGACAGCCTCATGCGTCCTCCGGCAAAGCGCAGGGTTGCCTTGGGCGCGATGAAGCGGAACAGTGCTACGGTGCGTATTATCTCTTCCTCCGACAATAGCGGAGTGTCCTCAAGCTTGGTACCCTTTATGGGGTTGAGGATGTTGATCGGGATGGATACCGCACCGGCATTTCGGGCCTCTTCGGCAAGTTCAAGGCGCTGGCGCATCGATTCGCCCATGCCTATTATGCCTCCGCAGCACACATCAAGTCCTATTTCACGTGCAAGAGCTATTGTCTTCAGTTTGTCGGCTTGGGTGTGGGTGGAGCAAAGCGAGGGGAAGTAGCTTGCCGAGGTTTCCAGATTGCAGTGATAACGCTTTACTCCGGCCTCCTTGAGCTGCATCAGTTCGTCGCGGTTGAGCAATCCCATGGATGCACACAAGTACAGCCCCGTCGACTCGCCCAACTTGCGGTAGAGGTCGCAGAAGCGTGACATGTCACGCGGAGCTACTTTGCGTCCGCTCGTCACGAGTGAGTATCGTTTTATTCCGTGGGTTTCGTTAAGCATTGCGGCGCGCATGGCTTCATTTTCGGGCACGAAGTCATACTCCTCGATGCCGGTATTGTGGAAGCGTGACTGCGCGCACCATTTGCAGTCCTCGCTGCATCGTCCCGAGCGGGCGTTGACTATCGAGCAGGTGTCGATGACATCGCCGCACCATCGGATGCGTATTTCGTCGGCTGCGTCAGCGAGCATGTCGGCAGAATAGGATTCGTTCAGCTTCAGAGCATCGTCCACAGTTGCCGGATTGCCGTTGAGAGCCTCTTTTTTCAATCGTTCAAGCATGATGAAGATAATGTTGGTTAAACAAAGATACGAATAAGTCGAGAACAAAAGAAAATTTATTTTGCTTTTGTCGAGCGAGAGTATCTAAGACGGTAGTCAAAGATACGAATAAGTCGAGAACTAATGCCTGGCCGATGCCGATTAATTAATATTTTTTAGCTAAGTTTGCGCTCAAAATTCCCAACTGCTATGTCAACAAAAGTCAAGCGCATTATAATTGCAAGCGTAATCGCGGCGGTGGTAATCGTGATTGCGTCAATAGCCGTGAGGGCCTGTCGTGAAAATCGGCTACTTGAAGAGGGGTCGGTTGATGTCAAGGCTGTGATAGAGAAGGTCGAGCGCCGTCACCATGAGGAGCGCTATCAGCGAATAAGGCATCGTGTTCACCGTCAGCCCGCCTATACCTCCTATACGATATATTTCGCCTACACTGTCGACGGTGTGGAGTATCACGATGACTTTACCACGCGAAAGGGAATGTTGCGTTCGCTCTACAAGGGCGACTCCATCATCATAACCTATGCCATAAAGGATCCTGCCGTGACAAGGGTCGACACCAAGCGCATAAAAAGGCGCGGCCTGCCGGTGTTTACCGACTGACCGCGCTACCGTTAACGTTTATTGTCGAACCGGCTCTAAGACCACGTTCCGACACAGCCCCGGGGGTTATTCATTCTTAAGCCTTATTACAGGATTCTCGTTCACGATTTTTCGTGTCATGACATAGACGCAAAGCACTATGGCGACAAGCACGGCAATCGATGCGAGAATGTAGTATCCGGCGAGGAAGTTGACTTCAACGGTGAACTGCTCCAGCCATATTTTGCCTGTAAACCATGCCGCAACGGCACCTGCGATTATCGACGGAACGGCAATCGACACGATGTCACGTATGAGCAGGCTGAACAGGTGGTGTGACTCGGCTCCGTTCACCTTGCGGATGGCTATCTCCTTGCCTCGGCGCTGCACTTCGTTGCGTATGTAACCGATGAATCCCATGAGAGTTATGAAGAGGATTACCACACAGGCCATGACGGTGGCGTTGCGGAACTGCCGCACGTTTTCGTAAGTGTCGGATATCTCCTTCTCCATCAGTGAGAATTCAATGTCGTAGGCCGGAAACAGCTCCTTCATCGACTCTTCGAGCTGCAGGAGGTTTTGCTTGAACGGCTCCTTTACGCGCAGATACATCGCCGGGTAGAAGTATCGGTTGTAGAACATCAGGTAGGGCATAGGTTCTTCAAAGAATCCGCCTATGTTGAAGTCACGCAACAGTCCCGTTACTGTCACGGGATGCTTGGCGATTTTGCTGCTTTCGGGCACGATGCGTCCCACGATGTCATCGCCCCAGTTCATGAGCCGCGCAAACTCCTCGTTGACCGCTATTTCGTTATCGTCCCTCGGCTCGCGACCTTTAATCAGGGTCATGCCCATGAAGTCGATGTAGCCGTTGATGCAGGCATCGTAACGTGACGAGAAAAGATCGTTGCCGCTATTGTCCGACACCATCATTCCGCTGTAGCCCCACACCGGGTTGTAGTAGGACGCGCTCAGGCCTTCAATCACGGGCAGGTCACGCAGGGCATTGTAGGCCGCATCCACCTCCTTTGCGGTTTGTCCCGGCACCTCGGCTATGACAACACGCTCGGGATTGTAGCCGAGGTCGTGATTCATCACCTCATGATATTGCAAAGCGGCTACGGTCATCATGCACACAATGAATGTGACGCCGGCAAACTCGACGCAGAGCAGCGTGCGCGTCCACGGATTGCGGCGCGAGCTGAAGCGACGGAATATGTTGCTGACAGGGATGCGGCTGAATATGCGTCCCGGTATGATTCCGCCAATGAGCACGAATATGAGCATTATGCTTATCGGTACCCACAACCGTGACGGCTCAAGCATCTGCTTCGGCGTGATGTTGATAGTGTCCTTTATCATGTCGCCAAACACCAGTGTGAGGATGACCATGAGCACAAGCGCGCAGCCGAGCACCATGAGAGTTTCGATGATGAACATGCTGAATATGGTGGGGCTTCCGGCACCGTTGCATTTGTGGATGCCTATCGACTTTGCCCTCTTTGACAGTGACGCTATTGTGATGAGCACGTAGTTCAGCGTCGTGATGAAGAGCAGGGCCAGGCTGAGCACGAGCATTATGCGGTCCATGCGCCTCACCTCGTCGTTGCTCATGTAGGTGTCGGTGAGCGGTGCTGCATCGATTACGAGCTGCAGCGACTCGGTGTCGGGCAGATTTTTCTGCAACATCTCATTAATGCGGCGGTTGAGTTCCACGGGATCGACACCGTCGGCTACCCTGATGAATTCGGGCCAGCTGTCGCCTCCGTTCCATGAGTAGTTGCCCCTTTCACGGCTCCAAAGCGTGGGCATGGATATAACGGCTTTATGCGGGGCCGTTACGTTGTCGGGCAGGTCACGGTATATGCCTTTTACGGTGAGTTCCCACTCGTTGTTGTACTTAAGCACCTCTCCTATGGGGTCGTCGCCGCCGAATATCATCAGTGCGTAGCTTTCGCTCAGGTACACAACATCCTTTTGGGCGAGGTCGGTCACCGGGTCGCCTTTCAACACCTCGATGCCCATTGTCTTGAAAAACAGTGAGTCGGCGGCTATCGCTTTCTCGGAAAACTTTGTGTCACCCCGAAAAAGACCTTGCCCCATGTTGCGGTTGGTAGTCGTGGCGGCGACAACCATTTCGGGCAGTTCCTCGTAGATGGCTCCCGCAAGTTTTCCCAGACATTGCTGCTGCCGGTCGAGAGTATTGCCGTTGATGGTGTACTGCATCCACAGCTGATAGAGCTGCCGGTGATTGTCGTAGCAGGTGTCGAAGCTATGGTTCAAAGCCATGCGCGACATGAGCAGGATTGTCATGAGCAGTCCCAGTGCCACCGATATTATTTTGATGGCGTTGGAGTTTCCGGGACCCGACATGGCCCGCCACGAATAGTATAGCTGTTTCATGTAGCGGGTCGACTGTTAGAGTTGGTTGTCGTTTGACACGTTGGCGACGATGTTTCCGTCGAAGAGATGGATGATGCGGTGGGCATATCCCGCGTCGTGCTTTGAGTGCGTCACCATGACGATTGTCGTGCCCTGACGGTTGAGCTCGGTGAGCAGTTCCATCACTTCGGCACCGTTCTTCGAGTCGAGGTTACCGGTGGGCTCATCGGCGAGTATCAGCTTGGGATCGGTGATGACGGCGCGCGCTATTGCCACACGTTGCTGCTGACCTCCCGAGAGCTGCTGGGGGAAGTGCTTGGCGCGGTGGCTGATGTTCATGCGCTTCAGCATTTCGTTCACGCGTTTTTTGCGCTCCGAGGCGCTGAGTCCCATGTAGGTGAGCGGCAGTTCCACGTTCTCAAATACGTTAAGCTCGTCGATGAGGTTGAACGACTGGAACACGAATCCTATCTCGCCTTTGCGCAGGCGTGTGCGCTCCTTTTCCTTAAGATTGGCCACTTCGGTGTCATTGAGCTTGTAACTTCCGCCGGTGGGGTTGTCGAGCAGTCCGAGGATGTTGAGCAGCGTTGACTTGCCGCATCCCGAGGGGCCCATTACGGCTACAAACTCGCCTTTGTCGACATTGATGTTTACCTTGTCGAGCGCTACGGTTTCAACTTCCGATGTACGGAACACTTTGCTGAGATTTTCAATCTTAATCATGATAGTTGTTTTTTAGTGTTATATTTTATTCTGATTTTAAATTCGATGAGGGATTTTCACATGCCTTATGCCTGGTCATGGCCACGGCACACACCACTATGAGAGTCAGCACCACAATGGCCGAGATCACATAGTATAGCGTCAGGTAAGGAACTTTCACGGAGAAGCTGTCAAGCCACATGCCGCTTATCAGGAATGCGGCCACGGTGCCGAGAACTACCGCCGGGACGGCTATCCAAAGCATTCCCGATGTAATCATTTTTATTATCTGAGGTGATGAAGCTCCGCTTATCTTGCGTATGGCTATCTCCTTGGAGCGGCGTTGCATTTCATCGCGCAGGAAGCCCGTAAGTCCCACAAACGCTATCAATGCGATTATGACGGCCACCGACAGGAATATGCGTTGTATGATTTTGGTATTCGAGTTTTGCTCGTCGGCTATGCTCTTGTAGCTTACAAGGTTGTATTCGCTTTCAGGATAATGATTTTTAATCTCGGCTTCAAGCTTGTTGAAGTTTGCGTTAAAAGGCTCCTTGAGCTTTATGGATATGTAAGGCACAATTTCGGGATCGTAATACATTATCAACGGCTTGATTTCTTCATTGAATGACTGCTGATAGTCCTTTATTATGCCTACGATGCGTTGTCGGTTGTGACGGTCGGTGCCTACCGTCAGATTGGGATTTTTGTCGAGCAGATTTTCCTCACGGAGGTTCATTTTCTTTATGAAAGTCTGGTTGACCACCGCTTCGCCTACATTTTTCGGAGCACGGCCCTGGAGGAGCGTCATTCCCATCACATCGATGTAGTTTTCCGAAATTTCGTCATAGGGTGAATAGAACATTGCATTGCCCTCGTCATTGTATATATCTTCACCTACGTGTCCCCATACGGGAGTGAATGCCGAGTAGGCCGTTTCTTCTATATAAGGCATGTTGCGGGTCAGGTTTATGATGCCGTCCATTTTCCCGGGTTCATACCGGCTGAACATGAACAGGGCTTTGTCGTGGATATTCCATCCGCGATCCTTGTTGGAGATGTAGATGTACTGAGCGGTGATTATCACAAGCCAAGCCATAACGAAGGCCACGCCTGCAAATTCAATGAAAAGCAATATGCGTTTCCACAGTGAGTTGCGTTCCCTGAAGCGTCGGAACACGTTGGCCACCGGAATCTTGGCGAATATATGTGCGGGAATCACACCGCCCACTATGATAGTGACGGCTATCACCACCAAGGCGATGATTATTTTATCAAGCAACGGTGTCTTTCCGAATGAATCGTTGTATAGTTCGGCTATCATGGGCTTGAATAACGCTGCGGTGGCAACCGTTACGACAAGCGACATGAGCACGATCAATGTGGTTTCGGCAATGAACATGGAGAATATCGTGCCTTTGCCGGCTCCGTTGCACTTGTGCACACCGATCATCTTGGCGCGTTTTGAGAGCGACGACACTGACAGCAGGGCATAGTTAAGAATCGCGATAAACAGTACGATCAGTGCGGTTGAAAGTAATATCACGATCATGTTACGGGTGTACTCATATTCAAATACTCCGTAATTGATGGGGCGTGCCATTGCTTCGTATGAAAGGCCGTCGGCCTCGGGGCGATTTTTCTGAAGTATATTGTTAAGCTTCTTGTTGAGCACCTCGATGTCGGTGCCTTTTTTCACGCGCAGGAAGGTTTGCCAGGCCAAGTAGTCGTTCCATCCGTGACCTACGTAATTGTTGCCGAGTTTGTAAACGGTAGGCATCGACAACACTATGTCAGGTCGGGACGAAGTGTTTGGCGGTAATGATTTATATACTCCCACAATTTCGACATCTTCCGAGTCAAAAAAGAATCTCATGTGTTTCCCTATCGGGTCGCCTCCGGGAAAATTTTCTTTCACGAAATTGGAGCTGACAAATGCAGTTCCGGGCCGCGCCAGCTCGACCGAGGGATTGCCTTTAAGCACCTCGATACCCATTGTCTTGAAAAACAGTGAGTCGGCGGCGACGCCCATTGAATTTACTTCCTGACCGTCCATCTTGAAGTAACCTCCTCCGCTGTAAAAATTGGTCACAACCGTCGATGACTCTACAAGGTCGCTCAGCTCTTCGTTGATGTGTTGGCTGAACGGACCGAACGACATTGACGAAGGCTCTCGGTTTTCATTTTCCATCTTGGGCTGGGTCCATACCATATAGAGTTTCCGGTAGTCGCGATAGCCCGTGTCCATACCGGTGTAGTAGGAGATAATGGTGAGCAGCACAATGGCTACCATGAGCCCGGCTCCGAGCGACAACACCTTGATGAATGTTGTCGATCGGGCATTCACTATTGTACGCCATGCGTAATATACCTGTTTCATTCTATTTTATTGGGATATTTATTCGTTTCGCAGTGATGTTACGGGATTTTCTTTAGCTATGCGCTGTGTCATGAGTGCTACGACAGCAATTACTACTATGATGAGAAGGAGCGCGATTGCTACGTACCACAATCCGATTCCGCTTACGACTGTGGAGTATTGGCTGAACCATGCCCGTTGAAAGAACCATGCCGCCAATGTGCCTATGGCGACTGCGGGAACGGCGGTTTTCAGCATGTTGGAACACAGCAGCTCGACGACTTCGCGGGCTGTCGCACCGTTTATCTTGCGTATGGCAATCTCCTTGCTCTTTCGTTGGATTTCATCGTTTATGAATCCTATCATTCCCATCGAGGTTATAATCACGATTATGATTATTGCGAGAGAGAAGATGAATATCGTGCTTTTTATCGATGAGTATCCGTTGGCGCCTAATTCGCTCACTTGATATATCCAGAAACCGTCATTACCCATGTAGTCGCTGAGCGATTCGTTAAGAAGCTTGATGCTCTCATTTACGGGTTGTTTAAGGCGCACCGTGAAAGGTGACGCCGGGTTGCCGATATAGTGCATTATGATGGGTTCCTGCTCATCGTAGAATCCGCCTATGTTGAAGTCCTTTGCGATTCCGGTGATGCGTACTCGTCCACGTTCGGCATTGGTAAACAGGCCTTCGCCGGCTGTAGGCGATGTGTTTTCGGGAAGTCCCGACTTTCGCAGAAACTCTTGGTTGACAATTGCTTCGCCTTCCTGCTGAGGAGCGCGTCCGGCCAGCAGGGTCATGCCCATGACCTCGACATAGTTGGGCGAGCAATCGTCGGTGCGGCTTGAGAAGATTATGTTTCCGTTGTCGTCGCGTATATATTCACCCGAGTAACCGAATGCCGGGCACGAGTAGGATGATGCTATTCCCTCCACCGCCTGATGGCTTCGGATGAAGTTATAGGCTGCTTCGGGCGATATGTCCATGGTCATGTTTTCGACCTGAACCAATAGATCGGAATCGTAACCCTTGTCGGCCGTGCGCAAGTGCCGGTATTGTAGCGATGTCGCGCACAGCCATGCAAATACGAATGACACACCCACCAGCTCTATAAACAGGAGCACGCGCTTCCACCCGTTATTGCGCTCGGAAAAGCGACGGAACACCTGCGACACCGGAACGCGGGCAAACAGTCGGCCGGGAATAACCGCTCCCACGGCTACCATCATCAGTGCCACGGCTACTATCACCCATGCACGGTCGGCGTTAAGCATTTCGGTCAGCGGGTTGCCTGTCAATTCACTTATCGTGTCATTGAACAGCCACCACATTATTCCCATCAGCAACAGAGCAATCAGGGTGATGGTGACGGTTTCCAATACAAACATTCCGAATATTTTATTGCTGTCGGCTCCGCAACACTTGTGGACTCCGATGGCCTTTGCCCTTTTGCTCAATGTGGATATTGACATGAGAGCGTAGTTTAACGCTGTAATCAGGAACAGTGCCAGAGCCAAGGCTCCGAGTATCATGAGCTGGCGCCGTAAGTCGCTGTTTTAAGGATGGAGTCACGAATTGATATGGCAAATGTTTCGCAGCTGTTGTCGTCGGCCGGCGGTGCGTGACGCTCGGTGACTTGATTTATGAGTGCATGGAGCCGCTCGGGATCGATGTCCTTGTCCTTAAGTCGCACGAATTCGGTCCATCCCGAACCTCCGTCCCAGCCAAAATAGCCTATGCCTCGATTAAGTAACGACGGGAGCGACAGCACGATGTCGCATGTGATGTCGCAATTGGCGGGCAACGCTTCGAATACACCCTTTATCGTAGCCTTGTCGTTGCCTCTTATCAGTTGGGTTCCCACGGGATTTTCGCCATGGAAAACTTCGTCGACCATGCGGGTGCTTACATATATCACATCATTCTGTTGAAGATCCATGCGCGGATTTCCGCTTATCACATTGATACCCATTGTTTCAAAGAATAGCGAGTCGGCTGCGGTGGTGAAATAGGGCAGATTCCGGCCGTCGGACATGTCAAAGCAGTAGCCTAAGTCGCGCATTGCCACTGCCGATTCAATCATATCGGGCAACTCCTCGTAGAGGCTTCCTGCGAGTTTTCCGTAACATTGCCGTGTTATGTCCGATTTATTTCCTGCCGTTTCAAACTGCATCATCAGCTGGTAAATGCTGTCATAGTCGCGAAGGCATTTGTTGTAGCTTAGCGTGTAGGCAATGCCTGCAAACAATATTATACTCATGCCGAGCCCAAGCGTCAGCGACAGGACTTTGATTGTCGTTGCCGCCTTGTTTTGTGACAATGACCGAAATGTATAGTATATCTGTTTCATTTTGGGTGATATTTATTCGCTTTTTAAAGATACTACGGGGTTTTCGAGCGCGACACGGCGTGTGAGCAGTATTGCCGTGACGGTTACGGCCAGCAGCACCGTGACTGCCGACACCGGGTACCACACGCCGATGTACGGTGCAACGATGGTGTATTGCATGAACCACTCGCGCAGGGATAACCATGCCACGACTGTGCCGATGAGTGTGGCGGGAACTGACGTCATCATTAAATCGCGGCACAACAGCTCGATAATCTGTCGTGACGACGCTCCGTTGATTTTCCGCACTGCAATCTCCTTGCTTCGGCGGTATATGTCGTCGCCTATGAATCCCACCAGTCCTATGACGGTTATGATGATGCACACAGCGAGCGCGATGCAATATATGGTTATTATGTTTCTGACAGGTGCGTTTTTTGCATCCTCCAGCTCTTTGACCGAGGAGGTAAACCATCCGTCATTTCCGAGTGATTCAGCGAGATTTTTGTTCAATGCGTTGAAATTTTTGCGGAAGGGCTCTTTCAGTTTTATGAGGAACCAAGCCGGTGACTCATTGGTGTAGGTCATGATGATGGGCTCGCTGATTCCATGGATGCGGTTGCCGCCGATGTCGAAGTCCTTGACTATGCCCGTCACGTTGACCGGTGAGTTCTGGAGGAAGACGGTGAATCGGCCCGACATGGCTTCGGGTGAATCATCGCGGAGTCCGTATTGTCTTACAAATTCCTCGTTGACGAGGGCTTCGCCGTCACGTTGCGGCAGGGAGCCTGATTTCAACTGCATCTCGGCCAGCTCCACGATGTTGGGAGAGCACATGTCGTAGCGGCTTGAAAATATGGGATTGCGGCTGTCGTCCATAACCGTTCGTGACGGATATTGCGCAATGGGTGAGCCGAATGATATAGCGGTTCCTTCAACGTAGGGCAGATTGTTGAGGTGACTCATCATCCCTTCGGGTTGGTTGGTCTGCATCATCACCAATCGGTCGGGATTGTAGCTCTTGTCGATGTTGCAGATGTGGATGTATTGCACCGTAGTGACGCACAACCATGCGAAAATAAGTGCCACAGCGGCTATTTCGACAAAGAGCAGTGCGCGTTTCCATCCCGGGTTGTTGCGGGAGAAGCGTCGGAATATGCTTGTTACGGGGATTCGCGTGAATATGGGCACCGGAATCATGACGCCTATCGCGGTTATCACTGCAACCACTGCAACTATGATCCATGCCCTGCCTGCGCTGAACAGGTCGTTGAGCGTGATGCCTATTTTGCTTTCGAGGGGCTCGCTTGCGATGAATAGGATGACCAACATCAGCAATAGGGCAATTATGATGGTGACAAAGGTTTCAATAAAGAACATCGAGCCGATGGCCGTGTCGCCTGCTCCGCAGCATTTGTGTACGCCTATGCCTTTGGTGCGTTTGCTGAGCGACGATATGGACATGAGCACATAGTTGAGTGCCGTTATCAGCATTATAGCCAGTGCTATGGCTCCCATGACGAAGATGAGTCGGCGCACATTGGGGTCGTCAAGCGTTATCTTGCGAATAGGGATGGCAAATATCTCGGCGCTGCTATCGTCGGTGGGCGGTGCGTGATTCACCAATACCCGGTTTATCAGCCGATGGAGATGCTTGGGGTCGATGTCATTGTCCTTCAGGCGGATGTAGCTGTGCCAGCCGTTGCCCGTTATCTCCATGCGGCGGTTCTGATTGTCCCACCTGTCATATCCCCAGATGCCGAGGCGCGTCTGCGGCAGAGTGAAGAGTATGTCGGGACTGTTGAGTGAATTGTTGGAGGGCAGCGACTTGAATATTCCTTTTATAGTGCCTTCCTGCTCTCCGTCGAAAAATGAGAGCTTGCGGCCGACGGGATTTTCTCCGTGCATGAAATCATTCACAAATTGCGAACTCACGTATATGGCGCCGGGCTGCTGCATGTCGAGTGACGGATTGCCCGACAATACTTCGATTCCCATCGTGGCGAAGAACATCGAGTCGACGGCGAGGCTTTGACCGTGAATGCGTTCCCCGTCGAGAGTCGAGAACGAATCTTCGCCTAAATCCCTGACGGTAGTGGCCGACTCTACGATGTCGGGCAACTCCTCGAGCAAAGCACCCGAAAGTCCGCCATAGCACTCTGCGATTTGTCCCGATTCATTGCCTGCGGTTTTATAGTCGGTTTTCAGTTGATAGAGGTTCTCGTAACCGTTCAGACAGGTGTCGTAACTTAAATCATAGGCTATTCGTGTAAACAATATAATACATATACCCAGCCCTAAGGCAAATGATACAACCTTGATGGCTGTAGTCGCCTTGTTGTGCCAAAGTGTGGTTAATGAATAATATATTATTTTCATCTTGGATTATTTGATAAAAATGATCGGTTTACTTAAAATAGTTGTAAATATCGTGCCAAACTCGCAATTGATTGGCTGTCAATAGGCTGCTCTCTGTGCTATTTTCGTGAGTGTAAAATTTTTAGACACAAGCGTATGATTTGTTGACAGTAGGGCTGCTCTAAAAAATGATTGTTTATTTACAAAGTTATACAATAATTTTGTAGATTTGTCCATTATGAGTAAACGCAATAAAATAGTTGTAGTCGACGATAATCGGGGTGTGCTTGCTGCGGTTAGCCTTCTGTTGCGTCCCTATTTCAATCAGGTGATTACGCTTCAGTCGCCTGTAAGGCTTGAAGAGGTGCTGCGTGACGGTGTTCCCGACTGCCTGTTGCTTGACATGAATTTCAGTGCGGGAATCAACACCGGCAATGAAGGCATATATTGGCTGAACCGTGTGAAGCGTCTTTATCCCGACCTGCCTGTAGTGCTGTTTACTGCTTACGGTGACATAGACCTCGCCGTGAGAGGAATGAAGGAGGGCGCGGTCGATTTCATCATAAAGCCGTGGGACAATGCAAGGCTTGTCGACACGCTGCTGAAGGCTTCAGGCGGCCGGAAGTCGAGAAATGCGGCTGCCGATGACGATAACTCCATGTATTGGGGCGAGAGCAAGGCCATGCTTGCGCTTAAGTCGCTTGTTGAGCGAATAGCTCCTACCGATGCAAATGTGCTTATTACGGGAGAGAACGGTACCGGCAAGGAGGTGCTTGCACGTGCGGTGCATCGTCGCTCGGCGCGTCACTCGCGTCCCATGCTCAGCGTCGACATGGGGTCGGTGACCGAAACCCTGTTTGAGAGCGAGTTGTTTGGCCACGTTAAGGGTGCATTTACCAATGCGTCGGCCGACAGGGCGGGAAAGTTTGAAGCTGCCGACGGCAGCACTCTCTTCATGGACGAAATAGGCAATCTGCCTCCCTACCTGCAGTCCAAGCTGTTAACCGTCATCCAGAACCGCAAGATCGTGAGGGTGGGGAGCAACAAGCCGGTCGATGTAGACATAAGACTTATATGCGCCACCAACTGCGACCTGCAGGCCATGGTTGCCGACGGACGCTTCCGTCAGGATTTGCTCTATCGCATCAACACCATACACCTTGAAATACCTCCGTTGCGTCAGCGAAAGGATGACATAGTGCCTCTTGCCGAAATGTTCATGAAGCGTTTCAGCGAGAAGTACAAGCGAGAGGCGTCGGAGCTCGACGGCTCGGCGCGTGACAAACTCATGTCACACTATTGGCCCGGCAACATTCGCGAGCTTGAGCATGCGGTCGAGAAAGCCGTGATAATAAGCGACGGCCCTGTGTTGAGGGCTTCGCACTTCGAGCTTCCCAAGGTTGAGGCTTCCGTTCCGGGCGATGTGGCCGGAGCCACTCTTGAAGATATGGAACGACAGATGATAACCGCAGCCGTCAACGACTGTCACGGGAACTTGAGCGCGGTTGCGTCACGCCTTGGCATAACGCGCCAGACACTCTACAACAAGATGAAAAAATTCGGATTATGAAAGGCTTTTTGTTGCGTATAGCGGTTGTAGTCGTTTTGTGTGCCGTAATCGGCGGGCTGTGCCTTTCACGCGACTGGATTGTCGCGTCATTTTGTGGGATTGGGCTCATTTTCCTCATCGTGGAGTTGTGCAGCTACTACAAGCGCAGCGACCGCAAGATAAAACTGCTTCTTTCAGCCTTGGAGAACGGCGACAGCAGTGTGCGCTTCTCGACCCGCAGGCTGCACTCGGTCAATTCCGAGGTCAACACGATGCTCAACAGCATAGCGCAGATACTTAATGAGGTGCGCACCGATGCGGCCCGGCGTGACAAGTACTACGAGGTGATACTCGATTTTGTCGATACGGGAATAATCGTGCTTAACTCGGCCGGTGCCGTGTATCAGAAAAACAGGGCGGCGCTGCAGATGCTGGGCCTGGAGGTGTTCACCCACCTTAGGCAGCTTAAGGGGCATCCCGAACTCATGGAGGCTTTGGCTCAATGCGGGTCGGGCGACAAGCTGCAGGTCGACATGACCTTGCCGCGCGGCAAGGTGACGCTGTCGTTGAGGGTGTCGGGGATGATGCTGAGAGGCGAACTGATGCGTATCGTTGCGTTGAGCGACATCAACCGTGCGCTTGACGAGCGTGAAATAACCACATGGATGAAGCTTACGCGCGTCATGACTCATGAAATTATGAACTCGCTCACCCCCATAACATCGCTTAGCGAAACGTTGATGACGATGCCCGATGACAATATCGACGAGATAAGGCAGGGCATGTCGACAATCTATTCCACAAGCCGTGACCTGATAGGTTTTGTGGCCTCCTACCGCAAGCTGACGCACATTCCCACACCTTGTCCGCGATTGTTCAACGTGAAGCCGTTTCTTGAGCGCATGATTGAACTTGCCAGGTATCAGGTGGAGGCGTCCAATGTGAGGATGACAGTTACGGAGTGTGCCGACGACCTTATCGTCTATGCCGATGAAAACCTGGTAGCCCAGGTGGTCACCAACCTGCTGAAGAATGCCGTTGAGGCTATGAACCACAAGGGTGAAGTGACCATGAAAGCCTACAGCGACAGTAACGAGAGCGTCAACATCGAGATAGCCAACGACGGGCCGCGCATCGACGATGAAGTGGCACAGCAGATATTCGTGCCTTTCTTCACCACCAAGCCAAGCGGGTCGGGCATAGGCCTGAGTCTGAGCAAGCAGATAATGCACCTCAACGGCGGCACGCTCACGCTGAGGCCCTATTCGTCATGCAGCAACACGACATTTGTCCTCACATTCTCCTGACGCTATCTCTCGCCCCAGCGCGAACGTAACGGATAGCGGCTCGGGTGCAGCAACAGTCTTAGCGAAGTGGGGTAGGAGAAGTAGGCCCATATCCAGTTGATGAGCACGGTGAACTTGTTGCGCATACCGAGTATTGAAATCAGATGCACAAACATCCAGCAGAACCATGCCGGGAAGCCCGAAAGTTGCACGTGATTCAGGTCGGCTACGGCGCGATTGCGTCCCACGGTGGCCATCGACCCTTTGTCCTTGTATCGGAACGGAGTCTTGAATTCCCCGTCATTGAGATTTTTTGCAAGTGTGCGCGCCTGCTGTATTGCCACTTGTGCCAGTTGCGGGCATCCGTGAGGATATGCGTCGTCGGCGTGATACGATATGTCGCCTATAATGAATAGATCGTCGATTCCCTGTGCGCGATTGAACTCATCGACCACAAACCGATGCCCCGGACCCATTTCAGGTGACGCTCCCTTGAACTCGAATGTCACGCCCGTGACTCCCGCCGTCCATATCACCATTTCGGAGTAGATTTTCGTGCCGTCGGAGAAGGTCAATACATTGTCTTCATAGGACTGCATGCGCCGTTGCAGGTGCACATCCACCATGAGGCTTTTTAGATATTCAAGCGCGTGACGCGAAGCCGAGGGACTCATGACCTGAAGCAGCCTGTCGGAACCTTCGACAAGGATTATCTGCACCTCATCGGGATTGATTCGCGGATATTCGCGATGGATTATGTAACGCTTCATCTCGCCTATGGCTCCGGCCACCTCAACTCCGGTAGGGCCGCCTCCGATGACAACGAAGCTTAGCAGCTTGCGACGCTCTTCAAGGTCGGTGGTGATGCTTGCGCGTTCGAGGCGGTCGAGAATCTCGTTGCGGCATCGCAACGCCTCGCTCGTACTCTTCAGCGTGTACACATATTTATATAGGTCGGTCATGTTGAAGTAGTTGTTGATTGTGCCGGCCGCAATGACGAGTTTGTCGTAGTGTATAGTTTCAAATTGTGTAGTCAGTTTCTTCTCGACGACATCGATTGTCTTCACCTCGCCCATGTTGTAGATGGGGCGCGGCTTCATTTTGCGCATTTCGCGCCTGAACGGAAATGAGATGCTGGCGGGGTCGAGGCCCGATGATGCGATTTGATAAAATAACGGCGGAAAGCTGTGATAGTTGTTGCGGTCGATGAGCAGAACATCATACTTGTTTCGGTCAATGCGCTTTATGAAATTTATTCCGGCAAATCCTCCGCCCACCACTACTATTTTTTCTTTGGAATCCATGTAGATATGTTATTTTTTCAAAATTCGTAAAATAATCAATATTAATGGCGTATCTTTACACGATATTTTGCAATGGATGCTATAAATCGATATTCAATGATATACCTAAGATATATACTCGTTTTTGTCATATTATGTTCATCGTGGACATCATCTATTTTTGCGCAGATTAATGCCGAGCAAGTGCTGAGGGTGGGACGCAACACATTGTATCTCGAGGACTATGTGCTGTCGATTCAATATTTCAATCAGGTGATAGCCGCAAAGCCCACTCTTGCGCAGCCCTATTTCTACCGTGCCATAGCCAAGATAAGCCTTGATGATTATCGGGGTGCCGAGAAGGACGCTTCCACTGCAATAAAATACAATCCTTTCATAACCAACGCTTACGAAGTGCGAGGTGTGGCCCGCCAAAATCTTGGCAAGTTGAAGGAGGCAATTGAGGATTACACTACGGCTCTCGAACAGTTGCCCGAAAACAAGGGAATCCTGTTTAACAAGGCTATGGCCGAGGAGGAGCTTAAGGATTATGATGCCGCCGAGGCCACTTATGCGACTTTGCTCGGTGCTTATCCCAACTACGACAACGGTTATGTGGGACGTGCCAAGCTGCGTCTTGCCAAGGGTGACACAATCAGCGCCGTGGCCGACCTTGACAAGGCTCTGGAATTGAACAAAAACTCAACCAACGCCTACGTGTTGCGCGCTGATATAGCAATCCAGTCGTCGCGTGACTTCAAAACGGCTCTTGACGACATGAACGAGGCCATAAAGCTTCAGCCACAGTATGCGGGCTTCTACATCAACCGAGCTTTCCTGCGTTACAACCTCGATGACTATTTCGGGGCGATGGCCGACTATGACTACGCCATCCAGCTTGACCCGCTGAATACAGCCGCGCTCTTCAACCGAGGACTGCTTCGCGCCGAGGTGCACGACAACAACAAGGCAATCGACGACTTCAGCAAAGTGCTCGACCTTGAAAGCGACAACTATAAGGCTCTCTATAACCGAGCCATACTCTACAAGGAGATTGCCGACTACAAGAACTCGGTCGCCGACCTCAATCGCGTAATCGAAGCGTTTCCCTCGTTTTCGGGTGCCTATTTCGCACGTTCCGAAAATCTGCGCATGATGGGTGACATGGCTTCGGCCGAGCGTGACTACAAGCGTTCGATGGCTCTTGCCAAGCAGCCTGTGAGCGATGACGGCAATAGGGATGAGAACAGCAGCAGTGCCGATGTTGTGAATGAGTCGCAGGAGGCCGTGGCTAAGCGCTTCACTTCGTTGTTGACAATCGACAATAATGTCGGCGCACGCGAGGAGTATAACACCGCCGGAATAAAGGGTCGTGTCCAGGATCGTAACGTGGCGATAGAGGTTGAGCCTATGTTCACACTCAGCTACTATGTCACCACCAACGAGATAAAGGAGATGCCTTACTACATCAAGGAGATCGACGACCTTAACTCAACCCGAATGCTGCGTTTCATAGTCATGGTGACCAATCATGAGCCCCAGCTTTCCGATGAAGAGGCCATAGCAAGGCACTTTGCGTCGATTGAATATTATAACTCCTACATAGCGACTCACCAGCCCCGAGCCATCGACTACTTCGGACGGGCTATGGATTTCTTCACGTTGCGCAACTATCAGGCTGCGTTGACCGACCTTGACCGTGCCATAGAGCTTACACCCGACTTCACGCTTGCCTATATGCTGCGTGCTGTTGTCAAGCTGAGAAATGCCGAAACCGAGCGATTGTCGGGAGAGTCGAAGACCGAGCCCGGATTGCGTGACTTTGGTGCGCAAGGTGCCAAGATGCTGGCCTCGACCGTTATGGCCGACATTGACAAGGTGATAGAGCTGTCGCCGCGCATGGCCTTCGCCCACTACAACAAGGGCAACGTGCTTGTGTCGCTCGGCGATTATACTTCGGCCATAAGCGCCTACACCAAGGCTATCGAGCTTAAGGCCGACCTTGGGGAGGCCTATTACAACCGCGGCTATCTCTACCTGATGCTCGGCAATAAGGATGCCGGCATAGCCGATCTTAGCAAGGCCGGTGAGCTTGGAATCGTTCCCAGTTACAACCTGTTGAAGCGAATGACTCGCTGATGCGGAAATTTTGTGGATGATTCTGTGGCGTGATTGCGGAATTTTGACTATTTTTGACATTATACTTTATACTATCATAAAATACCTATTTTTCTTATGTTACCTGAAGATCTAAAGACACTTGAGCAGAAGGGCATCAGCCCTGAAGCTTTCAATGCCCAGATTAAGAGATTTGAAACCGGATTTCCTTACCTGCGCATCCTTGATTCGGCACGCGTGGGTTGTGGAATAATCAGTCTTGACGATGCCGGCCGTGAAAAGGCTGTTGCACGTTGGGATGAATATTTGTCACATGGCGGACAGGTTTTCAAGTTCGTTCCTGCATCGGGTGCCGCATCACGTATGTTTAAAGCGCTTTTTGAATTCCTTGATGCCGAGGCCAACGAGCCGGCCGAGGGAAGTGCTATGGCCGACTTCTTCAAGCGCCTGCCTGACTTCGCTTTCTATGCCGAGCTTGACGCAGTGTGCCAGACCCTTTACGGAAAGGATATACCCGCATTGCTCGACGGAGGCGAATACAAGAAGATTGTAGCCGCTCTGCTTGGCAAGGAGGGAATGAATTATGGAAGCCTGCCCAAGGGACTGCTTAAATTCCATCTCTATGCCGATGGTGCGCGCACTCCTCTTGAAGAGCATCTTGTTGAGGGCGCACAGACCGCTACCGACAGCCAAGGTGTGGTTAACCTTCACTTCACTGTTTCGCCCGAGCACCGCACGTTGTTTGAGGCAAAGATTGCCGAAGCGGTTCCCGCACTGGAGAAGAAGCTTGGCGTGAAGTACAACATAAGCCTTTCGGAGCAGAAGAAGTCGACCGACACGGTTGCCGTGAATCCCGACAACACTCCCTTCCGCGAGGACGGCAAGCTGTTGTTCCGTCCCGGAGGTCACGGTGCCTTGATCGAGAATCTCAACGACATCGACTCGGCTGTCGTGTTTATCAAGAATATCGACAACGTGGTTCCCGACTCGCAGCGTGGCGTAACCTTGGAGTATAAGAAAGTGATTGCAGGATACCTGATTGAGGTACACGACAAGATTGAAGAGTATATGCGCAAAATCAATGCAGGCGACTACACAATGGACGATGTGCGCGAAATGATATCGTTCATGCACGACACTCTCAATCTGCGTGACGATGCGATGAAGAACCTTGAGGATGTCGACCTTGTGCTCTACATCAAGAATAAGCTCAATCGCCCCATAAGAGTGTGCGGAATGGTGCGTAACGAAGGCGAACCCGGCGGTGGCCCGTATATCGCTTACAATCCCGACGGCTCTACCTCGCCTCAGATTCTCGAAAGCACTCAGATTGATCCTGCCAACAGCCAGTACAAGGAGATGGTGGCCCGCGCCACTCACTTCAATCCGGTTGACCTCGTGTGCTTCCTGAAGGATGTCGACGGTAACAAGTTTGACCTTCCCCGTTATGTCGACCCCGACACCGGCTTCATCTCGTCGAAGTCACGCAACGGAAAGGAGCTTCGCGCACTTGAACTTCCCGGATTGTGGAACGGTGCCATGAGCGACTGGAACACGGTGTTCATCGAGGTGCCCATCGGTACGTTCAACCCTGTCAAGACCGTCAACGACCTGCTCCGTCCCGCTCATCAAGGTTAATGCCGTCGAGGCACAAACATTAAGTTCGCGTCAGGCGTTATAACAGTGTCATGAATAAGAAGGATGCTGTAAAAAAGATTTGGCGTGAAAGCTTTGATGATTCAGAGCAGTATGTCGACATGTTTTTCTCCCGGATTTACCGCGACGACGACGCTATGTTGCTCGTCGATAACGGAATCCCGTCGAGCTCATTGCTGTTACAACGTTACGCCATGAACTTTCATGGCGTAACTGTTTCTATAGGTTACGTGTGCGGGGCGGCCACTATCAAGGATGCCCGTTGTCACGGACTGATGCACCGGCTCATGAGCGATGCGCTGCGGGAGTCCTATCGCCGTGGCGATGTGCTGTGCTCGCTCATTCCCGCCAATGAATGGCTGTTCCACTACTACGGCCATCAGGGATTCTCGCCGGTGTTCTATGTCGATGTCGAGCGTTACACATCGATGCACACGTTCCGTCACTCGGGTAAGTATTTCCGGTTTGAAGATGTCGACTCGGACGATGCCTACGATTTCTTCAACACCATGATGAGGCAGCGCCCGTGCTGTGTTCAACATTCGCGTGAGCAGTATGACTGGATATTGATGGACAATTCGATCGACTCGGGCACGGTGCTCGGCATTGTCGACGGAATGGACAACATCGCCGCTCTCGCATTTGTAGTGTCACACGACGGCATCGCGCTGGTCAAGGATGTGCTTGCCGTGGACAATGATGCACGTGACGCCATCCTGGAGGAGATACACAATCTTTACGCCGACATGCCTGTAACGGTGCTCGGATACTACACTCCGGGACGCGAGGAGCTTGTGGCGCGCGGCATGGCGAGGATTGTCAATGCCTTCCGCTGCCTTGAGATAATAGCATCGGTCTATCCTCGGCTGAAGCTTGTGATGAGGCTGTGTGACTCAATCGTGCCTGAAAACAGCCATGTCTACAGGATTCACGATGGATTGTGTGAGATAGATGACGACTACGAGGGGCAGTGTGACTTCGATATTGACATAGAGGTTCTGACCTCGATAATATTCGGTAACGATGTCACGCGCCGGTTGCTCGATTTCCCGGCGACGCGCCCATTCATAAGCCTTATGCTTGATTAAAAACAGATTGTTATGATACGTAAACTTATATCCGCGACAATGCTCGCATTGTCGGTCTTTACAGTTTCGGCCGACGACGACGGCAAGGTTGAGAGCATCAACCAGGCCGAATTTTCGGAAAAGATATTTGATTACTCGACCCGCGAGAAGCCGGTGATAAAGTCGGAGCGTCCGGCTGTCATCGATTTCTGGGCACCGTGGTGCGGTCCATGCCGGCGACTCGCTCCGGTGATGGATTCACTTGCCGTGCGCTATAAGGGCAAGGTGGATTTCTACAAAATAAACATTGACAATAACGAAGCTATAGCCCGGCAATTGGGTGTAAGCTCGATACCCCTTGTGCTCTTTGTCCCGGTCGACGGTAACGATGTGCAGGGCATGATGGGAGTATATCCCACCGACGCCTATGTCGATGTGGTGGATGAGTATCTGCTGGGAATGCCCTCAAAGTCGCGTTAGGCTGTAAGCTCAATCGACTTCTCCTCGGCAATTCGCCTCATGTTGAGTATGGCGTAACGCATGCGTCCGAGTGCGGTGTTTATGCTCACTCCGGTAGCGTCGGCGATTTCCTTGAAGCTCATGTCGTTGTAGTAACGCATCTTCAGTACTTCGCGTTGAGAGTCGGGGAGTGCTTCGATGAGGTTGCGCACATCGGCGTGTATCTGGTCGATTACAAGGTGATCCTCGATGTTGTCGTCACACAGGTCACGACGGTTCAGCAGGTCGGCGGTGTATTCATCGGTCGACACGTTGTTCTCCGACTTTGACTGCCGGTAGTAGTCGATTATGAGGTTGTGGGCTATGCGTGTAAGCCAGGAGCCGAATTTTCCCGTTTCGGTGTATCGTCCCTGCTTCAAAGTCATTATGATTTTTATAAAGGTGTCTTGAAAGATGTCATCGGCGACATCCTTGTTCTTTACAATGTGCATTATGTAGGAAAATACTTTGGATTGATGACGGGTTAAAAGCGTGTCAAAAGCCTCGTTGTTTCCTTCGAGATAGAGTTCTACCAACTGCTGGTCGGTAAGATTGGTCAAATTTTGCATTATTGTCAGAAAATTGTTGATTGGAGTAAAGGTGTACTTATAGGCGGTAAGGTTAAAATGGTTAATAATGGATGTTTTTACAAATGTAGTCAAAAGCATTGAAATATTCAATGGTTTAAG
Source organism: Muribaculum sp. NM65_B17 (assembly GCF_004793735.1). Taxonomy (NCBI): domain Bacteria; kingdom Pseudomonadati; phylum Bacteroidota; class Bacteroidia; order Bacteroidales; family Muribaculaceae; genus Muribaculum; species Muribaculum sp. NM65_B17. The sequence continues at coordinate 48,370 of NZ_SRYY01000006.1, forward strand.
GATTTTTCGCAATACTGATATAATAAAATTGTGATTTTTAAGTTGTCGCATCAATTTGCGTTACGTTGATAATAAACGGGGTTGTAATGGCGTTGTAAATATGTGTCGTCATTAAAAATTGCCTATGGATAGAAAGTCTACTCAACACAACTGCCCGATAAAAGCCTCAAAGTGCCGTAAGGATGTCGAGGCTCTCCCCGACAAACGCACCATCGAGTTTATAAGGATGTTTGCTCGAAGTTACCATTGCGAGCCGGCCCTTGCACGAGGGTTGCAGGATATGGTGCTTAACTGATGTGACGCTATCGGCGTGACGGATTGTAGCCCGACCTGATGAGTGGCGATGCCGAGTTGTAGAATGTCGAGTCGAGCATTTGCCTGAGCGTGGCCTCGGGATGTCTTTTCATGTAAGATTCTATGATGCGTAATCCTATGTAGCGTCCGGCGCGTCCGGGTGACTGCGGGTGGAGCAGTGTCGTGTGAGGTGCCGCCGCAGTGAGTCGTGACGCTACATCCATGTCGGTGGAGTAGAGCATCTTCCTTTCGATCAAGGCGCTCCACGCCGGAGCCTCGTTCTCCGCGAGCCATGTCAGCTGCGACTTGTCGTAGCCTAATGCTGTGGCAGTGTCACTGTCGGGGACAAGTAGCATGACGGCTTTAACAAGGGCTCCCTCATAAAGTAATCGGCTCAGCACGGTGGCATCGTTTGACGGTCGGAAGGGATAGGCCGTGGCGATGATCGATTCGGCTATGTCGTAGGGCAGCCGTGTGGCGGTTTTGGTGGCCCGGCGGTAGCTGTCAAGGTAGTTGTAGCCCTCGTAGTCACATCCCAAATAGTGGTTCAGGCCTAACAACATCACCGTGTCGGCGAGAATTATCGACTGGTTGTAGGTGATTGCCGCACTATAGATTTCAGGCGGCGTTATGTCGGGAAATTCATCACCCATGCGGCTGTATATGCATCCCGTGACGGCCTCGATTGAGTCGAGCGACAAGAAGCGTGATTCTATATCGGGAGTGAAAACTCTCACCCCTCGGCTTTGGGAGTAGGCGGTCAGCGACGAGTCGCTGATGTCGTTACCGAGCATGATGCGCAGCGCAACGGCAAATGTGTCGCGTATGGCCTGCCGGTCGGCACTGTCGGCCGTGTCATAGCGGTAGGCCGCTCTGTCAAATCGATGTATTTCAACAGGTGCGCAGTCGTCGGTCGGCGGCTTGCTGCAGCCGATGAGCATTGCCGTCGACAGCACGGTTAGGATTGCCTTAAGCTTGTGGTTCATTTTGTTGATTGGGTTCTGATTGTCGCAAATTTAGCCTATTTTTGTATTTATGGAGCAGATTGTTGTTCAAAAATGCTTCATTTCTATGCTTCACGGACAAAAATGTGCCGTATGTTGACGAAAATACGAGGCTATTTCTTAATTTTGTAGTGAATTTCAACCAAACTATGCTCCGATTGATAAGACTAATATTGTGCCTCTTCGTCGTGTCGTTGACTTCGCTGTCGATTATGGCCGGTGACTTCGTAGTAGTCCTCGACCCCGGTCATGGAGGTCATGACTACGGAGCTATCGGTGCAAAGGCAAGGGAGAAGGACATAAACCTCGGCGTGGCGCTCAAGCTGGGTGCCTTATTGAAAAAAGAGAAGGGTGTCAAGGTCGTCTACACACGCGACGGCGACTATTTCAAGACGCTGCAGCAGCGTGCCGACATTGCCAACAAGGCTCATGGCGACCTCTTCATCTCGATTCACACCAATTCACTCGACAAGAAAGCACGTAACCGCAAGACGATAAGCGGTGCGTCGACCTACACTCTCGGTCTTCACAAGAGTGCCGAGAACCTTGCGGTGGCTAAGCGTGAGAATGCCGTGATGATGCTTGAGGATGACTTCTCGACAACTTATTGCGGATTTGATCCTAACTCAACCGAGTCCTACATCATATTTGAGCTTAGCCAGAACAACCACCTCGACCAGAGTATCGACTTTGCCGGCAAACTTCAGTCGGAGATGAAGTCGACAGCCGGAAGGGTCGACAGGGGAGTGAGGCAGGCCGGATTCTGGGTCCTCGCAAAGACGAGCATGCCCGCGGTGCTGATTGAGCTTGATTTTATATGCAATCCCACTGTCGAGCGTTACCTCGCTTCGGAGAGCGGACAGAAAAAGTTTGCCGAGGCGATTCACAACGCCTTCAAGAGCTATAAGACCGCCTACGACCACCGCCAGGGCGTTGAGCCTGAGCCCGATGTCGATGTCGACGATGAGCAGCAGTCGGTCGATGATGACTCCGATAAGAAAAAGCGCAAGGAGATGAGCGAGCGCAAGAAGCGTGTCCTCAACCGTCCCGAGTCGATCGAGGGAAATAAATCGTCGGCCAAGGAGGCCGTCGTTGATGATGGAGATGTCGCTTCCGAAAGCACTGATGAGGGATTGCGTTACAAGATTCAGTTCCTTACAAGCGGAAAGCCTCTTTCCAAGAAATCGAAAGAGTTCAAGGGGCTGAAGAATATCGACTCCTACCGTGACGGAGGTCTTCACAAATACACCGTAGGCAACTACAAGTCGATGGATGATGCCGTGAAGGAGCTGCGTAAGGTCAGAGCCAAATTCCCCGAGGCTTTTGTCATTACCATGCGCGACGGTAAACGTATAAAATGATTAGATTGTTTAAATCGTAAACATACAAAAAAAGATGAAACGCTATTCAAGAGAGTTGATAATAGGAGTGTCGGTGCTTATTGCGCTGCTGGTGCTTTTCTTCGGCATCGATTACCTTAAAGGCATCAACGTGTTCAAGGCCGCCAACTATTATTATGTGTCCTATACCAATGTAAACGGACTTACAGTGTCGTCGCCTGTTACCATCAATGGATTCAAGGTGGGTCAGGTGCGTGACATAAACTATGAATATGACAATCCCGGTCATGTGCTTGTGGAGCTGTCGCTCGACAAGAAACTTAAGGTGCCCTCGGGCAGCAAGGCTATCATAAAGAGCGATCTGCTCGGTACGGCTTCGGTAGAGCTGCAGTTTTCCACCTCGGCCGACAGCCACGATGTTGGCGACAAGCTGATAGGCGAGGCCATGCCTTCGATGCTCGACAATGTTGCGAGCGAGCTGATGCCTACGGTGAGCTCCATATTCCCGAAGGTCGATTCGCTGCTTACATCGGTCAACCGACTGGTGTCGGATTCGGCTTTGCTTTCGTCGGTGAAGCGTCTTGACAAGATTACCGCCAACCTGGAGGCTACAACCGTAAATCTCAACCGCACTCTTGCAACGATGCCCAAGGTGATGACTACGGTCGACGGCGTGGCGTTGAACCTCGACACCATAACGGCCAATCTCGCCCTCGTGTCGCAGGAGCTTAAGGAGATGCCCATCGAGTCGACATTGCAGAATGTCCATGACATAACTGCCGACATGAAGGTTCTTGCCGGAAAGCTGAACTCGACCGACAATTCACTCGGACTGCTGCTTAACGACCGTGGCCTCTATGACCACCTTAACGGGGCCGCAGGCGGATTGGATTCGCTCTTGTTTGATGTGAAGAAGAATCCCAAACGATATATTCCGCCGATTAAGGTATTTTGACGGTAGTTGCTGCTTATTTGGAATTATTCTAAATAGCTGATAACTGTCGGCGGAAAATGTTCCACAATCCACTCCTTAGTGGTAAAGCAATGTTCAGGGAGTTTCACGGAACTCCCTGAACATTTTATTTAACATTTGTGATTGTGCTAAAATGCTGGCTATTAGCTGAATGATATTTTATAGCTATCGTGGATGTGATTAAAATGTTAAAGGTTTGATAATGCGCTGACTGACAGATGTGTTGCAAAACCATTATAAAATCCAAATTTTTTCTTCATTGTTTTTGTAAAAAAAAACGAAGAAATTTGCAATACAAAGATAAGCCCTAAAGAATAACTACAGATGGAAAAGACTCACATTAATTTGTGGGAGGACTGCCTTGAAATATTTAAGGACAATCTTCCTACGGAACAATTTGACGCCTGGTTCAAGCCTATAACATCAATAAGCTTTGATGGCCGTACGCTTAAATTGATGGTTCCGACATCCTTTTTCGTTGAGCAGCTTGAGGAGAAATATATGAAGCTCCTTGCGCCGACTCTTCGTAAGGTTTACGGGCCCAAGGTGCAGCTTTTCTATCAGTATGACACAGTGGCAAAGGATCCCACCTCGTCGGTCACTATCGAAAGCTCGCGTCCGAGTCCCGCCGTGCAGCCCCATTCGGCCAATCCTTTCAAGACCGATGTCGTTGCCGACTTTGACTCGCAGCTTAATCCGCGTTACACATTTGAGAACTATTGCGGCAGCATCAGCAACAAGATTGCACGTTCCATCGGTGAGGCTATCGCATCCAATCCCAAATGTAAGACTTTCAACCCTCTGTTTATCTTTGGGCCTACCGGTGTAGGCAAGACTCATCTCATTCAGGCTATAGGCATACGCATCAAGGAGCGCAATCCGCAAAGTCGTGTGCTCTATGTGTCGGCGCGCCTCTTCGAGAGCCAGTACACTACCGCCGCAACAGCCAAGCCGAGCCGCATCAATGACTTCATTAACTTCTATCAGTCGATCGATGTGTTGATAATCGACGACATTCAGGACCTCATGCGCAAGACGGCTACACAGAATGCGTTTTTCCACATCTTCAATCATCTGCATCAGAATCAGCGACAGATAATCCTGTCGAGCGACTGTGCGCCCTCCGAGATGATGGATATGCACGACCGACTGTTGTCACGCTTCAAGTGGGGAATGACCGCCGAACTTGAGCGTCCCGACCTCGACCTGCGTCGTGAGGTGCTGACTCAGAAAGCTTCACAAGACGGACTCGATCTTCCGTGTGAGGTAATCGAATACATAGCCGCCAATGTCACCGACAGCATCCGCGAGCTTGAGGGCATCGTGGTGTCGCTGATGGCCCATGCTACAGTGCTTGGCAAGGAGGTGACGCTCGACCTCGCCCAGTCGGTGCTGGCCAATGCCGTGAAGATACAGCGCAAGACTGTAAACTTTGAAATGATTGCTCAGTGTGTGAGCGACTACTACAATATAGAGCCCGACCAGCTCTTCACCAAGAGCCGTAAGCGCGAAATTTCCGATGCCCGACAGATGGTTATGTACTTGTCGAAACGTCACGCCAAGATGCCTGTCACGGCAATAGGCGCAAGACTTTCACGCACTCATGCCACGGTGCTTCACGCTTGCCGTAACATAGAGGAGCGACTTTTGCTTGAAGTTGCGTTACGCGATGACGTGTCGAAGATTGAGGCTTCGCTTACATGTTGATTGTGCAGTTTTTTATTTAAAATGTAGATTAAGGTAAGGCGGCTGATCTAACAGCCGCCTTTTAATATCCGGTTCCCCAGCGTTAAAAAATATTGAGGCACGGGGCCTGTGGTAAGGCGGCTGTGAAATCAGTCGCCTTTTAATATCTATTAACGGGTGTGTGCCTGATTGCCGCACAGGCGGAGGGCTACCTTTGCCATGTAATCTTTAGGCAATCGATATGGGAACAATCAACACATCCGACATTATTTTCGCCACGCTTTTTCAGCATGGCCGTCAGGTAGTCACACTCCGTCTAAGCGGGCTTTCATCGTTCAGTGACATAATCAGGCAAGTGCGCCGCGCATCGGCCGGATGCATCGGGCTTGTCACTCTTCATCTCCGCAATTGCACCCAGGGCTGGAGCGGCAATCGCCCCATAATGATGCGTGGATGCGAGGTGGCTCCGGTGCAGCTGTCGCTTTTCTGATTGGGCGTTATTTGTGGCAGAGGAGTGAAAATGTGATGTTTTTGGCAAATTATTCTTATTTGTACGATTATTATATATAAATTTGTGCAAAGCAATGCAACTTATACATCATATTTCACAATAAATTACAATGAGAAAGTTTATCCAACGGCTCGTGTGTATTGCATGCATGGCCGTGGCTATGCCGGTTTTTGTTTCGGCACAGCAGCAGATGCCGCCTATACCGGTGGACAATCAAGTAAGGATAGGTAAGCTTGACAATGGTCTTACTTACTATATTCGTCACAATGAATATCCCAAGGGACAAGCCGATTTCTATATCGCACAGAAGGTGGGCTCGATTCTTGAAGAGGATAATCAGCGTGGTCTTGCTCACTTCCTTGAGCACATGTGTTTTAACGGCACCAAGAATTTCCCCGGAAACGAAATCGTTTCGTGGCTCGAAAGCGTGGGTGTAAAGTTTGGCCAGAACCTTAATGCGCGCACCGATGTGGATGAAACCATCTACAATATATCGAAGGTGCCCACCGCACGTGAAAGCGTACAGGATTCCTGCCTGCTCATACTTCATGACTGGGCCGACGGGCTGTTGCTCGAAGATGGCGAAATTGATAAGGAGCGCGGTGTGATACACGAGGAGTGGCGCAGCACCAACGTTGGTTCCAATCGCATTCTCGAGAACCTTCTTCCGCTTATATATCCGGGTGACCGTTACGCTTACCGAATGCCTATCGGAACAATGGAGGTGGTCGACAATTTCCCTTATCAGGCTCTGCGTGACTACTACGAGAAGTGGTATCGTCCCGACCAACAGTGTATAGCCGTTGTGGGTGATGTCGATGTCGACCGCATAGAGGGAAAAATCAAGGAGATGTTTGCCGACATAAAGATGCCCGAAAACCCCGCACCTCGCGTCTACTATCCTGTCGCCGACAATGACAAGCCCATCATAGCCATTGGGAAAGACAAGGAGCAGTCAAGGGCTCTCGTGCAGCTTATGTTCAAGCGTGAAGCAACGCCCGACTCGATGAAGGGCAATCTCGACTACCTCGTCGAGCTTTATGTTGTCAACATGATAACCAATATGCTCAATTCGCGTCTTTCCGACATCATGTCGACTCCCGACGCTCCCTTTGCCGTGGCTCAGGCCATGGATGGACGATTCCTTGCCGCCAAGACCAAGAAGGCGCTCACTCTTGCCGGACTTGCAAAGGGCAATGACATAAAGCCGGTAATTGAATCGATCTATCGCGAAGCATTGCGTGCAAAGCGTGGCGGATTCACTGCCACCGAATATGACCGTGCCCGCAATGAGTTCCTTTCGGCACTTGAGGCTGCTTATAAGAACCGCAACACACAGTCGTCATCGGTACTCGTCGAGGAGTATGTGCGAAACTTTATCGACAACGAGCCCATTCCCGGTATCGAGAATGAGTATAATATAATGAATCTTCTCGCCAAGCAGATTCCGGTAGAGGTGATTAATATGGCCATGTTGTCGTTGATTCCCGACAAAAACCTCGTGGTTCTTGCCATGTTGCCCGACAACGGACAATTCATAATCCCCACCGAAGCCGAACTTTCCGATGTGCTGACAAAGGTGGCTGCTGAAGACATATCGGCCCATGTCGATGAGGTGAAGAGCGAGCCGCTTATCGCTCAGCTTCCCAAGCCCGGCACTGTAGTGTCGGTGGGCGAGGACAAGCTCTACGGTGCAACCGTGTGGACTCTTTCCAACGGCATAAAGGTTGTGTTTAAGCACACCGACTTCAAGGATGACGAAATCCTCTTTATGGCCACTGCCAACGGCGGAACATCGGTCTATGGAGCCGATGACGACCTGAACCTGCGATTCCTGCCAATCGCCATGCTGCAGTCGGGCCTCGGCAGCTACACCAACTCCGACCTGTCGAAATATCTTGCCGGTAAGCAGGCTTCGGTGAGCGTTACGCTCGACGACTATGCCCGCAGTGTGAGCGGCTCATGTGTGGTCAAGGATCTTCCTTCGCTGATGGAGTTGATATACATGACCTTCACCGCCTACAACATAACTCCCGACGAATTTGCTTCGACCCAGAATGTCTATACCGGTGCATTGCAGAATCAGGAGGCAAATCCCGAATACCAGTTTGGCAAGGGATTCCAGATGGACACTTACGTATCTCCGCGTAATTATGCCGTGGATGTAGCTACAATTCAGAATGCCAACCGTGAGCGCATTCTTGATATAATTCATCAGCAGCTTGCCGATGCGGGTCAGTTCACGTTCTATTTCGTGGGTAATGTCAATGCCGAAACCCTCAAGCCGCTCGTGGAGCAGTACATAGCCACACTGCCCAAGGGCGCGGCTCCTAAGGAGGTTAAGCTTGCCGGACTCGGATTTAAGAAGGGTGCCTCGACCGACCGTGAAACATTCAAGATGGATATTCCGCAGACCTATGTCGGCATTACCGTGACAGGTGATATGCCTTACACATCCAAGAACCAGAAGCTTGCTTCGATTGCCGGACAGATATTGACCGGACGTCTTGTGAAGCTTGTTCGCGAGGATGAGGGTGCCGTATATTCAATCAGCGCACAGGGTGCTATGCAGCGCGTTTCCGACAATCCTGTGGTGATGCAGTCGGCATTCCCCATGAAGCCTGAAATGAAGGACAAGGTGCTCGGCATAATCGCCGAACAGTTTGATGACATGTCACGCAATATCACCCCCGAGGAGCTTGCCAAGGTGAAGGAGTTCATGGTCAAGAGTGCCACCGAGGGGCTTGAGCGTAATGCCTCATGGCTGTCGGCCATGGTAGGTTACAACCGATTGCCTGTTGACACACTCACTGATGCTGTCGATGTCATAAACTCAATTACCGAGGATGATGTTGAGGCATTCATGAGCCAGCTTATGAAGCAGAACAACTATCGTGTCTACATTCTCGACCCTGCCGAGTAATCGAGATTCTGTAATTGCATAATATAAAGAAGGAGCCATGCCTCACATCGGGCATGGCTCCTTTGGTTTTGTATCCGTTGTCAGTTGATTTGGAGCCGTTAATATTTATTGTCGAACCGGCTCTTACTCCATCAGGAAGTTCTCGCGGATGAAGTCGTAGTATATCTTCGAGAAGCGCTCGTTGTTCTCGCGAGGGTAACGCACATCGGTAAACACCTGGGCGAGGGTGGTCTTGCCGTTCTCCTCGATGAATTTGCGGCTGTCCTCGCGAGCCTCCTTTTCGGCATAGATGTCACGTATATCCTCCACGGTGTAGTCGTGATATGCCTCCTCGTGGATTATTCCCTCTACGGGAATGCGGTCCGACACCGGGGCATCGCCCTCGGGATAGCCCACGGTGAGCGTTACGAGTGGAATCACCCGTTTGGGCAGGTTGAGCACTTTGGCTATTTCGGGTGCGGTATAGGTGGTTGTGCCGAGGTAGCAGCATCCAAGTCCGTGCATCTCGGCTATGGTGTTGAACTGCTGTGCGAAAATGCAGGTGTCGAGGGCTCCTGTCATGAGCGACTGGAAGTTGTCGTAGCCGGGAACGGCGTCACTTGCGTCACACCACTTCACAAATCGGTTGTAGTCGATGCAGAATGTGAGCAGCACGCTGCATCCTGTGGCCGAGGGCTGGTTGAAGTGCAACGGGGCAAGAGCTCTCTTTCCTTCCTCCGATCGGGTTACGATTACCGAGTAGAGCTGCATGTTGCCGGTGGTGGGAGCGTGCGATGCCTCTTCGAGCATCTCTTTCAGCAACTGTGGCTCGACCTCGCGTGAGCTATAGCGGCGCACTGTGCGCCGTGTCTTGAAATAATTGTCGATATTCATGTGCAAAATGTATAAATGTTATTTCACTGTGTGCGAATGTACGATTATTTGTCAACATATCCAAGAAATAAAGTGCGTTCGTTGAAATAAAGTGTGTTCGTTTTCTTGTGCTGCCGTCAGTTTCTGTTTTGGAAAACTTTTGAACATTGTGATTTTATTTAATATGCTGATTGTTAGCTGTATCATGTTTCGTTTTGGAAAACTTATCAACATTGTGCGTTTTTGTCAATTAATCATTTGGATAACTGAAATGCTTTTATGTATCTTTGCGGTGTAGAAAATTTTTAAGGCTTATCTTTTTTAATAACCAACCTGTCTAATAAAATTTAAACATAGAATAGTGGCTACGATTTACACTTACGACGAAGCTCAGCAGGCTTCGTTGGACTATTTTGGAGGTGATGAACTTGCGGCTCGCGTTTGGGTAACCAAGTATGCGCTCAAGGATTCATTCGGCAATCTCTTCGAGAAAACGCCCGACGACATGCATCGTCGCATAGCACGCGAAATTGCGCGCGTGGAGAATAATTATCCTAACCCTATGAGCGAGGACGAAGTGTTTGAGCTCATTCGCAACTTTAAGTATATCGTTCCGCAAGGCAGTCCCATGTCGGGCATAGGCAACAACTATCAGGTTGGTTCGCTTAGCAACTGCTTTGTTATCGGCATTGACGGCACCCCCGACTCCTACGGCGGCATAATGAAAATCGACGAGGAGCAGGTGCAGCTCATGAAGCGCCGAGGCGGAGTGGGGCACGACCTCAGCCACATTCGACCCAAGGGTATGCCGGTAAAGAACTCGGCATTGACCTCTACGGGACTGGTTCCCTTCATGGAGCGTTACTCCAACTCTACCCGCGAGGTGGCTCAAGACGGACGCCGTGGCGCGTTGATGATGACCGTAAGCATAAAGCATCCCGACAGCGAGGCATTCATCGATGCCAAGATGATCGAGGGCAAGGTGACAGGTGCCAATGTGTCGGTGCGCATCGACGATGACTTCATGCAGGCTGCCGTTGACAACAAGCCCTACGTTCAGCAATATCCCGTTGACTCCGACGAGCCTATGGTGAAGAAGGAGGTCGAGGCTGCTGCGCTGTGGGGCAAAATTGTGCACAACGCATGGAAATCGGCCGAACCGGGAGTGCTTTTCTGGGATACCGTGACACGCGAATCGGTGCCCGACTGCTACGCCGATCTCGGATTCCGCACCATCTCCACCAATCCGTGTGGCGAAATACCGTTGTGCCCCTACGACAGCTGCCGACTGCTTGCTATAAATCTCTACAGCTATGTGCGCAATCCGTTCACTCCCGAGGCTTCGTTTGATTTCGACCTATTCAAGATGCACGTGGCCAAGGCCCAGCGCATGATGGACGACATCATCGACCTTGAGATGGAGAAGATCGACAAGATTATAGATAAAATAGATTCCGACCCCGAAAACGCCGAGGTTAAGCAGACCGAGCGTCACCTTTGGGAGAAGATTCGCTCAAAGACATTGAAAGGCCGCCGCACTGGCGTGGGAACAACTGCCGAGGGCGACATGATTGCCGCACTTGGACTGCGTTACGGTACTCCCGAGGCTACCGACTTCTCGGTTGAGGTACACAAGGCCCTTGCAATTGCAGCCTATGGCTCGTCGGTGAATATGGCCAAGGAGCGTGGCGCATTTGAAGTCTACGACGCCGAGCGCGAGAAAAATAATCCCTATATCAACCGTCTTCGTGAGGCATCGCCCGAATTATATGACGAAATGGTGGCCAACGGACGACGCAATATCGCCTGTCTTACCATCGCCCCCACCGGAACCACGAGCTTGATGACGCAGACCACATCGGGTATTGAGCCGGTGTTCCTGCCCGTCTACAAGCGTCGTCGCAAGGTGAATCCCAATGACCCCGAAGTGCACATCGATTATGTCGACGAAACGGGCGACGCATTTGAGGAGTACATCGTTTACCATCCCAAATTCCTTAAGTGGATGGAGGTCAACGACATCGAGCGAAGGGACTCCTATACTCAGGAGGAGCTTGACGCACTTGTGGCCCGTTCGCCTTACTACAAGGCCACTTCCAACGATGTCGACTGGATGGAGAAGGTGAAGATGCAGGGTCGTGTGCAGAAGTGGGTCGACCACTCCATCTCGGTGACCATAAACCTGCCCTCCGATGTTACCGAGGATCTTGTCAACCGCCTATATGTCGAGGCTTGGCGCTCGGGATGCAAGGGATGCACCGTCTATCGCGACGGTTCCCGCTCGGGTGTGCTTGTGGCTGTCGAGAAGAAAGCCGAGCCTACGGTCAAGGAAGCCGACGCCCATGTTCACAAGCGTCCCATCGAGCTTGAAGCCGATGTGGTTAGATTCCAGAACAACAAGGAGAAGTGGATTGCCTTCGTGGGATTGCTCGACGGTGAGCCCTACGAGATTTTCACCGGTCTTGCCGACGACGAGGACGGAATCTTCTGCCCCAAGAGCGTTACTCACGGAAAGATTATCAAGGCCATCGACGATAAGGGCAACAAGCGTTACGACTTCCAGTTTGTAAACAAGCGTGGCTACAAGACTACCATCGAGGGACTTTCCGACAAGTTCAATCCCGAGTACTGGAACTATGCCAAGCTTATCTCAGGTGTGTTGCGTTACGGAATGCCTATTGACCAGGTGTTGAAGCTTGTGGGTACTCTTGAGCTCGACAGCCAGTCGATAAATACATGGAAGATGGGAGTTGAGCGTGCGTTGAAGAAGTATCTCCCCAACGGCACCAAGGCTAACGGACAGAAGTGTCCCAACTGTGGCAACGATACTCTCATTTATCAGGAAGGATGCCTGATATGCACATCCTGCGGCACTTCAAAATGCGGATAAAGGATTATAAAAGTATATAAATTGTAAAAAATGGCTAATGGCGGAAAAATTTCCTGTCAATTAGCCGTTTTTTATTTATAATGTAACTAACTTTACAGAGTCTGTTTATAGCGATTATAAAGAATTCTAAAGATTGACTGAAATTCAAAAAAATAATACCAACATGAAGCTTAATTTTAATATCGACTACCGCACCAATTGGGGCGAATCGGTATACATCGTCGGACATACTCCCGAACTTGGCGATGGTGATGAATCTCGTGCCGTGAAGCTTGAACTTGACGGTGTGGGATTGTGGTCGCTGTCGATTGATGTCGCCGATGAAACGCGTGACTTTGACTATCGTTACATTGTAAGACGCGACGACGGTTCGACGCGTTACGAGTGGGGACGTCCCCACAGGTTTGTTGTAGGGTGCGATGTGAAAAGTTACGAAATCTACGACCGATGGCAGGATCAGCCTTACGACAAGCCCTACTATTCATCGGTGTTTGTCGACTGTATCAACCGTCGTGACGACCGTGACGAGTCACAGTCGCTCTATCCAGGATCGGTGACATTGCGTGTCGACGCTCCTATGGTGGGCTCCGATGAGGTGCTTGCATTGTGCGGCGACGACGAGGCAATCGGCGAGTGGAATCCCGAAAATACCTTGGTGATGAACGACAGCAATTTCCCTGAATGGAGCATAACGCTTCCCAACAAGGAGATTCATCTGCCGTTCCGTTACAAGTTTGTGATTCTTGACAAGACTACCCGTAAGCTGCTCGCCTGGGAGAACGGCGACAATCGAGTGATGAACATAATACCCGAGCACAAGAGTTCGGCGCTCGTTGTGGGCGGAATGCGTTTCATCAATTCCCGTCCGGCATGGCGCGGAGCGGGTGTGGCCATTCCCGTGTTCTCGGTGCGCAGTGATGATGACTTCGGCGTGGGCGACTTCTTCGACCTTAAGAAGATGGTCGATTGGGCTGTTGTCACAGGACAGAAGTTCCTTCAGATTCTGCCTATCAACGACACCACGATGACCCACACATGGACCGACTCCTATCCTTACAACGCCAATTCAACATTTGCGTTGCACCCCATGTTTATGCGTCTTAGCGAACTTGGACGCCTTAACGACGAGAACCGTCAGAAGTACTATGACGACCTCGCCGTTGAACTTAACGCGCTTCCCACAGTTGACTATGAGCGTGTCAACAACGCCAAGAACGAGTTTATGCGCGAAATATTCCGTCAGGAGGGCGCAAAGACTCTTGAGCTGCCCGAGTTCAAGGCGTTTGTCGAGGCCAATGCCTACTGGCTGACTCCTTATGCCGCTTTCTGCGTGCTTCGTGACATGAACGGCACTCCTGAATTTGGCAAGTGGGGCGAATATGCCGTTTATGATGAGGCTAAGGTATCGAAATTTGTCGATGAGCATGCCGATGACATAAACTTCGTGTACTATGTACAGTATCACCTCGACAGGCAGATGCGTGCCGTCCATGAATATGCGGGCAAGCACGGCGTGGCCTTCAAGGGCGATATACCTATCGGCATTTCGCGTGACTCGGCCGATGCATGGATTTCACCTCGTCTGTTCAACATGGATTGCCAGGCCGGTGCTCCGCCCGATGATTTCTCGGTGCTCGGACAGAACTGGGGATTCCCGACCTACAACTGGGAGGAGATGAACAAGGACGGTTTTGCCTGGTGGAAGGCACGTTTCCGCAAGATGGCCGAGTACTTCGACGCCTACCGCATCGACCACGTGCTTGGTTTCTTCCGAATATGGCAAATACCGATGGATGCCATACACGGATTGCTGGGAATTTTCAATCCCGCATTGCCCTATACACCCGATGAATTGCGTCACAATTATGACTTCTGGCTCGATGTCGATTTGCAGACGACTCCGTTCATAATGGATTACTTCCTCTATGACTTCTTCGGCGAATATACCGACGAGGCCAAGCGTCGCTTCCTGATCGATGTTGGCTACGGACGCTACAAGCTCCGTCCCGAGTTTGACACTCAGCGCAAGATTGCCAACTACTTCGCAACCGAGGAGAAGTGTGAGAAAAACGATAAGCTGTGCAACGCCCTGCTCGGTCTTGTCGACGAGGTGCTCTTTATCGAGGATCCCTACGAGAAAGGCAAGTATCATCCGCGCATCTCGGCACAGTTCACCTATATATATCGCTCGTTGACCGACTATGAGCGCTGGTGCTTCAACCGTCTTTACAACGACTTCTACTACCACCGTCACAATGACTTCTGGTATGGAAAGGCTATGTGGAAGCTTCCTCCGTTGATCGACTCCACATCGATGCTCACCTGCGCCGAGGATCTTGGCATGATTCCCGATTGCGTTCCTGCCGTGATGAATGCGTTGCAGATGCTGTCGCTTGAGATTCAGCGTATGCCTAAGGACCCGAAGGCTGAATTCGGCAACACGTGGACCTATCCCTATCTGTCGGTCTGCACGACATCTACCCACGACATGGGCGGAATACGCCAGTGGTGGGAGGAGAATCGTGATGTCACGCAGCATTTCTACAACAACATGCTCCATGAGCAAGGTCCGGCACCGCACTATGCCGAGCCGTGGATTTGCGACAAGATAGTGACGCTCAACCTTCAGTCGCCATCGATGCTTGCCATATTCCCGCTTCAGGACTGGCTGTCGATCGACGGCAATCTGCGTCGCAACGACCCGCGTGAGGAGCTGATTAATATTCCGGCTAATCCGCGTCACTATTGGCGTTACAGAATGCACATGACGGTCGAGGAGCTTCTCGATGCTCAGCTCTATAACGACTATGTGCACTCAAAGATTAAGTCGGTAGGCCGATAATACGGATACATCATCGTGACACATAAACGTAATGGCGATTGCTCCAATGCAGTCGCCATTATTTTTTGACCTATTTTTGACCTATTATCTGACCTAATCATTCTATATTGTTGAGCCTTGCGAGCAGCTCTTCTTTTGTCATTTTTGTGGGGATTAGGTTGTAAAGTTACTAATTTTTCAATGATTATAACTTTTGGCTCAGATATTTTGGTTAAATTTGCGGGTGGAAAGTTTTTGACTGCTCCATGACATTTTTTTAATAAGAAGCGTTATGCTCATCTTGTAATTGGAAACCTGAGAAATTTTCGATT
Organism: Muribaculum sp. NM65_B17; assembly: GCF_004793735.1. Lineage (NCBI taxonomy): Bacteria > Pseudomonadati > Bacteroidota > Bacteroidia > Bacteroidales > Muribaculaceae > Muribaculum > Muribaculum sp. NM65_B17. Next base: position 63,996 of record NZ_SRYY01000006.1, read on the forward strand.
TGATGCAAGAGATAGCATAGTGGTTCTCACGTGCATAGCGTGGGCTGCTATTGTTACATCTGCATCATGGGCTTTCTCAGGGCCTCCAATTAGACGTGGCATAGTTGGCTCACGTTTTCTATTTATAATTAATTTTCCATTGAGCTGATGGAAAAACACATTGCAATGACAACAAACCGACTTATCACAATGTTGGTCCTTCTTTGCTTGGCTCTCGGAGCAAACGCTAAAAAGAAGAAGCAGGACTATCCGCGTTCTGAAATCAAGGTGAGCTATAATTACCACTATAAGTTTTGGCGTGGAAGTGATGGCGTTGTGGAGAAAGATACGCCTTTCATTCTGCTTGCCAACCACAATGAAAGCAAATTCTATTGTCCGAGTACAGAGTATAGGGATTCCTTGCTTTCCACACCTTCGGGGAGCGCAAAGGAAAAAAAGATGTTTGATGCTGCAGTGGCAGCATACGTGCAAAATCGTGATGAAAGTGTTATGGACGCGGTGGTATATCACTCGCGTTTATATGTGACTAAAGATTTTGCAAAATCTGTTTCTACAACCTACGATCAAGCCGGAATGGGAGAATATGGGTATTATGATGAGCCTTTTTCCGAAATCGACTGGCAGATAGTGGAGGACAGCACCAAAACTGTATTAGGCTATCAATGTATAATGGCTTCCACTGATTATCACGGAAGAAAATGGACTGTATGGTTCACTCCCGAGATTCCGGTTCAGGATGGTCCTTGGAAATTTTGCGGATTGCCCGGGCTTATACTTGAAGCCGCCGAAGAGAAGGGTCATCACCATTTTACAGCCGACGGTATCGAGCAGTCAAGTCAGTCGATATACCCGATATATAACAACGATTACGAAAAAATGGGGCGGCTTGACATGCTGCGCAATCTGCGAAATTACCGAGATAACAATAATTCGATAATCAAGGCATCGACCGGCGGTATGCTTGATTTCGGTCCCGATGCCCCCGTGCAAACTGAATATGACTTTCTGGAAACCGACTATCGTTAGAATTACACTTTTGGGTATGGCTCAGAATTAGTCACTTTTGTAATTTTGCGAAAAAATAGAGTTATGTCAAAACGATTCTTCACATATATGTTGTTTATTGCCGTTGCCTTTTCGGCCGTGGCGCAGGTCAATGTGACAGGAAAAGTCATTGACAAGGAGAGCAATGAACCGCTGACAGGGGCGTCGGTTATTGTCAAGGGAACCGACGGCAAAATCAAGAAATTTGCCTCGTCGAAAGCCGACGGCGCATTCGCTATGACGCTGCCGTCGGTCACGGGGTGCCGATTGGAAGTTGCCATGATGAGTTTCGCCAAGCAGTCTATTCCACTTGACAGCGTGACATTCCCTTTGACTGTCTACATGGAGCCGGGGACGACCTTACTCAAAGAAGTGACGGTAAAGGCCGACCGCATACGTGAGCAGGGTGATACGATTACATATAATGTAGGCAGCTTCGCCCAGCAGCAGGATCGCTCCATAGGCGATGTGCTGAAGCGAATGCCCGGCATCGATGTTGCCAAAAACGGCAAGATTCAGTATCAAGGCGAGGACATCAACAAATTCTATATCGAAGGCTCCGACCTTCTCGGCGGTAAATATGGCATAGCCACCAACGGCATCAGTCATGACGATGTGGGTGCGGTCGAGGTGATGGAAAATCATCAGCCTATGCAGGTGCTTTCGGGAATATCATTCTCCGACAAGGCTGCTATCAACCTCAAGTTGAAAAATAAGGCTAAGGCCACATGGACTTTCCACGGTGATGCGGGTGGCGGTTATTCGTGGCAGCCCGAGGGAGCCATCTGGGACGGAGAGCTGTTCACAATGGCTGTTATGCCTGGATTTCAGAACATAACGACCTTCCGCACTAACAACACGGGCGAGGATCTTTCATCGTCGAGCATCGACTTCTTCGCAGGTCGTCGCAATACGGGATTGAGCCGTTATGTGAGCGTAGGACTGCCGGGAGTGCCGTCACTTAGCGACAAGCGGACGCTGTTTAACCGCTCGTTTCTCGTGTCGACCAATAGCCTGTGGAAACTGGAAAACGGTGAGTTCAAGGCCAACATCGACTACTCCTTCAACCGCGTTACGGCCGATGCCTCTAACATCACGACATACTTCTTACCCGATGTTGAACAAGGCGGACGCGATGTATCGCGTCCCTACGATGGGAACCGCGTAATTACCGAAAACCGCAGTGGAACGGAACACACCCACTCGCTCAGCGGCAAGTTCATCTATGAGTTGAACCGGCGGACAGCTTTCATCAACAACACGTTACGTGCTAATGTAGACTGGGATGATGTCGACCTCGTCACATCGGGGTTGATACCCAACGAGCAGTCGGCGAAGCTGCCCGACTACTATGTCAGCAACAACTTCAAGATGATAAAACGCTTCAAAGGAAACCATCTTGTAACGCTGCAGAGCGTGAACGAATGGGAATCACTGCCGCAGACGCTTACTTTGACTATGGTTCCAGATGCTGCGGACGAGATGTATCGCGTCACTACCGGCAATAAATTTCGTCAGCACATCTCCGACCATGCTTTCTATACTCACGAGAGTGCGGCTTACGCATTCAACATAAAGGGCGTGACATTGAGTCTTGAAGGCGGTATAAAGGGTTACTTCCGTTCTATGGACTCGCAGTTGCCCGACTTCCCTGAGGAGGTGCCCGGACTTACTGAAAATGTAGTCAATACCAACTACATGACGGTATATGCCGACCCGGAGTTTGAATACTGGGTGCGACGCGTCAACATTTCTCTCAACTTGCCTGTAAGTTACGCGCATTACACCTTCGACAAGGCTATCGCCAATCATGATGAGGTATATTTCTCGCCATCGTTAAGCTTCGACTGGAAGCCTAACAACCGCTTCTCGGGATCGTTTAGCGGCGGTCTGGGGCGCTCGCCTATGAACATGAATCTTATCCATCCGGGACTCATAATGACCAACTACCGCACGTTGAAAGCGGGAACTGAACAGTTCTACAACTCTTCGTCGCAGAACGTGTCGGCAAGCGTCAGCTACAAGCACACCCGTCATGGACTCTTTGCCAACGGAACCGTAATGCAGTCGTGGACTCACATTCCCTACACGATGTCACAGCAGCTCTACGGCGACTATGTTGTCTACAGCTATGCCGACGCCGACAATGACAGCCGCATGCTCATGGCTATGGGAAGTGTCGGCAAGACTCTCGACTTCATGCGGGGAAGCTGCAACGTGAACGGCTCGTTCAGCCGCAACGAGTCGCAATTGCTTTCGCAGCAGCAATCGGTCAACTCCGTCAGCACCGGCTGGAGCATTGGCGGCAAAATCAACGGCAATCCATGCCGCTGGTTCAGCTTCGACTACAGCATAGACTATTCCGACAGCCGCCTGACGATGAACGGCATGAGCGAGTCATGGCTCTCGACGATGGAGAATGAATTGAGCCTCACATTCATTCCCTACCGCAAATGGCAATGGACCGTGAGCGGCGAGCATTACCGCAACGAGATAACTGAAAACTCTTTCAATAATGTCGTTATGCTCGACACCAAGCTCATCTATCAGCTCAACAAGAGGATAGAACTTGCCGCGTCGCTCACCAACATCCTCAACAAGCGCAGCTACAACTACATCACCTATTCGCAGCTCTCGTCATTCGAGAGCCGGCGACAGCTCCGCGGTCGTCAGCTCCTATTCTCGATAACCCTCCGAAAATAAGCATTATGGCTGATTGTCACATGTTTCGCGCTGAATGGCATGACTACAACGACGGGATATTATTCGTTACCGTATGCGCCAAAGATAAAAAGCATCTCTTTGGAACGATAACTAACGATGAAATGCACAAAAATGCATTAGGCACAATTGTCGAAGAATGTATAAAAGCCATTTCCGAACATCATCCCCAAGTCACCATCCACAACTATGTAATAATGCCCAACCACATCCATTTAATTATAGCGACAGTAGGGACGCGATATATCGCGTCCGCAACAGCAAAATTAGCAACAGCAAAAATACCGGAAACAACAAAACCAATAAACCCACCAAAACCATCCATCGGCTGTCTAAAACCACCCGCACATGGAGAGCCAATAATTGATTATCATCACAATTCAAGGTTGGCAGTAATAATCGGTTCGTTAAAAGCTGCGGTAACTCGCATTGCCCGGACGCGATGTATCGCGTCCCTACCTTGCTGGCAATCACGGTTTCATGAACATATTATAAGGAATCAACGCGCGTTTGACAATATTATGGATTATATCGACAATAATGTTGCACGCTGGGAGCAAGATTGTTTCAATTTAAAATAAATACTTATATGATTAATAAAGTGAATAATATTATTAAACAAATCATTCTTATGGTTGCATTATTGTCAACCCTCCCTGTTGTTGGCAAGAACAGTGCAGTAAAAAGAGTTGAGGCACAGTTTGACGAAAGAATAGAGTTGATGAGCGTTATATGCCATCTTGCCGGGTTCGGTGAATACAATATGAATCTCGGTGGGAAATATATAGCAGAGATAGATTCTTTTTTCGCAGGCGTAAAAAATCATCCTGTAATAGAGATGATGGACAGTTTGCGGCAATATAACGGCATATCGTTTGATTCACCTATGGCTTTTGCCGTAAACCTTCAAAAAGAAGGTAATCAATTTACATTGATTAACGATACAATCGTACCTGAAAGGCGATGGAACGGTGTCGATTTTCAAAAAGTGACAAAAAATATATCAGACTTCTACATCGCTTCCAATTTCAGCAAATTTTTCGATTCACACAAACCCTTCTATCAAGAAATGTGTGAAATATTTAATTCAAATGTGATATCAAAATTCAATCAAAAATGGTATGAACAGTTTTACGGTACTGAACCGACGGAGAATTTCGAGGTTATAATAGGTTTTGTTAACGGTGGAGGGAATTATGGCCCTTCTCGTCAGTTACCAGGGAAGCCTCGTGATGTTTATGCGATTATGGGGTATGCGCTCGATGAAAACGGCGAATCTTACTATTGTTCTGATCCTCAGAGCTATTTATCCACTTTGGTTCATGAGTTTAACCACTCGTTTGTCAATCCATTGGCCGATGACTCTCGTTTCAATAGCCGTATACAACAGCCTGCAGAAAAGATGTACCAACTATCTCAGCAGACCATGCGCCGTGGCGCTTATGCCGGTTGGAAAAATCTTGTCAACGAATCCATAGTTCGTGCCGCTGTAATTCGCTATTTGATTGACAATAATACTCCTAAGGATGAAATCCGTCAGTCTATAATTGACGAGATGTCGGTTGGATTCTATTGGACGCCTGAGCTTGTCAAGTGTCTTTCGGAATATAGTGAAAACCGAAACAGATATCATACCATAGCAGACTTTTATCCTAATCTCATTAAGTTTTTCGACAAATATGTTCAGGAACGAGAGGCTGCAATAAATGATGCTCTGAAATAATATATTTTCTAATTATATCAAAAACTTATAAAGTAACGATGACAAAATTAATTACATCGATATTTATGTGTCTTGCGGCGATAGCCGCAAGCGCACAGCCGAAAGCCGACATCGAGGTCAGCTACACGGCTCATCATCCTAATCTTCGCAACGGTAAAGATGATCTTACGAGTCAGTATATTTTGCTCGCCAATGCCGACGAGTCAAAATTCTTCTCACCGATGACCGAATATGTAGATTCGCTCAACTCTACGCCTGAAGGGAAGGCAAAACTGAATGAGATGACGAGCAATGCCTATCTCGGAGGAAAATTGGACGACATACCTCGTTCCGACGGCTCATACTATGTCGTTAAATCGGCTGACAAATGCACCTGTTATGACAACTCCGGCCTTGAAAAATACGTGTATGAAGAGCCTGTTGCCGAAATGAAGTGGGAAGTTGCAGAAGATTCAACTAAGAATATCCTCGGTTATGAGTGCATAATGGCTGTTGTCGATTACCACGGCCGCCGATGGACTGCATGGTTTACGCCTGAGATTCCTATAAATGCCGGACCGTGGAAATTTGCCGGCCTTCCGGGACTGATATTGGAGGCGACTGCCGACGGCAATCAATACAGTTTTGTGGCAACGGGTATTCAGCAGACCGACAAGTCCATAACTCCCGTATATCTTGCAAATGAATATGAGAAGACCGACCGCATTAAATTCTTAAAAACGCGTCGCAGTTTCCTCGACAATCCGCTGGGTAAAATCAACGCCCAATTCGCAGGTGCCGGAGTTACTGTGGGCAAAGTTCAAAACGAAGACGGCAGTGATGCGACAGGTTCAATCTTCGCTCCCGCGTCGGTCGTTGACCTTATTGAAACCGACTATCATTAACAATCGGTAACAGTGATGTCTATCAGATATAATTGTGTGTAGGTACGCGAAATTTTTATACCTTTGCAAGCTGAAATGAATAGCATTCTATGGATAAGTTGTATTGGAAACTTTTCTTCACGTTCCTGAAGATAGGCGCATTCACCTTCGGCGGCGGATGGGCCATGATTTCATTGATAGAGCGCGAGGTGGTCGACAAGAACAAGTGGATTGACCGGGAGGAGTTTCTCGACCTTTTGGCCATATCGCAGTCGATGCCCGGCATACTTGCAGTTAACATTTCAGTGTCGATAGGCGACAAGTTACGCGGATTCCGCGGCAGTCTTACGGCAGCCCTCGGCACCATCCTCCCTTCGTTTCTCATAATATTGGCCATCGCCATATTCCTGACCCCCGACATTATCAAGAACAACCCCATAGTGTCACGCATATTCATGGGCATTCGTCCGTGTGTGGTTGCGCTCATCGTGGCTCCGGTCATCACATCGGCCCGTGCCGCCAAAATATCATGGCGCACTGTGTGGATTCCCATCGTGGTTGCCGTGCTCATCTACATAGGCTGGAACCCAATAGTGTTCATCGTCTTGGGTGGACTGGGCGGTTATCTGTGGTTTACGCGTCACCATCGCATGTTGCGTGACAAGCAAGGAAAGGAGGATGAAAAATGAGCGTCTACCTTAAACTTATATGGGCTTATCTCAAGATAGGCCTTTTCGGATTCGGCGGCGGTTACGCCATGCTTGCACTTATAGAGCGTGAGGTTGTGACACCGGGATGGATCACCGAGCAGATGTTTACCGACATAGTGGCTATTTCGCAGATGACACCCGGCCCTATCGGCATCAACAGCGCTACTTACATAGGTTACGTTGTCACCGGCAGTGTGCTTGGCTCGATAGTTACCACCGTCACCGTCATGTTGCCCTCGTTCCTGCTGGTGCTCTATGCGAGTCACTTCATTCGCCGTCACAAGGAGTCGGCGATAATCAAGGGAGTGTTTGCCGGGTTGCGTCCTGTGGTCATAGGACTTATCGCATCGGCTGCACTGTTGCTGATGAACCGTCAGAACTTCCCCGACAACACCTGGAGCATCCTCATAGGTGTTGCGTCATTCCTTCTTGTATATTTCACCAAGATACATCCTATATTCATAATCTGCCTTGCCGGAGTAGCGGGACTTGTAATATATTGATTATTATGAACTACGACGAAGCCATCGACTATCTTTATACGCGTCTTCCCATGTTTCAGCGCATGGGCGCACCGGCCTACAAGCCCGGTCTTGACACATCGCTCAACCTTGCACGGGCATTCGGCAACCCTCACCGTCATTACCCCTCAATCCATGTGGCGGGAACCAACGGAAAGGGCTCCACGGCCCACACATTGGCGGCTATCCTGCAAAGTGCCGGATACAAGGTGGGGCTTTACACATCGCCTCATCTTGTCGACTTCCGCGAGCGCATGAGGGTTGACGGAGTGATGATTTCCCGCGAACGCGTAGTCGATTTTGTGGAGCGTTACAAGGCTCTCGGATTCGACGGAGCGCCATCGTTCTTTGAGCTCACGATGGTCATGGCGTTTGAATACTTCGCAGCCGAGCATGTCGACATCGCGGTCATCGAGGTGGGACTTGGCGGACGGCTCGACAGCACCAACATCATTTCGCCCGACCTGTGTGTCATCACCAACATATCATTTGACCACACCCAGTTCCTCGGCGACACGCTGCCGCAGATTGCCATCGAGAAGGCCGGTATAATAAAACCCGGTGTACCTGTGGTGATAGGGGAGTCGGATGGTGATGTGCGTCGCGTATTTGCCGAGAAAGCCGCAGCCGAAGGAGCCCCGATACGTTACGCCGACGACGAGAAGCGTTACGCATCATTCGACATGACACCTCAGGGCATCATTTATCACGACACTCCGTGCGGCGAGCTGCTCGGAGCCCTCTCGGGCGAATGTCAGCTTAAGAACACCTCGACGATTCTTACCGCCGTTGATGCGTTGCGCTCGCTTGGCCGTGACCTGCCCGATGAGGCTGTGCGTCGCGGATTTGCCGAGGTGTGTTCGCTCACCGGCCTTGCCGGACGGTGGATGAAGATTTCGTCACATCCCATGGTCGTGTGTGACACCGGGCACAATGTAGGCGGCTGGCAATACATTGCCCCTCAGCTCGATGCCGCTCCCGGGCGCAAGCATCTCGTAATCGGATTTGTCAACGACAAGGACATCGACCACATTCTCAACATGATGCCGCGTGACGCCCGCTACTATTTCACGCAGGCTTCGGTGCAACGTGCGTTACCGAGTGCCGAGCTTGCCGCCAAGGCAAAAGAAAAAGGCCTCCACGGGGAAGCCTTTGGTGATGTTGACGGCGCATTTGCCGCCGCTATGGAAGATGCATCGTCGGGTGACACGGTGTTTATCGGCGGAAGCACATTTGTCGTTGCCGATTTCCTTGCGTCGCGCGACAAAGCGTGACATGCCGTTAGCGCACGGCAAGCACTTCGATTTCCACAAGCACCTGCTTGGGAAGCTCTCTCACGGCTACAGCCGAGCGGGCGGGGTAGGGAGCGCTGAATGCTTCGGCGTAAACTTCGTTCATTGCGGCAAAGTCGTTCATGTCGGCAAGGAATACGGTAGTCTTAACCACGTTGTCGAGAGTAAGACCTGCCTCATTGAGTATGGCCTTTACATTGGCGAGCGACTGACGGGTCTGCGCCTTGATTCCTTCGGCGATATTGCCTGTTGCGGGATTGATGGGAATCTGTCCCGATGCAAATACGAATGAACCTGTGTCGATGGCCTGGCTGTAGGGACCTATTGCGCCCGGAGCCGCTGTGGTTGAAATTGGAGTCTTCATTGTAGTTCTGATTTTGGTTGGTTGTTAATCGTGATGCCAAAATTACTACTTTATTTGCATAACTCCATCCACTGTGGCGGTGATTTTTTACTTCGGAGTTCCTTTTATGTTGACATTGAGATTCTTGAGCAGTACATCGGATGTGTTGCTGACCATGTTTTCGATACGGTCGTCTATCAACTCGATTATTTCCTCAAATTCGTTCTTGAAATAGGGAATGAAGTCCGATGAACCGTGAGCGTTCAGCTTCTTCAGCACATAACCCAAGGTTATTATGTTGGGGTCGATTGCCGGCTGATAGGCGTGTTCATCGCTGGTTGACATCACGACCGACAGCAGCCCCGCGCCCGTCATCTCGTCAATGAGTGCCGATATGAGTCGTGCCGGCATGTGATAAAGCTCGGCAAATCCCGCTACGGTGAGCGGCGGCTCCTGGTTCTCGAATCGCTTCACGATTACGGTCATTATCACCAGCGCTATCTTGCGTTTGTAGTCAAGCGATATGGCGTTGACATCGTTGCGGAAGTTGAACTGGAATATGTTCTGCGATGAGTAGCACAGCACCGCTCCGGCAAGGGTTATCGTCCACACGAGCTGAAGCCATATAAGCAACAACGGAAGAAATGCGAAGCTACCGTAGATGGCATTGTACTTCGACACATATAGCTGACCGGTGAGAAACAGGAACTGAAGCACCTGGAATGCCGTGCCGGCGAGAAGTCCGCACAGAAAAGCGTTCTTGAACTTGACCTTGGTGTTGGGGAAGAGCAGATACATTCCCGTGTAGGAAATCCAGGTAAGGAAAAACGGCGTGCAGTCGAGTATGACCTTCAGCGCCGGAGTGATGAAGCGTATGTGGATGTTATCAAGGATGGTAGTTGACATGAGCAGTGAAACACCGCTCTGGCATATCATGAGTATGGGCAGAAGAAACAGTATGGCCGTATAGTCGATGATCTTGCGTCCCAGCGAGCGGTCGGAGTTGATGCCCCACACTCGGTTAAACGACATTTCGATATTGCTCATCAACGATATCATGGTCCACAACAGGAACACGAGGCCCACTCCAACGAAAATGCCCTCGGATGCTTGGGCAAGATACTGGTCGACAAATCCGAATGCCGTCGACAGCACCTCCCTTTGGGCGGGAAAAAAGTTGAACAGCTGCGACTGCATGAGGTTCTGGAAGCCGAAACCGCGGCCTATGGCAAACAACAGCGCCAATGCGGGCACTATGGCAAGCAGGGTGTTGTAGGTGAGTGACGAGGCACGGGTCTGCAGGTCGGTGTTTAGGAACGACCTCACCGATAGGTTGAGAATCTTTATCGTGTTGACCTGCCATGTGCGCCGCGTGTCGCTCCACACCCCTTCGGAACAATATTTCCAAAAGGCTATGGCGCGGTCGGCGATTGCCTTTGCGCGCAGTGCGAGTCGATTGCCTTGTTTATTGTCGGTTTCTTCCATGGATCAATAAAATCGCTTTACGTTACAAAAGTAACAAAAAATGAGAGTGAAAAGTCGGCTTTTGCCGTGAAAAACATTTGAACATATAAAATTTGTTTAACCGCGTAGTTTGGTGTATCTTTGCACTGCAATGATTGACGACAAGTTACGGACAGCCGCGCGTGCCACGCTCACGGAGTATCTGAAGGCGAAGCGTCTTCGCAAAACCCCCGAGCGTTATGCAATACTTGACAAGGTGTGCGAGATGAACAAGCACTTTGACATCGAGGCGTTGTATGCGGCCATAGAGGGCGACGGCTACCATGTGAGCCGTGCCACCATCTACAACACGATGGAGCTGCTCTCCGATTGCGGCATCGTGAGGCGTCATCAATTCGGTGCTCAGCCTGCTCAGTATGAGCGGGTTTCGGCGACGGTCAATCATCTGCACCTGATATGCCAGCAGTGTGGCAAAATCAAGGAAGTCAAGGATCCCGAGCTTGTGTCGTTCATGAACTCACGGCGCTATTCGGCCTTCCACGACTCCTACTTTTGCCTCTATGTCTACGGCATCTGCGCCGCGTGTACCCGTCGCAACAGGCGGGAAGCCGGTAAGTGACAGTAAAGAAAAAAGTAACTAAATAAGAAACTTTGAACATTTAAGAAAATGAAAGTTGACGTTCTGCTTGGGCTCCAATGGGGCGATGAGGGAAAAGGCAAAGTCGTGGATGTGCTGACTCCGCGCTATGATGTCGTTGCACGTTTTCAGGGAGGTCCCAATGCCGGCCACACCCTTGAATTTGAGGGTAAGAAATACGTATTGCGTTCAATTCCGTCAGGAATCTTCCAGCATGGTCAGCTCAACATCATAGGCAATGGAGTTGTGCTTGACCCGGTGTTGTTCCGTGAAGAGGCCGAGGCTCTTGAAGCCAGCGGAATTCCCTTGAAGCAAATCCTGAAGCTGTCAAAGAAGGTGCATCTGATTCTGCCCACCCACCGATTGCTTGACGCTGCCAACGAGCGTGCCAAGGGCGGTGCCAAAATAGGAACCACAGGAAAGGGCATCGGTCCCACCTATACCGACAAGGTGAGCCGCAACGGCTTGCGTCTTGGCGATGTCTACCACAATTTCGACGCAAAATATGAGGCGGCACGCAATCGTCACCTCTCGATGCTCAAGGCAATGGGCGAGGAGCCTGAATTTGCCGAGCTTGAGCGCAAGTGGCTCGATGCAATCGAATATATAAAGGGCTACGACATTGTCGACAGCGAGCATCTCATCAACCGCATGCTCCGCGAGGGCAAGTCGGTGCTTTGTGAGGGTGCTCAGGGCACTCTGCTCGATGTTGACTTCGGAAGCTACCCCTTTGTCACCTCAAGCAACACGGTGTGTGCCGGCGCTTGCTCGGGACTCGGTGTGGCTCCCAACCGCATCGGTGAGGTATTTGGCATATTCAAGGCCTACTGCACCCGCGTAGGTTCGGGCCCGTTCCCCACCGAGCTTTTCGATGAAACAGGAAAGCGCATTCGCGACCTCGGTCATGAATATGGTGCCGTCACCGGCCGTGAACGCCGTTGCGGATGGATTGACCTGGTGGCATTGAAGTATGCCATAATGATAAACGGTGTGACTCAGCTCATAATGATGAAGAGCGACGTGCTCGACGACTTTGACGAAATCAAGGCCTGCGTGGCTTATGAAATCAACGGCGAGCGTGTCGAGGAGTTCCCCTTCTCGATTGAGGAAGATGAGATCAAGCCCGTCTATGTCACCATGCCCGGATGGAAGACCGACATGACAAAGTTCCATGACGAAAGCCAGTTCCCCAAGGAGTTCAGCGACTACATCGCATTCCTGGAGAAGGAGCTTGAAACACCTATAACCATCGTGTCGATCGGTCCCGACCGTGAACAGACCATAATTCGCCAACGTTAACCTAAACCCTATAATCAGGAACATAACACCATGGCTAAAGTAAAACCTTTCAAGGGCTTGCGCCCTCCTCGCGAAATGGTCACCGAAGTGGCTTCGCGTCCTTACGATGTACTTAACTCCGATGAAGCACGTGCCGAATCGGAGGGTAACGAAAAGTCGCTCTATCACATCATCAAGCCCGAAATCGACTTCGAGCCGGGAACCGACGAGCATGACCCCAAAGTGTACGGTAAGGCGTTGGCCAACTTTGAGGCGTTCCAGCGTAACGGATGGCTCGTTCAGGACAACGAGGAGCACTACTACATATATGCCCAGACGATGAACGGCCGCACCCAGTACGGATTTGTGATAGCCGCCAATGTCGACGACTATATGCAGAACCGCATCAAGAAGCACGAACTCACCCGTCGCGACAAGGAGGAGGACCGCATGAAGCATGTGCGTGTCAACAACGCCAACATTGAGCCGGTGTTTTTCGCGTTTCCCGATAATGCCGAGCTTGAAGCCATAATAAAGAGCGTCGTGTCGGGTGCTCCGGAGTATGATTTCATCGCTCCCGACGGATTTGGCCATCACTTCTGGGTGATCGACGACCGAAAGACTATCGACCGCATCACTGAACTCTTTGCCGAGATTCCCTATCTATATATCGCCGACGGACATCACCGCACAGCCGCAGCCGCTCTCGTCGGCAACGAGAAGGCGAAGCAAAATCCCGCTCACACAGGCAATGAGGAGTACAACTACTTCCTTGCCGTGGCATTCCCCGCTTCTCACCTTAACATCATCGACTACAATCGTGTGGTGCGTGACCTCAACGGCCTCTCTGAAGAGGAGTTCCTGAATGCGCTCAACAAGGACTTTGTGGTTGAGGACAAGGGAGTCGACGAGTATCGTCCGGGCCGTCTGCACGAGTTTTCGATGTATCTCGGCGGCCACTGGTACAGCCTTGTTCCGCGTGAAGGCCGATATGACGACAGCGACCCCATCGGTCAGTTGGATGTAACCATTTCGAGCGACCTCATTCTGCGTGACATCCTCGGAATCCACGACCTGCGCAGCGACAAGCGCATTGACTTCGTGGGCGGTATCCGCGGACTCGGTGAGCTGAAGCGTCGTGTCGATTCGGGTGAAATGAAGGTGGCTTTGGCTCTCTATCCCGTGTCGATGGATCAGCTGATGCGTATAGCCGACACAGGCAACATAATGCCTCCCAAGACCACGTGGTTTGAACCCAAGCTGCGCTCCGGTCTTGTGATTCATAAACTTGACGACTGAAACCGATAGATCGTAAAAATGTCCCGAGGCGTTACCCACAAGGGAGTGGTGGTCGCCGCAAGCGCACATAATGTCAAGGTGCGCATCGACGACGGCAATGCCGCAGGTTGTGCAGCCTGCAGTCTTCACTCGTTGTGCAGTCCGCTTGGGAAAAGTGACGATTCGGTTACTATACTTGCTCGCGTTCACGATTCATTGCCCGTCAATGAGGGTGAGCGTGTGATTGTGGGAATAAGCGACGGCGCTCAATGGAGGGCCGTCGCGATTGCATTCTCGCTGCCGTGTCTCTTGATGCTGATGATTGTCGTGGCAGGCCGTTTTCTCGGCTTCGGAGACGACACTTCGGCCTTGGCGGCGCTTATTGCGACAGTGCTATATTTCGGCGTGCTGTACATTTTTCGCAGCAGGCTGCGCGTCAGTTACCGGTGGAAGGTCATCGGCAAGGCGTGAAAGAGGAGAAAAAACGAGGGAAAAACAGAATATAAATTTTAGGTATTACAATATAATGTGATAATGATTATGTCTGCAATCGTTGTTGCTGTAATTGTATTAGGAGGCTTGGGTGTCGTTGGAGCGTTGGTGTTGTATTTGGTTTCCAAGCGCTTCTACGTTAAGGAGGACCCGCGCATCGAGCTCATCGAGCAGCTTCTGCCGGGAGCCAATTGCGGAAGTTGCGGGCGCTCGGGCTGTCATGACTTTGCCTGCGCATGTGCGTCGGCATCTACGCTCGACAATCTTGTGTGCCCCGGTGCCGGCGATGACGCCATGTCCAAGATAGCCGAAATCGTCAATCTTGCGCCGGTCAAGTCCAACCCTATGGTGGCTGTGCTTAAGTGCAACGGCTCGTGTGCCAACCGGCCCGTCACTTCCGTGTATGACGGGGCTGAATCATGTGCTATTCTTAATTCGCTATGTATCGGAGCTACCGGATGCGCCTACGGTTGCCTCGGCGAAGGCGATTGTGTGGATGTGTGCCGGTGGAATGCCATAAAAATGAATCCCGTGACCGGACTGCCTGTCATCGACGCCTCCCTGTGTACGGGATGCGGAGCCTGCTCGCGTGCGTGTCCGCGTGGCATCATCGAGCTTCGCGGCAAGGGCCCGCGCGGCTTGAGGGTGTGGGTGGCTTGCTCGAGCACCGACCGAGGCGCATTGGCCATGAAGGCTTGCAAGGCGGCATGTATCGGTTGTGGAAAGTGCCTGCGTGAGTGTCCTCACGGGGCGATAACGCTTAAGGACAATTTGGCCTATATCGACTGGAAGGCTTGCAAGCTTTGTCGCAAGTGTGAGCTTGTGTGTCCCACCGGAGCTATATGTGATGCCGGATTCCCCATGTCGGCGCGTGACATGAAGGTGCTTGCCGACAGTCACAGGAAATCATGATGAAGTAGAGAAAAAATATCAACGAGATATAATATAAATATGCTTACGTTTCACAAAGGCGGTGTTCATCCGCCCGAGAATAAGCTTACGGCTTCAATGCCGATAGTGCCGGTGGAGCTGCCTCGCGAGGTCACGGTGACATTCTCGCAGCACATAGGTGCCATGGCACGTTGCGTTTTAGCCAAAGGTGACACGGTAAATCGTGGCGACCTCGTGGCCGAGGCGGTGGGATTTGTGTCGGCCAATGTACACACTCCCATATCGGGCACTGTCACGCGCGTCGACAAGAGCAAGACGGCCTACGGATTTACTGCCGACACCGTGACGATTACAGCCACCTCCGAGGATCATGAGCGTGACATGAAGGTTATTGCCGCGATGAGCCCTGTGAGGAGCGACAGTCAGATTGACGCGTTGACTCCCGAAGAGATTGTCGCAATAATCGACCGTGCCGGAATCGTGGGGCTTGGCGGAGCTACATTCCCGACCAAGGTGAAGCTCGCGCCTCCGCCCGGATGCCATGCTGAAGTACTTGTTATTAACGGAGTGGAGTGTGAGCCCTATCTTACTAACGACCATGCGCTCATGCTTGCCCACAGCCGTGAGATTGTTTCAGGAATAAGACTGCTCATGCGCGCTGCCGGTGTGAATCGGGCCATAGTGGGCATCGAGAACAATAAGCCCGACGCAATTGCTGCCATGAGGGATGCCTCACGTGATGTCGACGGTGTCGAGGTGGCCGCTCTTAAGGTGAAATATCCGCAAGGAGGTGAGAAGCAGCTGATCGAGGCCCTGCTCGGCAAGGAGGTGCCTTCGGGCGCTCTGCCGGTGTCGACGGGTACCATCGTGCAGAATGTGGCCACCGCCTACTCGGTCTATGAGGCCGTGTGCTACGACAAGCCGTTGATCGACAGGATAGTGACGGTTACCGGCCCGTCGGTGACACATCCCGGAAACTATCTCGTGCCTATAGGCATGAACATCATGTCGCTTATACAGGTTGCCGGCGGTGTGCCGGCTGATACCGGAAAGATAATCCTCGGCGGTCCCATGATGGGGCGTGCCGTGGTTACCATCGACACTCCTACCGTCAAGGGGGTGTCGGGAGTGCTGATGCTGCCTGAGTCGCAGTCGCGTCGCGGGAGGGTGGAGCCTTGCATAAGGTGTGCCTCATGCGTGTCGGCCTGTCCTATGGGGCTTGAGCCCTATCTTATGTCAACGCTGTCAAGGCTCGGCCGCTGGGATGAACTTGAGCACAACAAGGTCATGAATTGCATCGAATGTGGATGCTGCAGCTATATATGCCCCGCGTCACGGCCGCTGCTTGACTACATTCGTCTTGGAAAGTCCAAGGTGGGTAATTTGATTCGTTTACGTAACAAAAAGTAATGATATATTCATTATGAGTCAGATGTTAACAATATCGGCCTCGCCTCATCTGCACACTTCGCGCAGCGTGTCGAAGTGCATGTGGCATGTTATTGTCGCATTGTTGCCGGCGGTGGCCTGTTCGCTCTACTATTTCGGACTCGGGGCGATGGTGGTTATTGCCTCGTCGATTCTGGGATGCGTCATTGTGGAGTATGCCATAAACCGATGGATGTTGCGCGCTCCGTCGACAATAGGCAACGGAAGTGCTATACTCACCGGACTTCTGCTTGCACTGAACCTCCCCTCCAACATTCCGGTGTGGATTGTGTTGATAGGCTCGGTCGTTGCAATAGGCATCGGTAAGATGTCGTTTGGCGGCCTCGGATGCAACATCTGGAATCCTGCTCTGGTGGGACGAGTGTTCCTGCTCATCTCTTTCCCGGCGCAGATGACCTCATGGCCCGTTCCGCTTGAAAATCAATGGCGTTACCTTGACGCTACTACCGGTGCCACAACATTGGGTATGTTGAAGCTTGGCGAGATTTCGCCCGAGTCGGTCGACCTTTGGCACAGTGCCATGGGACTTACCGCAGGCTCGCTCGGCGAGGTCAGCGCCCTCGCTCTGTTGCTCGGATTTGCCTGGCTGCTTGTGACGCGTGTCATAACATGGCACATCCCGGTGGCGATATTTGCATCGGTTGCCCTGCTTGCTTTGGCCGTGGGTGACAATGTAGGCGTTCAGCTGCTTTCGGGCGGATTGATGCTCGGTGCCATTTTCATGGCCACCGACTACGTGACATCGCCCA
The DNA here is from genome assembly GCF_004793735.1 of Muribaculum sp. NM65_B17. Lineage (NCBI taxonomy): Bacteria > Pseudomonadati > Bacteroidota > Bacteroidia > Bacteroidales > Muribaculaceae > Muribaculum > Muribaculum sp. NM65_B17. Next base: position 81,451 of record NZ_SRYY01000006.1, read on the forward strand.
TGTCACGCAAGGGCATGATTATATATGGCGTTATGATAGGTGCAATCACGGTGGTGATACGCAAGTGGGGTGCCTATCCCGAGGGAGTTTCATTTGCGATTCTGCTAATGAACAGTTTTGTTCCCCTGATCGACCGTTACATCAAGCCGCGTAAGTTTGGAGAAAGGAGGGCCCGGAAATGAAGAAACTTGCATCCACTCTGTCCAATATGGTGTTGTCGCTTGGTGTGATAACCATTCTGTCGGCCGTGCTGCTCGCATGGGTTGACAATGTTACCGCCGGGCCTATAGCACTTGCCGCGCAGCAGAAGAAGATTTCGGCGATACAGTCGGTCGCTCCGGTCTTTGACAATAATCCGCTTGACGACAGCTGGGAGTGGTCGCCCGAGCAGTCGGCCCGGCCCTATTCGGTCTATCCCGCATTTAAGGATGGCAAGCTGGTGGGTGCCGCAGTCGAAGCCTACTCGCTGAACGGATTTTCGGGCGAGGTGAGGGTTATGTACGGATTTGATGCATCGGGCGATGTCACGGGCTATGAAGTGCTCTCCCATGCCGAAACGCCAGGACTTGGTGCCCGCATGAACGAATGGTTCCGCTCCGATGAGGGCAATCGCTCGGTAATAGGACACAATCCCGGCAGTGAGAACATGACCGTGGTTAAGGATGGTGGAATAATCGATGCCATAACGGCCGCCACGATAAGCTCACGCGCTTTCCTTGAAAGCACTCATGGGGCCTATGATGCATTTGTCGCTTATAAAAAATACAGAAATGAATAGACTACGCATAATATATAACGGTCTTGTAGTTGAAAATCCTACCTTCGTGCTGTTGTTGGGAATGTGTCCCACGCTCGGCACCACGGGTTCGGCAATGACCGGAATGTCGATGGGACTCGCCACCGCCGGAGTGCTCGTGTGCTCCAACATGGCCATATCGGCTATCAAGAAACTCGTTCCCGATAAGGTGCGCATTCCCGCCTACATCGTGGTGATAGCGACATTTGTCACTCTGTTGCAGATGTTCATGCAGGCCTATCTGCCGGCGCTTAACGAGAGCCTTGGCATATTCATTCCGCTCATTGTGGTCAACTGCATACTGCTCGGCCGTGCCGAAGCCTACGCATCCAAGCACTCGGTGATTGACTCCTGCATGGACGGTGTGGGAATAGGACTTGGATTCACTGTCGCACTCACTCTGCTCGGCTCGGTAAGGGAGCTGCTCGGCAACGGCACGCTCTTCGGTCTTGAGGTTTTCCCGGCCGACTACGGTTCGCTGGTGTTTGTGCTCGCACCGGGAGCGTTCATCGTGCTCGGCTTCATGATTGCTTTGATTAATTATATTAGAAAACGCGCTTAACTGCATCGCCATGCTTACATATCTGTCAATTATCATCACCGCGATATTCGTAAACAACATTGTGTTTGCCCAGTTCCTGGGTATATGCCCCTTCCTCGGGGTGTCGAAGAAGCTTGGCTCGGCTGTAGGAATGGGGGCTGCCGTGACATTTGTCATGGCCATAGCCACCTGCGTCACATGGCTTTTGCAGTCGTGTGTGCTCAATCCGTTGTCGCTTGGCTATATGCAGACGATTGTCTTCATCCTGGTGATTGCCGCCCTGGTGCAGATGCTTGAGATTGTGCTGAAGAAGATAGCCCCCGGCCTGTATCAGGCTCTCGGAGTGTTCCTGCCGCTGATAACCACCAACTGCGCCGTGCTCGGTGTTGCCATACTGGTGGTGCAGAAGGATTTCAATCTGGCCGAGTCGCTTGTCTATGCCGTGTCGACGGCTGTAGGCTTCACGCTCGCTCTCGTGATCTTTGCCGGCATACGCGAGCAGCTGACGCTTGTCGATGTTCCTCGCCCGATGCGCGGTGTGCCCATCGCTCTTATATGTGCGGGGCTGCTTGCCATGGCATTTATGGGATTTGCGGGAATTTCCATCGCTTGATTTTGTACATTTGGCGCTTATTGTAGTTCTTGCATTAGTCAAAATGTAGTTTATTGTGGCTGCTTTTGTCCTAAATCGCCTATTTTGACCTAAAGATATCATGCTGGAGCAAATTTAACTCTGTTAAATGGTCATAATAACATATTTATTTTGTAATTTTGTGTGATATGTTGCATAACATTGCTATAGGGCAAAAGAATGATTAAAAAAAGCACTTTAGAAAAAGTAATTCGTGACGATTTGGCCGAGCTTTGGTCTATACTTAACGGTGACGAAAAGCGTCGCATCGTTGAGAGCTTCACGACACATACATTTAAGAAGAACCAGATAATTTACGCCGAGAAGGAGGAGCCTGAATATCTGTGGTGTCTTCTAAAGGGAAAGGTGAAATTGTACAAGGATGGCATCGGAGGTCGTCAACAGATTCTGCGACTGATTCGCCCGGTACAATATTTCGGCTATCGCGCTTATTTTGCCGATGAGCCTTACGTTTCCACGGCGGCGGCCTTTGAGCCTTCGGTGCTCGGCTCCGTGCCGATGGAACTGGTTAAGGACCTTATTCAGCACAACATAAAGTTGGCATGGTTCTTCATCCACGAGCTTTCGCGAAATCTTGGAGGCTCCGATACGAAGATTGTAAATCTCACGCAGAAGCATATACGCGGCCGACTGGCCGAGGCGCTGATCGCTCTTCAGGAAAGTTACGGATATGAGGATGACGGCGCTACGTTGAGAATATACATGGCGCGTGAGGATTTGGCCAACTTGTCAAACATGACCACCTCCAACGCCATACGCACATTGTCGGGTTTTGTCAATGAGAAGATTTTGATTGTCGACGGTCGTCGCATCAAGATTATGAACGAAGCCGCATTGCGTAAGATAAGCAAGTTCGGCTAAAGCCGTTTTATTTTTCCGGAATCGGTCCGACTGAAGTTCGGAATCGCGATAACATCTTTAGGTACGCTGTAACGGTCGAGCACCGAGCGTGCCTTTTCCATTATATAGTCACGGTCGATGTCACATCCCTCGATGTAGAGCACCGCCTCTTCGCCCCACAGTTTGCTGGGGCGTCCTGCTATATAGAAAGGGCGGTCGATGAAGCGTGACAGCTTTTTTTCAATCTCCTCGGGATGAAGCTTCACGCCTCCCGAGTTGATTACATTGTCGTAACGCCCTTTCCAGCGGAAACGGCTGTTGTCGATAAGCTCGACGGTGTCGTTGGTGGTCAGGCTCCGGAACGAGTAGTGCGGAGCCTCGATTACGAGGCATTCGCGCTCGTCGGTCTTGAAGCTTATTCCGGGGAGCGCATGGAAGTGCTCGTCGCCCGCCGTGATGTCACGCAGTGCCACGTGACTGCATGTTTCGGTCATTCCATAGGTGGCGTAGGCTTTGAGGTGGCAGGCGGCAAGCTTTTGCTCGGTTTCGGGATCGAGTGCGCCGCCGCCCACGATTAGGTTGCGCACTCCCGTTATGTAGGGCGACTGAAGCAGTTCCGTCACCTGCGACGGAACCACCGGCAGCAGGCCGACAATGCCGTAGTCACGCTTCAGCGGTGACATGGACGGCTCTTCAATCCACAGCTCGGCACCTGATATTAACGCTCTCACAATCATCATCTTTCCCGCTATGTAACCTGGCGAAAGCGGCAGCACGAGGCGTGACTCGGGGCCTATGCCGAAGTAACGGCATGTCGCTTCGGCCGACAGTCGCATATCGCTTTTGAGCAGGCGTATCTCCTTGGGCTTTCCGGTCGAGCCTGAGGTGTGGGCTATGATGTAGTCATGGCTGTTGTTCCACTCCTCGATGAATTGCCGGGCCTCGGGCGTGATGTTGTGTATCATCGCTTCCATGGAAGTTGCGGTATTTGCCATGACGCTTCGGTGTCGTAACGCAGCACGTCGCCGGTCTGTCTTAGCGGCGATGTGATGTTGTCGGTGTAAAGTGCTCCTGTGCCGAGCCCCTGCGGCATGTCACGTGTGTCGAGTGTGGCAGTCCATTGGGCTATTGCGTTAAGCCCCACGTTGGATTCGAGTGCCGATGTCACCCACCGGCCTATGCCTCGCTTGTCGGCCTCGCTTATCCATGATGACGCTTTGCCGAATCCGCCGCACAGCGACGGCTTCAATATGATGTAACGCGGCATTATGACATCAAGCATCTCCTCCATTCGGTCAAGCGTCACGATGCCTATAAGCTCCTCGTCGAGAGCTATGTCGATGGGGCTTTCACGGCTGATGCGTGACATTGCATCCCACTGTCGCGGCTTTATGGGCTGCTCGATGGAGTGTATGTCGTAACGTGCCAGCCTGTCGAGATGATTCAGTGCGTTATCGGGCGTGAAGGCTCCGTTGGCGTCGAGTCGCAGCTGCAGGGTGGAGGCGGGGTAGGATTCACGGATGTAGCTTATCAGTCGCAGCTCTTCGTCGAAGTCGATGCCGCCTATCTTCAGCTTCACGCATCGGAATCCCTGTGCCAGCTTCTCGTCGATGCGTTGCAGCATGTCATCGGCATTGCCCATCCACACAAGGCCGTTGATGGGAATTGCACTGTCGCCGTTGCTCCACGGCGACGGGAATATGACCCGTCGGCCTCCGTTGGCGAGGTCGGCGAGAGCGGTTTCCAGACCGAATACTATTGAGCTGTAGAGCGGGTCAACCGGGAGCGGCAGGCCGCGATGCCATGATGTTATGTCACGGCAGGCGGCGGCAAGCCGTTGCTCGTAGTCGGGCAGGTCGTCGGCACCGAGCCCTTTGAAGAGTGCGCACTCGCCAACTCCGTAAACTTCGGGATTGTCGTCGTCCCATATCTTTACGAAGTAGGTAGTCTTGTCGAGCATTACCGCGCGTGATGTTATGGCCGGCTGCTTGAAGTGCAGCAGGTAGCGGCAGTAGGCGGCTTGAAGCATCAGCCCGGGAATTTGGGGAACTGGCCGAAGTCGGGATCGCGTTTCTCAAGGAATGCATTCTTGCCTTCCTGAGCCTCGGCCATGAGGTAGTACATCAATGTAGCGTCGCCGGCAAACTCCATCATGCCGCGCTGTCCGTCGAGCTCGGCGTTCATGGCGCGCTTGATCATGCGTATGGCCATAGGGCTGCGTTTGAGTATCGTTTCGCACCACTCTACGGTTTCGTCCTCAAGGCGTTCGAGGGGCACTACTTTGTTCACCATGCCCATCTCCTCGGCCTCCTTGGCGGTGTATTGGCGGCACAGGAACCATATTTCGCGGGCTTTCTTCTGTCCCACGCATCGGGCAAGGTACGATGAGCCGAATCCGGCGTCGAAGCTTCCCACTTTGGGGCCCGTCTGGCCGAAACGTGCGTTCTCCGATGCGATTGTGAGGTCGCACACCACCTGAAGCACGTTGCCGCCGCCTATCGCGTAACCGTTGACCATGGCTATTACAGGCTTGGGAATTGAACGGATGGCTTTGTGGAGGTCGAGCACGTTGAGGCGGGGCACTCCGTTGTTGTCGATGTAACCGCCTATGCCCTTCACCTTCTGGTCGCCACCCGAGCAGAAGGCCTTGTCGCCCGTGCCGGTGAGGACGACTACGCCTATGTCGCTGCGCTCGCGGCATATCGACATCGCGTCGAGCATCTCGAAATTGGTCTGCGGACGGAATGCGTTGTAAACTTGCGGACGGTTTATGGTTATCTTGGCAATGCCGTTGTAATACTGGAATAGAATGTCTTCATACTCCTTTATGGTGCTCCATTCTCTCATTGTGATTATCGTTTTTGTTTTGTGTAACGCAAATTTAGCCACAAATCTTCAATCTATGAAATAAAAAATCGGGCGACATCGATTGACGATGCGCCCGATTGGTCGATTGTGTCACTCTTATTCGGCTGTAAGTTTCACTTTGGTGCCTTTGAGCAGCGGCGAGGTGAAGTTGACCGTTATTTCGCCCGGCTCGCCTGTCGTCTGGATGTAGGCGAGCAGTCGGCCGCGATAGGCGCGGTGACGGTTGTCGGTGTAGTCGCTCATGTCGGAGTTGTTGCATCCTTCAAGTCCGAGCAGTCGGGCCGACCCCTGGATTGTGCAGGTTATTTCGTTGTCGCCGAGCGTCACTATGTTTCCGTCATCGTCGAGAATGTCGACAAACACGTGGGCCGTGGCCTTGTCGCGATTCAGTGTCGGCTTGTCGGCCGATGCCTTGAGTGCAAACGGCCTTCCCGAAGTTACGATGTCATATCCGGCCGTTACGTTGCCGTCATTGTCGCACGCCTCCACAGTGAGCTTGCCGGGAGCGTAGGGAATGTCCCAATGTATAATGCCGCTCTTGTGGTCGTAGGGCTTCATGGCTCCGACCTCCTTGCCGTTAAGCAGCAGGCGTGCCTGAGGCTGGTTGGTGTAGCACACAACCCTTATCGTTTCTCCGTCGTCGTAGTTCCAGGTGTCCCACGCGTCGACCGACAGATAGTCGCGGCGAGGCTTGGGGTAGGTGCCTATATAGGCTACGGGATTCTCACACCACAATGACGCACGGAAGTGTCCGCGAGGTTTCGGAAAGCTGCCGAAGTCAAGCAGGCCGGTGTAGAATCCGCGTGCGGGCCAGATGCCCGACTCGCCGAGATAGTCGGTGCCTGTCCAGATGAATTGTCCGAATATGAAGTCCCTGTCGCGTGCGGCATACCATGCGTCGATGTCCGACCTGTTTTCGCTGCCGTAGATTATGCGTGACGGATAGGTGGCATGGTCGGTGTCGTAACGGTCCTCGGTGTAGTTGTAACCCACCACATCCACCGCTTCGGGATATTCGGTTTCGTTTGACATCACCACTCCGGCAAGTGCGCCGGTCACGGGGCGTGATGTGTCGACACTTCTTACACAGGCTGCAAGTCGCTTGGCAATCTTGCCTATGCGTTCGGCGTTGGGGGCTTCGGGATTGTAGCCGCCAAACATGGGCTGGCTTATGGTCGAGCCGTCGAGCACGGGGTGGGAGTAGGGGTCGTTGGGATAGTCGACCTCATTGCCGATGCTCCACATGAATATCGACGGATGGTTGCGGTCGCGGCGCACCATGTCGGTGACATCGCGGTCGATCCACTCCTCAAAGAAGTCGTAGGTGCCGTCAAATCCGGGAGTGCCTTTGTTCCAACCCTCGATCCACTTGCGCTTGGGAAATTCCCACTCGTCCGAAGCTTCGTCCATAACGAGAAGTCCTATTCGGTCGCACACATCGTAGAGTGCCGGGGCCTGCGGATTGTGGGCGCAGCGTATGGCATTCACGCCTATTGACTTCAGATTGGCAAGGCGGCGCTCCCACACCTCTTCGGGCACGGTGGCGCCAAGCACTCCGGCATCGTGGTGCAGACACACTCCCTTGACCTTCATCCAACGGCCGTTGAGTGCGAATCCCTTGTCGGGGTTAAACTCAAGCGAGCGCAACCCTGCTGTGGTAGTGCAGCCGTCGATGCGCTTTCCGTTGGCCCACAGTTCGGTATTGAGCTTGTATAGATAGGGATTGTCTATGTCCCAGCGTTCGGGATTCTTTAAGCGCAGAGTCAGGGTTGACTTGCCGTTGTTGACTCCGGCAGCCGATTGCGACACGACTTTTCCGTCGGCATCGGTAAGCGTTGCCTTGACCTGTAGCTTCTTCGCCTTTTCGGGATTCTCGATGTCGACCGTCACCTTGATGTCGGCACGGTCGTCGGTAAGGCGAGTGGTTTCGTAGCCCACGCCCCATTGGGCTATGTGGGTTTCGGGTGCCTCGACAAGCCACACGTCACGGTATATTCCCGAGCCGGTGTACCAGCGTGAGTCGGCGTAACGGCTGTGGTCGACCCGCACTGCTATTACATTGTCGCCGGGAACGAGGTAGGGTGTCATGTCATACATGAACGACACGTAACCGTTGGGTCGCTTGCCGAGCAGGTGACCGTTGACATAGACCTCGCTGCGGTTGTACACGCCTTCAAAGTATATGTATTGGCGGGCGGCATCGCCGGCAGGGGTGAAGTGCTTGCGATACCATGCAATGCCTCCGGGAAGGAATCCGGTGCAACTTGCAAGTGACGGCGACAGCTGTCCTTCAATTGACCAGTCGTGGGGCAAGTCGAGCTTGCGCCACTTTGAGTCGTCGTAGTCGGGATTTACAGCGGTTGAATCGTCGGCGAGCTTGAAAAGCCATCCGTCATTGAATTTCGACGGCTCGCCAAACGACACCTGCGCTTGTGCCGCAACGGCGCACAGCACAGCAATGAGTGACAATAAAAGGGTTCTTATCATAGTTGTTTACGGGTATTGATTTGGTCGTGATCAGTTTTGTGGCAATGGCTGTCACCTTGCACGCAGTTCCCAAAACGCCACCGCTGCCGCCGCTGCCACATTCAGTGAGTCGACGCAGTGCGACATGGGTATCCTCACCACATAGTCGGCATCGGCTATTACATCGTGAGGAAGTCCGTCGCCTTCGGTGCCCATGATAATTGCAAGTCGGGGCTGCTCGGCAAGTACAGGATGGTCTATAGGCACGGAGTTGTCGGTCAATGCCATTGCCGCGGTCTTGAAGCCGAGCTCGCGCAGAGTGCCTGCCGGAACAGTGAGCCTTGTCCACGGCACGAGAAACACCGAGCCCATCGACACCCTCACGGCGCGGCGGTTGAGCGGATCGCATGACGAAGGAGTGAGCAGCACCGCGTCGATGCCAAGAGCGGCCGCCGAGCGGAATATCGCCCCTACATTGGTCGAGTCGACTACGTTGTCGACTATCACGACACGCCTTGCGTCGGCGCAGATGTCGGCGATGTCACGCAGTTGGGGCCGCCGCATGGCACACAGCACACCGCGTGTGAGCGTGTAGCCCGTGAGCGACGACAGCAGTTCGCGGCTTCCGGTGTAGACGGGGATGTCGCCGCAGCGTGCTATTATGTCGGCCGCGTCGCCGGTTATGTGGCGATGTTCACACAGCATCGCTACCGGAACGTAGCCTGCGTTGAGCGCGACATAGATCACCTTGGGGCTTTCGGCGATGAAAATCCCCTTGTCGGGTTCAAGTCGGTTGCGCAGCTGCGCCTCGGTGAGGCTGCCGAACATCTCCACTCCGGGATGTGACAGTGAATCGATTTCGATTACAGGCATGGGCGATGGTTATTTACGGAACAGCCTGCGCAGTGAGTTGGCAAGGCAGTAACGAGCGTGCATCCAGGTGTGGCTTCCGCTGCGCTCCTCGGCCTGATATTTTATCGCCTTGTCGTCGAAGTAACGCTTGTTGCGCACTACATCGTTATAGAGGAAGTCGCTTGTGCCTACACACATCCACAGCGAGTTGAGGCTGTTGGCGTCATTGACGATGTTGGGGAAGTAGGCGTCGATTACTTCGGGGGTGAGATATGCGCTGTAGGATTCGAGCCAGCCGAATTTGTCGGGGCATGAGAAGGCGGTGAACATCGATTGTCCGCCTCCGCGTGAGAATCCGGCGATGGCGCGTGAGTCGCGATTGTTGATTGTGCGGTAGTTTGACTCGACATATGGCATGATCGACTGGGTGAGCTCCTTGACAAACACCTGATACATCTTGGCGGCTTCGGGCGACGACGGACGAGGTGTGCCGTTGTTCATGTAGCCGTAGGGCATCACTACGATCATCGGTTCGGCTTCGCCTGATGCTATGAGGTTGTCGAGCAGTGTGTTGGCGCGACCTACCTTGAACCACACCTCTTCAGTGTCGGTGGTGCCGCTTACCAGATAGAACACAGGATAGCTCTTGTCGGGATTGGCTTCGTACTCGGCCGGAGTGTAGACGATGAGGTTGCGGTGTTGTCCGAGCACATCCGACTTATAGGTGTTGTAGTGTATCTTTCCGTGGGGAACATCGCGAACGGTGTAGAGGACGTTGTCGTCGGGAATCTCGAGCACACTCGCCTTGAAGCTTTCATTGGGGAATATGTTGATGTTGCCCGGGTCGGCCACGCTTATTCCGTCGATGATGAAATTGTAGGGGTATATGTCGGGTGTGGGGGTGGGTACGGTCACGCTCCACACGCCCTTGTCGTTGCGTGACATGGCTACGGAACCCTGCATGAACTGTCCGGTGAGTGACACCGACGATGCGTTGGGTGCCGCTACGCGGAATACGATAGAGTCACCGAGAATGACGGGTGAGTTCATTACATCGAGAAATGCAAGGGGGTCGGCGGCGTTGGCTTGAAGCGACAACATGGCTGCGCCTAAAAGCAGAGAGCTTAGTTTCATAATTACGTGTAGTTTCAGAGGGTTATTTGGTTATGTTAAATCCTAACTTGATGATGCACTTCAGGGTTTCCTGCGAAGTGGCGCGGTCATACTCCTTTTCGCTGTCGGGGAGTGAGTCGTAGTCCACAAGGCACGGATGATGCTTGGCGGCATCGTCACGCACGGGGCCGTAGGTCCAGCCTTCGGCCATGCGGTTTTTGGCCCACACTTCATGTACGTTTCGGGCCATATCCTCGATTAGAGGCATGAGTTGAGCGGGCAGTTCAATGTCGGATGTGTCGACGGGCGACGGGATATATTGCTTCATTTCAGTAGGGTGTTATGTTATTTGTTGTTATTTTTGTCATCTTCGTCATCGGCTGTTCCTTTTTCGAAGGTGTATTGCTTTGGGTCGAAATATCGGAGAGCTTTCAGCATCATGGGTATGTTGCGTGAAAATCCGTTATCCTTATCCCGGGTTTCTTCGGGCAGGTGGTCAAAGTCCTTGATGTCGTAGTGTATCATGTTGCGGCGAAGCTCTTCGGCGCTATTGAATCGGCTGTCGCTGCTCAGTTGCGGCCTGAAGCCCATCATGAGTTGCTCGACATTCCATCGCAGATGCTCCATGCGGGCCAGTTGGGCCAATTGCTCCGTTGTAATTTCTGCACCCTCTTGGATGCCCAATGAACCGATCTTGTAATAGATGGCCGATGCGTGGTACATGTTGGACCATCTCATCGACATGAGCGGCTTGCCTTTGTTGCCTTTCATCTCACTCCAGCTCTTTTCCACATCATTTAAACGTAACTCTCCCGATGAAAATATCTTTGACAGATCTTCGCCGGGCCCCAGTCCGTAGGTGTAGTTTATGAGCTTGGCAAGCAGGTCACGCTTCTCGGTGTCGTAGTTGGAGCGGTCGATCATGCCAAACGGAACCAGCTTCATAAGCGGATGCCCGTTTATTGCGTCACTTCCTTTGCGGATTGCCGACACAAGGGCATCGGTGGTCGATTGTTGCACGAGAATCTGATGACTGTCGAGTAATACCTTCTCGGGTAGATATATCGCGGCTGACACCGCTTCGGGAGTTACCGGCAGACATATAGCCAGATTGGTGACGGAATCAGGGTCGGATGCCGCATCGATGAGATAGGACCGGATGTTGGGATTGGATATGTCGCCTTCAATGAATTCCCAGTCAATGTCGACAATGTTGTCGCCAAGATTCTCGTCCTTAAACCGTGATGTTGAGTCGACATCATTCATCGGGTCAAGCCACTTGTGGGCTTTGCTTACAGGCGATGAAGGATTGGCATCATAGAAATGTTCCACGGAGTATCCTGATGACGGTAATTGATTGGCGTTTACATAGCGGTGGCGCGATATTTCAAAGAGATTGGAAAACCGTCCTTTGAAGAATGTCATTTCGCGGGCGGCATTGCGGTCGATAAAGGTGATGAGTGTTCTCACACCACGGGACGAGAAGTTAGGGAAATGAGCCACTTGTGCAGCCTCAATGGCCATGGCTACGCCCATTTTCGACATTCCTGCGATGATGAGGTGCACACGCTTCTTCGATTTCGGGTCGATGGGCGTGTCGTAGAGCGGCTTGTAGATATTAGGCTTCTGCGACATCAAATCGGGCACCAGCACCTGCTGCGCCCAATTCTCGTAGTAGTTGAACGGAATGAAGTCGAGGAGGTGACAGTTGGCCTTGTCGATGTCGAAGTATTGGAATGCCGTGAATGTGGATTGATACTCAAACATCACATGGCATTTTATGGGCTTACGTTTTTTGTTGTTATCTGCCTTTTCGGCAATGAAGGCCGACAGGGTGTAGTAGGTTTCGAGGTTTACGGTGTCGTGGTCAAATCCGTCCTCGGGAAAGTTCTCGCCTATGATGTAGATTTCACGCGCTTTTTCGGGATTGAGTGAGGTGATGTTGAGTTTCGACGAGCGGTCGCCTTTGTACACTACAATACGTTTGCGATGATTCTTGTCGATAAGCGATTCAAAAATCTCCTTTCTCACTTCGTCGGTGTCACGTGAACCCAATATCACTATCCATCGCGGGATGTCGCCTTTGCTCAACAGCGTGTTGCACAGATTGGACACCATCTTGTGGGTGCCTATTATGGTCACAAAGTTTTTGGTGATGTGGTAGCGCGCTTCGCCGCTTTGCCAGCGCTCCTTGCGGCGGTCAACCCAGTTTATAAGCGTGGTAGTGAGCAGGCCGGTGAGCAGCAGCGAACCTATCATGGTAATTATGAAGCCTATTATTCGCTGCAGATGCGACGGCGTGCCTATTGTTTTGGCATTTTGGATTTCGGGATTTAGGCCGAAATCATATTGCGGATTGAAGATGTGGATGAATGTTTTGTAGGGATGGTCGGCGCCGGCCCACCATCCGAGCAGGCCGAGAATAATGAGAACAATCGATACGATAAAGAATATCCAGCAAAATTGCTTCATAAAGTTGCCCGAAAGACGGCGGTCGATTATGAAGAACAGCTTTCTGGGATGTCCGAATTTTTCCCACATGGCTGTCAGCCATGGCATAAGTTGATTTTGTTTCCCCGACTTATTCAAAATGTGATGCGAATGAATGGATTATTATTGAGGTTCAGCCGATAGATACGGTCAAGTATCTAAGGCGTTAGCCAAAGATACGTAAAATTGAAAGATTACGGCGTTAAATTGCCAAATAAAATGTGATAATGTAAAAATTTGAGCGGTAATGCGTAACTGTGTGCCTTGTCGGTGTCGGGGAAGGGAGGTGGAAAAAGAATCACCCCGTGACATCATGAACAGCGATTTTGTGCCACGGGGCGATCCATTACTTACCATAAGTATAATCTATGCCCGGTTTTTCCCTCACGTAGGAGGGCATACACATTCCGGTTACCGAACCTATATAGGTGGGATCGGATATGTAATAAGTTTTTCCGCCGTGATGATAGGCGTCGCCTTTGATGGGTTGTGACAGTTTCACCGATGCGCTTTCGTGACCCGGATAGTTGATGAGTTGGTTCTCTACGCCGAGCACATTCCACAGCAGATAGGTGTAGAATATGGCGCGGTCCTCGCAGTCGCACTTCGGGTAGTAAAGAATCTCCTCAAGGAAGTAGGGCTTTTCAAATCCATGCAGATCCTCATCGGTGGCGTATTCAAAAGCTCCCTGTACAAATTGCAACAGCGAGTTCACGGCTTCGAGCTCGTCCTTGTCTTGTAGCTGAGCCTTGAACTGCTTTACGATGTCCTCTCTCACATCGGCCAGCACGGTCGAGCGTGCGAAGTCGGCTGTAGGCATCTGGGGATAGCGGTATAGGATGGGGAATATGTTGGCGTTGATTTCGCCGCTTAGGGTGAGGTCCTTGAACCGGAGGTCGTATCGATGGGGTTTGTAAGGCAGGTTCAGACCGTTGATTTTTAGATCCATAGCCGAACCTGTGTTGGCGTTTTGCGGCAGCTCGCAAGTCGATATGCGCATGTTGATGATGCTTTGCGGGTTGACCGACTTGTCGGTGAAGATGTAGTATCTGTTGCCGTTTACCTTCATGTAGGTGCGGGCATATACGGTCTGCTGAAATGGAATCAGGAGTACGGCGGTGTTGCCCGACATGCCTACGCGCACATCGTAGCCCATGCCTACAAGCAGATAGTGCTTCAATGCCATGCGCGATGTGGAGTGAACCGAGCGGAAGCGGCTGTCGACATAGGCGCTCACGAGTTCATACTTCAGATAGTCGTTGAGCGACATCGATGCGGCGAGTTTCTCGATTGCGTCGATGAGGAGCTTGGTGTCGTCGTTTTTGTTGAGATTGCGCCACTGCGATGCGAAGTCACGGGGCGACGACAGGCGGTCGGTGATGTTTATGTCGATAGCGGGAATGGTCACCGGCAGGTCGTAGAACTTGAAATCGAAGTTGCCCTCGGGCATTCGCGTCGGTTTTGATGTCGGTTGAGGGGCGGGCTGTTGCGGTGTCACCTCGGGTTGGGGGACGGTGGCTACAGGTGCTGCCGGCGTGGCAGGTGTGGGGTCGGGCAGCAATACCGGTTCGGAGCTTGACTCTGGGAAGTCGCCCACACGCGGCACGCGGTCGGGCTTGGGTACAGTGCTGCTTTCCTCGCCCTTGAATTGCTGGAAGTCGCTCCACACTCCGTCAAGAAACTGATCGTAACGCTCCATCACCCCTTTACGGTAGGCATTGTAGTCCTCAAGCAGTCCTTTGCGAAATTCAGCGAAGGAGCCTCCCGGTGACTGTGCCACGGCTGAAGCGGTTCCGGCTACGGCGATTAGTATCGAGGTTATGACGCGATGTTTCATGACGAGATTGATTTGGGTGTTGTTGTGGTTGTGACAGGATTGGTTGTTGGTTGAGTTGAGAGGCGGTTGAATCGGGAGTGCGATGTGATGTCACACTCCCGACCGGTAGATATAGGTTCTTTTACTTTTGCCGTTTACTGCTGCTCAAAACCTTCACGGACAAATGAAGAGATCTTATCGGCGTTACGCTGAGCTGCTTCACTCTCCTTCAATGCGTTTTCGAGTGCGCGCAGGCGAGCCTTTGAAGCTGCGCTTTCGCTTACGATGTAGAATGTCTGGAGCTCGTAGGTGCCGTCGCCGTTGTCACGGATTACCGAGTAGCTCTCCTCCATCTCGCCCTTGATTTCCTTCTCGACAAGACGCTCGTAAGCTCCATAGAAGTGGTCGAATTCGCCTTCGGCTGATGTGCCGTCGCCGGCCATGTCACTCATCACGCGACCCTTGAGCGAGCTTCCTGCCTGCTGGGCGTAAGTAACGCATGCGTTGTTGGCAGCCATCTGCTTGCCTATGTTTTTTGACTTGAACTTGGAGGCCACGCCCACTACCTCACGGCCGTCGTCGCCGAGGGTGTTGAGCTTGTCATAGTGCTTCAGAAGGGCTACTTCGAGAGTGCGTGAGCTGGCAAAAAGTTTCCAATTTTCCTTCTTGTATTCCTTCATTTTCTCTTTTTTCTCCTTGTTCAACGCCTTTTGCAGCTGCTTGTTGGTATCGGCCATTGCCATGGGTGCCATGAGGCATGCGGCAACGAGGAGCATGATTAACTTTTTCATTTTTGATAAGAATTGATTGTTAGTAGTTATTTTTGGATTTCAATATTCATGATTTTTACAGCCATGCGGGGATCATATTTGCGGCATTTCACGAGCCACTTTGAAAATTCGTCGTGGCTGAGCATTCGCGGCATATTTTCTCCGGCATAGTTGTCGACTGCCTTGGCAAATGGCTGAGGCGAGAACACCACGTAGAGCATGTTGTGTTCCAACTCGTCGTCGGCTGTCATTACGAGCTGATCGACCTCGCCGTGGTCGGGGTCGGCCGACGCGGGGTCGAAAAACACATAATCCTTGTTGTGCTTCACCTTTATCTCGCCTTTGGTGTTGCCCTGGTAGGGGAGGAGCGAGTACACGTTGTTGTGTGCGTCGACAAGGAATGCGGCGACGTAACCGTCGACAGGACTCTTAAGGTAGAGATACATGTCGTCGCCCGAGCGGAAACGCGTGTCGGCGTTGACAGTGCGTGTGCCGTTGCGCAGCACGCTGGTGGCAAATTCCACCGAGCGGTTGTCGATTTCGCGGGCTTTGCCTGTAACCTTGCAGGTGACGATGTAGAGGCCGTCGGAGTCAAGCTCGTAGGTGTAGACCGGCTCCTTCTCGTCGGCTATCCATTCGCCTTTCAGGGCCGACTCGTTGAGCATCGAGAAGTAGGTCGACTCACCTTGCGCCGACACGACATCGCGCTGATAGGTGTCCTGAGTCACCACGGTGCCGAATTTCTCGGCAAGGGCCTTGGCTCGCGCTCCGTTGAGTGCGTTACGCTCGCAGTCGGCACGTGACTCGGTCTTGGAGCCGTAGTAGGTGAACTCGCCGTGCACCGTCACAATGTCGGCAGCCATCAGCGACAGCGACATCATCACGGTCGACATGAGCAGCATGATCAATCGCTTCATGGCAGGCATCAGTTACGAATTTTGCGTTTGGTCCACTCGACAGCCATGTTGCCCGAGGTCGACACCTGGGGAGTCTGCGGCTTCTTGTTGACAATTGTAGCCTGACGGCGCACATTGTCAATCACATAGTCGCTCAGCTCCTTTAAGGTAACGTTGCCTTTGCTCTCCTGAAGCTTTTTCAGCAGATAGTAGGTGAACAGGCCGTGATTCTTCTCCTTGTAGGGCATTGCGGTTTCCTGTCCCGATGCGGCCGAAAGGGTGAACATGTTGCCCTTGGGCGATGTCTGCTTGGGCTTTATCGCAACGCCACGGGCGGCTGTGAGCATACCTCCCGAGCGGTTGCCGCCGCTGAAGCAGGCGTCGAGGAACACCATTACCGAGTTGGCTCCCATGTCGCCGAGGTCGGAGTAGAGTTTTCCGAGCGATATGCAGCTTTCCGACACCATTGCGTCACCGTCGACAGGCAGCAGGAATGCATCCTTGGTGCTTTCATCGGGCATTCCGTGTCCGGCATAGTAGAATATGACATCGGCGTTGCCGTCGACCGACTTGACAACGTTGCGTATGTCGGCTATGGCACGCAGCATCTTTCCGAGGGTCGCATCCTTGTAGACGCGGATGTTCTCCTTGGGAATGCCGAGGGTGAGGTTACAGTATTTGCTGAATGTTTCTCCGTCGTTCAGGGCCGCTTCGACGCGCGGAACGTTGGCGTAGGATTCGTTGGCGATGATGACGGCGAATGTCGACTTGGAGGGCTTGTTGTTGTAGGGAATGTTCTCGTCCACATCCGAAGGCTTGAAGGCGGTAGGCGTCGAGGGTGCCACTGTGGGGCGTGAGCCGTCGGGTGTGTAGATGTTTATTCCGGCAATGTCGATGGGCGGCACGTAGTGGGTAACGCCTTCGGTCTTGCTGTAGGAGTACTCCTTTCCGTAGGGCGTCACGAATGTGATGCCTGAGATGAGCACTTCGTTGTCCTTGATATAGTAGGAGGGATTCTTGAAGTGCACGCCTTTCCAGTTGGCCTTGAATGTTTCGGCCTCGCTGTTCTCGCGCGGAATGTTCAGATAGATGGGGCCGTAGGACGACTTTATCATGTAGACTTCGTTTTCGGCATCGTAGGGCTCGAGCGAGAAGTCGGTGACGCGCAGTTTCTTGCCGTAGGCGGTGAGATACTCGTCCTGGGCTTTGCGCGACAGGCGGTCATACTCCTGGCTGAGTGTCGTTTCGTTGACGCGCTTGCGATAGTCGTCGTTGGTTTCAAATTCACCCTTCTTGGCCCATGCGTTGAGGTTCTTCTCTACGTAGCTCTTGGCAAAGTCGGTGTAAAGCGGAGCCTTTGAACCGATGGAGGGGGCGTTCTTGCCTGAGCTTGCAAAGTTGGGCAGGTCGTTGGCGTTGGCCGTGATGAGGTCGGGCATCGACTTCTCGGCGATGGGATTGTCGCCGAGTGCGCGGATGCGCACGTTCACGTTATCAAACTTCTCCTTGTTGCCGAGGCATCCGTAGCTCACGGCGAGAGCCTTGAGATATTTCAGCGATGTGGGGTCGTTGGCCACCACCTCCTCAAGTTTCATCGAAGCCGCGTCGAAGTAGGTGTTGCTCTGTCGGCCATATTTCTTGGCAATCTTATCGTCCTCCTCGTAGATGGACTTGTTGTAGAAGTCTACGCCGAGATTGTAGTAGCAAAGGGCTATGTGACGGGCCACGCCGAGGTTGTCGGGGCGTATCTCCTCAAGTTTGCGATAGGTGTCGAGCGCTTTCTGGTACTGTTGCATATCCTCATGCAGCTTTCCCTGGATGTTGAGCAGCTGCTCGTCGAGCGGCTTCATTGCGAGAGCCTTGTCGAGGAATGTCTGCAGCAGTTCGGGGTGACCGCCGTCGATGCAGCCCTGGATGCCTATGAGCATCATGTTGTAGTTGTCGGGGTAGAGCACGAGTGCGTCCGACATGGCCGTGATGGCACGGTCGTATTTGCCTGTATTTATGCAGGCTTGACCGAGAAACATGTAGATCTGCTCGCGTGACTTGTCCTCGCCGGTCGATATGTATCGGTCGAAGTAGCCTATGGCGCGGTCGTAGTCCTTGACATTGTAGGCTCCCGACGCAGCGCAGTAGACTATTGACGGATAGACCGATGTGAGGGGGAAATCCTCGCCCTTGAATGCATCCATCATGTGGGTGTCGACATAGGCTTGTGCAAATTTTGTCAGTCGGTCGTTGTCGCCTGCCGATGAGTAGTGGAACGCTCCGGCTTCGAGGTCCTTGTTGATGTCACGCAGGATGCTCTTGCAGCGGTCCATGTCGGGGGAGTTTTTGGCGGCGAGCTTCATTGCGTCGACACACACGCTGTAACAGTCGAGGGCTGTGGTGTAGACTTCGGTTTCGGGCTGATTCTCATATTTCAGCCATTTCAGGTGCTTGTATAGGTCGGCCGCCTTCTGGATTTTGCTTTCAAGTCCGGCCTGCTTGAGGCTGTCGCCGTCGAGCAGGATTCCCTGATGCATCATGTCGTCATCGGGCATCAGCGACCCGATACTCATCATGTCGGGAGTGTCGGGCATCGAGGCGGCCGAGGGTGTGTTGCCGTTTACGGCATAGGCGGTTATTGCCGCCGAAGCCGTAAACAGCATTGATAGGTTGATTAATATTCGGTTTTTTCTCATTATTAATGTCTTTAGACTTTAAAATGCATCAATGAATGTGAATTCGGTGGTGATGCGGCGGAATTCGCCACCCTTGCCTTCGGATACGGTTATGTAGTAACGGTAGTCCGACTTCATTTCATTGAGATTGGATACGTTCTTCTCAAGGTAGTCCTTAACGCCCATTGCGCGGATGAATGCCAGCTGCTCGTTCTGCTTGATTCCGTCCTTTGTGTTGACGCTGATGTTTGTGAGCTGGTCGTTCTGATAAACGGGCTCGTTCTCGAAGTCACCGTAGGCTCCGTCATACTTGATGCCGTGGATGATGGGCGAGCTGTCGGCGGTTCCCGAAATCTTGACGTTGAGCTTCTTGCCGTCCTTGACATACTGTGCAAGGTCGCCTTCAAATGCCTGCTTTACAATAGAGAGCATCGATGATGCGGCTCCCGACTCCTCGACATGATACTTGCCGGGAGCGAAGTCCTCTTGAACCGAGAATTCGGGCTCAACCTCGTAGGAGAATTTGACGATGTAGTTGAGTATCTTCTCGCCGTTGGCGTCGAAGTCCGAAGCCACTCGCGAATCCACGGTGATGTTGGTGTGGTCGGAGATAACGTTGCGGAGTTTTGCCTCCTCGATTACCTTCTGCTTGATTTCCTGGAGCTTCATTTCCTCCATCTGTTGCTGCTGGATGATTTCAAGCGAAACAACATTATCGTCGCCGTCCATGAAGTTGAGGGGGACGCGGTCGTGGTTGTCGTAGATGTAGGTTTCACCGTCGGCGCGGTTGTAGATCTGGGCGTAGATTATCTCGAAGTTGTCGTTGGCCATTACACCGTACTTAACATCGCGGAATTCAAGGTCGTCGGCGTTCTTGAATCCGCCGACCTTCTCTTCGGGTACGGGGATGTAGATGGTGGGCATGTTGCTGAAGTCGACGGCGAGTATGTTGTTGCTGCGGTCATATTTTCCGAGCTTTACCTGCGACATCGAGAGGGGATTGCCGGCGAGTCCGGTCGAAATCTCGTCCTCGAAGAGCTTGCGCTGACGGGCGCGTGACTCGTCGGTGACACGAGCGCGGTACTCTTCCATAGTTTCACCCGGCATCATCTTCAACCACTCTTCCATTCGCAGGTTAACTTCGTCGGAGATTAGCTTGGCGTAGTAGGGCTCAAGCTTGGTCATGCGCTTTGCGTTGATGGCGTTGGTTGAGTTATAGGCGAGCAGGGTGTTCTTGCGCGAGTCGGGGAGGAACATGATCATCGACACATTGCCGTCGGGCACATCGATGAAGTCACGGTCGCTTTCGTCAAGAAGGTTGATGATGGTGATGAGAATAGGCGAGGTGGCCACGGCTATGTATTTTCCGTCGAAGTTGTAGGAGCATCCGAGTGCGTCGCCGAGATTGTCGAGAGTGCGCTTGATGATGAAGTTGCGGGTGTCGTAGATGTTGAGCACTCCGTCGGCGGTGAGGATTGCAAATTCGGTGTTGTCCTCGTTGAAAGCTATGTCGTTGACTTCGATGTCAAAGTTCCAGTCCTTGCGCAACTTGTGTTCCTCGAAGTTGTAGACGGCCACTTTCTTTCCGTCGGATATCACTAGGTAGTAACCGTTGTTGCTGAGAAGTATCTCGGTGGGCGTGAACGGAATCTCGAATGATTCAATTTCATCAAACTGCTTGGCATCGAGAACGTGTATGCCTGTCGATGTGGCAAGTATCACCCTGCGTGCGTCGGGGGTGAATAGAACGGCGGTGGGATTTCCCAGCTTCTTGGTCTTTAACTTAAACAACTCGGTATCGTAGGTGCCGAGATCATATACGGTGGCACTGTTCTTGTCCTTTTCTTTTTTGATGACAATATAGTTTATTCCCGACGGATTTATGGTTACGTCCAGCAGGAAGTTCTTTTTGCCCAGTTCACACAACGGTTCTTTGCGGCAGGTGAACAATGAATGGTCGTCATAACCGTATATTGCAAGTGAACAGCGTGTAAGACCGGTGGGTGTGGTCAATTGCGGGAATTTGTATTCCATACGTGTCTTAGGCTGAGCATTTTGTCCATTGTCCTCAGCGAAAGTTGTCGAAGCTGCACATAGCACAAGCGATAAAGCAGCAGCTCGAATAAAGGTAGTCTTTCTAAAGTGCATAGTTTTTTATGATTTTGATTGATTATATTTTCCTTTTCTTAAAGGAGGCGCATGTAGACCGGAAGCTGGTTGTCCGATGCCACTTGGGTGCCCTCCTTCATCAGTGATTCCATGTTTTCAATAAGTTCGTCGATGTCAAAGTAGCAGTGGGTCATGATCAGGATGTGCTTTCCGGCCGGATTGAGCCCCTTTGACTGGCTGCGTACAATCGACTGGTTCTGAAGCACTACATAGTTGCCGGTGGGCTGTCCGAGTTCCGAAATCTCGACTTTGCCCTCCTCGGGAATTATGCGCAACACGTTGAAGTAGACGGGAAAGTTGAGTGTGTTCTCAAGCATGAATTTGAGTCCCGATTCATTGACAGGCGCATTAAGCAGAGTGGTGGGGAAGTCGGATGTCTTCAGGGCCTCCAGGTCCTTCAACGCATTGATTACATTGGCGCTCAGCTTCTTGGTGTCGACCTGTAGATTGTCGCCTTCGGGGTCGTAGGCTTCCATTGACCGTCTTACGAGTCCTTTTTCCACATATACCCGGTCATCGCCGCTTGTCGATGACTTGCCGAATCGGATTTTGTCATGTATCGCGGCGCGATTGTCGCTCGATTGCTCCTTTGCATCAATCATTATGCGTGTCGTAGTGAATGTTCCCGATGTAGTGGACTTGTAAATCTGGGAGTTGATGGAGTTCAGAATCTGTATTGAAGAGTTGTCGCCTATGGTAATCATGTCGGTGGCGTTGAGCTTGAGCCCCTTTTCAGGAGTCACGGACTTGCCTCCGCGCTTTATGGCGACATTGCCGCTATAGTCGTATAGCGAGTACTGGGCCGTGGCTGTAGCGACGACCGAGAGCAGCAGAATCATAAATGTGATTAATCGGTTCATTGTGTATAAATGTTTTCGGTGCGTGATTCTCTTATGTGATTGATCTTATTGTAGATCCATGTTATTATCGTGGTCATTCCTATCCAGATGTCGCCGGCAAACAGCCCGAAAGTAAGCATCATCAGCGAGTAGGAGAAGTTGATGATGATGTTGTGCTCGATGAAGAAGTAGTAGCCAAGGCGTATGGTGAGATATAGCAGCGTCACTTGAACTATGCGCATTATCAATCCTTTTACGCCGATGTTTATCATTAGGCTTATCATGATTACTATGAAGCAGCTTATGAAGGCGATTGCCCAGTTGGTGTAGCGGTGCAGTTGATAGAAGTAACGTCCCGAAAGAATGGTGGCTACGGTGTAGGCATGGATGTTTATGCCCGACATTGCGGCTGAAACCGGTGTCACGTGCAGGTCATAGGGGTCGTTGGCGGCTCCGATTAGCACTATTTTGTCGATCAGCTCCTCGGCGCGGTCGGCAAGCTCCTCGGGTGATATGGTCTTGAATATTCGGGAGTAGTAGGTTATGAATTCAAGATCGTTGCCTCGCTTCATGAAGCTGTCGACGATTTCACCCGATTGCTTGCGGCTCGTGGCGAGGGCAAATGAGGGGATTCTTTTTCCGTCGGCGGTCATGTAGTCGGGCTTGAATTCGCGGATGGTGCGGTTGCTGCTGCCTGTCGGGAAGTTTATTGCCGCCAACTCCACATTTTCAAGCTCGGGCGTGAAATAGGACGACTCGTCGATGTGGAATGTCTTGGCGGCCGAGTCGGCCTCAACCGACACGGCGAGCACAAGGTTGGGGCAATTCTTTATCGCCTCGATGAGGCGTGAGTCATGCTCCTTGGGCTCGGCAAACACAACATCAAGCCCCACGGTGCGCGGCGAACACAGGGATACTGTTTCGATGATTTCGGCAATGCCTTCCCTGTCGCAGGCTGCAATGTCGACGATGACAATGTTGCTGTCGAGAGTGGTGACATGGCGGCTGTCGGCCACCTTATTGTAAAAATCGTTGATTGTGAAATCGTTGCCGTCGGCCGATGAAAGAAGCGATGCGGCCGAAAATGAAAACGGTTGCATTAACACAAACGACAAGCCAAACGCCAGAAAGGTTATACCGAGCGTCTTTAATATTAAGGCCTGAAGCTTTCCGACACTGAATGTGATAGGATTAGGCAGTAACACCACTCTGTAAAAAAACAATAATTTACGATTAGGCAAGCATTCTCTTGCTATGAAAATACTTAATTTAAAACAAAATTATACACTAATTATGAAATATACAAGTAATTACTTTGATTTTAACATATAGGATGTTGGATAATGTTAAACTTTTGTTGGCTCGACATGGCTTTTTTATTGGGATGCGTCCTTTCCCGGGTTTAGAAATGATGTGATGCCGGGAAAATAGGTTTTAACATTGTTAATTTGGCTATTCGCGACATTATGGGGTGAAATCGGGTACTTCGGCCTATTATCTTTGCTGAAAAAATATAATATCATGGAAAACAACGGAACCAAGAAAAGCAAGAGAGTCTACAAGCTGAAGTTTGACCAACTGTGGGTCGATGCAATCAACCAGATACCGGTGTGCTATCACAGCGAGATATACTACTGGCTCGATTATTATCAGAATCATAACCACAGCGATTTGATAGGTACTATCAAGGATGATCTGGTGCGCTCGCTGTTCATGCTCATCTATCCCACAATCAGGCGTCGCCGCCTTGCACGCGAGCGTCAGCGCCGCTATCGAGCACGCAAGAAAGCCGCCCGCCTCGCCTCAATGGCTCAGCCGGCGGCTTCAATGAGTTCACAGTCGTTGAAGGATGGAAACTGCGATTCAACAACCGCTCAATCAGGCAAGTATGACATGAAAGCTGCTGATGCGGTTAATGTCGGTCGACAGTCACCGGTCATCGGTCGCGAATCGATTCGCGCTTCAGTCAATTACCCTGCTGACGGTTATCGATCTTCTTGAGTACAAGCACGTTCTCGCCGTCCTTGTCACGCATGATCACGGTGCCCGATTTGCCTCGCTGTGCAGTTTCAACGCGCTCAAGTGCTACGAGAAACGCCGTTTCGGTTTTGGCTTGCTCGTCGGGGCAACGCATCTTGGTAGTGGCGAGGTTGTTAAACTGGATTGAATTGGATTTCTCGGGGTCGATAATCAGCGAACCGTTGACGATGTTGCAACCGGTGTTTCCGTGAATGGTGTGTTCCGGAATGTCGATTACGAGCTCCACATCCTCGTTATTGTTGTAGGTTCCGGTTATCTCCTTCACTGTCCACGCTCCGTTGAGGTAGTCCATGTTGTGCTTTCGCATCACCATCTCGACGATGTTGTGCTCGTTGCGCAGGTCGAGATAGTATTCATGGCCTTTCTTCGTTACCGAGAAGGTGCGTGTGCGTTCGAGAGCCTTGTTGATCAATGCCTCGTATTGCGAATCCTGACAGGCCATCATGGTGGAGATGACATTGGATATACGCAGCGACGAGCCTTCGTTGACGAAATCGCCGTTGATGTAGTTGCATCCGTTGAAGCCGTAGATGCGGTGGTCGGCCATGTTGAATGTTACATAGGGGTGGGTTTCACCTGTGCCGGTGACGCGCTTGCCGTTTACCTTGTAGACAGTCCACTCTCCGTCGAGGGCCTCCTCCTTGTTAATGGTGGGCTTGGGCTTGGGGTTAGATGCGGGTTTTTCAACCGGAGCCGGAGCTTCGGGTTGCGATTGATTCTTGAATATTCCACAGCTCGACATCCCTGCTGCGAGAAGAGATATTGCTAATATTTGGCTTAAGCTTTTTTTCATACTTTTGTTCAATTTAGTGTTTGGAATAAATGCCTCGTTTAGATATATGACAATCGGCGCGCATTAAAGTTTAATGGCGCGGCTTTTCAGTCGGGTATGTCTATGATCAGGCTGTCGTAGGCTATGTGTACGTTGGGCGGTAGTTTTGCCGCCATTACTGATTGCAGTCCGAATCCGTGGCTTAGATGGGTGAGATAGGCCGCTCTCGGATTCACACGGACTATTATCTCCAGTGATTCGGGCAGGCTCATGTGGGATATGTGCGGTTTCTGTCGCAATGCGTTTATGACGAGGGTGTCGACTCCCTGCAGCAGGTCGACGGTGGTGTCGGGGATGGTCTTGGCATCGGTTATGTAGGCGAATTTTCCAATGCGGAATCCCAGGATGGGCAGATTAAGATGCATTACCGGCAGCGGAATCACTTCTATGTCATCGACCATGAACGGACGGCTGTCGATTTCGTGGATGTCAAACGACGGAACACCGGGATAGGGGTGCTGACGGAAGCAATAGGGCACGCGTTCACGCAGGTCGCGGGCCACATCGCTCTTGCAGTAGAGAGGAAAGCTGCGGTGGTTGGCGCAATAGGGGCGCAGGTCGTCGATGCCGCCCACATGGTCGTAGTGGCTGTGGGTGAGCAGCGCACAGTGCAGCTGAGGGCATCCGGCGTGAAGTATCTGCGTATAGAAGTCGGGCCCGCAGTCGATGAGCAGGTTGCGCCCGTCGTTCAGTTGGATTAAGGCCGAGCTGCGCGAGCGTTTATCGTGGGTGTCGGTCGAGGTACACACCTCGCACTTGCACATCAGTTGAGGAACTCCCGATGAGGTGCCTGTGCCTAAAAATCGCAGTCGCATGGCTAAATGACGTTTACTTCAGGTGAAAGCATTATTCTGAATCGGTTGTAAACCGTGGCCTGTACACGCCGGTAAAGCTTCACCACATCGTCGCTCGTGGCATTGCCGGTATTGACGATGACGAGGCACTGGCGCTGATAGACCATGGCTCCGCCTTCGACCGCTCCCTTGAGTCCCGAAGTTTCGATAAGCCATCCTGCGGGAACCTTGACAAGGTTGTCGTCGACATCGTAGTGCGGAGCTTCGGGATAGGATGATTGAATGTGCCG
Source organism: Muribaculum sp. NM65_B17 (assembly GCF_004793735.1). Taxonomy (NCBI): domain Bacteria; kingdom Pseudomonadati; phylum Bacteroidota; class Bacteroidia; order Bacteroidales; family Muribaculaceae; genus Muribaculum; species Muribaculum sp. NM65_B17. Next base: position 107,178 of record NZ_SRYY01000006.1, read on the forward strand.
CCACATTGACTTGTCAATGACGGGATTCTTGAAGAAGGAGCCTGCGCTGCCAAGCTCCGAGGGTTCGGGAAGCTTGGATCGTCGTATCTCTATGACTCGATTGCGCACTGTGGCCGGTGTAAGATAAGTCACTTCACGCAGCTCCTTAAGAGGGCCGTAGTCGAGCGTATAGCGTGGCGTGTGCCACAGCCGGTAGTGGACGGCAGTGATGATGTAGCGTCCTGCCAGGTCGGGGCGCTTGAAGAGGCTGTCGCGATAGCCGTACCGGCACTCGTCGGCGGTGAATGTCACCATTCCGGAGGTGAAGGTGTCCAATGCTTCTACCTTGACAATCAAGTCCTTTACTTCGACACCGTAGGCACCGATGTTCTGTACGGCCGAGGCTCCCACCTCGCCTGGAATGTAGGATAGATTTTCGGCTCCGTACAGGTTGCTGTCGACGCAATGTTGCACGAAGTCGTCCCACACGATGCCTGATTCGGCACGTATTATCACGCTTTCGCCGTCGTCGGCCACCGTCGACATTCCTTTCATGGCCGAGTGCAGCACAAGTCCGTCAAACGACTTGGTGAACAACAGGTTGCTTCCGGCTCCAATGTGGAGTCGCTTCATCGTGGCAAACTGTGAGTCGGCAAGAATCGAGCGCAGTTGATCGACCGAATCGTATTCGGCCATCCATCGAGCCCGTGCGGGGAGGTGGAATGTGGTTGCGGATGACAGGTCGAAGTCTTGAATCAGTAGCATTGGCAGTGTCGTTTATTATAATCGGAAGCTTTGAAGCAGTCCGTCGTCAAATATCAGGTAAACTCCGTTTTCATAGTTCCATAGCTCGTGCATGGTGCTTATGCCAGGACGGCGGTCGACCGAAGTGGGCGCGCCGAGTGCGAGTCGGCACTCCTCGCGGGTCATGTACTTCACTATGCGTCCGTGAATTATGTTACGCCAGTTTTCGTCGGAGATTTGGGGATATTTCAAGTGAGGGTCGTTGAGGAAGAAGAGTGAGGCGAAGTTGCGCGATGAGTTTCCGCTGTCGCCTACCGACATGAACACGTAGGCCGGCCGGCCGTTGTCGAGCTCGGGGTTGCGGAATTTCACCATTACGGGGTAGACGGAGTTGCCGGGCAGCACATCCATCACCTCCACAGGAATGAATTTCAGTCCGTTGCGGGCTTTACCGTCCTTGTCATACCACATCGAAGTGCGGATATAAAACTTTTTCCCTTTTATGGCTTTCATTGTGCTGTCGACGACGCTCAACTCAATGGTGAAAGGAATTTCGATTTGGCTGCGTCGGGCAAGCTCTTCAGGCGAGGAGTTCAGTCGGTAGACCACCTCGCGCCCCTTGGAGTCGGCAAACAGCAACTCGGTGTCGGCTTCGCCCGTGAGCGACGGCACCGTGCGGTATTTGCTGAATGAAAGCAGGTCGCCTTGACGCGGCGACGGAGTAGACGAGGGCTCGAGGGCGAGGTTGATTTTGTCGTCGGTGACATAGAACAGCTTGCCTTCGTGCCACTTGTCGAGTGGAGCGTGACGCACATTGTCGAGGTAGCGGTCTTCCTCAGTTACCGCAACTTTTTCGCGCTTGACATCTGATGCGGTAATTTTGGGAGTGCTCTCAATGCCGGTAAAGCATCCCGACATTGAGAGCATTATTGCTGACGCCGCTATGTAAGTTGCAATGCGCGACATTTACTTAGTGACGGGTGTTATTCCCAGGTTATAGAAGATGAACGAATATATGTCGGCATACTCGTCGAGCACCTTTGCAACGGGCTTGCCGGCTCCGTGACCCGCCTTGGAGTCGATGCGGATGAGCTTGGGAGCGTCGCCGGTGTTGCTTGCCTGAAGCTTGGCGGCATACTTGAACGAGTGTGCGGGAACTACTCGGTCGTCATGATCGGCTGTGGTGACAAGTGTTGCGGGGTAGGGTGTGCCGTCGTCCTTGATGTTGTGCAGTGGCGAGTAGGAGAGCAGGTAACCAGCCATTTCGGGAGAATCGGCGCTTGTTCCGTAGTCGGAAGCCCAGTTCCAACCGATGGTGAACAGGTGATAGCGCATCATGTCCATTACGCCTACACGGGGAATGGCCACCTTGAACAGGTCGGGGCGAAGGTTCATTGTAGCGCCCACGAGCAATCCGCCGTTGGAGCCGCCCTCGATTGTGAGGTAGTCGGGCGATGTCCAGCCTTCCTTGATCATGTACTCGGCAGCTGCGATGAAGTCATTGAACACGTTCATCTTCTGCTGCTTGGTACCGGCGAGGTGCCAGGGTTCGCCGTATTCGCCGCCTCCGCGCAGATTGGCCTCGGCGTAGATGCCGCCGTTTTCAAGCCAGAACAGACGCTGAGCCGAGAAGCCGGGATTGAGCGACACGTTGAAGCCTCCGTAACCGTAGAGGTAGACGGGGTTCTTGCCGTTGCGTTCAAGGCCTTTTTTGTAGGTGATGAACATCGGTATCTTGGTTCCGTCGGCCGAGGTGTAGAACACCTGCTCGGTAACGTAGTCGTCCATGTTGAATCCGGGGATTTCAACTGCCTTGTAGGGCTCCGACTTGCCTGAAGCGAGGTCATACTTGTAGATTTCCGACGGATAGGTGAACGATGTGAAAGTATAGAACACTTCGTCGTGCTTGCGACTTGACGACACGCCTGCCGAACCGAGAGTGGGCAGCTCGATTTCGCTGAGTTGTTTTCCGTCGAGCGAGTAGACATAGAGGCGGTTGGAGGCATCGATGTCGTAGGTGAGGATGAGTTTGTCGCCGGCAAAGTTGACACCCGACAACACGCCTTCGCCCTCAGGCACGAGCTCTTTCCAGTTCTCGCGTTGGGGAGCTTTGACCGAGGCGGTCATGAGGCGGTAACGCGGTGCGCCGTAATTGGTGTAGATGTACATCGTTCCGTCGATTATGTCGAGGATTGATATGTCGTAGTCCTGTGAAGGCTCTACAGTCACCCATTTGGCATTGGGATCCTTGAGGCTCTTCATGGTGATTGACGAGCCGAGTCCCTCGCCGCCACCGTAGATTATAAGAGCCGATTCGTCGTCGGGCACTGAAGCCGAGTGGAAGTGCAGGGGATGATCCTTGTCCTCATACACAAGCTTGTCGTCGCTCTGGGGAGTTCCTATTTTGTGATAGTAGACACGATGGTTTTCGTTGGCGTGGGAGAACTCCTTGCCGTCGACGGGTTTGTCGTAGGCGCTGTAGTAGAAGCCGTCGCCTTGCCATGCGGCATCGGTGAACTTGGCCCATTCGATGTGGTCGGGCAGCAGCTCCTTGGTTTCGGTGTCCATCACATAGATTTCGGTCCAGTCAGAGCCGCTGCGCGAAATGGTGTAGGCGGTGTACTTGCCGTCGTTGGAAGTGCTTATGCCGGTCAGGGCCACTGTACCGTCGTCGCTGAGCTTGTTGGGGTCGAGGAACACCTCGGGTTTCTCGTCAAGAGAGCGTGTGCGGTAGAGCACCGACTGATTCTGCAATCCGTCGTTCTCGTAGAAGTAGTACCATCCGTCCTTCTTTGAGGGCATTCCGGGTTTCTTGTAGTCGTAGAGCGTTTTGAGTCGCTCGCGGATGTCCTTGCGGAAGGGTATCTTCGAGAGGTAGCTTTCGGTGAGTGCGCGTTCCTCTTCCACCCACTTTAGGGTGGCTGCCGAGGTGTCGTTTTCCAACGGACGGTAGGGGTCGGCTACTTGCACACCGAAGTAATCGTCGACAGTGTTGTCGGCGGGTGCTTCAGGATACTGAAGTTTGTTGGTCGAGCATGATGCCACTATTGCCATAGTTGCTAAAGATAGAAGTATATGCTTCATAATGTGATAATTGATGATATTGATTTATTGTTAAGCATTTCGCCCGTGGCAGTTCTTGAACTTCTTGCCCGAGCCGCAGGGACAGGGGTCGTTGCGGCCCACCTTAGGCCCGTTGATAATGGGCTGGGTGCGCTGTTGCTCGCCCTGTGGTGCCGAAGCGGCCTGACGCTGTGCGCTTGAACCGGGATATTGCTCGCGGCTTGCGCGGTAGCGGCTATAGTCGTTGGGACGGTCGGGCATAGCCTCCTTCACCTCGGGCTGACGCTGTGCGGGCTGCTGGCGATCCTGTTCGGAGCTGAGGCGAGCGTCCTCGGCGCGCTGCTGCGGGATGAATATCTGTCCGCGCATGAGTGCCGACACGGCCTTCACGTTGAGCGTGTTCATTGCGTTCTCAAACAGGTGGAATGATTCAACCTTATATATTACAAGGGGATCCTTCTGCTCGTAGGATGCGTTCTGAACCGACTGACGCAACTGGTCGAGCTCGCGCAGGTGCTCTTTCCACACTTCATCGATTGTGACAAGCATGATGGCCTTGTGCCACTCCTTGAGGAGCGCCTTGCCCTTGCTGTTGTAGGTTTCGGTGATGTCGGCCGGGATGTTGAACACACGCTTGCCGTCGGTGATGGGAACGAGGATGCGGCCCTTGGCATCACGCTTCTCTACCCATTCCGAAATCACAGGCATGGCTATTTCGATGATGCGGTCGGACTTGCGGCGGAAAGCTTCGTTGACCGATGCATGGATGCGGTCAAACACTTCGTTCTTTGGCATCGAACGGAACTCCTCCTCGGTGAACGGAGTTTCGACAGCAAACACTTTCAGGAGCTCGAGCGAGAGGTCGGCATAGTCGGCCGGCGAGTCATAGGTGTTTACGATGTTCTCCACCGTGTCGTAGAGCATGTTGTTGATGTCGATTCCGATACGCTCACCCATGAGTGCGTGGTGACGGCGACCGTAGATGTACTGACGCTGCTTGTTCATCACGTCGTCGTACTCAAGAAGACGCTTACGCACGCCGAAGTTGTTTTCCTCGACACGTTTCTGAGCGTTCTCGATAGCGCGGTTAACCATCTTCGACTCAATCATCTCGCCCTCCTTGATGCCGAGTGTGTCGAGCATCTTGGTTACGCGGTCGGTTGCGAATAGACGCATCAACTGGTCCTCAAACGAGAGGTAGAACACCGAAGAACCAGGGTCGCCCTGACGGCCTGAACGGCCTCGGAGCTGACGGTCGACGCGGCGTGACTCGTGACGCTCGGTACCGATGATGGCAAGACCTCCCGCCTCCTTGACTTCGGGCGGAAGCTTGATGTCGGTACCACGACCGGCCATGTTGGTGGCTATGGTGACGGTGCCTTTCTTACCGGCCTGTGCCACGATTTCGGCCTCTCGCTGGTGCAACTTGGCATTGAGCACATTGTGGGGGATGCGGCGCAGTGTGAGCATTCGCGAGAGCAACTCCGATATTTCGACCGAGGTTGTACCCACGAGCACCGGGCGGCCCTGCTCGACGAGGTTGACGATCTCATCGATTACGGCGGCATACTTTTCCTTCTTGGTCTTGTAGACGCGGTCGTTCATGTCAATACGTGCCACCGGCTTGTTGGTGGGTATTGTCACGACATCGAGTTTGTATATGTCCCAGAACTCGCCTGCTTCGGTTTCGGCCGTACCGGTCATACCTGCAAGCTTGTGATACATACGGAAGTAGTTCTGGAGGGTGATTGTGGCGAATGTCTGTGTCGCAGCCTCGACTTTCACGCCCTCCTTGGCCTCGATGGCCTGATGGAGTCCGTCGGAGTAGCGGCGGCCTTCCATGATACGGCCTGTCTGCTCGTCGACAATCTTGATTTTGTTGTCGTCGATTACGTATTCCACATCCTTTTCAAAGAGGGTGTAGGCCTTGAGCAGCTGGGTCACGGTGTGTACGCGCTCGGCTTTCACCGCGTAGTTCTGCATCAGCTCGTCCTTGCGTTGCTGGCGTTCGGTTGTTGAAATTGACTGGTTGCCTTCGACTTCCGAGAGCTGCGAAGCAATGTCGGGCAGAACGAAGAACTGCGGATCCTCGCTTCGTCCGGTGAGCTCGTCGATACCTTTGTCGGTCAATTCTACCGAGCGGTTCTTCTCGTCGATTACGAAATAGAGGGGCTCGACAGCCTTGGGCATCTCGCGGTTGTTGTCCTGCATATAGAATGCCTCGGTTTCGAGCAGAAGCGGCTTGATGCCTTCCTGCGACAGGTATTTGATGAGCGCGTTGTTCTTGGGAAGACCCTTGTAGGCCCGGAACAGCTGAAGGGCACCTTCCTTACGCACTTCCTTGTCTTCGCTTGCGATTTTTTCCTTGGCTTCGATCAGGAGTCGGCCCACGAGCTTGCGCTGTGCCTCATATACTTTCTCTACATTATACTTGTATTCGTTGAAGAGCTGATCCTCGCCCTTAGGCACGGGACCTGAGATTATAAGCGGTGTACGGGCATCGTCGATGAGCACTGAGTCGACCTCGTCGACGATTGCGTAGTAGTGCTTGCGCTGAACCATGTCCTGAGGCGACATGGCCATGTTGTCACGCAGGTAGTCAAAGCCGAATTCGTTGTTGGTACCGAATGTTATGTCACATGCATAGGCTTTGCGACGCTGCGGCGAGTTGGGCTGATGCTTGTCGATGCAGTCGACCGTCTGTCCGTGGAACATGTAGAGCGGACCCATCCACTCGGAGTCACGTTTCGACAGGTAGTCGTTGACGGTTACCACGTGTACGCCTCGGCCGGTGAGTGAACGGAGGAATACGGGGAGGGTTGCAACGAGTGTCTTACCTTCACCGGTTGCCATCTCGGCGATTTTGCCTTGATGCAGCACGATACCGCCAATGAGCTGTACATCGTAGTGTACCATGTCCCATTTGATTTCGTTACCGCCGGCCATCCAGTGGTTGCGGTATATGGCTTTGTCGCCTTCGATGCTCACGAAGTCCTTGCCGGCAGCGGCGAGGTCGCGGTCCATGTCGGTTGCTGTTACCTCGATTGTTTCGTTGGCTGCGAATCGGGCAGCTGTTTCGCGCATTGCGGCAAATACGGTGGGCAACACGTGATCGAGTTCCTTCTCGTAGGTTTCGAGGATGTTTTTCTCTCGGTTGTCAATGTCGTCCCACAGAGGCTGACGCTCATCGAAGGGGAGTTCCTCGATTTTATCCTTTATCTCGGCAATTGCGGTTGTGTCGGCCGATGTAGCGTCGGCGAGTTCCTGCTTGATGCGGTTGATTGTATCACGGAGTTCATCGTTGGTCAGCTCCTTCATGCGGGGGCCGAGTGCGTTGATTTGGTCCACTATCGGCTGTATTTCCTTCAGGTCGCGCTGCGACTTGTTGCCGAATAGCTTGCTTAAAATAGAGTTTAATGACATTTATGTAGATTTTTTGATTTATCGAATTTAGTAATATAGGGGCCCGGTGGGGCTGTGTAATGATTGATGCGTTGTAGCGGGATTGAATAATCCGTAACCGCCGGCCTATTGAGAGTGACCGGATTATCGGTTGAAGCGCATCGGAGGCAGTTCGGATGCGTTGGGTGATCGTATGCGCAGAAGTCGAGCCACGGTGGGGGCTATGGTGCGTGCGTCGATTTCCGATGTTATGCGCTCGGCCTTTAGGTCGGGCGACAGGAAGAATACGGGCGACGACATGAAGCCTGTGCGCACGGTTGAGCGTACTTCTTTCTGGTTATTGGGATTTTGGTCGACGATTTCCCATCCGGGTGTTACTTCGATGAATACATCGCCGGCATAGTCGACCTGGGTGTTGCGCTTCAGTGCGTCGGCATTGTGTCCGGCACGTCCGGCCTCGATGTCGTCGATTGTCCACACACGGCTTACTCCGCTCATGCGCAGCAGCAGATCGGCGGCTTCGGTGCGGATGGTCTTGGGGTCGATGCCGTTATCCTTTATCAACTTGTGGTTGAGGAATATCTGTCCGTTGTGGTAGCCTGACACCCATTCTCCGTTGCCGTATTTGGGAACGAAGTAGACATTGAGCAACGACACTGCTCGACGGGGGATGAACTCTCCGTTGGGGATGCCCCACTTTTCATCGTCACGCTTGGTGCTTGGCTGTGCGGGAGTGCCGGCCACCATTATGAATGTGTTCTTTAAGCCTACATTGGTGTCGATGGCGCGGAACAGGCGTGCAAGGTCGGCATCGAGCTTGAGGTAGCTGTCCATCGTTTCGATGCGATTGTCGGCATCCTTGGCTGCTGCAAAGGGGGCGAGAGTGTAGCCGAGATTGAGCATGTCCATGGCATCGTGTGTGCCGAGGCGCAGACCCCTGATGTAGTCGGCCGCGATGTCGGTCACCTCGGTGTTGACGGGTGCCGATGTCTTATAATTGCGGAAGCGGTCGATGTCGTTGCGCAGGAACTGATGGCGAAACGGATAGTATTTCTTGTAGGCGGGCAGGTCGGGATAGCTTTCGGGTGAAAGCGAGGGCTTCCATGTGAGCGTATCGAGCCGCGAGGCGAGCGACCTTGAGAAGTTGCGTGCCTGCATGGGTTGCGGCACATCTTTATAATAGGCGGTTGTGGCCCATCGGCCGGTCACGTCGTTAATCCAGAATGCACTGTTGCCTGCATGTCCGGCAAGTATTATCGATTGGGAAGGGGAGGGGGCTACCGAATATACATTGCCTATGCCTCCACCGTCGATGCGAACTTCATCGGAGAGGGTGCTTACTCTTATTGATTTCGGTGAGTAGGTTTCGTCGGTGTAGTTTCCTATCTGCGAGGGGTCGAGTACAATGGGGTACTGTCGGCGCATCTCGGCATCGTAGACAAATGCCGCCGGGATGCCGTTGACCGAAGGTGACGCTCCGCTGTAGATCATGGCTGTGGCGGCTGTGGCATCGAGCGCTGTTCCGTAGTTTACGTTGTCGAGCATTACGCCGTCACGCATCAGCAGCTTGAATCCGTTTTCGCCGAAATAGCCTTTGAGCAGGTCGAGATAGTCCTCACGCAGCCCGTCGATGACTATGCCCACGACCAGTTTGGGACGGGGTGACGGAGCCTGTGCCGCAACGGACAGGGTGACCATTGAGGCTATGAGAGCCGTGACTAATCGCACGGTTATGCGGGGGTCTTTCTTTCGACGCATGTGATATAAATGTATCGTACCGATAGCATGGCATCGCTTATCAACAGCGGGATGAATGCGCTGTTGCCGGACTGTCCGGTGAACGGCCACGTTACTGATAACAAAAATAATGCTGCAAAGTTAATTATTTCATACCATTTTAACAACCCGGCGCACTTTTTTGTGTAGATAAAGAGCGGAACAATCAGGCAGAAGGGATTGAGCCAAACTATGAGCCAGTTGGGTGAAGTGGCTTCGTGTGATGACACAAACACAAGGAACGTGATGACGCATCCCGCTATTCCGAAGAGGGTGAAAAGGATTGAGTCGAACCAGCGCGTCACTCTCCGGAGAATGCAGTCGTGTATCGTCACTATTGCCGTTGCGGCGAGCAGGCATAGGGCGACAAACATGGGGGTGGAGTGCCAAGGCGATGGCGGCAGAGGACCTCCCGACGGCTCACCCTCCCACAAGGTTTCGGTGGAGTTGACAAGAGGCACCTGATTGCCTGTCGAATCGCGAAGAGTAGCGGTCGACATGAGCGCGAGGAGCATCTCGGGTGCGAATGACTTTTCGCGTGTCGACAGCTTGTAGTCGATGCCGCTGCCGAGCGCCAGGTCTATGCCGAATTGATACCACGGATAGTTGGCGTGATATTGTCGCATGGCGTTTCTGAAAGTCCAGTCGGCAGTGTGGTCGGGCGCGGTAAACGAGAGGGTGTCACCTATCGCGGCCTCAAGCATTGCGAGTGGCCTTGTTGCACAGTTGTCCTTTACGTAGTTGTAACGGTAGGTGCGGTTTTCGGGCTGCAGGTTTTCGCTCAGCAGCTCGGAAAGCCTGTGGGCCTGGGGTTGGGTCAGGTCGAGGTGCTGTTCGACTACACGCCGTCCGTGACGCATGTAGTCGGCCATGAAGTATTCAAAGGGATAGGCCGCCACCATGTAGTCGGTTTCGCCTTTTACAAAACGGTATATGAAGTTGGGCGAGTCGAAGTCGAATATTCCGTAATTTACGGCGAGGTCGTTGTCGCCACGCTTTATGCGCAATGCGGTGTGACCTTCAAGCTCGTAGACCTGATTGCCGGGGAGGCAGGTTATCAGGCTCACACTGATCGAGTCGTCGGGCAACACCTCGTTACGGGCCTGTAGGTCGCCGAAGGTTGCTGCAGTAAGCAGCATTGCCGCAATGGCGGCCGATACTTTATTTATTATTCTCATTTCTGATTATTCTCACTCCGTAGATTTGTCCCACCTGCTTGCCTTTATGGGCTTGGAACTTCACGCGCACTTCGTTCTTTCCGTTCAGCATCGAGGCCGGTATTGCATAGTCGACAGTCTTGAACTGTGTCGTGCGCCAGCGGTGGGTGTTGTCGGCACTTGCCATCAGCTCGTCGTCGATAAGAATGTCAAATTCCGATGTGCGCCATTCGTCCTGACCCCAGAATGTGAGCCTCAGTGTAAGATCGGTTTCGCCGTTGGTCTTCATGAGGTAGCTGAAGTGGTGTCCGTTGCGTGCGTCACGATAGAACACACCTTCGGTTGAGCCTTTTTCGGAACGGCTTGTTTCCATTCGGTGGTCGGTTTCGGGCTGTTGCTCTCCGGGCATCACTTTGTCGATTGTGCGCGCCTCGAGTGCGTGACGCTCGGCCTCCTCGTCGGCGAGCTTTTGCAGATATTCGCGATGTCCTTTTTCGCTAAGTGCGAGCCAGTACATCATGTAACGCGAGTCGTGTATCTCGAAGAAGGGTTGCAATTCGCCGTCGATGGGGTTCTCCATGCGGGTTGTGAGAGTGAAGTGCAGCGGCTTTCCTTCTACGGGACGGAGGTCGCGGGTGATGTCGTTGATTTCCTTAGGCAGGAGGATGGGAGCCTTGTCGAGCGGAAGGCGTTCGCCGCCGGCATATTGTCCGAAGCGGCTGTCGTCGGCTATCAGCGATTGAAGGTCTTCAGTGCCGGTCTTCATGCCGAGCAGAATAGGCCCGTAGGTCAAGGCTACGTATTGCGGAACATTAGGCATTGGCTTAACTGCGGCGTGCATGGGCATGCTGATTTCAAGTCGGTCGCCCTTTTCCCATTTGCGCTTGATGCACACAAATCCGTTTTCTTCATATTGGTCGGCGTTGAATCCCACGCCTTTAACCTTGAAGTCGTCGCACCATGAGGGTTTGCGTATCTTGAGCGTGAAGTCGCCTTTGCCTTTCACGACGCTTATCTGCGATGATTCGGCATAGGGGAATGCCGTTTCCTGACGGAGCACCATGCCCTTATCGCGCCAGTTTAGCTGCGAAGCCACAAAAAGGTTGAGGTAGAGAGCGTCGTCGGAACTCTTTGCTCCCTTTGAACGAGTCCACACAAACTGGCCGTACTTTCCGTGATTTTCCATTCCCGTTCCTACGCAGCACCACATGGCCATGTTGGGAGCGGAGTAGTTGCGATAGTGACGCGGACGGGCCGATGTGAAGTAGACATAACCGCCATGCTCCGGATGCTGGGTCGAGAGAATGTGATTGAACATTGCAATCTCGTAGAAGTCGCCGTAGGCTCCGTCGGGATTTGCTCTGTTGAGAAATTCGGTAAGCTTCAGCATATTGTAGGTGTTGCACGACTCGGGGCCGTCGATGTCGTTCACGTAGTCGATGCAGGTTTCCTTGGTGGGGAAGTGTTCGCGTCGGCTGTTTCCGCCGAGGGCGAGTGAACGCTCGGAGGTTACGATGTCCCAGAAGTATTGGCTTGCATCGTGCATCTTGTTGTCGCCGTCAAGCTCGGATATGCGCTGGAATCCCACTGCTTTGGGTATCTGAGTGTTGGCGTGCATGTTGTCAAGGCAATCGCGATGCTCTTCCATGGGGATGAGCAGCTGACGGTGGGCAAATCGTCGGGCGCAGTCGAGGTATTTCTTGTCGCCGGTCATTGCGTAGGCATCGGCTATGACCTCGTCCATGCCTCCGTGTTCGTTTCCGAGCATCCTTTCCATCTGCTCGTCGGTCAGTCCCGAAGTGATGTCGACAGCCCAATCGCAGAATTTCAGGAATAGCCGGTGCCCGGTGGCGTTGTCGCAATAGAGCCAAGTGTCACGCAATCCGGCAAACATTTTGTGCAGATTATAGAATGGAGCCCATGCGCCGAAATAAGTACTGAAATCGCCTTCACGGAATGTCGACCACAGTTTGGCGCTGTTGGGGAATCCTCCCACATAGTTGCGGCTCCAAGGCTCGTTGCGCTTGTCGTTGGCCTCGGCGCAAAGATTCAGCTCCTCGAGCATGTATTCCATTCGTCGGCGACACTCCTCGTTGCCTGTAGCGGCATTTATTGCGAGGGCCGACAGATAGTGACCTCCCACGTGTCCGTCGAGGCCGTCCCAGTTAGGATAGGTGGGCTTTCGCGGTTCAAGCCCGGCTTCCTTGCGATAGGGAGCGAGCATTCGATCGCAGTCATATTTCAACAGTGTTTCGATGTTCAGGTCACGAGCTTTTTTCAGCGGACCGTCGAGCAGCTCGATGTCGCCGAGCGGAAATTCGTCGCTGTATAGTTTATCCTGAGCCTGTGTCGTTATGTTATGTGATGAAAAGCCTAAAACGGCTATGGCTATAAGTACTTTTTTCATTGAGGTGGTCATCTAAGAGTGCGATATTTTGCAAAGTTAATTATTTTGTCGTAAAATCATGGGTTATGCTCCAATAAATCCACCGTTTTATGTGTCGGCAAATATTAGTGCAGACGCACTTTAGTTACCTGTAAAAGATTATGAAGGATTTTTTGTGGTTATAGATAATAATGCGTAAATTTGAAGTCATTTTTGAAGGTATTTGTACAATCTGTTATTAATATGTTATTTAGACAGTTACATAGATATATATTTTTGTCGTTTTTGTGTGTTGGCGCATTTGCCGGAGCAGTGACGCTTGACGAAGCTAAGGAGATGTATCTTCAGGGCGACTTTGCCGGAGCGCTGCCTGTGTTTCAGGAGGCTCTTGCATCCAAGCCCAAGGATGCCTCGCTCAACCACTGGGTAGGGGTGTGCCTGATGCAGGAGGGGCGTGACGATGAGGCTGTGCCTCACTTGAAAATCGCCGATACCAAGGGCATTGCGGAGGCTCCGCGTTATCTTGCCGAGATCGCTTTTCGCAAATATGATTTCGAAGCAGCCGAGAATTACATAGCAAAGTATGAGAAGGCGCTGAAGAAGTCGCGCAAGACTATGCCCGAGGGTGCGCAGGCTATGATTGACCGCATCGATCTCGCAAAGACGATGCTTGACCGTGTGGAGCGCATCGTTATAATTGACAGCGTGACTGTGGACAAGGAGGATTTCTTCAAGGCTTACAGGATGACTCCTGAGAGCGGATCGCTCAACACTGCCGAAGTGCTTCCCGAGGGGGCGGAGGCCGCTTACCCTACTGTGGTGTATATGCCTGAAACGCGTACATCGATGACCTGGGCGGCTCCCGACACGCTTGAAAACTATGTGCTTGTGTCGTCAAATCAACTGTTTGACGGCTCCTGGGAGAAGCCGTCGCGGCTCCCCGGAGAATTGAGCGACAGCGGCGACAGCAATTTCCCGTTTTTCATGTCGGACGGCGTTACGCTATACTATGCCAACGACGGAGATGAATCGATAGGAGGTTACGACATATTCATATCACGAAAGGGAGAGGACGGATTTCTCCAGCCTCAGAACATAGGAATGCCCTACAATTCGCCTTATGACGATTACATGCTTGCCATCGACGAGGTGACCGGTGTGGGCTGGTGGGCCACCGACCGCAATCGCCTCGGCGACATGATAACGATATACAAGTTCATCCCTTCGGACCTGCGCAACAACTATCCGGTTGACGAGGAGGGGCTTGCCGCCAAGGCCATGATAACCGATTACCGCTCTACATGGGAGGAGGGAAAGGACTATTCCGACCTTCTTGAGGCGATAAACGAGATTGATCCCGACAAGAAGGTGAAGGTCGATGATTTCCGCTTTGCGCTGCCCGGCGGTCGCATATATACCTCGTGGGACGACTTCAAGAGCCCGCGTGCCAAGGAGTTGATGGAGCAGTATGTGGAAAGCGACAAGAATTTTGCCGACAAGCTGTCAAAGCTTGCCCGACTGCGCGACAACTACCGTAACGGCAACACCGAGGCTTCGGCTGCTATATTGAAGCTGGAAAAACAGATAGATGCCGACCGCACAACGTTGCGCAAGCTTGCCAACGAGGTGATAAAGGCCGAGAATTGATTGCGGCGTGTCGCTTGACGACTGACGCTTGTCGGTGGATGGCGATGTGTTATTTTTACAATGGAATAAAGTAATAAACGACATGACATTATTTTTAATAGCGCTCGCCATACTTGTGGGAGGCTATTTCATTTATGGAACATTGATGGAGAGGGTCATCGGTTGCGACCCCCTTAGAGAGATGCCCTGCTACACCAAGCAGGACGGTGTCGACTACATTCCCATGGCTACATGGCGAGTGTTTCTGATTCAATTTCTTAACATAGCCGGGCTCGGACCGATATTCGGAGCCATAATGGGCGTTATGTTCGGCCCTGCAGCGTTTCTGTGGATCGTTTTAGGAACAATCTTCGCAGGGGCGGTGCATGATTTCCTGTCGGGCGTTATTTCGATACGTTCCGACGGTGCATCGCTTCCCGAGATAGTGGGCGAGCAGCTCGGTGTGGGCGTGAAGCAGCTCATGCGTGGTTTCTCGCTGCTGTTGATGATGCTTGTAGGTGCCGTGTTTGTGCTGACACCTGCGGGACTCATCGCCGACATGACCCCCGACTGGATGAATGTCAACTTCTGGATAGGAGTCATATTCCTATATTATATACTTGCAACCTTGCTGCCCATCGACAAGCTTATAGGCAATCTCTATCCGGTATTCGGATTTGCATTACTCTTCATGGCTGCAGGAATAATGGGCGTTCTCCTCTTTGGTGATGTCACGATACCCGACGGAGTGTCGGAGGGCTTCTATAACCGCTCGGCCAATGCCGACTCGATGCCCCTGTTCCCGATGATGTTTGTGTCGATAGCCTGTGGCGCGATATCGGGATTCCATGCCACACAGTCGCCCATGATGGCACGATGCCTCAAAAACGAGAAGCTTGCCCGTCCGGTGTTTTACGGAGCAATGGTGGCTGAGGGCATAGTAGCGCTTATATGGGCAGCTGCGGCGATTGCATTCACAGGCGGATACGGTGAACTTGGCGAATACCTTGCCGAGAACGGTGGAACCGGCGGACTTGTACACAACATATCGATAGAGTGGCTTGGCGCGTTTGGCGGAATGCTCGCCATACTCGGAGTGGTTGCCGCTCCCATCTCGACGGGCGACACCGCACTTCGTTGCGCTCGACTCATAGCCGCCGACTTCATGCATTGCAACCAGAAGAGCATTGTAAGGCGTCTTGCCGTGTCGGTGCCCATTTTTGCCGTTACATTCTTTATAATGCAGGTGAATTTCGATGTGCTGTGGCGTTACTTCGCCTGGTGCAACCAGACACTTGCCGTGTTCACTCTATGGGCCATAACGGTGTATCTTGCCCGCAAAGGCAAGCTGTATTGGGTGACACTGTTCCCGGCCATGTTCATGACATGTGTGTGTACGACTTATATACTTTTTGCACCCGAAGGTCTTGGGCTTGACTATATGCTGTCGCTCGGTATCGGCATCGCTGCTGCTTTGCTTTGTGCCGTGACATTCGCCAAGTCGGTCTATGCTGTCAAGGGGCGAATAACAGAATATTGATTATGATTGATTTCAGTGCGATAATATCGACTACCGACCGATATAATTTCCACAGTCACACTCAGTACTGCGACGGACGAGCCTCAATGGAGGAGATGGTTAAGGCTGCCATTGACGACGGCTTTGAGCATTGGGGATTTTCACCTCACTCGCCTGTGCCTATAGAATCACCGTGCAACATGTCGCACGACTCGGTCAAGTCTTATTTTGACGAGGTGACGCGCCTTAAAGAGGTGTATGGCGACCGAATATCGCTTTACGCTTCAATGGAGATAGACTATCTCGGGGCGGAGTGGGGACCGTCAAACCCTTATTTCGACACGCTTCCGCTTGACTATCGCATAGGGTCGGTGCATTTTGTGCCGAGCGCCGACGGATTGGTCGATGTCGACGGCAGCGAAGCCACGTTCATCAAGAAGATGGACCGTTACTTCAATAACGACATACACTATGTGGTCAATTCGTTCTACGACGAATCCATAAAGATGGTCGAGGCCGGAGGGTTTGACATAATAGGCCACTTCGACAAGATAGGGCGTAACGCTGCGGCCTTCAAGCCGGGAATAGAGAGCGAATCATGGTACATCAAGCGTGTCAACGACCTGATCGACGCAATAGTCGAGCATGGTCCGGCGGTGGAGATAAACACCAAGGCGTGGAATGACGTGCGCAGGCTTTTCCCCCGTGTCGAATATCTGCCGCGACTGTTTGACGCGGGAATAACGGTGCTGGTGAACAGTGACGCCCATTATCCCGACAAGGTCGATGCCGGACGAGCCACCGGACTCGAGGTGCTCAACAAATTAGAGGAAACAAGCATTAACAGCAATATATTATGCCAGTAAGAGTTCCAGTACTATTGCCTGCCGTGGAAACACTGAAGGCTGAAAACATATTCGTGATAGACGAGCAGAGGGCTTCGTCGCAGGACATAAGACCGTTGCGTATAGGCATACTCAACCTGATGCCGCTTAAAATCATGACGGAAACCGACCTGTTGCGACTCATATCCAACACTCCGCTTCAGATAGAGCTTGACCTTATAGATACCTGCACCCACGTGTCACGTAACACTCCGCGCGAACACATAGAGGAGTTCTACAAGACATTTGAGGACATACGGAACCAGAATTACGACGGATTCATAATTACCGGCGCTCCGGTAGAGAAGGTCGACTTTGAAGAGGTTGATTATTGGGATGAACTGTGCGAGATTTTTGACTGGGCACGCACCCACGTGACATCGACTCTTTATATATGCTGGGCCGCATTTGCCGGCCTCTATCATCACTATGGAGTGCCCAAGCGTGTTCTCGACCGCAAGATATCGGGTGTGTTCCGTCACAAGCTTAACGACAACCGCAATCCCATATTCCGAGGATTTGACGACGAGTTCTATGTGCCTCACAGTCGTTTCAGCGAGGTGATGCGCGAGGATGTTGAGCGTGTCGAGGGACTCGACATCATAGCCGAGAGCGAAGAGAGCGGCATCTACATGGTTATGGCCCGCGGCGGCAGGGAGTTCTTCATAACCGGTCACTCGGAGTATTCGCCCAATACGCTTGACTTTGAGTATCACCGTGACCTCGAAAAGGGAATGAATCCTGATGTGCCGGCCCATTATTATATAGACGACGACCCGTCGAAAGGGCCGATTGTGCGTTGGCGCTCACATGCTAACCTGCTGTTCAGCAATTGGTTGAACTATTTCGTGTATCAGGAAACACCCTATGACATACGTGACATACATCAGTAAAGTCACGCTGATTGACTATGAAATAAAAAAGCTCACTGAAGCACAGGCTTCGGTGAGCTTTTTACTTAATCGCATGTAAGTTGTGTCAAGGTTTGTTCTGTCGGGTTTTTCGCAACTATTCGGCCCGAAGGGTCGATGAGGAAAGATTGCATACCCGATTCGAGGTGATAATCATTGATTAATTGATTTGCACGATTTCCCTCGATGTGAAATTGTGTTTCCGCACTAAGGCCATCTCTACGCACTATCTCACGAAAGAGGCGCTCACTACGGTCCATATTGACCGATAAGAGATGGAATCGTTCTGCCGACTGTCCATCATTAAGCTTCTGCTCAATAGCAGTGTATTGCTTTCCGGCTATACGCGACCGCGCGTCGCTTGACGACCAGAACTGCAGAAGCACCCAGTGTCCCCTCATGTCATCAAGTGAAACGACCGAATCGGTGCGCTCGACCTTGAATATCGGAGCCTGAAATCCTTTTACGCCGTCGATGGCGTTGTTGGTGGCTGCCGAGCCGAGGAGAAGCAGAACGGCGAAGAACACAATAATAGACATTGTTTTCTTCATTACGTTCATTTAAAATTACTACTACGAAATCCTGAACTGTTAAAATTTTGAGTCGAATTTCGTTGCCGATTTTCGGCATCAGTTAACCTCTGTCAACCGAATGATAAACAATTTCATCGCCACAAAGTTAGTGCTTATGAACGAGAATGACAAAATTTAAGCGTTCACAGCCATGGGTTTAGCTGTCGGTGACGCTTGGAAACCCTCTGTTTATGCGGTTTTCGAGCGATTGTTAAATAGTTATAAAACTATGTTTTGTAACATACCGAATGGCGCGAAACAGGCAAATTCCTGCTTGAAAAACGGTCGAAATTCATGGGGTGTCGGAGTGTTATTTTGAAGTAGAAATCAGGTGCAGAAAGGCTTTAACAGGTCATTGGGATGTTAAACGGGTTAACTGCATGTAACTGAAAAATTACAAATAATATAAAATTATGCTTAAACAAATGTATTAAACTCAGTGTTTTTATGTATGTAATTCGGGTGAGTCCCTAAAATAATACGCTTTATGAATATTAGATTATTGTTAGTTTCATTGTTGTGTTCGCTTTCGTTGTCGATGATGGCTATAAGCCCTTCGGAGAAGCAGGTAAAAGAGTTGCAGAAAAGTCACCGTATAATAACTTTCGGCGACGGACTTGAAGCAGATTCTGTGACTAAATTGGATATGATCAATCAGTTTTATTATGATCAATTTAGAAACTTCCAGGACCCTCAGGCTCCATATTTCATGCTTATGAGCAAGGATGCGCAGCTTGCCATGGGTATGGGCGGCTTGGTGAGAATGAGAGGATGGTATGATTGGGGCGGAGCGTTGAACAACAGCGGTTTTGCTCCCTATGACATATCGATACCCACCAATCCTGCGCGTGACCGCTGGCTTGGAAGCACTCCTTCGGGAACGGCATTCTTTGTGAGAGTCATAGGACACGACAAGAAATACGGCAATTATCAGTTATATATCGAGGCCAATTTCAACGGATATAGTTCGCGTGACTTCCACCTGAAGAAGGCCTACGTTCAGTATAATGACTGGACGCTCGGTTATGCCAACTCGTCGTTCAGCGACCCGTCGGCACAGCCGCCTACAGTTGATGCACAGGGCCCCAACTCCGAGATAAGCGACACCAACGTGTTGTTGCGCTGGATGCGTACGTTCAAGACCAATTGGGTTGTGGCCGCCTCAATTGAGAGTCCCGACGCCCAGGTTGATGCCGACGGTACCACAACATCGACACGAAGCAACTATCTGCCTAATTTTGCAGCATTCGGTCAGTATGAATGGGGTGCGGGTCAGCACATAAGACTTTCGGGAATCATACGCGGACTTCCTTACCGTGACCTCGTAAACGGCACAAACCACACTGTAGTGGGCTGGGGCGCACACGTAAGCTCCATCTTCAGGGTGGTGGATCCGTTGACCGTATACGCATCGTTCAATGCAGGCAAGGGCTATCAGAGCCTTACCAACGACCTGCAGATGACGCCGCTCGACTTAATTGACGACCCCGACACGAAGGGCAAGATGTATGCTCCGTTCAGCCTTGGATGGTATGGCGCACTACAGTATCATTTCCGTCCCAATCTATTCTCGACGATCATGTTCAGCGAGATGCGCTTCCTTCCGAAGCAGGAGATGGCCGACATGACCTATAAATACGGATTGTATGCAACGGCCAATGTGTTCTGGAACCCAACACCACGCGTGCAGTTTGGCGCAGAGGTGAATCTGGGCAAGCGCCAAAACAACGACGGACAGCACCGCTGGGCACGCCGCGCATGCCTGATGGCCCAGTTCTCGTTCTGATTTATTTTGCAATGTGTGGAAATTAGCGTAACTTTGTCACACTACAAGCCGAGCGGGACGGTCGGTCGCTTGTCGACTACGAGAGCGACAAGAGGAAAGTCCGGGCAACATAGAGCACCATAGTTCTTAACGGGAACCTATCGGTGACGGTAGAGTAGCGTGACAGAAAATAACCGCCGCCGCCTGTTACGGATTGCAATATATCCGCAGCATGCGGCGGTAAGGGTGAAAAGGCGAGGCAAGAGCTCACCGGGACCGGCAGTGATGTCGGTCGCCGCACGCCTTATGGGTTGCAAGGTCAAGTATACCGGCATTTAAGGGTTGCTCGCCCATTGCCGGGGGGTAGACTGCTCAAGCCGCGTGGCGACATGCGGATTAGATAAATGACCGACCATGCAGGCGGCGAGAACATCGAGTCAACTGCATGACATAACCCGGCTTATAGCCCCGCTCGGCTTTTTTATTTTCATTTTAGAAAGATTTGTTGTAGATTTGTGGGGTAACCAATCAGCATTCAATTATGAAAATCAATCGATTATTCATTGCCGCAGCTTTGGCTGTGGCATCGCAGCTCAGCACTGAGGCTGCTGAAGTAAAAACAATTGAAACGCCCCGCATGAAAGTATATCTTCCTGATGCCGACAAGGCTACGGGACGAGCTGTTCTTGCCTGCCCGGGCGGTGCCTACATCATGCTTTCAAACAGCCATGAAGGACACAAGTGGGCTCCGTTTTTCAACGATCTCGGCATAGCATACGCTGTGGTCGACTACAATCTGCCTAAAGGTAATCACAAAATTCCCGTAGGCGAGGCTCAGGCCGCCATGAAGGTGCTGCGTGACAGCGCCGAGGTGTGGCACCTTAATCCTAAGGACATAGGCATCATGGGCTCGTCGGCCGGAGGTCATCTTGCCTCGACTGTGGCTACTCACTACGATGCTTCGACGCGCCCCGACTTCCAGATTCTGTTCTATCCCGTAATTACGATGGATAAGTCGTACACCCACATGGGAAGTCATGACAATCTTCTCGGAGAGAATGCTTCGCCCGAGCTTGAGGTGGAGTTTTCTAATGAAAAGCAGGTAACGCCCGACACTCCGCGCGCATTCATTGCGTTCAGCGACGATGACAATGTGGTGTCGCCGCTGAACGGCACAAGCTACTACAACAGCCTGCACAAGGCCGGAGTGCCCGCTGTGCTTCACATTTATCCTTCGGGAGGTCACGGCTGGGGTTGCCTTGACATGTTCCGCTATCACAAAGAGATGGTAGCCGACCTCACATCGTGGCTGAGCAGCTTCTGATGTAACGCATAGTTCACTCATCATGGCTCCGCATCGTGGCGAAGTAACGCCACAGCGGGGCCGCCATGAGTGCCTGCTTCATCTCGTCGTTCAGGAGAAGCGAGTAGACCTCGTCGGGTGTCATGAGCACCACCTCGATGTCCTCGGTGCGGTCGAGATGCCTTGCTCCGGAATATGTCACGCCTTGTGCTATGAAGCAGTGGGTGAGATTGTCGGTTGTGCTGGGATTGCCCGATATTGTCATTAACTGTGTCCATGTGCCGCCTACGTAGCCGGTTTCTTCTTCGAGCTCCCTTCGTGCCGCTTGTTCGGGTGTTTCTCCTTCTTCCATCACTCCGGCGCAAAGTTCAATGCATGTTTCGCCCAGTCCGTGACGGTACTGTCGTTCCATAACAAATTGCCCGTCGTCGGTAATAGCTATCACGTTTACCCAGTCGGGATACTCAAGCACATAAAATTCGGGATTTATGGCTCCTGTGGGCAGGAGTACTTTATCGCGGCGCACGGTGAGCCAGGGGCGTCGCATCAGGTGCTCGCTTTCGAGCACTTTCCATTTTTTCGGGTCTTCGGTTTCCATATATAAGGTGAACGCACATGGTGACGTAGTTATTTTTAGGGAGTGTCGAATTTTTTTAGTGAAATGTTTTTGGGAGTTCATGAAATTGTGCTTATTTCGCACATTACTTTGTCAACTCGCTATTGCTAATACCGAAGATGGATAAATCGAAATTCCAACTTGAATTTGAAATGAAAAGCGTGCCGGTGGCACTGCTTTGGAACTATATATCGTCAATCAACGGATTGACGGAATGGTTTGCCGACGAGGTGTCGATTTCGGGTAAAACCTATACTTTTTCATGGGACGGACAATCTCAGACCGCTCAATTGCTGAGCATGCGCACCGAAGTGTCGATACGTTTCCGATGGAGCGACGACAACTCGCGCTGCTATTTTGAGATGAAGATTTCAGTTAATGAGCTTACTGATGAAACGATATTGACCGTCACCGACTTTGCCTCGGAGGATGAAATGGATGATGCGAAGGAATTGTGGACGGCTCAGGTCGATACCCTGCGAAGGGCTCTCGGCTGTTGAGTGAGTCACTATCCGTGCTCTTGTCGCCCTATTGGCGAACCGGCTCTAAAACTATTGTAGCCGGAGATTGTTATATTGTATATTGATATAATTAATCAACTGTTTATTTTCAAGAATCATGAAAAGGGAAAGACAAGAGAAGGTAAGCCTTTGGATTAAAGTGGGAGTGACCGTGCTTATAGCGTTGTTGCTTCTGTGGCTTACGATTTTTGAGTACTGGAACTCATAAATCGACAGGGCTTAAAATTTAATGTTTAATTAAAATTATAGAAATTATGGGAGCGACACTTTGGATTGTATGGGCGATTATAGGAGTAATCGGCGGATACATGGCCGGAAAGCTTCTTCACACTGCTCACAGCGTTGTACTCGATGTGTGTGTGGGTGTGTGCGGCGCACTGCTTGGCGGATGGCTGCTGGTGGTGTTCTTGGGCAATAACGAGAATATGCAGGTGTTTTCGCTCGTGACTTCAGCGGTTGCGTGTGCGATATTGCTGTGGGCTCTGTCATTGATTCTGCCCGGCAAGCCCGATGACGATGATGACGACTAAGTTGTAGGCTGACATTTACATGATAAAAACGACGAGTCCCGCCTGCTTGTGCATTGGCGGGACTCGTTGTGTAATTTGTATACCGTAATAATCGGCAGGCGTCATTACTTAACGCGACGTTCCTTGATACGGGCCTTCTTACCGGTGAGTTTACGGAGATAGTAAAGCTTGGCGCGACGAACCTTACCATACTTGTTTACGGTGATTGAGTCGATGAAGGGTGACTCGATGGGGAAGATGCGCTCAACACCGATATTGTCGCTCATCTTGCGAACTGTGAAGCGCTTCTTTTCGCCTTCGCCTGAGATGCGGATAACCACACCGCGATATTGCTGGATACGTTCCTTGTTACCCTCCTTGATGCGGTAAGCGACTGTGATGGTGTCGCCGGGACCGAAGTCGGGGTGCTGCTTGCCTGTTGCAAATGCCTCTTCAGCAATCTTGATTAAGTCCATTTTCGTTCTGATTGAATTTAAAAATGTTAATAATTACGCAATATAGCAAGCTGCATGTCTTGCCAGAGATTACGAAAAGCGGTGCAAAGTTATGGAAAATTACTGAAATAGACAAATCAAGCGTTGATAATTTGTCATTTATTCGACGGATTTATACGGGAATCACCATCATGGGGATGTCGGAATGGAACAGCAGCCTGTGGGCGAGCGACGGATTGAACAGGCGCGCAAAGATGTTTTTCTTTTTGTTGGGTACAGCAATGAGGTCGACGGGCTGTCGCTGCTGGATTGCGTTGAAGTCCTCGACGATTGAGCTGAGCGATAGGTCGGCCACGGTAAATGTGAATCTCGGATAGTGTGACTCGCAGTATCCTTTCAATGCATCGGCAGCCTGTCGGCCGCTCTTGGAGTGCTTCTTGTCAGGAACGTTGATCATTGTTACGTTGAAGTGCTCGTCGGAGAAGAACCGGTATATGGCATCGAGCGCCAGGATGTCTTCCTGGTCGAGGTTGCTGAACAGTACTACGTGCTTGATGTCGTCGGCTTTGCTGAGATTGACCGATTCGGGCACTGTGAGCACCGGAAACCGGCATGAGTCGAGCACTTCGGCTGTTACGCTGCCTATGAGTTCTTTCTCTTTTTTGCCTTTTCCGCGAGTGCCCATCACAATTAGCTGGGGCTTGTTTTCTTTTGCGTATTCGGTTATCGCCTCTTCGGGAACGCCTTCGGTGATTTCAGAAGTTATCTTTACTGGCGGAATTTCGTTGAGCTTCATGCGGTTTCGCAGCTTGCGGATGAAGTCGTCCATTAGGCGTCGGGCTTCGGCATCGAGTGTGCGCCGCATTTCCGACTCGGCTATGTCGTAACTTAGAGAGTCGCTCAGCTGGATGTTGCCCGACAGATAGGGATCGAGATAGGTGTTGAGGAGCGTGATGTGGGTTTTGTGTCGGCTTGCGAGATGAAGGGCTATGTCGCAGGCTTTTACGGAATAATCACTGAAGTCGATGGGCACAAGAATCATGGGATTCACGGCTCCATCGACTTCAGTTGATTTTAACGATCCGAAAATATCGGTGTTTTCAATGATTCTCAAAGCAAGAGGGAGGTCGCTTTCATGGATGCGCACTCTAACTCCGCTTGACACTGCCGGATGATTAAGATTGACATTCTGCAACACGGCATTTACACCTTCGCTTTCAAGGAGATTCTTGAGTGCGACAGCATGATCGTAGGTGTGTATTGCTACGGTAATCAATCGATCGTCGGGCATTTCAGGATAGTTGAATTGTGATATTTTCAGTTAAATGTGTTGATAAGTCCAAGACTTAAGCATCCTTAGCGGCCTGTTGCTCTTCAAGAATGGCAATGGCCATGTCGTAAATTGTAGTGTCGTCAAGCACCACGATACCTCCGTGAGGGCCCGGCTCAATGTGAACGCCACAATTCTGACCAAACTCGTAGTTGCTGCCTCCGAAGTAGTTGCGAACTGTCTGCACGGTGCAGTTGAGCTGATCGGCGATTTTGTGCATTGAACCATCGGGCAAACTGTCCTTGATGCGGCGGAGGTCGTTGAATGAAATAGTTTTAGTCATGATACTTATAAGTTTTAGAAAGTTAATAATTCAGTTATTTGATGTCGTTAAAATTAGCCTTTTCGTATCAAAAAAGCAAATTTTGTGAGCATAAAGTTATGTGTTATAAAACATATAGTATCAATTTGTACGCGACATCTTCAGCTACTTGCCGATATTGCAATGAGTTGATGCTGCGACGGTCTTTCAGATGCGCTCTACGGCTGAAGCGCGTACCCATGCTCGATTGTTGTTGTCGACCTTGACATCATACCACCGAGTAGTCACAGAGTCGATGCGCGTGGTGACGGAGTCGAGGATTTCGAGCTTTGTGCCTTCGTGGAGCAGCATTGCCTCTTCGCTGCGGTCCTTGGGTGTGCGCGGCGAAGTGCTGAGCAGGGTAGAGGGCTCAATGATTATCGCTTCGTTGTGGGAAGTGGAGTAGCGTGTGGCGATGGATGCCATTATGTTGGCCAGTACACATGCCCCGAGCAGCAGGATGCCGCCGAAGAACCCGGTCTTGCGCAAGCGCACGTTAGATGAAAATACGTAAAGAGCTATAGCACCGAGCAGCAGGACAAAGGAGCCGATGGCAATCAGCGACCAGGTGTTGGCCGGGGTCTTGCAGGCAAATCCGTTTACGGTGTTGGAGATGAACATTCCGCGGTCGCCGGGTTCGTCGGTTATCTTTGAGTTTACGAAAGCGAGATTGGTGCGTGCGTCCTTGTTGGATGGGTCGAGTCGAAGCGCGCGCTCGTAGTTCAGAATGGCGAGTCCGAGCTTGCCCTGGCGGTAGTAGGCGTTGCCAAGGTTGTAGAAGAGATTGCTTGAGGTGCCTTCATTGGCGGCAATCTCTTCGTAGAGCTTCGCGGCTTTGATGAAGTCGTCGTTCATGTAGGCAGAGTCGGCTTCCTGAGTCAGCGAAGATGCCGAAATCATGTTGAACACGGCTGTTAACAGAATTAGAGTCGATATGATGCGTTTCATTTCGTTTCTTTTTCGTGGATGTGAATGAGTGATTTAGTTATTGACGCTTGGCGCGCTTTATACCTTCCATGGCGTTCATGGCCGAGGATGCCTGATTGAACAGTTCCTCAATCTGCTCGTCGCTCTTTGCGGGGGAGTAGCGTGCCATTTCACACTCGTCGATTATGTTGATGAAGGAGTCGGTGAGATTCTGCGGTGCGCCGTACTCGGTGAGTTCGCGGTCGATGTTGTCGCGCGTGAGCTGCGATGCCTGCAGACCGAGCTTGTCGCTCAGATAGCCCCATATAGCACGGAGCATCTCCTCGTAGAACTTGTCGTTGTCATGAGCCGACATGAATCCCTTGGCAATCTTGAGTCGCTTTTTGGCGACTTTGTTGGCGTTGGCGAGCCGACGGCCCTGAATGTCGGCGTTGAGCTTAACCTTCTTGCTGTAAATCCATATTATTGCCACGAGGATGAGGGCGAGCACTATATAGGCAGGCCAGTACCATGCCGACGAGTAGAAGTAACGGTGTACCTTCGCGGGGTGCAGGTCGCCCATCTTTATGTGGAGGATGTCGGTGTTTTTGCTTGATATGCTTTGCTTGTTGACATCGGCGGCGGCCGATACGGCAGCTCCACGTGCCACCTTTATATCATAGGTGGGCGTAGTGAGCGTGACATATTTGCGGCTTTCGGGATTGAAGTAGACAAACTTGTCGGCGCCTATGTGGAAATCGCCCACGCTTTGAGGCACGAATGTGTAGTCGATTTTCATCGTTCCGCTGACCGATGAACCGTTGACCTGGGCCGTTATTTCGTTTTGCGGGGTGTATTGCTCAAATTCGGTGGGGAAGTCGATTACCGGCTCCTTAATGTATTTTATGTTGCCAGTACCGGTGATGGTGTATATGAGCGATGCCGCTTCGTTGGTCTTGAACGATGATGTGCTCAGGCGGCTGTCGATGGAGAATATACCCACGGCACCGGTGAATCCTTCGGGCTGAGGCGAGGGCAGGGGATCGATGTTGATTGAGGCGGAGTTGGAGCTTACCTTTATCTCTTTCTCCACAGGTCGCGAGCCACCCCAGAATCCTGAGAAACGCTCGTGTTGCACTACCGTCACATCATATTTCCCCGAGTTGATGGTGAGCTTGCCCGACTTCTGGGGGAAGATGATGCACTGCTTCAACACGGCGGTCATGTAGTTTTGACCATTGTAATGTTCTACCTCGTTAAGCTGAGGCTGGAGGTTTACCTCCTCGATGAGGAATCCGTCAAACGACGGCTGGGTGGTGGGCAGGAACGAGCTTATGCTGTACTTAGTATAGAGTTTTATCGTGCAAAGGATAGCCTCCTGCTCGTAGGCTCGTGAACGGTTCAGGATAATGCGCACAAACACATCGTTGGCCGACACGGATCGGTCGGATGTCTGGCTGCTTATGTCGTCTACCCTCACGCCTTGATTGGAGCCTTGGGCTGCTTGGTCGGGAGGAAGTACCTTGAACGTGGCGGGCTTGGTGGTGTAGGTCTTTCCGTCAACCGTTATTCGGGCTTCGCCAATTGTATAGGTGCCGGGATTGTCGGCGCGATAGGTGAATGAATAGTCGACTGTTACCGAAGAGGTCGATTTGCCGTTGACCCACTGATAGTTTTGCATTGTGGATGTCGAGGGACCGAAGACGAGGGTACAGCCTTTTATCTCGGGTGCTTTAAGTCCCGAGCCTTGTCCGTCCTTCAGCCTGAAGGTGACATTGAACTTGTTGCCTGCGATAACCGTGCGCGGCGGAATGACCGTGAACGATGTTTCGGCCGATGCCGACGCGGCGACGCCGAGCAATAATGTTAATATCAACAATATTCGTTTCATATTCACTCTATTCGTTTTATTCTGTCAAGTTGCACAATCGATTAGGGAGCGGTTACCACTGGTTGCCGGTGCGGCGACGTGATGACTCTTCCTCTTTCTTTTTCAGTTCCTGAACCTTTCGACGGGTGGCATTCTCCTCGTTTTCCATTGTCTTGAGGATTTTAGCCGCATTGGCGTCGCTTATGCCGCCCTGCTGCTGTTGAGGCGGTTGCTGATCCTTGGGCTTTTCGTTTTTCTCTTTGTCGCCCTGCTGGTCCTGATCCTTATTGTCTTGATTCTGGTCCTGATTTTGCTGTTGGTCCTGATTCTGTTGATTTTGTTGCTGGTCCTGATTTTGATCCTGGTCCTTCTTGTCCTGATTCTGATCCTGATTTTGCTGCTCCTGTCGCTTCAGCTGGGCGAGGCGCAGGTTTTCACGGGCCTTGTCGTTGTCGGGATTCTTGCGTAACGCCCCCTTATACATGTTTATAGCCTGGTCATACTGCTGCTGGTTGAATGCCATGTTGCCGAGATTGTAGAAGGCGTTTTCGACAATCTGCATGTCACGGCTGCTTTGGGTCAGTCCCTGCAGAAGCTGTTGCGCCTCGGCCATGGGGTTGTTGCCCGAGTTGGGGTCGGCGGTTCCCGACTGTCGGATGAGCGATGCCGCGAGATTGTACATGGCAATGTCGCTCATGGCATTTTCCTCAAGAGCCTTTCGATAGGCCACTTCGGCGTCGGCATATCGCTTTTCTTTGTAAAGGGAGTTGCCCTCGCGTATGTAGTTGCGCTCCTTGCGTGTTGAGTTGTCGTCATCGGCGGCATAAGCGGTAAAGGCCGATGTCGATGCGGCAAGCAGGAGCAATAGGGATAGAATTCGATTCATCGTCAGCATTGTTTTTATTTGCTAAAGAAGTTGATTTTTTTCAGCCAGCCCACTTTTCGGTCAAGCATGAATATGTCAAGAATCAGGAATGCAAGCGCAATCCATGCAAATACGGGGAATTGCTCGGCGCTTGCCGTGTAGTTGATTTTCTCGAGGCTGCTGGTGGCGAGAGTCTTGAGCTGCTCGTCGACATCGTTGACTACTGTCGACGCGGCTCCCGACACGTATATGCCGTCGCCTTCCTCGGCTATTTTGCGGGCCATCGTTTCATCAAGACGGGTTGTCACGGGGTTACCCGAGTCGTCCTTCAGATATTGACCGTTACGGCCTATGGGTATAAGTGCGCCCTTTGTCGAGCCGAGTCCTATCACATCGACCTGAATGCCGCGCTTGGCTGCTTCCTGGGTCGCTGCGAGCGGATCGTCCTCGAAGTTCTCGCCGTCGGTTATCACGATTATGGCACGCTGCATATCCTCATCGGGAGTAAACGAGTTCATAGCCATCTGTATTGCAGCGCCTATGGCTGTTCCCTGGGTGGGGACCATTTCGGTGGAGATGCTGTTGAGGAACATCTTGGCCGACACGAAGTCGCTCGTTATGGGTAGCTGGGTGTAGGCGTCGCCCGCAAACACAATCAGGCCCACCTTGTCGTTGTCGAGCTTGTCGATGAGCTTTTCAAGCACGAGTTTGGCTCGCTGAAGTCGCGACACGCCGCGCGGATCGTCGGTCGATGAAGCGAGCATCGAGTTGGATACATCGAGGCATATCATCACCTCTATGCCTTGTACTTCGCTCACCTCCTCCTTGGCACCGGCACGTGGACGCGCCAGCACGATAACAAGTGCGGCTATTGCTATAAGCTGAAGAACCAGCTTAATCCCGGGCTTGTAGCGTGAAGCGTCGGGCATGAGCGGCGTCAGGGTTGCAATGCGGCCGTAGCGCATGAGCTTGCGTCGCCGTGCAATCCTCGCAATGATGTATAGCCCTGCAACAACGGGAAGCAGGAACAGAAGATATAGAAGGTGTGGATTAGCGAAACTGAACATTGTTTTGGCTATATATTATTATAGTAAATTGTCATGGAATTGTGCGCAACACGGTGTGACGCAGCAGGATTTCCAGCAGGAACAGTCCGATGGCGAGCCATGCCCACATCATGTAGTTGTCCTCGGTGTGGGAGAAGTGGCGTACATCCATTTGGGTCTTTTCGAGTTGGTCGATTTCAGCGAAGATGTCCTTCAGCACGTTGTTGCCTGTAGCGCGGAAATATTTTCCGCCGGTGGTTGAGGCGATTGTGCGTAGGGTGTTTTCGTCGATAACGACCGGCATGTTTACGTAGTCGATGCCGCCGAAGTAGTTTTGCTGCGGCATAGGAGCGGTGCCGTTGCGACCCACACCTATGGTGTAGACCTTTATGCCGTATTTCTTGGCAATCTCGGCAGCCGTTACGGGTGCCACGTTACCGGTGTTGTTGGTTCCGTCGGTGATGAGTATGATACTCTTCGACTTAGCCTTTCCGTCCTTGATGCGGTTTATCGATGTGGCGAGTCCGTCGCCTATTGCGGTTCCGTCCTCAAGCATTCCCATTTTTATGTCGTGGATGTAGTTGGCAAGCACCGATCGGTCGGTGGTCATGGGCACGGCAGTGAAGCTCTCGCCGGCAAAAATAACCACGCCTATGTTGTCGCTTTCGCGTCCGGCGACAAACTTGGCCGCCACATCCTTGGCCGCCTCGAAGCGGTCGGGCTTGAAGTCACGGGCGAGCATCGAGGTCGATATGTCGAGGGCTATGATGATGTCAGTACCTTCGGTCGACGATGTGCGCCAGCTGTCGCGAGTCTGGGGTCGTGCAAGCACTATGATGACGCATGATATCGCCGCGAGCCGCAACAGAAACAGTCCGTGCAGCATGTACTCCTTTATTGAACGCGGCAACTTGTTGTAGGGCGTTGTCGTGGATATTTCGAGTGCGGGATAGGCGTTACGATATTTCCACACGTACCATGCAATCAACGGTACGAGCAGAAGAAACAACCAGAGATATTCAGGATGAGCGAGTTGCATTATTTCTTGTCTTTAGGTTGTGAAGTTTCGTCGGTCGGCTTGTCGTCGTCGGTTTCTGATGACTCTTCGGCCGAGGGTTCTACCGGTTTAGTATCCTCGACAAACTGCACGGCCATGTTGAGGGTCTTGACATTGTCGTCGGGGAGCGGACGCACCTTGGCAAACTTTACAAAGTCGGCCATTTCAAGAATCTGCTTCATGAGCTGTGTAGTAGGCTTGGTGTCGTCGCGGTGACGCAGGGAGTTGAGAATCTGTGTGGAAGTCATCTCCATTGCGTTTATGCCGAAACGCTTGTCAAGGTAAACACGAAGAATCTCGGTAAGGCGGGTGTAGTACTCTTTTTCCTGTCCGCGCTCGCAGAGTTTCTCCTCCTTAAGCTTGTTGAGCTGCTGCATAGCCATTTCGTAGGGCGGCACGGGTTTCTTCTTGGGAAGCACGGCTGCTATTACTTTCTTCTTGAAGAAGAGGAAGTAGGCTGCTACGGCTATGCCTATTGCAAGGACTATTGCATATATCCACCAATAGTCGGTTATGAAGTCGGGCAGATAGTCCCAGATGCGAGTGTGTGGCGCTATCGTTCCGGCGTAGTCATGGACTGTGGTCATGGTGTCGACCGGGACGGGGAGTACCTTGAGAGCGAGGTCGTTGGACGCGAATGTGTCGCCGTCGGCCACGTAGACAAACGGAGGCAGTGTATAGAGCCCCGAGTCAAATGACTGGATTATGATTTCACGCACAATCTCTTCGCGGTTGGAGCCTATGTCGGTAGTGTCGCTGCGGAGGAGGCCAATTATTTCGACTTCGCGGGTGAGCGTGTCGCCGTTGTTGGTTATGAAGTAACCCTGAGTGCCTTTGTCCTGCACAAGATTCACTTTCAAGAGCGTTTGCTTGCCCATTA
This sequence comes from Muribaculum sp. NM65_B17, assembly GCF_004793735.1. Classification (NCBI taxonomy): domain Bacteria; kingdom Pseudomonadati; phylum Bacteroidota; class Bacteroidia; order Bacteroidales; family Muribaculaceae; genus Muribaculum; species Muribaculum sp. NM65_B17. The sequence continues at coordinate 138,621 of NZ_SRYY01000006.1, forward strand.
TCAGGTAGGTTGAGTCAAGCGACGCCTTTACGCTGACAGGAGCCGCCGCGTGGGCTGTGGCGCACGACAGTAGCAGTGCTGTCAGTAATAAGTGAATGCGATTGATAACTTTCATATTCTGCGATATTGAATTGTAGGTTGGTTGTGGAGTGTTGCCGTGAAGGCGGCGGTTGATGTCATCTCACGCCGCGTTTCTGGAACAGGCCCATGAGCGATTTAACAAAATCCTCGTCGGTGGCAATAGAGGTGTAGTCGACGCGGCATCGATTGAAGCGGTCAATCATCTGCTGCTGACGCTCATACCACCACCGGTTGAATGCCTGCCGCACTTTACCCGATGAGGTGTTGACCCATCGGTCGCGTCCGGTTTCGAGGTCGATGACTCGCATGAATCCCACATCGGGCAACTGAGCGTCACGCTTGTCATAGACCTGTATGGCCGTGACATCGTGTTTGTTGTTGGCGATAGATAGCGCCTTGTAGTAGTCGTGTGAGTCGATGAAGTCGGAGATTATGAACGTTGTGCAGCGTTTCTTCAGCGCATCGGTCATGTAGCGAAGCACCTCGGCCAGGTCGGTGCCGCGTTGCTCGGGAGTGAAGTCAAGCAGTTCGCGGATTATGAACAGGATGTGGCGTCGACCCTTTTTCGGGGGAATGAATTTCTCGATTTTGTCGGAGAAGAATATCACGCCTATCTTGTCATTGTTCTGTATAGCCGAGAAGGCCAGCGTCGCGGCTATTTCGGCTATCATTTCTCGCTTGTCCTCGCCCATGGCACCGAAGTTGCGGCTACCCGACACATCGATAAGAAGCATCACGGTGAGCTCGCGCTCTTCCTCGAAGACCTTGACATAGGGATGGTTGTGACGGGCGGTCACGTTCCAGTCGATGTCGCGGATGTCGTCGCCGTACTGATATTCGCGCACTTCGCTGAACATCATGCCGCGACCCTTGAACGCCGAGTGGTACTCACCGGCGAATATGTTCTGCGACAGACCCTTGGTCTTGATCTCGATTTTTCTTACTTTCTTAAGAAGCTCGTTGGCATCCATAAGCGTGACTTTCTACTTAGGGTACTTCTACCTTGTCAAGGATTTCTGAAATTATTTCATCGGCGGTGATGGTGTTGGCTTCGGCCTCGTAGGTAAGTCCGATACGGTGACGGAGCACATCATGGGCCACTGCTCTTACATCCTCGGGCACAACGTAACCGCGTCCGCGGAGGAATGCGTAGCTGCGTGCGGCGCGTGCAAGGCTGATTGACGCACGGGGCGATGCACCGAAGGCGATGATTGTCGTGAGGTCGTTGAGGTTGTAGTCGGCCGGGAAACGGGTTGCGAATACGATGTCGACGATGTAACGCTCGATTTTCTCATCGATGTATATCTTCTCTACGACGCGCTGGGCCTCGAGAATCTCTTCGGGCTTAAGAAGCGGGCGTATCTCCTTCTTTTCGTTTGTGATGTTCTGGCGTATGATGACTTTCTCCTCTTCCTTGGAGGGATAGCCTATGACAACCTTCAAGAGGAAACGGTCGACCTGTGCCTCGGGCAGGGGATAGGTACCTTCCTGCTCGATGGGGTTCTGGGTGGCCATTACGAGGAAGGGCTCGTCGAGGGGGAATGTGCTGTCGCCTATTGTCACCTGACGCTCCTGCATGGCTTCAAGCAGTGCGCTCTGTACCTTGGCCGGCGCACGGTTGATTTCATCGGCGAGTACGAAGTTGGCGAATATGGGACCACGCTTCACCTGGAACTGTTCACTCTTGACGCTGTAGACCATAGTACCGATTACATCGGCCGGCAACAGGTCGGGAGTGAACTGGATGCGGCTGTATTTGGCATCGATGATTTGTGCCAAAGTCTTTATTGCTAATGTTTTTGCCAGACCGGGCACGCCTTCGAGCAGTACGTGGCCATTGGAAAGCAAAGCTATGAGCAGTGAGTCGATGAGATGCTTTTGACCGACAATTGTCTGGTCCATTCCTCGCTGAATGAGGGTGATGAAATCGCTCTTTGCGGCAACGAGGTCGTTGAGCTCTCTAATGTTTACCGTGTCACTCATAATTCCTTTTTTGAGTAATAACTGTTTTTTATTTAATATTTATGTTAATTCGCTTTTTGTTTACGCTTGGGCATAATTCCCCCGTGAGTGCAAATTTATATATTCCAACAACTTTATAGTTAAGACCGATTGTTAAAATTAGCTATATATCCTTTATCTTGTTAAAAGATTAAGATTATTTGTCAAAACGGGAGTAAATTTCACCGATTTTGGATGAAGCTTTCTTAACGCTCTCGGGATCGTTAACATCTATGCCGTATTTTTCGGCGGGCGGAATGACGACCACTGTGCCCGGGCGTATTTTGTCGGGGTGACGGAGTTTCGGGGCATTTTCTTCATAGATGTAGACCCAGAAACGATGGTCGCCGTAGTATTTTCGCGCCATGGTGGTGAGGAATCGTGTCACCGTTATGGTGTCGGTTATTACTTCGGGCACAACGACGGCCGGCTCGACTACAGCTGCTGAATCGACAGTCACGGCCGACAGGCTGTCGACATTGACGATAACGGAGTCGAGGGCCTTGTAGGGATCGATTATTGTATCTGATGCTTGCGGCTCGTATTGCATCGATGCGGCCCAAGGATAGTATTGCCAGCGATAACCTGCGTAGTATCCTGCCACAAGACCTATGGCCAAGCCGATGATTAGCGCAAACCATGGATTGAACCGCTGTTGTGGGGCGTACTCTTCCTGATAGTCGGGCGTTTCGTCGGCTTCAGGAGCATCGGCGGGTTGATCGTCGGCGGTTGAATCGTCTTGTTGCTGAGCGTCATCTACAGTCAATGGCTCTTCTTGCTCTTGAGGCTCTTCGGCAGATTCTTCAGCGGAAGCTTCGGGCGACTCTTTGTCGTCGCTTGTATCACAGGTAACTTGATTGTCGTCGGGTTCGGGGATGGGTAGAGCCTCGTTGTCGTCGGCTTTAATCTCCGAAACAGCTGCCGGTTCATCCTCTTTTTTGTCAGTGTCAGCTGACGGCGGTGTCGACAGCACCTCTTCGGTCACGCCGTCGTTCAGCTCTACCGGCTCGAAAAAGGCGAAGGGCTGGTTTACCGCTTCAGCAAGCTCGGGAGCGGGTTGCCAGAGTATCGGATTCTCGGGCGACATTCCTAACGTGAAGGCTCCTAGTCCCTTTATGCTGACGCTTCGTCCTTGCGAAAGCTCGGATGATATGTAGTCAAACAGCTGACGGATGAATGTTTCGGCTGTGGATTGGCTGCTGCCGGTGGCTTGTGCCAATGCAGCGGCGAGTTGCGGGAATGTGATTGTGAGATTCATCGGTCGGAAATTTTACGGCGTAACAAGGCGCTTGACTTGAACTGTACGGTTATTTCAGGAGGCAGCAAGAGCCGCTTTCCGGTCGATAGGTCGTTTTGGATTCGTTCGTCCTCCTTGATTGGCTCGAAAGTGCCGAATCCGGGTATGGCTATGGAGTCCATTGCGCTAAGCTTTTCGCGCATTATGGCGGTTATTCCGTCGAGAAGAGCCGCGATGTCCTTTGCATCACGCCCCATGCTCTTGGAAAGTTCGTTAACAACAGCGTTATTATCCATTCTCTAAAATTTTCTACAAATTTAAGAAATTTCCCCACATTGCAATAATCATTCGTTCCTATTCCTTATTTATATGGATGAAACGAGATACGCCGCGGGATTGTTCTCGCGGCGTATCGTGATATCAGCGTTACATTATAATCGGTCGTTACCAGATGATGACTCGTTGGTCGACCGGCATGTACATTTTGTCGCCTTCTTTGATGTTGAATGCCTTGAAGAACGGCTCGATGTTACGCAGGCTGCCGTTGACGCGCCAGCGGCCGAGCGAGTGGGGATCGGTCTTGGTGCGCAGCAGTATCTCCTCATCGCGGATGTTGCCGGCCCATACGTTGGCGTAGGAGAGGTAGAATCGTTGGTCGGGCGTGAAGCCGTCGATTACTTCGCCCTTGCTGTTGCCGAGTGAGTTGTGATAGGCGGTGTAGGCCACTCGCAATCCTCCCTGGTCGGCTATGTTCTCGCCGAGCGTGAAGCGGCCGTTGGCGTGAGTGTCGCCGAGGACGATGATGCGGTTGAACTGCTCGGCAAGTCCGTCGGTGAGTTCGTTGAAGCGTTTGCGGTCGTTTTCGGTCCACCAGTTCGACAGGTTTCCGTCCTTGTCAAACTGACTGCCCTGGTCGTCAAATCCATGCGTCATCTCATGTCCTATTACTACGCCTATCGCGCCGTAGTTTTCGGCCGGGTCGGCGTCGGGGTTGAAGTAGGGAGCCTGAAGTATTCCGGCGGGGAAGCATATCTCATTTGTCGTCGGGTTATAATAGGCGTTGACCGTCTGAGGTGTCATGAACCATCGGTCGCGGTCGACGGGTTTGCCCCAGTCCGAGAGGTTGTAGGCCTGTTCATGCTTTATTGCTCCTTTTATGTTGTCCCAGTAGGATTTGCGTCGGTCGATGTCAAGTTTGCTGTAGTCACGCCACTTGTCGGGGTAGCCTATCTTCACGGAGAATGCGTCGAGCTTCTCCCTTGCGCGGGCCTTGGTGGTGTCGCTCATCCAAGTGAGTGCGTCGATGTGCTGTCGCAGTGCTGTCTTAAGGTTGGCAACAAGGTCGAGCATCTTGCCCTTGGATGTCGGCGGGAAATATTTTTCGACATAGAGCTGACCTACGGCCTCTCCGAGAAGAGAATTGGGGACGCTTACTGCGCGTTTCCATCGGGGTAGCGGCTCCTGAACACCCGACACGGCCTTGGATAGCAGGAAGTCGGCTGTCACGAAGTCATCGCTCAGGTAGGGGGCGGCCGAAGCTATGTAACCTGCCGTGAAGTAGTCATGCAGTTCCTGCTCGGTGGCGTTGGCCAGGATGCTGTCGACAGCGGCAAGTGATTTGGGTTGTCCTATGATTACCGAATTGATGTCGTTGATGCCCTGCTTGGCGAAGTAACGCTTCAGGTCGACATTGGGATAACGCTCGGCAAGCTCCTGCATGGTCATGGGGTTGTAGGATGCCGCAGGGTTGCGCAGCTCTTCGCGTGACATGGCCGCTTCGGCGAGTGCGGTTTCGATTTTCATCACGTTGTCGGCTACTCGTTGTTGTGCGGCTTCGTCATAGCCTACAAGACGGGTGAGCGTCATCACATATTTACGATAGGCGTCACGTAGGTCACGTGCGTTTTCGCTATCTTCAAGATAGTAGTCACGGTCGCCGAGTCCGAGTCCGCCTTGCGACCAATACATGGCATTGGCGTTGGAGTCCATCATGTCGGCTTCCACTCCGGTGGCGAAGAACGCCGATATTCCGGGCATTACGGCTATCAGGTCGATAAGGTCGGCTTTGGGTGTCTGATTTATGGCTACAACATCGCCCATTATGGGTTGCGCTCCGTCGAGGTTCAGCTTAATGCTGTCGAGCCCCAGCGCATAGAGGTCGCCTATCTTTTGTGTCATTGAGCCTTGGGGGGCATTCTTTGTGTCGAGGCCGGTTATGAGGTCACGCACCTGTGTGCGGTTGTTCTCACGGAGTTGGTCGAATGTGCCGTAACGTGAAAATTCGGGCTTGAGCGGATTGGCTTTCATCCATCCGCCGCAGGCATACTCGTAAAAGTCCTCTTGTGGCGTCACCGACGGGTCGAGATTGTTACGGTCGACGCCTTTGGGTTGTTCTGCATTCATGATTATCGTTGATGTAAAAGCGATAGAAAGAACTGCATACTTGATTTTGCTCATGATTTAGTGCTTGAATTATATAATTTGGTATAAAGTTCTTGTCTATGTATATGGTGCAAAAGTACAAAACTTTATCGAGCCGACAAAGCTTGTGAGGTCAAGTAACAAATTAAGGGGTAAATAATAGGGCGGCATATTAAAAAGTTTTTTAACTTTAGGGCGTAAATATAGAAATCAATATGAATACCTTGATTAAAGCTATTGCAGCCTTAGCGGCTGTCATTTCGTTAAATGTTTCAGCATTTGCGGCCGATGACGATTTTTCGGGAAAGACAATGTGTGTGTTCGGCGACAGTTATGTGGCCAATCATCTGCGCCCCTACACCGAGGCCTGGCATTCAAAGGTGGCCGAGCGAATGGGCATGAAATACATCAATTTCGGACGAAACGGCAGCTCGATAGCTTTTGACCGCAGCAAGGAGGGCTTTGGCCGGGAGATGACCGAGCGTTACAAGGAATTGCCCGACAGCATCGACATACTGCTTGTGATCGCCGGACATAACGATGCCGACTGGGTGGCCAAGTACGGCGGCTGGGACAAGTTTACCAAGAGCCTCGACACGTTGTGTCGTAGCCTTAAGGAGCGTTACCCCGATACCGCCATCGGTTTTGTGACACCGTGGAATGTCGATCGTCCCTATTTCAAGGAGGTAATCGAGGAGATAATCTCGACTTGCGGTCGTTACGGTATTCCTGTGCTCGACGCAGCTCACACAAGTGGCATTGATGTCAACAATCCCGAGTTCCGTGCCAAATACTTTCAAGGCGGCGGTGTCAACGACACGGCCCATCTGAATGCGGCCGGACATGATCTGCTTCTCGACTATGGCGAGAAGTTTATACGCTCGCTCTAAATCGTATTTGTCTTTGTAACATAATCGGGTGGACAGGGGTCTAAAAGGTAATCATTCAAAAATGGATTACCAAAATGAGATTCTTGTTCACTTCATTAATTACATTATTAGGAGGCACTGTGGCGATTGCTCACAATGAAGTGCCCGATTCGATTGCAGCCCATGAGCTTGACGAGATAGTTGTTCAGGCTCCAAGGATTATACGAAAGGCCGACATGGATGTGTTTTATCCATCGCAAACGGCTGTGGAATATTCTAAAAACGGCATGCAGATGCTCCGTAATCTAATGATTCCAACACTTAACGTGGATGACTTTTCCGGCACAGTCAAGTCATCGGGGCAAAGTGTGCAGTTGCGTATTAACGGTCGAGTAGCCACGACTGAACAAGTCCAATCACTATTGCCTGAAACAATCAAGAGAGTTGAGTGGATTGATAACCCGGGATTGCGTTACAATGGAGCTAACGCGGTGGTGAATTTCATTGTCGCAAATCCCGATGCCGGAGGTGCGTTTATGTTGTCGGGAGATCAGGCGCTGAACTGTGCATGGGCTCCATGGTATGCATCGCTTAAATTCAACGACGGCAAGTCGCAATGGGGGCTAAGCATGAATTATAAGCTGACAAATAAAATAGGTTGTACACGTGAATACTATGAAACATTCATCTATCCCGACGGACAATCGCTTACCCGTAAGGAAACCCCTGTGGGCGGATATATGGATGAGAACAGAGGGAACCTTCAGCTGGACTATAGTTACATCAATCCTGACACTACCGTGGTGTGGGTGGCATTAAGTGGATTTAAACAGTGGTCGATAGCTTCATTATTTGACGGAGTGATGTCACTTAACAACGGTTTTAGCGACATTCGACTTCGGGATTATAACGGAGTCAAGGGGTTTACACCAAGTTTTTCGGCATATCTGGAGCAGCACTTCAGTCACAATCAGGTTATAGCCGTTGATTTTAATGCGTCACTATATAACGGCCGGACTCTCCATGACTATACCGAAAAAGTTAAAGATAGCGGTGATGACATCACAAATGTGAGCACATCCATAAGGGATTGTAACCAAGCCTACGGCATAGAGGCCGATTACATTAAAAAGTGGAGCGGCTCACGATTAACGGCAGGAGCTTCTTATAGGGCCAACCGTAACAAATCAACTTATGAGAATTTTTCAGGAGAAGTATTTCATCAACGACAGGACAGGTTTTACTTCTTTGGCGAATACTTCCGTAGAATGAACAATGTCACGGTGACGGCAGGCATCGGCGCACAATATACATCATTCAAATTTGTGGAAACCGATGAGGGGTGCGATTCATGGGGCTTGCGACCGCAGTTGGCCTTGACCTACAGCCGGACACAGCGGTCACAATTCAAGCTTAATTTTGCAACATGGCAATCGGCTCCATCATTGGCTGAAACCAATATAGTACCGCAGCAGATAGACGGTTTCCAATGGCGAATCGGCAATCCCGACCTTAAGACTTCCTCGTCCTATCGACTTACATTGAGTTACAACTATAATATACCGCGCTTAACGGGATCAATAGGAGTAATGGCGTTCACAAGCCCCGATGCAATAGCACCATACATAGAATGGCGAGGGGATAAGCTCGTTACTTCCTATGAAAACAGTGCCGGATTGCAGAATATAGCATTCTATATATCTCCTCAGATTGATGTTATACCCGATTGGTTTTTTGTAAACGGCACATTGCAATACCGAGCCGAAAGGATGAGAGGAACCGGTTACAAGCATTACAACCATTGCTGGTCGGGCGATGTCACGGCTATGCTAAGGCATTGGAACTTCGCGTTACTTGTGCAATATCGAAAGGATCAGGTGAGCCTTTGGGGTGAGTCGCTTACATGGGGTGAAACCTTTTCAGTGCTGCAGTTGAACTACAACTACAAGCAATGGGCGATAGGAGCCGGTGTGTTCTGTCCATTCACCAAGTATGACAAGGGAAGCCGGTCTATAAGTCGATATAACATCAATGAATCACGTACACGCACCGATATATGTCCGATGCCATTCATTGAGATTAGTTATAATATTCAATGGGGAAGGCAGAAGCGCGGAGCAAGCAAGCTCGTCAATGCCGACGCCGAGGTTGACCGATCCACCGCCAAAGGACGATGAACGGGCGCTTAAAAAAATCAAATATTTTTGTAACAAAAAATCAGTTTTAGGGTCTATTGATTGTAAGCCCCGATAAACGGGGCGATTGATAAAAAATAGAGATTATGAAACAAAGATTGTCAATTATTATCATCGCGTTGCTGCTGGCGGTTCAGGCCGGTTATTGCCGTGGATTTGACAGCGTTTTTAATGAGTTCAAAAAGAAAGAGGATGTCACGTATATCAGCATGCCTCCTTTTGTGACATGGCTTGGTAAAAACTTGGGAGGTGTAAACGATGTTCCCATGGCCGACAAAGTCAAAAGCATGAAAATGCTCGTTCCCGAAAGTCGGTGTGAACCGCTTATAAACATGATTAACAACACCGACAGTGGATGCGAGGAGCTTTTGCGCATGAATGATGACGGTGATGTCGTAAAAATTTGGATGGACTCCAAGGGCGACAAGATAAAAAAGCTTTATCTGCTTAACTACTCCGATTCGGAATGTACGTTCATGGAGTTGAAAGGCGATTTCAAAAAGAGCGATATTCTCAAATTTGTAAATGAATCCAATAATAAGTGATTGCAATGAACGCCGACACGTTTAAACGACTTATGATGCCGAGCCACCGACGCATGTATGTGCTGGCATTCAGGCTGACGGGTAATGCCGTCGATGCCGAGGATGTGGTGCAGAATGTGTTCATGAAGCTCTGGGAGAAGCGTGACAAGCTGTCGGCTCTTGAAAGTCCTGAAGCTTATGCTATGACACTTGTGCGTAATGAGAGCATAGACCTCGTCAACAATCGCCGACATGATGAAGTGATTGACGATGTGAAAGCCGGTGAACCCGACTACGACATGGCTTCACGACTTGAGAACCACGATCGTGCGACTAAGGTGCTGTCGATTATCGACACACTGCCTGAAATGCAAAGGCGGGTCGTGACATTAAGGGATGTTGAAGGATGCGAAATGGAAGAGATAGAGGCGGCCACGGGGCAATCGCCCGGCAACGTGAGGGTGTTGCTTAGCCGTGGACGCATGGCGATACGAAAACATTTTTCAAACTTTTAAACTTCTTAAACGATGACTGTAAACGATATAAAATCAATGCTCGACCGCTACTACGGCGGTTACACAACCGAGGCCGAGGAGAAGGCGTTGCTTGACTATTTCAGTCAAAATGAGGTTGATGAGGAGCTGTTGTCCGACAAAGAGATGTTCATGCAGCTTGCCGATGTAAAGGTGCCCGATGGACTGGAGCGGCGGTTGTGTGACATGATCGACGAGCAGGCTGCCAAGTCAAGGGGCGATGTCATAGGCCGTCGTTTGCGCAAGTCGCTTACCTGGGTATCGGCTGCGGCAGCATGTGCCTTGATTGTATTCGGTGCCACGACCTATCATAACACGGTTCCGGCAGAGCCTCAATCGGAGATGACGCCTGAAGAGGCTTATGCCCACACTAAAATGGCTTTGACCTTGTTGTCAACAAATTTGCAAAAGGGTATGGCCGGAATTGAAACCGCTGAAAAGACAACTTGTGACGCTACAGAATTATTATACGAAGAACTTAATAAAATATAGAATTATGAAACGACAAATTATTTTCATGCTCCTTACGGTGTTTTGCGCCATGGGAACGTTTGCTCAAAGCAAGTTTTTTGAGAAATGTGAGAAGATAAAGGGTGTAACTACCGTTTATGTGTCAAAGGCCATGCTTCAGATGGCAGGCGACGCGAATGTGACCGACGATATGAACCTGTCGGCTGTTATAAAGAAGCTTAATAGCCTTGAGCTTATTAACGCCGAGTCGCCCGCTTCGGTAGTCGAGCTTAATAAGCTGATAAAAGAGCTTAACATAAACCAGAAGAACGGTTACGAAATTATGATGAGTGTCAATGACGACGAGCAGAATGTGAAGATCTACATGAAAAAGATGGCAAACAATACAAACGAGTATGTCATTTTGGTTGAAGAGAGTGATGAGGTTCTGGTCGTTCTAATGAACGGTACATTGACTCTTGACGAGGCGGCAAAGGCTGTTAAAGTCGGCGACAAAAAGGGAAAATAACGACTTTTTAGTCGATGACAACCATCGCGGCTCCTCACTTGTTATATGCTTATGATATGGACTATTATAAGCATATTTATAGCCGCCGTTGCCTGCATGGCCGGCAGCCGAATGTGGGGAGCCGCGTTGAAGATAAAGGCGCAGCACGGGAGTGATGCGTGGGTGAGATATAACCGACTCCTTTATGCCATACGCTATGCCGGCTATGGCTTGTTTGCTTTGGGTGTGATAGCTTATATTACTTATGGGGGATAACTAAATCGTAACGGTTATGAGTGTGTACAAAATATTGGGGCTTGTGTTGTTGTTTTCAGGATTGGGGCTGCGCCTCTATGTGAGGCTGAAGAAGCTCTACCGTCTTCAGCGCATAAAAATCCATCCGCTTGTCCCTCAAGCTGAAGTGGCCAACTATCGGTTCTACCTGTGGATAGGTTTCATCATGTTGGTAACAGGTCTGTCGCTATTCATCTACAGCATGCGCTGACAATTACTTAGGGGCGGTTGAGGATGTTGTTGAGGGCGGTGCCTCCGTCGAGTGAAGGGGAGAAGCGCAGCAGCACGTTGAACATGTCACGGCCGAATAGGTCGATGCCGTCGCAAAGTGTGTTGAGAACGCACACATCGCCGGCAAGTCCGCAAATGTCTATCTGATTGATGCCCTCGTCATTTATTATGCTCACTATGCGCACCTTGGCTTCCTGATTCTGAAATATCGAATACTCCTCGATGTCAGCCGACTCACCTTTGTAGAAAAATCTTACATCTCCGGCAGTGAGGTATAACGGATTTACAAGTGGCGGCCATATAGCCGCACCCACAGTGTCGTGAATGCAATGTGACGGCCAACGCCCTCCGAAATCCTTGAATGAGAAATGGTTGAACGGATGTCGGTCGGCGGTTACTATCTTAAGCGTGTAGTCACCGTCGGTTTGCGTTATGTATTCGGCAAGGTCGTTCATTGCGGCTTCGGCACCGGGCACAGGTAGTGTGCCGGTAATGAAATCGACCTGTGGGTCGATGATCATCAACAGCTTGCGTGACGGCAGCGATTCTGACATATTAGGCGGGCATGTCATAGTGAGCGATTGTTTTTAACAAGATAATGGCTGAAGTCGCTGCAATGTTCACTCGGCGTGCTCATGTCTGAACGACTTCGTGACGGTTGAGATGAAAATGTCGGATAACGTCCTGCGCATCGGGTCGATGAGCATAGCCACAATGTAGACGACAATCATCAAGCCTGTCATCATCAATGAAAATTCCCACAACGAGTGCTCCTGCCACCATTGGTAAACTGTGGGTTTCATCAGATGTGTCCATATAATCGGCGACTTGTGAAGAAGATAGACTGCAAAAGCCGAGCGTGCGATGTAATTTATGGCCCTTGATTGCATGTGGAGATTCATGAATGTGATGAACAGGGCTACCGATGCGCAAATTACAAAGGGGGCGTTGTAGGCAAATGCTTTCAGCGAAGGCATATAGAGCGATGTCACGAATATTCCGGCAGTGGCGGCGACATAACCTGTCGATGCCATGGTGAGGTTGCGTCCGCAACCTGTGGCGAGAGTGGGGAACAGGCTAAGCGTGCGGCCAGTCATGTACATCATTATAAGCTGGGCTATTGTATAGCCGTTGGGGTTGAATTTGCCTCCCCACCACCAGCCGGCCCATATGTTAAACAGGATGAACAGCAACGTGACTCCTACGGCGCTTTTGCGTGACATGGCCGAGAATCCGGCATTCAGGAACGGACTTAGCAGCATCAGGGCAAAATAGGCGGGCACATACCAAAGGTCGGTATGGGTCAGCACAAGCCAGCTTTCAAGCCATTGGTCGTAATTTATCAGATTGGGAGCCGTTATGGCCGTAACTGTCGCGATGCCTACAGCGTAGAATATACATTGAAACAAGTAGGCTGCTACCGACTTGACCCTGAGCTTTATGCCGAAATATCCCGAAAGGAGCGTGAAGCAGTTTACGCCTATTATCGTTATGGATTCGGTGGCAAGCTGCCATGCCTGACGCCCGTTCATCCTGTCGACATTTCCCGACAGCTGAGGCAATCCCAACGAAGCACCGTCGAAGTGCACGGCGAGCACCATCAGCATGCTGATGATGCGCAGCAGTTCCATGTTGGATAATCTTTGTGAGGCGTGATTGGCGGGTTGCATTTTGGTCAGATGCGTTATAAAATCGGAGTTATTGATTGCATTATCGGCGTGGAGCCACGGGCGGCGGTCCGCCTACGGGAGGTGGAATTGTAGGGTTGCCCATGTTTTGGAATGACTTTCCTCGCGATGATCGGATGATGTTGTACAGGATGCCTCCCACATCCACTCCTATTTCAGCCTTTTCCGAGAGTCGGTAGTAGGGAATAACCATGGGCTGTGTGTGCCAACGGCCGGTGTCGGAGGTGCGATAACTTTGTGCTCCGAATTTTACTCCCCAGCGTTCGCTGAAACGATAGTCGACATATCCGCCGAATGACGGCAGAGAGATGTATCCTGCCATGGCTGGGTTGACATTGCCCGTCGGAGTGTAGTAGTTGCCAAACATTGTTACGCTCAATCGGTCGTTGATTCGGTAGGATAGCGAGCCACCTATTCCGTAGGATGTGGTCAAGCCGTTGAAGTAGCCGTATTTCACGGCATCGGCATGGGTTGTGAACGTGAACCGCCCCAATTGCTGAACTAACGTTATGCTTCCGCTCTCGATGCCCATCATTCCCGGCATCTCGTTGACAGCTATCGCTCCGAACACTCCGCCGTTATACCACATTGCGATGCGCCCGTCGGCAGGCATGCTTATATGCAGGGGTTGTATGCGGTGGTACTTGTAGTTCTCGACATCGTTTATGCGTAACATTACCGGCGACATTGTTACAGGAGTTTTCATGTATTCGGGCTTGTCGGTCATAGCTGGAAGTTCCCGGAATTCAATGTCGGGAAGAAGAGAATCGGTCACTTCGGTTTGCGCCGTGGCGGTGAGCGACGACATCACACAAAGAGCCGATAAGATGACATTGCGAAGCTTCATTCAGGTCATGCTATAATCATTACTGCAAAAATAGTCGAAAAAAGCATACAGGCAATAGACAGAGGCTTATTTAGTCTTATTTCGGGATGATTGCAATCTTGTTAATGCAGTTAGCGTAAATCGGCTCGATTTAAGATATTTGTCATAAAAACATTATTTTTAATGGCAAAAGGTTAAGTGTGTAGCGAAAATTTCTTACCTTTGCATGGTTTTCACGATAGAAAGCCTGTGAATTGTGACACTTATTTTTCCTACATATTATTTTCTATCGTATGCGCGAAACAAAAAAAGCAGTCCTTGTTCTTGAGGACGGGACCACTTTCGAGGGAAAATCCTTCGGTTATGAGGCCTCAACTTCGGGCGAGGTCGTGTTCAACACCGCGATGACGGGTTATCCCGAAAGTCTTACCGACCCTTCCTATGAGGGGCAGATATTAGTTACCACCTATCCCATACTTGGAAATTACGGCGTTCCTCCCCGGCGTGAAAAGAATGATGTGAGCGAATACTATGAGAGCGACCACATTCATTGCAAGGCAATTGTGGCTCAGGATTATTCGTGGGAGCACAGCCACTGGCAGGCCGACCGCAGTCTTGCCGATTGGCTCAAGGAGGAGCACATCCCCGGAATCTACGGAATAGACACCCGAGAGCTGACGAAGCATCTGCGTGAGCATGGTTCGATGTTGGGAAAAATAATAGTCGAGGGCAGTGAGGATGTTCCTTTCTACGACCCTAACGCCGAGAATCTTGTAGCCAAAGTGAGCTGCGACAAGGTGGAGGTGCACGGCGAAGGCGAGAAGACCGTAGTGCTCGTCGATTGCGGAGTTAAGCACAACATCATACGCTGCCTGACGCGCCGAGGCGTAAAAGTGATCCGCGTTCCCTGGAATTATGATTTTACATCCATACCCTATAACGGACTGTTCATATCCAACGGCCCGGGCAATCCCGACATGGCTGCTGAAACAGTCGACAACCTGCGCAAGGCCATGGCGATAGGGAAGCCTATATGCGGTATATGCATGGGCAACCAACTGCTTGCCAAGGCTGCCGGTGCGAAGACCTACAAGCTTGCCTACGGACACCGCAGCCACAATCAGCCCGTGCGTCAAGCGGGAACCGACCGCTGCTTCATCACGTCGCAGAATCACGGGTTTGCGGTCGACAACTCGACGCTGCCCGATGACTGGGAGCCGCTGTTCATCAACATGAACGACGGAACCAATGAAGGAATACGCCACAAGAGCAAGCCTTTCTTTTCGGCTCAGTTCCATCCCGAAGCTTCGTCGGGTCCCAAGGACACGGAGTTCCTCTTTGATGAATTTGTAAATATGCTTTAACGACACGCACTTAATATATACATGACGATGAATCCACATTCGATAAAAAAAGTGCTGCTTCTTGGCAGTGGCGCATTGAAGATTGGCGAAGCGGGCGAGTTTGACTACTCAGGTTCGCAGGCTCTTAAGGCAATGAAGGAGGAGGGTATAACAACCGTGCTGATAAATCCTAACATTGCTACCGTACAGACATCCGACGGCTTTGCCGACAAGATATACTTCCTTCCCGTGACGCCCTACTTTGTGGAGAAGGTTATCGAGAAGGAGCGCCCCGACGGCATTCTGCTGGCGTTTGGCGGACAGACCGCGCTCAACTGCGGTGTCGCATTGCATGAGAGCGGAGTGCTCGACCGTTACAACGTGAAGGTGCTCGGAACTCCGGTGCGTGCCATCATGGAAACCGAGGACCGTGAGCTGTTTGTGAAGAAGCTCGACGAGATAAATGTAAAGACCATCAAGAGCGAGGCTGTCAACACCACAGCCGATGCCATAAAGGCCGCCAACGATCTGGGCTATCCCGTAATCGTGCGCGCCGCTTATGCGCTCGGCGGACTCGGCAGCGGATTCTGCGACAACGAGGAGCAGCTTATTGCCCTTGTCGAGAAGGCGTTGTCGTTCTCGCCGCAGGTGCTCGTGGAGAAGTCGCTGAAAGGTTGGAAGGAGGTTGAATATGAAGTGGTGCGTGACCGTTTTGACAACTGCATAACGGTGTGCAATATGGAGAACTTCGACCCGCTCGGCATACACACCGGCGAGTCAATCGTCGTGGCTCCCTCGCAGACTCTTTCCAATGAGGACTACCACTATCTGCGCAAGCTTGCTATAAAAATCATACGACACATAGGCATTGTGGGCGAATGTAACGTGCAATATGCCTTTGACCCCGCTTCGATGGAGTACAGGGTCATCGAGGTCAATGCCCGCTTGTCGCGTTCATCGGCTCTTGCATCGAAAGCTACGGGCTATCCGCTTGCTTTCGTGGCTGCAAAGCTCGGACTCGGTTACGGACTTTTCGACTTGAAGAATTCAGTGACCAAGGTGACATCGGCGTTCTTTGAGCCGGCCCTTGACTATGTGGTGGTTAAGATTCCTCGTTGGGACCTTGGTAAATTCCACGGCGTTAAGCGTGAGATAGGTTCCTCGATGAAGTCGGTAGGCGAGGTTATGGCCATAGGCCGCACATTTGAGGAGGCGATTCAGAAGGGCCTACGCATGATAGGACAGGGCATGCACGGATTTGTCGAAAACAAGGAGATTAAGATTCCCGACATCGACCATGCACTGAAGGAACCTACCGACAAGCGCATATTCGTCATATCGAAAGCCATGCGCCAAGGCTACAGCCTGGAGCGTATACATGAGCTGACCAAGATTGACCGCTGGTTCCTATATAAGCTGCACAACATTGTGATGACTGCCGATGAGCTGGAAACATTTGACTCGGTCGACAAGTTGCCCGAGGCGCTGTTGCGTCAGGCCAAGGAGCAGGGCTTCAGCGACTTCCAGATAGCAAGAGCCGTCATGAAGGATGCGTGGAGCTCATCGCACGAGGCATCGGATGTGGTGCGTGGAATGCGCAAGAGCCTTGGCATTGTCCCGGTGGTGAAGCAGATTGACACGCTGGGCGCTGAATATCCGGCCAAGACCAACTATCTGTATATGACCTACAATGCATCGGCCAATGATGTCAAGTATCTGCATGACCACAAGTCGATTGTGGTGCTCGGCTCGGGAGCCTACCGCATCGGTAGCTCGGTTGAGTTTGACTGGTGCTCGGTCAATGCGTTGATGACTGTTAAGCGCGAGGGCTGGCGTTCGGTAATGATCAACTACAATCCCGAAACGGTGTCGACCGACTATGACATGTGCGACAGGCTCTACTTCGACGAGCTCACCTACGAGCGAGTTATGGATATTCTCGACCTTGAGCAGCCTCACGGAGTGATATTGTCGGTGGGCGGTCAGATTCCCAACAACCTTGCCACCCGTCTTGACGCCGCCGAGGTGCCCATACTCGGTACATCGGCCACCTCGATTGACAATGCCGAGGATCGTCACAAGTTCTCGGCCATGCTCGACCGCATCGGAGTCGACCAGCCTCGATGGAGGGAGTTGACCTCGTTTGACGACATTCACAAGTTTATCGATGAGGTGGGATTTCCCGTCCTGGTGCGTCCGAGCTACGTGCTGTCGGGTGCTGCGATGAACGTATGCTCCAATAATGAGGAGCTTGAACGCTTCCTGCGACTTGCTGCCAATGTGTCAAAGGAGCATCCGGTCGTTGTCACCGAGTTCATTCAATTTGCCAAGGAAATAGAGATGGATGCCGTGGCTCAGAACGGCGAGATAAAGGTCTATGCCATATCGGAGCACATCGAGTTTGCCGGCGTGCATTCGGGCGATGCCACAATCCAGTTCCCGCCTCAGAAACTATATGTCGAAACTATTCGCCGCATAAAGAAGGTGAGTCAGAAGATAGCCAAGGCTCTCAACATATCGGGCCCGTTTAACATCCAGTTCCTTGCCAAGAACAACGACATAAAGGTAATAGAATGCAACCTGCGTGCATCGCGTTCGTTCCCGTTTGTGAGCAAGGTGCTTAAGCTCAACTTCATCGACATTGCCACTCGCGTCATGCTCGGTCATGATGTCGAGAAGCCTCACAAGAATGCCTTCGACCTCGATTACGTGGGTATCAAGGCCTCGCAGTTCTCATTCTCGCGTCTTCAGGGTGCCGACCCCGTGCTTGGCGTTGATATGTCGTCGACCGGTGAGGTGGGCTGTATCGGAGCTGACACTGATGAGGCCATAATGAAGGCTATGCTTTCGGTGGGAATGAGAATTCCGTCAAAGGGCAACGGCGTGCTGCTGTCGACCGGAACACCCAAGCAGAAGGCCGATATGCTCGATGCCGCCCATGCGCTCTACAATAGCGGCTACACACTCTATGCCACCGGCGGTACCCATCAGTTCCTTACCGACAACGGCATCCCCGCCATAAAGGTTTATTGGCCGAGCCAGCCCGACATGGAGCCGCAGGCACTATCGTTGTTGCATGACAAGAAGGTGGATCTTGTGGTCAACATTCCAAAAAACCTCTCGGAAACCGAGTTGACCAACGGCTATCGCATACGTCGTGCAGCTATCGACCTGAATGTGCCACTGTTGACTAATGCTCGATTGGCTTCGGCCTTTATCGGCTCATTCACTCAAATGACCGTCGATGACATCGAGATTCGCTCGTGGGATGAATACTAAAAATAAGTAAAAATAGGCATAAAGGTTTGCAAAGGTAGGATAATATTCTTACCTTTGCACTCGCTTAAAGGCATTCGGGGCGTAGCGCAGTCCGGTTAGCGCACCTGCTTTGGGAGCAGGGGGTCGCGAGTTCGAATCCCGCCACCCCGACAACCTTGTAACGGGCTGAAATACATTGTATTTCAGCCCGTTTTTTATGTCCGTTCGCAAATCTACGCGCCAGCCCCTATTGGGCAGCTACGCAGCCCGTGGGGTTGTGTGAGGCCACACGTGACCTCACACTGCACGCACCTAAAGGCGCGTTTGCATGAGGCTAACCTTATTGAGCAGCTACGCAGCTCTTGCGCTAACGCGGGGATTTGATGACGGAGCGCGTAGGGTGACGACTGGATGGCGGATTGCATAAACCTGCTCCTTCATTGCCAAGCACAATAAGGGCTGCGACGCAATTAACGTTGCGGCGCAGCCCGTTTTACTTCACAATTCTGTAGCTCGATGCTGTCGGCTTAATGTTGGCCTGATTCTTCGTTGCCTTTTTTGAG
>NZ_SRYY01000007.1:0-147493 GCF_004793735.1 Muribaculum sp. NM65_B17
CCTTAGTAACTACTTCCTATTTTTATTTTTGCCCAAAACGTTTAGGACAATATTGCCCATACCTCATTAAAAAGAGTGGTCTCGATGTCGGATGCCGGATGGAAGTCCTTTGAATAAATATTCAGCAGGGCACGGCGCAGCGCCTCGTCGGAAAAATCGAACGAGGATGACACATCGGAGCCCTTGCCGTAATACAGGCTGTCAACTACCATTCTAAAGCCGCCCCGGTGTTCCACGGGGCTTTGGCGAAAAAACTTTTCAGCCAGTTCTTGAAAGTCTTTTTTTGTTTTTCGTCAGGTTCCGGCAGGTCCTTGCCGTCACCCGGCTGTTCCTCTTCCGGATCGGTGGGTTTTTCCGGATCATCGTCTGTGCCACCGTCTTTCTGAGGTATTTGTTCTGCAGCCCGCTTTGCCTCCTCCGCTTCCCGGGCGCGTCGTTCCTCCTCGTCGCGTTTTATCTGCTCGTAGTCGGCCGGCTTGCTGATACCGAACTCCTCATACAGGTAATCATCATCAACGGGCAGGTTGAAGCCTGTGCGGAGCTGTGTGAGTATGTTGATTTTGGATGTCGGGTCGAGATCCTTTTTCTCCGGGAAACAGAACTCACCCCCTGCAGTATCGATCCCCATCCGGGCCAATATCTCTGCGGCCTCATAGTTCAGCACGTCGAGGACATACAGGCGGTCGGACTGGGTTATCTTGTCCTCGCCTTTCTTATGCACGGTTCCGAGCGCCTGAGTGCCGGTATCGGACGACTCGGTGGTAAGCGTGTTGCCGAGGAACAGCTTTGAGATCTCGTTGTTGCATCTCTCGCACAACCGCTCGTACACATCGGCGGAGCCGGTCTTGTTGCCCGCCTCTATGAGGTTGAGCGAGGTGTCCTTGCCGTGTACGAACGTGGCGAGGCTTCCCACGTTTGCGGCGTCGGATATGGCGCGCTCCCGGCTCCCTTCGTCGTCCGTGTCGTATGTGTACTCCTGAATGGGCATGCCGAATATCTCCGAGAACTGTGACCAGTCCCCGGTGGTGTTGCGCTTGTATATCACCCACGGGGCGGCTTTGGCAAGCAGCCCGAGGTCGTCGGGGCGCCCGACGAAAAGCAGGTCGGGATATTCGTCCCACGCGATGCCGGTGATGTCGGTCTGGTGGCGCAGTATGATGCGGCGCACCGGGTCCGCATGTTTGCGCGGGATCAGGTTATAGTCGATCCATTCGCCGTCCTTGAAGAACTGGCAGAGCGTGAAGCCCCAGAACCGGGAGTCGATAATGTCGCTCACGAGCCTTGAGAACCAAGGTGAGCGTATCTGCTCGTTAACCTTGTCGTCCGGCTTGCCGTCCCGCCGGAACTCGATGTCGGAGCACAGCACGGCATTGCGCCGTTTCTCTATGACACAGGACAGGTGCGAGTCCATGAGTATGTCGGCGTACATGTCATACAGTTTGTAACGGCGTGGGAAGTCCACATTCTCGGCAGTCCTGATTGCCGCCGTGTAGTCCGCTATGTCTATGCCGAACCGTCTCGGCTGGGTAAGCATGATGACGTTCGGGCGTGACTGTCCCGGACGCGGGATATTGCCTCCGGAGGTGATTATTCCCGGGCGGTTTCCCGGGTTCTTTTTTCGTTTGCTCATAATGGTGGTGGTTACATGTGACTGACTCGTTTAGGGTTGCTTCGTATGCGGAATGACGCGCCGGAGCTCCGTTCCTCCTCGGGCAGGAGGGGCGCTCCCTCTATCGAGATGTCCTCGCGCGCCACCGCCTTCATCCATTCCACCGCACGCTCGTAGCGGTCTTTTCGTATCTGCGACAGCTTCTGCGGGTTGTGTATGCAGAATATATGGTACACGGCAATATCAAGTACCATCATCAGTACCAGCTGGTGGCGGCCGTCGCCGGTGGCGGAGAAGATGCGGTCGCAGTCATAGCGTTTCGACAGGTAGCAGCGCATCTCGGCTATCGCCCTGTCCTCGCATATCTCCACCACCGTATCATCGTCACGCGTCAGCGCGTCGAGTATCTCACGGTGTATGGATGCGTCATAATCTGAAAGTTGAACAAATTGGCTCATATATGGAATTTATATGTTATAATCTTCGTTTGTTGCGCCGGCTTATTTCCGACCGGGAGCGGGTGACGGGCGTTTCCACCTTGCGCATGGTCTCGTCCAGTATGCGGTTGCCGCCCTCCACGGCATCGGGCCCGTCGGCGGGATAGCGCAATGTCAGGGTGAAAAGCCGGAACTGGTCCTCGAGCTCCTTCATGTGCGGGTTGTCGCGTTCGGCCTCGTTCAGTATCAGGTTCCCTTCCCGGTTCATCGGCTCAAGGTTCGCCTCGATACGGGTGGCCTTGTCCGTCTTTTTGCGTTCGTCAGGCCGGATATACAGTTGTATCCCCCTCTCTTTGCGGACCTTGGCTACAAGGGGCCGGAACACCTGCTGGAAAAACGGGTCCTGCAGCTTGTTGTTCTCCATGTAGCAATAGACCGGGGCGTCATCGCCGACATGCTCGAGGAGCTGCACGTACCAGTCTATGAACTCGGCATTGAGTGATTTTGCGAGGCGCGACTTTATCACATACAGTCTGCCGTCGAGTTTCCCGAGCAGCATCACCGCCTTGAATGACTTGCCCTTCTTCGCCTTGCTTTCGCCGGGGGACGGGTCCCCGTATGCAACAAGGAACTTGAATTTTTTAAGGGACGGCACCTTGCCATAAGTGACCGTCTCGAACACTTCCCCGGCAGATATCGGATTATTGAAATACTCCCCTTGGGCTGCTCTGGTGGTTATTTTAGAGAGGGTTCGGTCGATAGACTCTTCCGAGTTTTTCTCCGGCCAAGTGGAGTTTCCATCCTTGTCGCGTATGTTCACGATGTCCCAGTGGTCGGCCATGGCACCGGCGCGTACCACACAGCAGTCCTTTGCGATAATATTTCCACAGAAGACAATCAATGTGGGCGTGGAAATGGATCGGGTAGGGTAGAGGGCCTTTTCCCACCATTCCCACCGTTTCTGTATGATGTCCGGGTTCTTGCAGTCCTCGTCGGTGTCGAAATCATCCACGAGCAGCACATCCGGCCTTATCGCCTCATTTCGGGAGCCACGTGGCGACTGCCCGGCTCCAAGGGCGCGGAAGGCCACGCCCCTTTTGGTCAGGAACTCGTCCTCCGTCCATGCCCCCGGAGTCATTTGCGCGCCGTAATACGCGATAATGCGTCCGTTGGCCTCGAGCATGGCCCGGTATGGCGCGAGCAGCCTTGCGGCGTTATCCTTGGAGTTGGAAGTCAGGATGACGTTATGCTTGCGCCCGGTCAGTACCAGATACAGAATAATGCACATGGTGATGGTTGACTTCGCGAGCTCACGGCTCCATGACAGCACCTCGAACCACTCGTCGTTGGCTATGATGCGCCTGATGGCCCGTTTATGGAACCCGGCGAACTCGCTTTTCACATAGGGGGCGCAGAAGAACTTTATCCATTCAATGGGGTGGGCCTCGAGGTATATGCGGTGTTTCTCCCGTTCGGCATGTGTCATGCTCTTGTCAACCGGAGTCGAGCGCGCTATGTCCTCCTTGAATTTCTCCCAGTCCTGAAGGGCTATTTTGTCAACCTGTCTCATAGCTTGTCCTTTATGTAAGCGTCCGCAAACCGTGTGATCTCCTTCGCCTTCTCGAGGTCAAGCGGGCGCAGCCATTCGATAAATGATGTCAGCACGCTTATGGTGTCGGCTATGCCTATCTCCTGTTCCATTTTCGAGATGGCCGCCGCCAGTTTGCCGAGGATGTCGGCCTCCTTCGATGTCGCGAACCGCTCACCCTCGGGACGGTCGGCGATGGAGCGGTTTATTTCCGCCACCTGTCGGTAGAGGTTTCCTACCTGTTCCTGCCTTGTCAAGGTGATACCCACCTTCTGTTCCTCCCATTTGCCGGTTCGTACCCAGTTTGACACAGTGACGCGGGAGCATCCTACACGGTCGGCAATCTCCTGTTGGGTGAGGTTCTCACGGAGGTATAATGTTTTTGCCCATTCCTTTTTCTGGGCGTTCGTTAAATCTGCCATAATCCTGATTTTTATGATGCAAAATTGCTATAAAAAAGGGAGTTGGCGAAAGAGGCTCCGCATGATACAACTTTACGGCGTTATCATGCGGCCATAAAGCTGTATGATAAAACCACTGTTTTCATACCCCGTTGTTTTATAGCAATTTTGCACCATAAACCGCGGGAGGACCGCATCAAATCCAGTGATAATGAACAAATATTTAAATATACATACAGCCCCTGACGGCACCGTGACGATTTTTCTCTACGGGGAAATCGGGGATTACGGCGATGTCAAAAGCGGCAATGTCGTGTCGGAGCTGAAAGCCGCCGAGAATTCCGGTGCCCGGATTGATGTGCGCATCAACTCCATAGGGGGTGACGTCTACAGCGGAATAGCCTTGTACAATGCCTTGAAAGGGAGCCGGGCCGACATACATATATATATAGACGGCGTGGCGGCAAGCATGGCTGCTGTGCTTGCCTTGTGCGGGAAGCCTGTCACCATGAGCAAATATGCCCGGTTGATGCTCCACAGCGTCAGTGGCGGATGCTATGGCAACAAGACCGAGCTGCGCCGGTGCATAGATGAGATACAGGCACTCGAGGACAGTCTTGCCGATATGCTCGCCTCAAAGCTGAAAACGGACAAGGCGCAAATAAAATCCTCCTATTTTGATGACAACGACTATTGGCTGACCGCCGGGGAGGCATTATCGCTCGGACTTGTGGACGGTATCTATGATGCCGACCCGGTACCGGACGACAGCACCCCGGAGCAGATATACAGCATATTCAATAACCGGCTTGACAAGCCATCAAACGACAACCAGATGAATTTAGAAGAATTAAAAAAGCATCCGCGCTTCAAGGATTGCGCGGATGACGCCGCGGTTCTCAGGGAGATTGACTCCCTTGAGAAGGCGGCAGGCAAGGTTCCCGGACTGGAAAACGAGAACAGGGAACTCAAGGAGAAGGTCAAAGGCTTTGAGGACAAGGCGGCCGAGGCAGAGGAAACGGAGCGTGCTTCCCTTCTCGACGCGGCCGAGCAGGACGGCCGTATCAACGCCCGGACGCGCCCCACATTCGAGAACATATTGAAGCGTGATATGGAGGAAGGCAAGGCTGCTCTTGCGGCTCTCACCCCCAAGCGCAAGGTCATGGAGGACATAAACCGTCCGACCGACAGCGATGGGCCGTTCGCACGCCGCATGAAAGAGATAAAAGACCGGCTTAAGAAGTAAAACCAACCATAATAAAGGACACTATGGCAATAGTAGTAAAAAACACCAATTACAACGGTGAGGTACTGGAAACCATCCTTACCACCGCCTCCACCGGCAATGAGCTTGTGAGCAAGGGACTCATCATGGTCATTCCCGGAGTGGAGAAGAAAATCAGCATCCCCCGTCTAAAGACGGGCAAGATGCTCCAGAAGCAAAAAGTCAATCCTACCGTAGAGGACAGCAAGGGGAACTTCGATTACAGCGAGCACTCCCTTGACCCCAAGGATTTCATGGCGTTCACCACCTTCAATCCCCGCGCGTTCGAGCATATATGGCGCAAATGGCAGCCGAAAGGGAACCTCGTGTTCTCGCAGCTTCCCCCCGAAGCCCAGAACGCTCTCCTTGACGCCCTTTCAAAGCAGGTGCAGTTCGAACTCGGCTGGCACTATATCAACGGGGAATACGGCGATACCGACGAGGAGCTGATGGACGGCATCCTGACACAGGCCGCCAAGGACCCGGACTGCATCGTCGTCAATTCGGAAGGCACCACCATGCTTGGGGTACTGAAAGATATCCGTGCCTCCATCCCCAAGGCGATGCGCGCCAACCCGAACCTGCGCATCCTCATGAGCATCGACGATTTCGACCGCTACGATGACGAGCTTACCCAGCGCGAGCACAAGAACTCCGATGAAACCGAGATGAACCGTATGCGCTACAAGGGCATCACCATCGAAACGGTGGCCGCATGGCCCGACGGTGTCATTGTCGCGACCCTCTGCTCCCCGGATGCCGACGGCAATCTGTTTGTAGCGGTCAACCTTCAGGATGACGAGAGTGTGATCCAGATTGACAAGTACAGCAACGCCGGCGAACTCTACTTCTTCAAGCTGCTTATGAAGGCCGACACCAATATCGGTTTCGGAGAGGAGTTTGTGGTGTTTGACGGCCGCGAGAACCCGGCATTCAAAAATCCGGCCGGTGTGCCGGAGGGCGCTTCGGAAAAAGGAGTGTTCGGGTTGGAGAATGTGACGGACTTGTCGGATGACGAAATTCCGGAGGGCGATGGCGGGCAGGCTTAAATACCTCGTACTCCATTGCACCGCGACCCCGGAAGGGCGCGAGGTGACAGGTGCCGACATAAGGCGCATGCACCTCGGCCCGGTGTCGCAGGGCGGCAGGGGATGGAAACAGGTCGGCTATACCGACATTATCCACCTTGACGGCACGGTTGAGCGTCTGGTCGACAACAACGAGGATGCGAACGTGGACCCGTGGGAGATCACCAATGGAGCCAAGGGCTATAATTCGGTAAGCCGCCATGTAGTCTATGCCGGCGGCATGACAAAAGACATGTCCAAACCGAAGGACACCCGCACTCCGGCACAACTCAGGGCGATGGAAAACTATGTCAAGGATTTCCACAAGCGTTTTCCCTCGGTGCGCATCATAGGGCATAACGAGGTCGCAGCCAAGGCCTGTCCGAGTTTTGACGTGCGGAAGTGGCTGAAATCAATAGGTATCAATCAATAATCAATCAACGAAGCAATGGATATCCTGCTAAACTTTCTGATGTATTCCCTCCCGGGCGGTTTTCTCGGCAGCGTGTTCACATGGCTTGTCGGCCGCAGGGAGCATAACAACGACATGCTCTCCAAGTTGCAGGCTTCCATCAACATGCTGTCCGAGGAGAACCGCAAGATCCTTGCCGAGAACGTGCAGCTCAGGAAAGAGAATGCCGGTCTGCAAGCCAATCAGGAGGAGATACTGCAGAAGCAGCGCGCCCTTCTGAGGGAGGTGGATCTCCTTCGCGGCGAAATAATAAAACTGACAAAGAAAAACAATGAAACATCCAATCAGAGGGGCGACCCTGACAATAATGGCGGCCGTGGCGCTTATCACCGCGGGGTGCGGAACCACGAGGCGCGTGGAGAGAAGCGTGTCACGGGAGGCGTCAACGACAACCGGCTACGAATACCGCGACACGCTGGAGAGCGGCCGGTCGGGGATTGCGACAACGACGACCACGGACATGACGGAACACCGGACGACCCATGTCGTCACGGCGGAGGGGATAGCGGCGGAGTCGGCGAGTCTGGATGTGCCGATACAGAACCTCCGTGACCTTCCCGACGGTGCCGGGTATACCGCCAAGGAGGGACGCGCCGGAGTCGAGATCCGCAAGAGGGGCGACCGTATCGAAGTCACCGGACGCTGTGACTCCATCAACAGGCTCTATCAGTATTACCGTGACATGAGCATGGAGCAGCGCCGGGAGGTCGACAGCCTGCAGTGGGAGCTGTCATGGCTCAAGAACCGGCACAGCGCGCAGGCTTCCGAACTGGAGTCGCTGCGCGAGGAGTCGACAAAAGCGCGTGAGAAGCCTCCCGAAACCCGCCACTGGTGGGCGCTTGTGGGATTTGCGGCCGGGCTGTTGTGCACTTCGCCGGCAAGAAAACTTAAAAACGTAATAACAACATTTCTAAAAATATAAGTTATGGTATATGCAAACGACGGTTACATCATGCTGCTTGACGCGCTGGTGTTCAACAACAAGAAAATCGGTGTCATTTCGGATGACGGCATAGACTGGGGAGGCGACTCCGCGGAATATATCAAGCTGTGGGGCGCTCAGGTGCGCACCGCCCCGGTAAAGAAGATCAAGAAGAAGGACGGCACCAATATCCTTAAATTCACCCTTATCGAGCTTCTGCCCCAGAACTGCAAGGATGTCATGGGCGGCACTGTGACCGGTGAACGCTGGGATGCCCCGGCTGATACAGTGAGTCTTTCGGGCCCGTTAAAGATCATTGCCGGCACCGGGCAGACCATCGAGATAAAGAACATGACCCTCGACGGGCTTGTGCGCGGCAAGATCGGTGGCGACAGCGCCCTCGGCATAGAGTGCGAGCTGGAGATGGTCAAGCCGGCGGACGGCGGCTCTCCCTTCGCCATGTACCCGACAGTACCATTCATCACCGCCGTTCCGACACAGCTTTCTTTCAGCAAGGCCGGCGAGAGCAAGGTGGTCGAGATAGACGCTTCCGGCCCATTCACCGCCGGAGTGCTTCCGGCAGGCTTTTCCATGGAGATAGTCAACGGACGTATCACAGTGACAGCCTCGGCCAACACCGGAGCGGCCCGTAACGGCAGTGTGGAATTCACCCTCGCCTCCGATCCGGCAAAAAAGGTCACGGTCACCCTGTCCCAAGCCGGCAACGCCTAAGCCATGCGGAAGGAGATTGAAATAGAGGCGGCCGACGCCCTGCTTGATGTCGGGGTGTCGCTGCCACTGCTCCGGGTAAAGATACCGTTCCGGCGCAACCCCTTTCAAATCCGGCTCACCATGAAACGGCCGTGCCTCGGCAACCAGATACGCATCGCCAGACTTTATCTTGAAACAGGTGTCACCCATGAGGAGATGGCGCGTTTCAACAAGCATGAGGAGCTTGCCTACATGGCGCTTCACGGGGGCCGGGTCAGCAAGATGGTGGCGCTTACGATATGCAGGGGGAAACTGTCAGGATGGCTTCTCACCCCTGTTGTGGCATGGATGCTGCGGTGGCTGGTGGATGACCTTTGGGTGCAGGGCGCGAACATGCGCTTCATCACGCTGCTTGGCACCAAGTCTTTTATGGACATTATCGGATCGGTCGAGCGGGTGAACCCTCTGGCACCGAGGACGAGCCAAAAAAGGAAGGGGAGTTAACCACCGAGTATGTCGGGAGCCATAGCCCCTTCGGTATTGTCTGGCAGATAGCCGCCGCCACCGGCTGGAGCCGTGACCACATCATGTGGAAAGTGAATTACCAGACCCTGCGCATGATGCTTGCCGACGCCCCTCATTATGAGAGCCGGCGCAAAGGCAAAAGCGGTGGGCAGGGCAAGGGCGGGAAGCCTAAAAGCACCGCCGGATTTTTTCAAACAAGATTACAACAGAACCAGTAAGGACAGATGAAACCAGTCGAGATAGAATTCCTCATGCGTGACAAGCTGACTCCCGGACTTGACAAGGCCGGGCAGTCGGCCGAGTCCTTGGGCGACAAGGCAGAAAAGGTTGCCGAGGGCATCACCGAGCGCATCGCCGCCCAGAAGGAGCAGATCCGGTATGTGGAAAACTGTCTCAAGGAGCTTAAGAAACAGTATGACCGGCTGGGCCCCGGCAAGGCCCAGATGGAGATGCGCGCCGAGATAGAGGCCTGCACGAAGGCCCTTGCCGAGGACAAGCTTATCCTTGCCTCATTGGAAGAGGAACATCAAAAGACGGCCGCCTCCACCAAGCGCCTTTCCATGGAACTTCGCGAGCTTCTGGACGCCATGGCACGGATGCGTCTCGAGGGCAAGCAGAACACCCGTGAGTATCAGGAGATGGCTTCCGAGGCGGCCACCTTGTCTGACACAATCGGGGACCTCCGTACACAGACCAATATCCTTGCGCATGACGATGCCGGGCTGCAAGGCGTGATGAGCGGTGCCGACGGCCTTTCCGGGCTGCTTACCGTAGCCACCGGCATAATGGGGACCTTCGCCTCCGAGAACGAGGACCTGATAAAGATACAGACGCGGGTGCAGAGCGTCATGGCAATCACCATGGGGCTACAGCAGGTGTTCAACACGCTCAACAAGGACTCCGCTTTCCGGCTTGTCACAGTACGGAAAGCCAAGGATCTTTTGACCGCGGCCAATACAAGGCTCGCGGTGTCCCTCGGCATATCGAATGCGGCAGCCACCGCGCTTATGGCAACGCTTACATTGGGCTTGTCGCTTGTCGTGACCGGTCTTGTCGTAGCGTGGAACAAATACTCCGACGCGCAGGAGAAAGCGGCGGAGAAGGCCCGTGAACTTGTGGAGATAGAAAGTTCCGGCCGTGCCCGGATGGTCAAGACCCGGTTTGAGATTGACAGTACCGCCCGGACACTGAAGGAATTTACCGGCACCAAGGAGCAGGAGCGTGTGAAGGTAGAAGAGCTTAACCGCAAATACGGCGAGAGTTTCGGTTATTACAACACCATCGCTGAATGGTACGATGTCCTGATCCGGAAAGGGGAGGACTATGTGCAGATGCTTTTCCTGCAGGCCAAGGCGCAGGCGTTGGTCGACAAGGCTGTGAAAGCCGATGAGGAGGTAGCCGGCATAGAGGCTAACGGAGTGGAACATTACCGCCCTTTCTGGGGCGTGGGCGGCAAGGCCTATATGTTTTTCGGAGGCGGTAAAAAAGGGCATTACGGCAGCGACCCGGCAGAACTGGCATATAACAAGGCCCTAAAGGAAGCCACGGACAAACGGCGCGCGAGCCTTGCCGAGGCAGAGGAACTGCAGCGTCAGATGGAAGAATTACGTAAAAAATCGCATATCGGCGGGTTCGTGGCCCCCGAGGGACCCGGCGGTTCCACGGAAAACGCCAAGCCAAAGAACACCCTTGCCGAAATGGAGTTCGAGGCAGCCCGTAGGATTGAGGACCGCCGCATAGACATTATACGGGAAGGCTACGAGAAAGAACGCGCCGAGGCTCTTTTGAATTTCGAGCGGGAAAAAGAACGTATCACCACCGAGGAGCAGCAAAGGGTGGAACTATACCGGAAACTCAAGGAAGCCGGCGAGAAGGTGACACCCGAGCAGCTTGCCAATATCCATGCGCAGGCCGCCACCCAACGCACTCTTGCGGCGCAGATATATGACGCCACTACGGCAGAAATTACAGCCCGGGAAAACAAGGATGCTGCCGACAGACAGAAGAAGCGCGAGGATGAGCTGCAGGCACTGTTAGGCAAATATCAGGACTACGAGGCGCAACGCTCGGCTATCAAGCGTCAGGGCGATGCCGACATAGCGGCTCTTGAGGCGGCACGTACCGCAGAGAACGGCGATGAGATAGATCGGGCAATAGATGTCGCCCGGGAAAAAGTGCGTCAGGGCATTCAGGCGATAAATGACGAGGAAGCCCGGAGTATGGCGCAGGACAATGATTTTTTGCGCAATCTCTTCGGTGATTACTCAAGCATGAGCCTTGACGCCTTGCAGGGGCTTATCGCGCAGGCCCGGAAGCTCCGGGACTACCTGAACGGGAAAGGCACAGCGGATGGGCTTACCTTCATTAGCGATGAGCAGCTCAAGAATATTGAAGCAAGCCCGGCAGAACTTGACAAACTTAAAAAGGCGCTTGACAAACTGCTCGGAGGTGGCAAGGGCGCCACCAACAAATGGGAGCGGATATTCCAGACATTCAAAACCGGTATATCCGGATTGCGTGGAGCCGGAGGAGCCAAAGAGATAGCCGGGTCGATCGGTACCATAGCCAGTGCGGCGCAGGAAGCCGGAGCGGAACTGGGCGCCATGCTCGAGCAACTCGGCGAAAGTGAGATTTCCGATGCCGTGAATGGCGTTCAGCAGGTGATGGGTGCCGTATCAAACATAGGGCAGGGATTTGCGCAGGGTGGCATTGTCGGAGGCATAGGCGCAGCCGTAGGGGAGGGGATTAAGTTCCTGACCTCGGCGTTTGCTGCGGAAGCCCGCCACAGAGAAGCCCTGAAAGAGATAGAGCGTGCCAAGCTCGATTTCCAACGCCAGTATAATCTCCTGCTTCTGCAGCAGAACCTGTTGATGAAGGATGCCGAGAGTATTTTCGGTGAGAAGCAGGCGGCCAAGGCGGCCAATGCCATAGAGGTTTACCGTCAGGCATTGGCACAGTTCAAGGAGGAACTGCAGGGTGATGCTCCGAAGCAGAACTTCTGGGAGCGCCTGACAAATGATGCCGGGGGTACATTCCGCAAGCGTCTTGACGCATACAACGCGGGGTTCGGAGCCCTTTACAACGCCCAGATTGTCACCGGGCATAAAAAGACCGGCCTGTTCGGGTGGGGTAAAGGCAAGGACCTGTACAGTTCCATACTGAGCGTATACCCCGAACTTATCAAGGCCAACGGCGAGCTTGACACCGAGATGCTTCGCGTGATACTCGACACCCGGAAAATGAGCGATGAGACCCGCAGTTACCTTGAGAACCTCATAGAGCTTAAAGACGCGATGGACGAGGCCGAGGAGTCGCTTGAAAACTACCTGACCGAAACGTTCGGCAGTCTGGGCTCCGGGATCATGGACGCTGTCACCTCGGCGTTGCAAGGTAGCGGCACGGCTCTGGAAAACTTTGCGGCCAATGCCGCCGGAGTCCTCGAGAACCTCGGGGAGCAGATAGCCTATTCGCTGTTCTTTGCCGACAAGTTCGCGGATCTTCAGGAAAAACTGAAAAGCGTCTACGGTAGCGGCAAAAGCGAGGAGGCCATAGCCAACGATGCCATGGGCGTAATCGACAGCTTCTATGACAATATCGGCAAGAACGTGGATGCCGCACAGGCATGGATGGAGGCATGGAAGGAGAAAGCGGCCGCCATGGGCTTTGACCTATGGAAAAACGACGGTGACACCGCGGGAGGCTCCCAGAGCGCCCGGGCCGGCGTATATACCGCGATGAGTCAGGAGCAGGGCACCAAGCTTGAGGGCCTGTTCACGAGCGTCCAGATGCACGCAGCTTCCATCGATGAGACCCTTGACGGTTTCATGGACACGTTCGGGCAGTTGTGCGACACCATAGGCAAAATTCTGGAAAATGTCGAGTCGTTGCCGGAGATGGCCGAAGATATACATGAACTGCGTACGAACGGAATAAAACTGAGATCACTATGACCGATATAATGAACGGGCTGCTTTATATAAACGGGCGCGATGTCTGGAGTGACTTCGGCGCATGGCTCACGGAGGAGAAGGAGGGCGACACCAAGAATTACTCCGCCCTCCAGAAACCGCCGGCGACGAAAAGCCATGTCGCGGTCAGCTTCCGGGAGCAGGACGGCGAGAAGCTGACCGAAAAGCTCGTGCAGAAATGGGAACCCCGCGACATAGCGTTGAAGTTTGCGGTCGCGGCTGCCGACAAGGCGTCCTTCATCGCAAGGCGGGACGCATTCGTGTCATTCCTGAAAGAAGGCACCGACGGCTGGCTTGACATGAGAGTCCCGGAACTTGGCCGTACCTACCGTGTCTATTACAAGGACTGCTCGGACTACGAGCATCTGGAAGATATAGGCGGCGGCATGGTGGCGGCGCGTTTCACGGTCAAATTCCGTGAGCCGAACCCCGAATTCTGACTGCATTAAAACGATATTCTAATGGAACTTAAAATATATTCAAGCGACGGCAGGCTGAAGCTCACGGTGGAACCGAGGGACAACAGCACACAGGCGGAGGAGATACAGGCGGGCAATGTTCTGAATGTTTCCTTCATCCTTCCGGAACGTGTGTCGCTTGGCGTGAACGATTATGCTGACTTCATGTGGCGGCGCTACTGGCTGACCGAGAAATACCGTCCGGTACAGAAATCCACAGTCGAGTGGGAGTACTCGTTGAAGCTCTACGGGCTGGAGAACCTGATCTCCCGGTTCCTTGTCCTCAACACCACAGACGGGGGCAATGAGCCGGTGTTCACGCTGACAGCCCCGCCCCGGGAGCATGTGGCGCTCATCGTGAAATCCATCAATGCCGGTTTCGGGACCAATGACTGGAAGGTCGGTACCGTTGAAGCCGGCGACAATATCGTTGTGGACTACCACGGCAAATATTGCGACGAGGGGCTCAAGGCGGTGGCTGATGCAGCCGGCACTGAATACTGGATAGAGGGCACCACCGTCAACCTGTGCCGTTGTGAACATGGGGAACGCGTCACTCTCGGCTACCGGAACGGTCTGACGAAGATACAGCCCGATGTGGCAGACAACGCAAAGGTCTATACGCGCCTGTTCCCCACAGGATCGTCGAAAAACATAGATCCGGCGAAATACGGTCACAGTCGGCTGCAGTTGCCCGGAGGAGCGCAGTATGTGGATGTCAACACCGACAAGTATGGCATTATCCATCATTACGAGGAGAACGCCTTTGCAGGCATATTCCCGCGCTATACCGGAACGGTAAGCAGCGTACGCAGCGAAGAACGCACCAATGATGACGGCGACAAATTCACGGTATATTATTTCATAGACAATAATCTGCCTTTCGATCCCAATAATTATGACCTCGGCACATTGGTAAAACGTGTGACATTCCAAGAGGGTAGTGAGCTTGCCGGACTGGGAAGCGATGACAACGGCACCCACTATTTTGAAATCAATTTTGACAGTGATACCCGGGAGTTCGAGATAATCACCCAGTTTACCGGCTCCGGACAGTTGCCGGGCGGTGTGCTTGTTCCCAAGCCGGGAGACCGTTACATACCATGGAACATGCGTATGCCGGATGAGTATTACGCGCTTGCCGAGGCCGAATACCTTGATGCCGTGCATGAGTACAATCGCCGGCACTGTGTCGATGTGTCCTGTTTCAAGGCCCCGACGGACTATATAGAGATTGAGCGGCGCAAGCTCGAGCTTCATGTGGGGCAGCGTGTCCGGCTTGAGAGTTCCGATTATTTCCCGGAGACCGGTTACAAGGACAGCCGCATAACGAAGATAACCCGCAAGATCAACCTTCCGTCGCAGATGGACCTCGAGATCAGCGACGCGCTTTCCACCGGTGCTCTTGACAAGATAAAGGGCAATATCGACGAGGTGAAGGCCTACGTGCAACTGTCACGGGGCAATTTGCCGGATATAGTCAAAACCGGGGACGGCACGCCTTTGACCGATAACAACCTCATGAGCGCTTTGCGCACGATAAAGGAGATAGCCAAGCGGGCACTGTCACGGCTTCACGACGACGAGGCGGCGGGTCTGATCAAGTTCCTTGCCGGACTCGAAGTAGGCACCTACAAGGAGGGATTGAGCGGCGCGAAAGTCGATGCCGACGGCAACGCTGTGTTCGGTGAGCTGCTCACCCGGCTCAAGGCCACCCTTGCGCAGTTGCAGGTCAACGGTGCGTCTGAATTCCGGGGGCAGCTGTCAAGCGAGGACTTCATCTCCGGCTTCATAGGAGGCAAGGGGTGGGCGATATTCAAGCGCGAAGTCCTGAACGTCCTCGGCGTGCCCGAAACGAAATATACCGGCGAGTTCGATGACATAGTGATACGCGGCACCCTCCGTGTTTTTACCATGGTGATATCACAGCTGTTGGGAGAGAACGACAACCGTATCTTTACCGGCATGATGGAGGTGGACCATTACGACCCGGCTACCGGGCGCGTCTATCTCAATACCCGTGACGGCAAGTTTTACAACCCTTTCCGTGCGGACGACTATATCATGGTGCAACAATACAATGGCATGCCCTCGCAAGAGAACGGCCATTATATCACCAAGCATTACGAGCTGATCATAACCGATGCCGGCTGCGGAAGCCGGTCGGACGGAGAGAACCGCCTTGACTGGGTGGAGTTCAAAAACTTTGTATCGGCAGACGGCAGACCGGCAGTCGATGTCATATCCAAAGGCGACACATTCACCCGTGTTGACAATGCCACCGATGCGGACAGAAAGGGACTGATCCAGATTATCACGGTAGGCACCGCCACCCCGTACATGGATATCGTGTACGGCATGAAAACCGACCCCGACAACTATCTGAAGGGTAGGCTCGGCAACCTGAAAGGTATACACCATCACCTTTTCGGATGGCTTGACGGTTTCGGCGAACTGTTGACCAACCTGTATGCCGTGGGCGACTTCCGGTTGCGCCGTACTGGGGAGAGCATCGACGCGAAGATAGAGATGCTCAAGGCGATGTTCGCAACGCGATACAGCAACCTGCGTTATGAACTTACCGAGGATGACAACTACCTGCGTAACGCCACATTTGACGAAACCATGGACGGCTGGACCGTGCAGGATGACGGCAAGGTCATAACCTCCAACGGCGAGGCGTTGCTTATGAACGGCAACACCTATATAGCCGACGGAAGGATCGCCGGCATAGAGCATCTGGACGGTCGCAATGTATTGCATCTGAAAAAGAGCTCAATCCGTCAGGCGAACGCATTGATCCGCAAGCCCGGCACCCACAAGGAGTATGTACCGCCCACGCACAACGACATGACCGACCAATGGGTCGATGTCAAGGACACCCTGTATATGGGCATCCGTTTCCTTGCCCGAACCGATGGTACCCTGACCGTCGGCATGAGCGGCGCGACCTCGGAACCCGGTTCCCTCCCGGTTCCGGCGGCAGTGCCCGTTACCGCATCGATGGAATGGCAGGATCTTCAATGGCAGGGCACATGGGACGGTAAGGGTGACTTTGTGCTACAGTACACCGGCGATATGTACGTGTCGATATTATCCGTGACCGACAAGCCCCTTGATGACTTCAAAAAAGAGGTATCAACGCAGATAATCCAAACCGCCGGCAATATCCGTCTGCTCGGCACCAACATCAACAACCTAAAGGGCACAGTGACGCAGCTCGGTATTGACCTTGACGCAGCCGAGGAGCAGATAAGGATATATGCCGACAAATACGACAAGCTCAACGGCACGGTCACCAACCTCGGCATAAGGCTTGATGCCGCCGAGGGCAGCATCACCAACTACGCCACCCGGATAAGTGCCAATGAGAGTGCCATATCGGCATTGCGCATCAAGACGGACTCCATCAGTTCGGTAGTCGCCGGAGTGCAGGGCGACCTCGACACCGCCAAAGCGAGGATAGAGGCGGTTGCCGCCATAGCCAACAGTGCGGGTGACGCCAAGGTGTACAATCAGGCGAATAATCCTTGGAATTCGTGGCCATCCGGTCAGGAGCATAAGAATGTGGGTGCCACATGGCACAACACCTCCGATGGCCATACCTACCGTTATATCGGATATGACAACATTAACAAGTGGGAGGACATAACCGACCAGCAGGACGCCGCAAGCTACATACTGCAGAACAAGGACAAGATCAGCACGGTGGTGGGAAGCTTTGACTCTTCCGGCAGGCTTACCAATACGAGCGGGCTTGTGACGACAGCCTATGCCAGTCAGATATACGCCACCAAAACGACCGTGGACGCCCTTACCGGACGTGTCAACACGGCAGAGGCGAGCATCAACGTGCACTCCACCCAGATAGCCATGCGTGTTGAAAAGGACGGGGTCATTTCGGCGATCAACCAAAGCGCCGAGTCTGTCACTATCAGCGCCTCGAAAATTAACTTCAACGGCATGGTGACGATGAACAACTCCTTCCGTGTGGAGGTCAACGGCACCACGCACATTGGAGGTTTTGTCGTAGGCGGCAACGGTCTGACCAACCGCAATGATGACGGTACATTCACGAATGATGCTTATATCATCTTCCGCAACAACCCCCACAAGTGTTTTGCCGGGATAGGTGGCAACATCCTCCCGGGTTCTTCCGGCGCGCGGGGCGTGGCTCGTTTTGAGAACTATGACGAGTCGGACTGGTGGGGTCTCGGCCATAATTATGCGCTTCTTGTCGGTGCCCGCGGAGCCGCCGACAACAGCGCCATCGCCATAAGCGGCGGATATGTTTCCGGTCTCGCCTTGAAAACCGAGGTGATAGGACACGACAGTATCACCCAGCCCACCGTCCCCACGGTCATGAGCGTGACTATCGGCCGTGACGTCAACAGCGTATATGTCTCCACGCATTTCAACTGGCGCGCCAAGGCAACGGAAACGAACGGCACCGCAGTCGCCTACCAAAGCAAGACCCGGGAAGTGAAGCTGACACTGCCTGACATGCAGCCCTACGATAACGGTCATGTACTCTTTATCAAGCGCGGTACTAATAACGGCAACTATGTCCGTGTGATACCGGGGGGGAGCTACCGTCGTGAATTTAACTCCTCGACGCTCAAATGGGAGGTCAAATCCGGGCGTAGCTATATCATTTATGACAACGAGAGCTATGCAACGCCCTCCAGCCCTTTGACATTGAACAGCTGCGGCGACGCGATGTGCCTGATATACCACCGTGAGATACGTGTGACAATAAACAACGTGACCTATTACGGTGCATGGGTCCAGCATAAGTTCCCGAGGGAATGGTAATTGAATTAATGAACAACCTAAAAACAATTAAGAATCATGAAAGTGAATTTTGACAAGACCTTCAAGGACTGCTTCGGCAACGAGGTGGTCAACGACAAGACCGGCAAGGCGACCAATATAGCCGAGTCCCTGTGCATGGTGATCTTCAACCTCAACAGCATGGGGGGCGTACCGCTGCCACCCGACAAGAAGTACGCGTTGCACAAAATCTGTCAGAAAATAGCGGGTAGCCCCGGTGAAGTGGAACTGACCACCGAAGAGGGCACGCTTCTGAAAGAGATTGCTGCAGAGTCATACTCGTGCGGTGCCTACGGTCAAGTGGCCGACATAATCGAGAACAACGTCTAACCATTAAAAAATAATGAAACATGGAAAAGAAAGCAGAAAACTCAACCACCAACTACGCGCCTGAAAAAGTGACCGATGGCGTAGAAATCAACTTCACAAAGATTGTGACCGGCGGCAACACCACCATCAGCGGCACGATAAAAAAGGACAGCACCGATGTCGGCAGTGTCAGCTTTGAGACTACCGGCAACTACCTCATCACCTCCATCAAGCCCTATACCGGGCTTACCGACGGGGAAGTGGTGGCAGTGTACAATGCGGTCCCCGGCTGCATCACCGAGATGCTCAACGACTAATACGCGGGGCCATGGGACAGATACAGACCCCGCAGATGGAGCTTGAGGCGTTCTGTGCCCAGCTTGCGCCGGTGTTTTTGGAATACCTGCGCACTCATGGAACGGCGGTGGACCGCATCGAGGTGGCCACGAGCCTTGAAGGCATCACCGCGCTTCCTGCCCGCTATTCCTTGGGCGGAGTAGAAAAGAACGTCCTCGCCCCTTTGAAACTGCTTACAAAGGATGTCGATGTGAAAATTGCCGCTTGCCAGCAGGCCACGGCCAAAGCGAATACAGCCGCCGACAACGCCAATGCCGCCGCCAACCGTGTTACCACCGCCATCACGGACATAAGCGCCGAGAAAGCGGCGGCACAGGCGGCCACGGCCAAAGCCAACGCTGCCGCCACGAATGCCGACAACAAGCGCAAGGAACTTGAGCAGAACGAGGCCGCCCGTCAAGCCAACGAGCAGACCCGTCAAAATCAGGAGTCGGCCCGTCAGACCGCCGAAGCGGCCCGCAAGACTCAGGAGGCCACCCGCCAGAGCAACGAGACGAAGCGTCAGACCGATGTCGCGGCCAAAATTGCCGAGTTGAACACCGCCAAGGGCAATGCCGAGGCGGCCACGCTCGCGGCGAACCGTGCCGCCACCAATGCCAATACGGAGGCGCAGAACCTCTCCACCCTCAAAAGCGAGACCCAGAACGCCGGTGCCTCGGCCAACGCTGCAGCACAGACAGCAGGGGAGAAGATTGTCGAGCTCGAGGCGTTGATGAAAGCCATATCCGGTGAGTCGGCGGCCGCCCCGGCGATACTCAATGTGTCAGCCCCGGCCACGATCTCCACCAAAAACAAAAAGGCGCAGCGCATCGATGCCCGGTTGTTTCCGGGGTATGTCATGCAGAACATCCTTTATCAAAGGGAGGAGGGGAACAGCCTCAAGGTTGACCCGTCCGGCAAGCTGACAGTCACCGGCACCGGCACTACCATGTTCTACGTGATACCGCCGGGT
Source organism: Muribaculum sp. NM65_B17 (assembly GCF_004793735.1). Taxonomy (NCBI): domain Bacteria; kingdom Pseudomonadati; phylum Bacteroidota; class Bacteroidia; order Bacteroidales; family Muribaculaceae; genus Muribaculum; species Muribaculum sp. NM65_B17. The sequence continues at coordinate 19,874 of NZ_SRYY01000007.1, forward strand.
AATACGGACTTATGGAAAGAGGTGAGCGTCACGGTACGACCTCCGAGGATGCGGTTGACAAGTTCCGGGAAGATTCGGCGCTCAATGAGAATGAGAACAGTATAAAACATAATTAGGACACCATTAAAACGGAATTAAAATGGCATTAACAGCACAACAGGAAGCAGACCTTCTGAGTATGCTTGACGCATATAAGAACGGTGAGCAGATAGACGACCTGCCGGCAGCGTCTATGGACGCAACCGACAAGAAGATAGAGGTATTCGACACCAAGAGCGGCGCCAGCCAGTGCATGGACCTGACAGCGGCGGTCGATATGGCCAACGCCCCGTGGTGCGGCCGTGTATGGCGCACGGATCTCGCTACACCCACGGCCGCCACCTATTGCGGCAGCCTTGAGATGCTCAAGAACTTCAAAGACATATTGGAACTTGGCGGCTACCTTGTCAAGAACGACCACAGCCGGCGCAAGCTCGATCCCACGAACCACTACCGCTTCGCCAACGGTGAGACCGCCAAACTTGACGGCTCAATGGGCCATTACCAATGGGGCTGGGGCAAACCCTTCTATTTCGCCCGGTGGACGCAGGGCAACCTCGAATACGAGGCGGTCAGCCTGTACCCGATCAAAGGGCAGTACAACTACCGCATCCCGGTAGGCTCTATATGCGCTACCGGCCTTGCGGCACTTGACCGTACCACTGATACCCTTGTCAGTTATATCAATGATGATGTGCGCTATCGTGGTGGAAATAACAACGCAAACTATGACGGCAAATACAATTCTCTGTTGGGGCATTGCGCCACTAACCGCACTACCGCCCAGTTTGCCGCTGCGGCCCACAAGAACGGCACCGGCTGGCTTGCGGGAACCATGCGTGGCGCGGCAGTGGTGAAGATTTTGATTGAAATCATTATGGGCACTCGCAATGTACAGGCAGCGCTCAACAACAAGGATGCCAACGGACTTTATCAGGGAGGTTTCGGCACCGGTGTGACCAACTGGGATTGGACCAGCTGGAGCAACCACAACGGTAACAATCCTATCCTGCACATGAGCGCAGGTGTCGATATGGCAGACGGTCTCGGGGTGAAAGAGATCCCGGTGGTCAAGGCCGATGGCACGACCGCATTTACCGCCAAAGTCCCGGTCTTTTTCGGGCTTAAAAACTTTTTCGGTTACATTTGGCGCATCAGCGAGGATGAGCTTGCCGAAGCCAACGCCGACAAGACCATGAAGCATTGGGTCACACCGAGCATCTACGGCACCTATACCTACGGTTCCACTGCCGGCATGGTGTTGAAGTCCACCGCCCCGACCTATTCCGGCGGCTGGATCAAGCGCATGAGCTATGACGGTTTAGAGATGTGGCCCACTGAGGTGGGAGGTAGCGAGTCTACTTACCAGTGTGACCATTATTGGAATGGCAGTAATATCGTTTCGGGCTTCCGTGCTGTCTTCCGTGGTGCCGCTGCGTACCATGGTGGCCCTGCGGGCTGTGGTGCGGTCTATGTGCACTACGCTGTCACGGCTGCCTATGCGGACCTCGGCTCTCCCCTCTGCGAATTCGCAGAGGAGTTCCCTTTGGTGCCGGAGTATTACGCGGTGGTCTGAGGTGGTCAGGAGGCCCAAGGGTCCGGAGTTTTCGGCGGGTACGGAGTGATCCCGGCACACGCCGAAGGCAAAGTACCCGGCGACCGTAGGGAGCCCCGTGTCGGACGCAGGCCGACACCCGTAGTCCGGGGCAAAGCGTACTTTGACATATTTCCATGTTATATCGGGTCTTATAAGCAAAAAAATCATTAAATTTGCGGCGATTTATTCAGGGCTGCCAGTCGCTCATGAGCCGTTTCGGGCTTCCGTGCTGTCTTCCGTGGTGCCAATACGAACAATGGTGGCCCTGCGGGCTGTGGTGCGGTCAATGTGAACAACGCTGTCACGAATGCCAATGCGAACATCGGCTCTCCCCTCAACAATGTAAGATGAAGCGGAGCGACGGGGCCTCACCCCACGGTGAAAAACAAACGACAGGCGGGCAGTGCCGGTAGACGGGTTTATCCCGGCCGACAGCAACGAAGCCGGAAGAATTGCAGACCAAGCCCTGCAATACACCAAAGACACAATCAGACACCAATGACACAGGGACACCCACATGAAACGAAGAGGATATATATCTCCTCGGATCGAGACCATCGAGAACTATGAGGCGGCATTCCGGGGATTTGCCGATAACAAGGAACACCGCGATAACGTGCGGCGTTTCGCGGCAGACCTCGAAGCCAACCTCATGGAACTTCTGGCCGAATACCGGGACGGCACCGGGCACACCTCCGACTATCAGGACGAGGTGATATACGAGCCCAAGCGCAGGATAGTTAGCAAACTTCCTGTGAGGGACCATGTCCGGCAGTGGGCACCGTTACTCCAGACCGAGAATCTGTTTACCGATACCTTCATACGCCGTTCATGCTCATGCGTCAAAGGGAGGGGGACGCATGACTTCATCAACCTTTTAAGGAGGGAGCTTTATGCAGACCCTTATGGCACTTGGTATTTCGTTCAGCTTGACGCCCACCACTTTTTCCCGAACATAGCCCATTTTTTGATGAAAGACCGGGTAAGGAGTAAAATCAAAGACCCTAAACTGCTCCGACACTTGGACGAGTTTATCGACAGTTTCCGGCAGGGTCTGCCGCTTGGTCTGAAAATATCCCAGATACTCGCCAACTTCTTTTTAGCCAAGTTCGACCATGATGCGGTCGGGGTGTTCGGCATAGCCGGAGATCCCGAAAAACTCGCCTACTGGCGCGAGCGCTACGTCACCGACAGCCTTATGACATGCCGGACACAGGCGCAGGCAGAGGAGCTGGGCAGGGGAGTGGCTTACATGGCAGGCAAGTTTGACCGCTATGTAAGGGAGCCGGTAAAATACTTTCGTTTTGCTGACAATATTGTGATGTTGCACCGTGACAAGGTGTTCCTTCATCTCGTCACTGAAATGTGCATCATGGTATTAGCCCGGGACTATCTGATACAGGTAAACAAGGGCTGGAATGTTCGCCCTGTATGGAGCGGCGGTATCGACGTGTGCGGCTATGTGTCGTTCCACACGCACCGCGCCCTGCGCAAGCGCAACAAGAAAGCCCTTTGCCGTCAGGTGGCCAAATGCAAGAAGAAGGGGCTGACCCCGGAGGAAACCCGGCTGCAGTGCGCCAGCCGGATAGGGTTCGCCACCCACGCCAATGCGAACAACTTATTAAGAAAACTCGATATAAACATGGAAAAACGACTTGGAAAGGTCATAAAGAACCGTCGTGCCAACATACCGTTCAAAGGTATGAGATACGATCAGAAGCGCCCGTTCGTGGATATTGTCTGTAAAGATCCGGCGCAGGAAGATAACTTCAAGATAATGCTGCTCGACTATGCCATAGAGGACAGCAAGGTGGAAACCGAAGATTACTTTGCCGAAGTCACCGGCAGTGACGGGGTTGTGAGACAAGAGCGCAAAACACGCCCCAAGAAGTGCCTTGTAATCCGTTACAAGCGCATTCTGCAAACCGCCGTTCAAACGGCGGTGGACGGCGAGGAGCAGGAGAGCTACACCTTTGAGAAGGAGAAAGACAAGGACGGCAATCCCACTGGGAAAGATGCCGAATACTACTCCTACACGGGCTCCGCAATCATGATCGACCAAGCCGACAAGGATTTTAGCAAGGAGGATCTGCCATGCCCCACTGTGGTGATGGAGCAGGTCAACAAGATGAACAAGAAATTTTATAAATTCACGTGACAATGAAAAGAGCAATCTATACAGAGCGCAAGACGCTCGTCAAATATGATGACAACCGGTATATGGCTTACCTCAATGAGGAGGTCATAGACGGTTATGTGCCGGAGGTCAGGGACGGGGAGGAAGCTCCGGAACCCGTAACCGGCTACGCCTACACAGGTACCGAACCCGACGGTGGCACATTGATAGCGGCCACCGACATGAGCCGTGACAGCCTTATAAACGGGATAATCCGCAGCCGTTACAGCCAGACGGAGGAGGATGCCATAAAGACCCACCAGATAGAGGTTCTAAGGGATGCGGGAATAACCAAGTCCGCAGACTACGAGGCTGAATGGAAGGCTTTCAGTGCGTTCCGTACCGCTGCAATTGCCACGGTTGACCGCTGGCTGGAGTAGGGGAGTAGTGCCTTTGTTCGGGGGCGGGCATAATAAAAGCCCCCGGCCTGTTAGTAGTCCTCTTACCTACATACTAACAAAATGCGACGTACCGCACAGCCGGGGGCAAGATACCCTCTGCTGCGGTACGTCGTTTTTTTGTTATGTAGGTAAGAGTGCTGCAAAATTACAAATAATTGCGTAAAATGAAGATATTTGAGATATTAAATTTCCATAGAGAGCTGTTAAACCGGCTCTATGCCTCCGGGGTGAGGCTTGAGGATACCCGTTATATCGACTTGTATGCCGATTATTCCCGTATGCTTGCCGATGGCGAGAAGGTGTCTTATATAGTTGTGCTGCTTGCCGAGAAGTATGCCGTAAGCGAGCGCAAGGTCTATTCGTTGATTAAACGCTTCCAGAACGACTGCATACCCCGTGCAGTATAGATGATGCCCGGACCGGTATAATACGCGCTCAGACGTGGTATATTTGCGCCATAACCCATAATGTCACAGGCTATGAACAAATATCATCACATTCTGAACAGGATTCTCACTGACGGCAGACGTCAGGAGAACCGGAAGGGCGGTATCATCTACCTGCTCAACGAGAGGCTTTCGCTTTTGCCGGGTGACCTGCTCGATATATTCGAGGGGCACGGCATAGCCCGTAAGAAACTGAAAACGGAACTGTCGCTCTTCATGAGCGGCGAGCGTTCGGTGGAGCGTTACCGGGAGGCGGGCATAAACTGGTGGGACTATTGCGGCCAGACCCTTGTCAACAGTTACCCCACTTATTTTGAGAAACTGCCCCCGCTTATCGCCAAGATCAACAGGGAGAAGCGCAACAGCAAGAACTATGTGCTGTTCCTCGGTTCCACGGATGCAGAGAGCAATCAGGCTCCGTGCCTCAGTCTGGTGCAGTTCCAGATAGAAGGCGGTGAGCTGGTTATGACAGCGTACCAGCGGAGTTCCGACGCCAATCTGGGTCTCCCTGCCGACCTGTACCACTTATACCTTATGTCACGTCAGATTGACTTGCCCCTGAAGTCTATCACCCTTAATTTGGGTAATGTTCATATATACGAAAACAACGAGGAACGCACCCGCCGTCTGCTTGCCGGTGAAGAGGGTGTAAAGTTCGATTTGAACGTGTGACGAACAGCGTTATAACACTGTTCCAATGCAGCGGATTTGCAGTACCTTGACTGTGGACCCGCTGCTTTGTTATCCTGATTATTGCGATCTTTGCAACCGAAAAAACAAGAAACAAGATGAAAAAGGAATATTTATCTGCGCCCCTGCCGTTCGTCGGCCAAAAGCGCATGTTCGCCAAAGAATATATCAAGGTTCTTGGCGAGGTTAAGGATGCGAAGGTGTTTGTGGACCTGTTCGGCGGTTCCGGGCTGCTGTCCCATATAACCAAACGACAATGCCCGGACGCTACCGTGGTATATAACGATTTTGACAATTACCGACGCCGGATTGAAAACATACCGCGTACCAATGCCCTTCTGGTGGATCTGCGGAATATTGTACGAGGAGTTCCAAAACACGGTTGTATAAAAGGAACAATGCGTGACGAAGTATTCGTCAGGTTAGAACAGGAGGAACGAACACACGGGTACATAGACTTCATTACTATATCTTCGGCGATCATGTTCTCCATGAAATACAAACTTAGTATTCCGGAGATGAAGAAGGAGGCTCTTTATAACAATATCCGACAGTCTGACTATCCTGCTGCTTCAGATTATCTTGAAGGGCTCACGATTGTTTCATGCGATTACAAGGTGCTGTTTGAGAAGTACCGTGACCGGGATGATGTGGTGTTCCTTGTTGACCCGCCGTATCTCAGCACCGATGTCGGAACGTATAACATGTACTGGAAACTGTCTGACTACCTTGATGTGCTCAAGGTTCTTGTCGGTCACAGATATGTATATTTCACCTCCAACAAGTCATCGATCATTGAATTATGCGACTGGCTCGACAAGAATAAAGAAATCGGCAATCCCTTCATCGGAGCCACACGGAAGGAATTCAACGCATCAATGAACTATAATTCCCATTACACGGACATAATGCTTTATAATGTTGCGTGATCTATATGCAAAAAAAGAGCATCGGATTTGCTTGCTTCCGATGCTCTTTTTTATCATTCCGATGTTGCGCGATTTATATTTCAATAACCGCTTGGAATTGTGATTTCTCCGGATTTTTGCCGGATTTTGAACCTTTCGTTTTGGTTTCTCCGGATTTTTGGATTTGCGGATTATACGTCTTCGTCGTCATCATCGAAGTCGAAGTCAAAGTCCCAGCCGTCGTTGAGTGCGTCTTCCTTGAAGCGCGACAGCTCACGGCCCTCTCTCTTGGTGGGACGGCCGAGGCCCTTGCGACGGTCTATGAATCCGCTTATCTTAACTACCTCAAGCAGGTCAAGTTCCGATTGAGGAGTTATGTTCTCAAGATAGTCGGGCACGAGCTTCGCGCCAAGTCGGTTCTCGGTGAGAGCCTTTACAAGGAATGAATAAGTGACCGGAGGTTTCCTCACCTTTATCACATCGCCGGGTTTTATAGTGCGTGACGGTTTTACAGTTGTATCACCTACCATAACTCGTCCTTTCTTGCATGCATCGGTCGATATGGTGCGGGTCTTGAAAATACGTGTGGCCCACATCCACTTGTCAATGCGTTCTTCACTCTTTGCCATCTCGCCTATTTGTTATTGAAGTTACACATTGCGAAATCTATTCCCGAGAGGCAGAAAGCCTTTATGGCCTCGCAAGCCACATCCACTCGGGCCGGAAGCTGCTGGCGCTGGTCGAGGGTGAAGTGTCCGAGTACATAGTCTACCTGACAACCGCGCGGGAAGTCGTTGCCTATGCCGAATCTCAGTCGAGGATAGGCGGGTGTGCCGAGCATCTGGGCTATGTTTTTTAGGCCGTTGTGGCCTGCGTCGCTTCCGTTGGGCTTTATGCGTATGGCTCCGAAAGGCAATGCGATGTCGTCGACAAGAACCAATATGTGGCTTATGTCGATGTTCTCTTTTTCTTTCCAGTAGCGCACGGCGTTTCCGCTGAGGTTCATGTAGGTCGAAGGCTTGAGCAGGGTGAGCTGCTTGTTTTTAAGCCTCATGTGAGCCACATCGCCGTAACGCTCGGTGGAAAAAGAAATATTGGATGCCTCGGCAAAGGCATCCAATATTCTAAAACCTATATTGTGGCGGGTTCCACGGTATTCGTCACCGATGTTTCCCAAGCCAACAATCAAGTACTTCATTCAATCAATTTAATAGGTTGTGGGTTATGCCTTAGCCTGTGCACCACGAGCGGCACGGGTGAGCTGAACGGCACAAACAACGGCGTTCTTTGCATTCATCAGTTCGAGGCCCTCGAAGTGGAGGTCGCCAATCTGAAGAGTCTTGCCAAGACCGAGGTTGTCGATGTTGATTACAACGCGCTCGGGAATTGCAGTGTAGAGAGCCTTAACCTTGATTTTCTTCATAGAGAGGTTGAGCTTACCACCGGCCTTAACACCTTCGGCGTGGCCTTCGAGCTGTACGGGAACTTCAACTACAACGGGCTTCTTGTCGTTAACCTCAAGAAGGTCGATGTGGAGGATTGAATCCTTTACAGGGTGGAACTGGATTTCGCGGAGAACTGCATTGCGCTTTTCGCCGTTGATGTCGAGCTCGATTGCGTAGATGTCGGGAGTGTATATGAGCTTGCGCATATCCTCGTTGCTTACTGTGAGGTCGGTAGTTACAAGGCCTCTGCCGCGACCGATTTCTACAATCTTCTCACCGGGCTTGAGAGCTGCGGTGTAGGGAAGTTCTACGATTTCACCACCGTTAAGAACTACGGGGATTTTGTTTTCGGCACGGAGTGCCTTGGCTGCCTTCTTACCCAAATCGGTACGGGGCTCGGCTGATAACTGATAAGTTTTCATTTCGTTGAAATAGTTTAGTTGTGTTACTCAAAATTAAGTGATACTTGTAATGCTCCTTAATTTCCCATCACACGGGATGCTAAAAAGCGGTGCAAAGGTATTGATTTTTGCGCACATTACAAAGTAAAACTGCAGGAAATGTTAAAAATAACACTCCTGCAGTCATTATTTTGTCAATATTCAGCTTAAAAATCGCATTTCCAGCGTTTAAGGAACGCCTGCGACTTGTGAATCTCCTTGTACATGACGATGTCCTCACGAATGAAGGGCACTTCGTTACGGTAGGCTTTCAGAAACTTTTCGATGTAGGGCGACGACTTGAGCGGACGACGGAATTCGATGCCCTGAGCCGCATTCATCAGCTCTATCGACAATATCAGCTCAAGATTGTCCATGACCTTGTAAAGCTTGGTGGCTGCATTGGCTCCCATGCTCACATGGTCCTCCTGTCCGTTGCTCGACACTATCGAGTCGCTTGATGCAGCGTAGCAGTACATCTTGTTCTGGCTTACCATCGAGGCTGCGGCATATTGCGGAATCATGAATCCGGAGTTGAGTCCCGGTTCGGCTACAAGGAATTCGGGAAGACCTCGGAGCCCCATTATCAATTGAGCCACACGACGCTCCGATATGTTGCCGAGTTCGGCCATGGCTATTGCAAGATAGTCATAGACCAGTGCAAGGGGCTGGCCGTGGAAGTTGCCTCCCGAAATGATGAGGTCTTCGTCGGGGAATATGGTCGGGTTGTCGGTCACTGAGTTGATTTCAGTCAGCAGCACCGATGCGGCGTGCCTTATTGCATCCTTGGTTGCGCCATGTACCTGAGGTATGCAACGGAAGGAGTAGGGGTCCTGTACGTGTTTCTTGGGGCGGTTTATTATTTCGCTTCCTTCAAGGAGATGCCTGAAGTTGTTGCCGGTTTCTATCTGGCCCTTATGGGGACGCATCTGCTGTATGCAGTCCATGAAGGGAGCCAGCAGGCCGTCGTAGGCTTCAAGCGAAATGGCGGCGATGAGGTCGGCTTTCTTGGACAGGCGCATGGCTTTCAGCAGCGCGTAAACGCCGTTTGCGCTCATGAACTGAGTGCCGTTCAGCAAGGCAAGGCCCTCTTTGCTTTTAAGTTTTATGGGCTCCCATCCGAATTCGTCGAGCACGCTTATGGCCTCGCAGCGTTTTCCTTTGTAATATACATCGCCTACGCCGATAAGAGGGAGAAACAGATTGGCGAGAGGGGCGAGGTCGCCCGATGCGCCGAGTGAGCCTCGGTCGTAGACAATGGGCATAACATCGTTGTTGAAGAAGTCGATGATGCGCTGCACTGTTATCAGCTGCACACCGCTATGACCCAATGAAAGCGCATGAGCTTTCAGAAGGAACATGAGCTTCACTATTACATGAGGGATTTCGTTGCCTACACTGCAGGCATGGCTCTTTACGAGGTTTTCCTGGAGAGTGTTGAGCTCGTCAAGGGAGATGTTTTTAGTGCACAGCGACCCGAATCCTGTTGTAATGCCGTAAAGCGGTTCGGTCGATTCTTCGATTTTGCGGTCGAGATAGTTGCGACACTTCTCAATTCTTTCTTTGGCCGCAGGCGAGAGTTCAAGTTTGAGATTCTCGTTGATTATGTGTTCAATGTCCTCAAATGTGAGGTCGCCGTTGCCTATCTGAAATATGTTTTTGCTCATTGGTGATTTGTTTATTGGAGATTTTCATTAAGATAGTCAAGCACTCGCTTCTCGATGGCCACAGCTTGGTCATGTAGTGAGGATGCTTCGAGTGCCATAGTTTTTACGTAATCTTCATCCTTGATCGATGAAAGGTTGATGCGCACGTTCATCAATGCTCCAAGAACGGCTGTGCGTGCGCACATGGTCGCTACGCATGCATCAGTGACAGCGTTCTGGTTGCCGGTGCGTGCTATCACTTCAAGTTTGGGCATGATGGAGATTACGCGGCGGGCAACCTGCATCGGCACTTCGGCGGCATATCTCGTAGCCGATTGTATTGCGGCGCTTCTTGTCGATTTTTCTTCGTCGGTGTCCTTGGGTAGCTTGAATGCGTCAAACACGAGGTTGTAAGCATCACTGTCGCGGTCAATGTCGGTTTCGAGTTCGTTACGCACAGGTTCGATTTCGGCAAGCAATGTTGTCATTTCGGCTTCACGGTAGGCATATTTCTTTCGGCCTATCGTGAGGCGGGTCACCATTTCGCCGAGTGCTGCGGCTATGGCTCCGTTAAGGGCCGAGATGCTGCCTCCGCCGGGTACGGGGTCGTTGCCTGCGGTCTTGTTTAGAAAATCTTTTACTGATAGATCGGTCAACATGGTTTATTCAGGTTAATTGTTGTTATATGAAACAATCCGGCCGCGTTTTACAGTCATGATTACTGAGTTCATGCCGGTGTAATAGGGTAGTGTGTAGTGGGTGTCGGAGTCGAGCATCACGAGGTCGCCGAGTTTGCCCGGTTCAAGTGAGCCTATGTATTCGGCTCGGCCTATTGCCGCAGCTCCGTTGAGAGTCAGTGCGGTTATGGCCTCTTCAACCGAGAAGTTCATGTAGATGCATGCGAGGGCGAATGTCAACGGTATTGAGCCGCTGCAGCAGCTTCCGGGGTTAAGGTCGGTGGCCAATGCCACGGCACATCCGGCGTCGATCATTTCGCGTCCGCGGGCGTAGGGCTCGCGCAGCGTGAATGCCGTCAACGGCAGCAGGGTCGCCACCACATCGCTGTGGGCCATCGCCTTTATTCCTTCATCCGATGCGTGAAGCAGGTGATCGGCCGACAATGCGTTCAGCTTGGCCGACAGTTCGGCACCTCCTGTGGTCACTATCTCGTCGGCATGGATTTTTATGCCGTAGCCCATGTCGGCTGCTGCCTTGAGCAGTCGGCGTGACTGTTCCACGGTGAAGACTCCGCGTTCGCAGAATATGTCGCAATTTTCGGCGAGATTTTGCTTCTTGACTTCGGGCAGCATCTCACGTATTATGAAATCGATATATTCGTCATGTCGACCGGCATACTCGGGCGGCAGGGCATGTGCGCCGAGATAGGTTGTGGCTATGTCGACGTTGCGTTCGGGATCATCGTTGATTTCGGCCATTACGCGCAGCTGTTTCAACTCGGCTTCGCGGTCGAGTCCGTAACCGCTCTTTGCCTCGACTGTCGTGACACCCATGCGGCTCATTATGTCGATGAAGTGACGCGTCTTTTCCACGAGCTGTTCAGTCGATGCCTCGCGGGTTGATTTCATCGTGTTGACTATGCCTCCTCCACGCTCCATTATCGACATGTAACTGTCACCGCGCATTCGCCACATGAACTCTTCAGGACGGAAGCCACCGAACACCAAATGGGTGTGTGAGTCGACAAATCCGGGCAGAACCACTCGACCTTGCGCGTCGATTGCGGTGATGTCGACGTTTTCGCGCACGGGGCCCACATAGTCTATAGTCCCGTCGACTATCGTTATTTCACCGTCGGGTATATGATGGAGCTCGTTCATCGCTTTGCCGTGAAGGGCCTTGCGACCCTTCGGCGTAAGGATGTTGGCGTGGATTATTCGTAATGTCGACATGGGCGTTTATTCCATTATGCGTGCTTCAAGCACCTGTTGCATGGAGAAGTTTTCGAGTCCGAGGTAGTAGGCCGATGTGTCGATGAGTGCAGCCATGGGCACGAGGCCTATTATTTCGCTGCCTACTACGTTTACTCCGTAGCGGCGAGCCTCGAAGCGCACCATCTCCATGGCCTGGTAGAGTGCGGTCTTTGTGTAGTCGGTCATGTTGATCGACACTTGGGTTATGCCGCGCTCCTTAAGTTCCACTCCCATTGCTTTGCAGTAACGCAGACCACCGCCTATGAAGCGTATCTTTTTGGCTATGCCGTGGGCTATCTCAAGGCTCGGAGTATCGAGGTTTATATTGTAGGCTACGAGAGGCATGCGTGCTCCTATGGCTACCGCTCCGGCTGTCGGATGGCGTTCGGCCGGTCCGAAGTCGGGATGCCATTCGGGGAGTTTTATCTTTTCGGCCATGCCTTCAAACTCACCCTTGCGCACTGCCGCAAGATTTTCACGGTGAGGTGCCGAAGCCGATTTCTCATACAGAAATACGGGAAGATTGTAACGCTCGGCAACTGTTGCGCCTACTTCACGTGACAATGCAATTGCATCGTCCATTGTGCAGCCTTTTATGGGAATGAAAGGCACTACATCGGCAGCTCCCATGCGCGGATGCTGGCCTTGGTGATGATTGAGGTCTATAAGCTCGACGGCTATGCCTATGGCTTCGATTACAGCCTCTTTAAGAGCTTCGGGTTGTCCTACTACGGTGACAACGAGTCGGTTGTGGTCAATGTCGTTGCTATAGTCGAGCAGTTTTACCCCTTCTTTGCCACGAAACGGGTTTACAATTTTATCTATCTTTTCAAGGTCGCGTCCTTCGCTGAAGTTGGGCACGCACTCCATTATTTTAGTCCAGCTCATTTTGTGTTTTTGTTTAAATAGTTGTTTACTGTGTTGGTTATCAATTCGTCATCGGCTATGTTCGGGATGGTTATGTGGTAATAGTCGCCGTTTTTGTCGTTGAACTCTTTCGATGTGGCCATGGCGTTGGGGTTTCGTACCCATGAACGGCGGGCAACGCCTCCCATTACATCCCACAGCATTGACGAGCGCAGTATCTCATCGACGCGCTCCGAGCCGTCGCACACCATTCCGAATCCGCCGTTGATGGCTTTGCCTATTCCTACGCCGCCTCCGTTGTGCAGTGCTACAAGACTCATTCCTCGGGCGCAGTTTCCGGCAAAGCACTGTACGGCCATGTCGGCCATTACATTGCTGCCATCCTTGATGTTGGAAGTTTCGCGGAAGGGTGAGTCGGTTCCGCTTACATCGTGGTGGTCGCGTCCAAGCATGATGGGGCCGACTTCGCCGTTGCGTACCATCTCGTTGAATCGAAGCGCTATTTTCATGCGTCCTTCGGCATCCTGGTAAAGGATGCGCGCCTGGGTTCCCACAACAAGCGCATTGCGCTCGGCGTCACGAATCCATATCCAGTTGTCCATGTCCTGTCCGCGGCGATTGGGGTCAATGCACTCCATTGCGGCGTGGTCGGTCTTTATGAGGTCGCTGTGTTTTCCGCTAAGGCATACCCAGCGGAACGGGCCGTAACCGTAGTCAAATAGTTCGGGACCCATTATGTCCTCAACGTAGGAGGGCCATATAAAACCGTCTTTCTCGTCGATGCCGTTACGTGATATTTCCTTTACTCCGGCGTCGTATATGGCTTTCATGAATGAATTGCCGTAATCGAAGAAGTAGGTGCCGTGCTCTACGAGCTGCTTTATGATGTTGAAGTGACGGTGCAATGAGGCGTTGACAAGACGCTCAAATTCATTGCGGTCGTCACGCAGTAAACGTGTACGCTCCTCAAATGTCACACCTGCCGGACAATATCCGCCTTCGTATACGGCGTGACATGATGTCTGGTCGCTCAGAAGCTCGATGTGAATGTTGTTGTCGAGCGCATATTGCAACAGGTCCACTACATTGCCGTGATAGGCGATTGAGCGCGGCTCCTTTGCTTTCATTGATTCATCGGCAAGGCGATAGGCTTCGGCAAGGTCGTCGGTTACATATTGAACCCATCCCTGATCGTGACGGGTCTTGATGCGCGATGCATCGACTTCGGCGATTATAGCGGTGGCTCCGGCAATTTCGGCTGCTTTGGGCTGTGCGCCGCTCATGCCGCCGAGTCCCGATGATACAAACAGATGTCCGCGCAGGTTGCCGTCCTGAGGCACACCGAGTTTCATGCGGCCTGCATTCAGCAGGGTGTTGAATGTCCCGTGTACGATGCCTTGCGGGCCTATGTACATCCATCCGCCGGCAGTCATCTGGCCATAGTTGGCAACTCCCATCTGGGCTGCGACTTCCCAATCCTTTATGTTGTCGAAAAGTCCCACCATCATGGAGTTGGTTATGATTACGCGAGGTGCTTCGGGCTTCGACTTGAAGAGGCCGAGAGGGTGCCCCGACTCGATTACGAGTGTCTGGTCCTGAGTGAGTTCCTCAAGATATTGCTTTATGAGCCGATATTGCATCCAGTTTTGGCACACCTGACCGGTTTCGCCGTAAGTGACGAGCTCGTAAGGATAAAGAGCGATGTCGAAACACAAATTGTTGTCGATCATCACCTGAAATGCCTTGCCTTCGATGCATTTCCCTTTGTACTCATCAATCGGTTTTGCTTTAAGGTCGCCTTGAGGACGGTAACGGTAGCCGTATATCTTGCCTCGGGTAAGAAGCTCTTCCATGAACTCGGGAGCGAGTTGTTGGTGGAGCGATTCAGGAATGTAACGTAACGCGTTCTTTAAGGCTGTTTCGGTTTGCGCTTTTGTAAGTCTGTAGCCTCGGTCGGGTGCTCTTCTTATGCCCGGAACAAATTCGGGATATTCAGGGAGCTGGTCGGATAGTGAAAATTTCATGGGATGATATGGTTAATCTTATAATGCAAACTTACAAATTAATTTTAACACGACCAATAGGGGGATAAAAAAAGAGGTCGTTACGATGTGTAACAACCTCTTGAGTGACTCCTACAGGATTCAAACCTGTAACCTTCTGATCCGTAGTCAGATGCTCTATTCAGTTGAGCTAAGGAGCCTTCCTTGGTTTGCGGTTGCAAAGGTAAGCAACATTTCTGTAATCTCCAAAACTTTTGGGATAAAAATGTGTTGCAGCTTATAAAGTTTTTTGTCCTTACATGGATTCTACCACTACAATGCACTATCAATCAAAACAATGACGGATGACATGGTTTTTAACCGCATCATCCGTCATTGAACTGTAGTTTATGTTAATGCCGTCAGTTAGTATTTAAACGGAGTGTTCTTTACATAGATTTTGAAATCCTTGATTGCCCCGGGAACATCGCTCTCCATTCGCGGGAGATACTGGAATCCTTCGATGCTGTGGGTCGCTCCGAGGTCAATCACTATGGCGTGGGGGAACGGTATTCCGGGAACCGTGCTCCAGTAGGTCGATTCCTGAAGGTCGAATGTCTTGTCGCCCGAGCGGTTCATTCTTGCCACATCCTCGCTGTCGGCATAGTTTACAATCCACGGCTCGCGTGACAGACGCTCGCCTTTGTCGTCCAATACATACATCTCGGCTATGGCGGCGACATCCTTTCCATTGATTGAATTAAGTGCCTCAAGGCAGATGTAGCGACCGGTCACGGGCTTGTCAAATTTCACCTCCTGCCATCCGTTGCCGGGAGCGAAGCTGCCGGTGTAGACCGGAGTTTCCGATGAAAGCACGAGATTCTGTCCCTCTTCGCGGTGGGTGAGAGGTTTCTGGACAAGTAGCTGGTCGAGGAGCGGTTCACGCAATCCTTCCGACTTTGCTTCCTTCGGGCCTATAATGTCGAATACAAGTATTTCATTTTCGCCTTTCTTGAGCCAGCATCCGGGCATATACAAAGTCTGTTGCGGACCTATCTCCCAAATGCGTCCCATGGGATGTCCGTTTACATAGACAAGACCTTTGCCCCATGTTTCAAAATTCAGGAACGTGTCCGACGGTTTCTTGACATTGAATGTTCCGCGATATACACCGCGAGGCAGGCGTCCGTTTTCGTCGGGGGTGAAGGTTTCGATAGGATAGAATTCACCAATCGAGGTATAGGTGTCGTAGGTGTCCTCTATATTATATACCTTCCAGTTCTTGAGGTCGCACACAAATCGGTGTCCTTCATTGTCTACGGTTACGGTGACATTGCCGGTTATACCCTTGAAGTCCTTTATTGCGCGGCCGAAGTTGATGCGGCCCATGGCTTCGATTAGTATGTCGAGAGTCGCACCTTTCTTGCATGCCGGAATTGTGAGGGCTTTCTCGCCGTTGCGACGATCGAGCTTGCCGATGAATTTTCCATCGACAAATACCTGAGCGTAGTCATGAGGATCGTTAACGGTAAGAAGTGCCGGTTGCTTGAGTTCGGGAAGTGTAGTGCGGTAAAGGATGCTGCCGAATCCCTGGTCATACTCTTCCATAGTGCGTATCTCGGCATCGCTCTTGGGTTCGGGCAGATTTGAGAATAGCGGTGCTACTTCGGTGAAAGTGAACGACGGTATGGCGATGGGCTTGATGAGCGAGGGCACATAGGCCTGCTTCTTGCCGTCCATGTATTTGGCAAGTGTCTTGCGGAGTTCCCAATATTTGGGAGTAGTCTGTCCCGACTCGCTGATGGGTGCATCGTAGTCGTAGGATGTGACATCGGGAGCGAATCCGGGAGAGTTAGCTCCGGCCCAGTGTCCCCAATTGGTTCCGCCGTGGGTCATGTAGAGGCTGAAGGATATGCCCTTTGAAAGCATCTCGTCGATGCCGGCTATCATGTCGGCGGCAGGGCGTGTTTCGTGGTTGGCTCCCCACTTGTCAAACCATCCGCTCCAGAACTCGGAACACATCAACGGACTATTAGGGCGTACCTCTTTAAGCTTGGCAAACTGCTGGTCGATGTTGGCTCCGGTGCCGAAGTTCATTGTCCATATAAGGTCGTTAAGTCCGTTGTTCAGGAAGTTGGACGACCAGTCACACTGAAACAGGGTGACTTCATTGCCGAAGTTCTTGCGCAACATGTCACGTATTTCCGAAACATATTGTTTGTCGATGCCGTAGGAACCGTATTCGTTCTCAACCTGAACCATGATTATGGGGCCTCCGTTGGCAATGGTGAGGTCGAATACCTGATCGGCTACGGCCTTCTGGAATTTGTCGACACGTTCAAGGAAATAGGGATCGGATTCGCGAAGGCGTATGTCTTTCTTCTTCAGAAGCCACCAGGGAAGACCGCCCATTTCCCATTCGGCGCATACGTATGGGCCGGGACGCAATATGACCTTCATGTCATTTTGCTCGCAAAGTTTTACGAATTCACGGAGGTCATTTTGTCCGGTAAAGTCAAATTGGTCGGGTTTGGGCTCGTGAGAGTTCCAGAATACATAGAGGCACACTGCATTCATGCCGAGGGCCTTGCACATCTTGATGCGCTGATCCCAGTAGGGCTTTGGTATGCGCGGATAGTGAAGCTCGGCTGCTTTCACTACAAATGGTTCTCCATTGAGCAGGAATGTGCCGTCGCCGGCCTCGAAACGCGGTTGGTCGGCATAGTCGTTCATGCTCCATTGCTCTTTCCATGGAATTGTTATCTTGCCGTTTTCCATCGATAACGGCAGCCACACGTAACGCGAATTTTCAAGGTCGGTCTTGTTCCAACGGTCAAACATGGCTACGTATAAGTCCTTTTTTCCGTAGACGGGCTGAACATAGGTGCTCTGTGAGTAAAATGTCTTGTCGGCGTCGGATCCTGTACATGGATTGCCTAATACTTTCCACTGTCCCATTATGGAGTCGGCAACAGCAAGTTCGGCTTGATTGGGGTCCCATCCGGTGCAGCCCGATGAAAGCATGTAGTATTTTCCGTCGTGCTTGAAAACGGCAGGAGCTTCGCGGCTTGCTCCGATGAAGTTGCGTGTGAATCGTCCCGAGGGGCGTAGATAGTCGTCGGTCAGTTCACTGATGTATAGCGTAGCGTTGTTTTCGGATGAATATAGCTGGTAGGCTCGTCCGTCATCGTCGACAAACAGTGTCTGGTCGCGGCTCATCGCATTGTTGGGGCGGAAACTGCCAAGGTATTTGAATGGGCCGGTAGGGGAATCGCTGACGGCAACACCTGCTGCGGCCTTGCTGTAGTCGGCGCTTTCGACATGAGCCCACATTACGAATTTGCCCGTCTTTGCGTTGTAGATTACCTTGGGACGCTCAAGGACTTTGCTCGGGTGCAGATCGCTGCTTGCATCTTCCTCGGCAGGAAGAACTATCCCCTCAAAGGTCCAGTTTACCATGTCGGGTGACGAATAGCAGCTCACACCTGTCACATCGGTGCGGTAACATTCCCATGTCGCCCAGTCGGGCAATACGGTTTTGCCTTTCTTGTATTCACCATACCAGTAATATTTGCCGTTATGATAAAGAATACCACCGCCATGAGCATTGATTGGATTTCCGTCGGTGTCGTTCCACACTTCACCCGGGACAATGACATTGTTTTCTATCGGCTTGGCTTCAGTGGCTGATGCACCTAACAGCAGGCTTGCTATTATAGCCAAGTTGCAAAAGAACTTTTTCATGCTTAGAGGTTATTTAATGTTTGGTAAATAAATTATCTTGACATCATGTACACAACGTGACAACGATTGCGTTTATGGATTCGCAAAGATAATAATAAATTTGAAAATCACCGAATTGACTTGACTGCAAAATATTGGGAATCCATATAAAAAGGGACTGTCCGACGATTGTCGGACAGTCCTTACAGGCATAATTAACTAATTGGTAATTAGTCCAAAAGATGAGAAACCATTTATCACAAACAATCAATCACCGATTTATCATTTTAAGTAAATCTGCCGTTTGTCGTAAATTATTAGTTGTGTAGTATAAGGATATGTAATATAATTTTGAGGTACTATCTCTTAGCAAGAGATTTTTTCATTACAAAAATAATGCATTTAATCAAGATTAGCAAATTAATATGTAATTATATCGTGGGAAATGTTTACAAATATGAGTGATTGTTTCTCAATTTATAACTTTTTGCCGACTAAACGCACTAAGTACTAATCAATTGTATGATATCAAAATCTCTTGCTAAGAGATGCATATTTTTTATTTGAAAATCACACACTTTACATTTTCCATGATTGCATTCCTTTTTCTGCTGACATAAATATAGAAATAAATTGTAAAGATTTCTAATATATTACTATATTTGCAATTAGTCTTTGTCGACATCAGATTAATAATCAATATAGAATCTAAGCCATGAATGAATTGCAGATTATACAAAGCAAGATTTACGAGATAAGAGGTCAAAAGGTGATGCTCGATTTTGACCTTGCTGCAATATGGTGTTGAAACATCTCAACTTAAAAGGTCGATACGACGAAACATTAGTCGGTTTGAAGGTGGCGACTCTATGTTTGAACTAACCAAAGATGATCTTTCAAGATGCCAAATTGGCACCTTGAAGAGTGGACGTGGTAGCAATTTTAAATATATGCCTTTCGCTTTTACGGAATTAGGAGTGGCAATGCTTTCAAGTGTCTTGCGTAGTGAAACAGCTATCGAAATCAATTGCGGCATTATGCGTGCATTCGTCACTATAAGACAGATGATAGCCGATAACTCGCCGCTTAACCGTCTTTCAACGCTTGAAAAGAACCTCAATGAGCTTAAGCAGGATTTGGAAGAGATTTTTGCCGATTATAACGACATCAATGAAGATACGAGAGCATCGATTGATGCAATAAACACTTCCCTTGCTGAACTGCAATCGAAGTCCGTAAATACGCCGCGTCGTCCGGTAGGTTTTATAAATCCCGATGAATAGCAAAGAAATCGCAACCGTTTTGTGATAAAGCGATTGCGATCGAGCTGCGTATTCCCATGGGGAGTCGAACCCCAATCGACGGAACCGGAATCCGTTATTCTATCCATTGAACTATGGGAACATTTTGAATGGATTTCATGTGCAAAAGTACGAAAGTTTTTGTAGTTTTGCAAATTAGATAAAACACTTATTTCAATCATGAATGTAAGAATCGACCCCTCTTGGAATAAAGAACTTCAGGATGAGTGGGATAAGCCCTATTTTGCGGAATTGACCGATTTTGTGCGTCAGCAATATCAAGATTCCCGACAGATTGTATATCCCCCTGCTTCAAGAATTTTTGCGGCTTTTGATGAATGTCCTTTTGACAAAGTAAAAGTTGTCATTCTCGGTCAGGATCCTTATCACGGTCCAGGACAGGCCAACGGATTGTGTTTCTCGGTGGGTAACGGTGTTGCGCTGCCTCCATCGCTCGTCAATATATTTAAGGAGGTACAGGACGATCTTAAGCTTCCGGTGCCGTCGACCGATGGAGATTTGTCGCGGTGGGCACGACAGGGTGTGCTGTTGCTCAACTCGACTCTTACCGTGGAGGCTCATCGACCTACTTCGCATCAGGGTAAAGGTTGGGAAACATTTACCGATGAAGTGATAATGCGTCTTAACCGCGACCGGGAGCATCTGGTGTTTATTCTGTGGGGCTCCTATGCTATAAAGAAAGGTGCTTTCATTGATCGAAACCGTCATCTTGTGCTGACATCGCCTCATCCGTCGCCGTTGTCGGCTTATCGTGGATTCTTCGGTTCGCATCCTTTCAGTCGTGCAAATCAATATCTTGTCCAACATAACGAAACTCCTATAAACTGGCAATGAATAGTGACATACCTACATTGGATGAGCGCATTGAACGCGCTCGCGCACTACGCGCCGAGGGTTATAATTGCTCTCAATGCGTATTCATGGTATTTGACGACATTCACTCAATGTCGCCCGATGATGCTGCACGCATGACAGCCGGTCTTGGAGGAGGCGTGGGTGGACAGCATCAGGTGTGTGGAACGGTTTCCGCCATGTCGATGCTAATCGGAGCGTCACGTTTCGGTAATCCAAAGGATAAGCTTGCGGTTTACGGAAAAGTGAAGGAGTGCTGCAATAGTTTTAGTGAGCGTAACGGGTCAATAGTGTGTGCCGAGCTGCTTGCCGACCGAGCTAACCGCAAGCCGTGTTCGCAATACATTGAGGATTCGATAACGATTCTTCATGAAAAACTGAGTGAAGCGTGACGCATCGTTTGTTGTTGCTCCTGTCGGTGATTTTGTCGATGTCACACGCTATGGCGGTCGATACCGGCAATATGGTCACGCCTCGATTCCGTTCCCTTCAGGTTACGGTTGACGGCAATGAACTTGCGCCGCCGGTAATAACGCTGAACTCTGACGACAAGCTTACGATAGCCTTTGATGAATTGGCCGAGGATCGCAGTTACCTGCGTTACTCACTGGTGCATTGCGATGCTTCATGGCAGCCGTCGGGACTTGTGGAGAGTGAGTATCTCGACGGGTTCAATCAGGCCGATGTCGAGGATTATTCCTTTTCGAGATCGACGACTGTGCATTATGTGCATTACAGCGTGACGCTTCCCAATCGGCACATGACGATGACGCTTTCGGGCAACTACATGATGCGTGTCTACTCGGAGGATGACCCTGAAGTGAATCTGTTGCAGGCGCGTTTCTCGGTAAGCGAATCCAAAGTGAGGATAAACGGTGAGGCATCGTCACGCACCGATACCGGAAGTGACAACGGAAATCAGCAGCTGAGCTTTACTGTTGATGCCTCAGGTGTCGATGTGAAGAATATGTTGTCAGACTTAAAGGTCGTAGTGTCACGTAACGGTCGCACCGATGATGTCGTCATGCTTGAATCTCCGCAACGCATCAACGGACGAATAGCCTATTACGAGCATTTGCGCAATCTGATTTTCCCCGGAGGCAATGAGTACAGGCGGTTTGAGAACACATCGGTCGATTTCCCGACGATGGGTGTGGAGAGCATCGATTACGAATATCCCTACTATCATGTGACGCTATTTCGCGATGCCCCGAGAGTGGGGGAGCAATACCGTTACGACAGCACGCAGCACGGCCGTTTCAAGGTGCGTGAATATAACTCTGACGACAGCAATGTGGAGGCCGACTATACAATAACGCACTTTACTCTCGACATGCCCGAGCTCTATGATTACGACATATATATAGACGGCGACATGACCTGTCGCAGATTCTCGCCTGAAAGCATGATGCGTTACGATGCTGAATCCAGCTCTTATCGCGGTGCTTTGCTGCTCAAGCAGGGTGCCTATAACTATCAGTATCTTGCTGTGCCGAAGGGTGGAAAGCGTGGCGTGACATCGGTAATTGAAGGCGACTGTCATCCGACGGTTAACGAATATCTTGTAAGCGTGTACTATAGGGAACCCGGTGCGCGATACGATCGGCTTTTGGGTTCCACCGTGATATATTCAGGATATTAAATAATTGATAAATGGAAGAAGAGCAACAAATTATGCTGCAGATTAAAGATACATTGGTAACGCTCGACCTTGCCGAGCAATATTTTTGTTGCGACCTCGACAAGTGTCTTGGCGAGTGCTGCATAGAGGGTGACGCAGGCGCACCCATAACGCAAGAGGAGTATAAGAAGTTGGAGGAGATACTTCCGGTGATACATGACGACCTCACTCCTGCGGCGCAGCGTGAGATAGCCGAGCGTGGGGTGGGCTATGTCGATGAAGAGGGCGACCTTGTCACTACAATTGTCGACGGACGCAACTGCGTGTTTACATGTTACGGCCCCGGTGGGATGTGTCAATGCGCCATTGAAAAGGCTTACCGTGAGGGACGCATAAGCGATTTCCGCAAGCCTGCGTCATGTTATCTTTATCCCGTGAGAATTACCAAATATCCCTCATTTACGGCCGTGAATTATCATCGCTGGAAAATATGCCGTTGCGCCGAAGTGCTTGGCAAGAAGGAGGGAATCAGGCTCTATAAATTTTTAAAAGAGCCGTTGACAAGCTACTTCGGTCGTGAATGGTACGAAGAGCTTGCAACGGCTTGTGAGGCGTATCTTGAGCAATACGGCAGCGGTGACAATCAATAGCGTCCCGTGTCGTAGAAATTCAGGATGCGGGTGCGCAGTATGAGTTCATAATGAGCTTGTATGCGCTCGGCTGTGGTGCGCAGTGCCTTGTTCTTGGCCTGCTCATACTCGCTCGGCGTGGCTCGTCCCAAGTTATACTTTTCGCGCATCGCTTCAAAGGCTTTGTTGGCGGCATCTTCGGCGATGAGGCATGACTTTGAGCGTTCCTGTGCGCTTACTGCCTGATAATAGGCTTGCTGAATGGTCTTGTACAGGCGGTTTTCGGCATCCTGATACTGCAACTTTGAGGCAACGTGCTGTACGCGTGCGCGCTTTACCGAGTTGCGTGTCGAAAGTCCGTCAAATATGGGTATGCTCAACGAGAATCCGAAGTAGGTGTTGAAGTTGTCCTTCATCTGTCGGCTGAACGACGGATGCTCCATTCCCGTTACCGTATAGTAGCTGCTGCCTATTCCGGCGTTGAATGACAGGCGGGGTATGTAGTCGCTTTGAGCAACCGAGATGTTGCGCTCCGCAGCCGCTATTTCACCTCGCGCAGCCTTCAGGGTGTGATTGATGTTCAACGCATTGTTGTAGACCGATTCGGCAGGAAGGATGGGCTGTTCCTCACCATCGAGAGTCGTTATGTCGAAGTTGTCGATGTCGTCGAGTTCAAGCAACTGAGCAAGGTCGACAAGCGCGAGGCGAGTGTCGTTGGCTGTGGTAGTTGCCTGCAGCTTGTCCTGTGCGAGCTGCGACTCGGCTTCAAGCAGGTCGACTTCGGGTATCTTTCCCGCTTCGAGCAGTGCTCTCTGGCGCGTCAGCTCGTAGGTCGACAGTTCAACCTGGTTCAAGGCTACTTCATGAAGCTCCCTGTTGTACAGAACCTGCAGGTAGGCTGTGATTACATTCAGCGTTATGTCGTCCTTTGCGGCGGCATACTGCTCAATCACAGTGGAAAGATTGGCCTTGGCGAGTTGTATCTGACGCACGGTCGACAATCCGTTGAACACCGGGAGGGTGAACGATGCGCCCCACTGTGTATTGGAGGTGTTTCGGTTGGCATAGGTGTTTTCGGCGGTAAGTCCTCGTCCTATGCTCCAGGATTGTCCTGCGCTTGCCGATACGTTGGGAAGCAGTTGCGATTTGGCCGATGTCACGCTCAGTTTCGATGATTCGATGTCGTTTTGACGCGTCTTTACGGTCAGATTGTGCTCAACGGCGTAATTTATGCAGCTGTCGAGGCTCCATGTGTCGGCCCACATCGTGACGGTGGAGGCCGTGGCGATTGTCAACATCGCTATGATACGTTTCATGACTTTCGTTGTTGTGATGGCGTTAATCTTTCTTTTCATTACCACGGAGCTTGACATCCTTGTCGATGCCCGATTTCACCTCGATATTGATGCCGTTGGAAAGTCCGGTGGTTACTGCGCGGCGTTCAAACTGCTGCACGGGTTCTTCGGATGTGAGGCAATACACAAATGTGCTGTCGCCTACCCATTCGATCACTCCTTCAGGCACTGTGAGCACATTGGAAACTCCGCTCAGGTTAATGGTGGCGTTTGCGCTGTAGCCGGCGCGTAGCTGTACTGAATCGGGTACTGTTATGGCCGCCTTGAGCTCAAATGTGTTGGACCCGTTTTCTTCGGTGCTTTTAGGAGCGATGTATTCTATCACGGCATCGGGTGTTACATCGGGAATGGCGCCGATTGAAATCTTTGTGTTCATGCCGGTCTTTATCTGGCCCACTTCGGTTTCGTCGACTTTTCCTATGAAGAGGAGGTCATTCATGTTGGCGATCTTGGCAACCGTGGTACCGTCGTTCATTGTATTGGCCTGGATTACCGATGTACCCACCTTCACGGGCACTTCAAGGATGAGGCCGTCGATTGTTGCACGCACAAGTGTGTTGCTCTGTTGAGCATTGGCTGTCGATATACCGTCACGCACGATCGAGAGTGCGTCGATGGCCGACTCAAGCTCCTGCTGCGACTTGCGGTAGTCGGTCAGGGCCTGCTCATACTCTTCGCGGCTCACAAACTTCTTGTCGTACAATGTCTTTGTGCGTTCATACACCAGTTTTGACTGCTCGAGCGATATCTTAGCCACATCGACGCGGTTTTGGGCCGATGACAGCTGCGACTCTTCGGGGATGACCTTGATTTTAGCGATTATGTCGCCCTCCTTTACAATGTCGCCGGGCTCTACATTTATCTCCGATATTATACCGGAAATCTGCGGCTTGATTTCGATTTCGTCACGCGGCTCTATCTTGCCGGTGAGCACTGTCGTGCGTTCGATATTGCCTATTTCGGGCGTAACAATTTCATAAATCGTATCTTTCTTCTTGGAGTTGTAGAAAAGATAGACAAACGTGCCTACGAATATCACTGCGATAATCGTCCAAAGCAAAATTCGGAAAAACTTTTTCATTTTAAGTTATGATGTTATTTGTTTTATTTATCGTTAAGTGCCTCGATGGGTTTTATGCGCATCGCCTTTATGGCGGGTATTGTTCCGGCTGCCGTTCCGAGCGTCAGGAACACTACCAGGATTATTATAGCCGAATAGAATGTAAGCTGGAAGGGTAGAGGCTCTTCGTTGATGGGCGGTGTTATCATTTCGGCTATTGCGAGTATTCCCGAGGCGAAGCATATCCCGGCTATTCCGGCAATGACGGTCAGCACGATGCTTTCCGACAGAACCTGCATGATTATGTCACGCGGCTTTGCTCCGATTGCTCGGCGTATTCCTATCTCCTGGGTGCGTTCCTTGACGATGATCCACATGATGTTGCCCACGCCTATGATTCCGGCAAGGAGCGATCCGAATCCAACGAACAGCACCAGCACATCGACACCGGTAAACATCTTGTCGATCATGTCAAACTCCTCCGAGATGTCCATATACATGATTGCTCGCTTGTCATCGGGATGTATCGGATGTGACAGTCGTATTATGCGTTCGATTTGTGGTTGCAGTTCGGCAGGAGTGTGACCGCTTTTTACATCTATCAGAGCCATGTCGACACGTGTACCGAGGTTGTAGGCTTTGCGCATCGTCGACAGCGGTATTGTGATCATGTTGTCGACATCACCGTTAATCTGCACTTCCGATTCCTGTCCGACGACTCCCACAACGCGGTAGTAAATGTTGTTTACCTCGATGAATTTGCCGAGGGGATCGGTGCTGCCGAAGAGTTCTCCGGCCACGCGCTTGCCTATGCAGCACACTTTCTTGCTGTCGCGCTCGTCAGCTTCGTTTATGAAGCGTCCGCTATATATTACAGGAGTGAATATTTCAGGGAATGCGCTTTCGACTCCTTGCACCGATGCTTCGTAACTCTTTGTGCCGTAATGCAGCGAGGCCGATCGATTGGACACTGCGCTCATTGCTTTTATATCGCTTACACTGTGGCGTATGTTGTCGATGTCGGTCTGTGTCAGTGACCAGTACATGCCCTTTTTATATCCTTTGTAAGGCATGCTTGTGCGGTTGGATGCAATTATTGCCGAGTTTGTCGCGAAGCCTTCAAATTGTCCGCGTAACATGCGCTGCATTCCTTGGGCTCCTCCCCACAGCATTGCAAGCATTGCAGTGCCCCAGAAGATTCCGAATGCGGTGAGGAATGTGCGTATCTTGTTGCGGGCAAGAGTGGCGGTTATCTCCTTCCAGTTGTCTATGTCGAATATAGGATTTTTCATTGTTGTCGTTTGAATGGTTTATTCAGTTCTCAATGCTTCGACAGGGCGTATCTTCAAGGCTCGCATCGCCGGGAATATTCCTGCAAGAGCTCCCGACACGATGAGCACCACCGTTACTTCAATGGCGAGTGACAGGTCGACCCTCGGGTCCTTTATGAAATCTCCGTCGGCAAATACCTGCGCCATTATTTCATTGCCTATCGTGCCGAGCAGTATTCCTATATAACCGAACAGGGTCGTCATTGCCACGCTTTCGATTATCACCTGAAGCAATATGTTGTGGGGGCGGGCTCCAATGGCGCGTCGTATGCCTATTTCATGAGTGCGTTCGCGAACCGATACAAACATGATGTTGCTGACTCCCACTATGCCGGTTATAAGCGTAAGCAAACCGATCACCCACATGGCTGTGTTGAGAACGCCTGCCGCTTCCTGGCTGTTGAGATAGGATGAAAAGCGATTCCACATCCACACCGCGCTCTCATCATCGGGGTCAAACTGATTGTATTTGGCCAACGTGGATTTGATGTTGCGTTCTACGCGCTCGGCATCTTCCATGTTTTTAACCCCTTTTATGTCGACTTGGATGGAGTAGACTTTGTCGTCAAATCCCGATAACGCGCGAGCGGTCGTATAGGGAATGAAGGTGCCGCTGCGCCATTCATGTTCGTATATTCCTACCAAGGTGAATGCTATTCCGTTGACATCGACAGTCTTGCCTATTGATGAACCGATGTTTTTGAAAAGCGTTTCGGCATCCTTCTTGTTGAGCACGATTACCTTGCGCATGTCATTGAGGTCCTTTTCGTTGATGAAGCGTCCGTATATCATGGGCAGCTGCAACATTTTTTCGGTTCCGGGAAATACACCTGAATAGCTTGTGGTAATGTAGTCGAGCGGAGTCGATATTGTGCCGCTTTGATTCATTTCGGCCGTTGCCGAAGCTACATCGTTGGGATTGTCGTTTTTGATTTCATCCAGATTCCGGTCACGCAGCTGTATGTATCGTCCCTCCTTTAATCCTTTGTAAGGCATTGATGTATTGCCGGGATATACGTTGATCTTGTTGGGATTCTGGGCAAGTGACGATGACTGAAATGAGGTGAGCACCCCTTTGGATATTCCAAGCAATATGATAAGCATGAATATACCCCAGGCAACGGCAAGTCCGGTAAGTGCGGTGCGCAGTTTGTTGGTGCGCATCGTTTGCCATATTTCGTTGATAAGGTCAAACATTTTGTGTTGTCGGGGTTATTGGGTTATTATTCCGTCGGAAATTCGTATGATTCGGTTGGTCTGTGCTCCCACATTGGGGTCGTGGGTTACGATTACGATTGTCATGCCTTCGGAGTTCAGTTGCCGGAACACCTGCATCACATCGACCGAAGTTTTGCTGTCGAGTGCTCCGGTGGGCTCATCGGCAAGAATTATTGCCGGGTTGGTTATAAGTGCACGGGCTATGGCCACGCGCTGTTTCTGTCCGCCCGACAGCTCTCCGGGAAGATGGTGAGCCCAGTCGGCAAGTCCCATGCGGTCGAGCTGCTCAAGTGCGAGTGCGTTGCGCTTGCGGCGTGACACGCCTTGGTAAAACAGCGGCAGGGCTACATTTTCAACCGCATTCTTGTAGTTAATGAGGTTGAATGACTGGAACACAAATCCGATTAGCTTATTGCGAAGCTCGGCGGCCCGGTTTTCACTGAGGTTTTTTATCAGCGTACCGTCGAGGATGTACTCTCCGGTATCGTAGTTGTCGAGAATGCCCAGGATGTTGAGCAGAGTTGACTTTCCGGAACCCGATGCTCCCATGATTGAAACGAGTTCGCCACGTGCGATGTCGAGGTTGATTCCTTTCAGAACATGCAGGGGCACAGCGCCGGGATAAGTTTTATTGATATCTTCTAAATGTATCATTGCACTGTTATGTGGATGAATTTTGCTTTTTAGACGCAACAAGCTGATTAAAGGTTGCAGCAAATTTGAAAAAAATATTGTTTGTGCGACAAAGTTATACAAAAATATCGTTTTATCCCCCCCTATTGTTAAAATAATGTTAAAATATAATAGATTCATTCTAATTATGACCTTATTTTTAACTGTGAATGCCGATAATTAACATATATTGCACAACTTAACGAAACAAACGTAAAGATTTGTACCCCGTTATCGATGCTTAGAGCCGGTACGACAATAAATGTTAACGGCTCTTACGCTCGCCAAAATCAAAATTTATTCGTATCTTTGACTATAGTCTTAGATACTCACGCTTGGCAATGCTCAAATACATTTGGCATTGCACTCGACTTATTCGTATCTTTGATTACAGTATCTTTTTAATTTAAAGTTAACCCTTAAAATAAGTGATATGGAGAAATACAACGCCTCTATCGAGGGGCTTATGGAATTTATGGATGCCGGTGTGTGCAACTTTTTGGCCGTTGACACTCTTGCATCGATGCTTGACTCTCATGGATTCAAGAAGCTTGACCCGCGTGACGCATGGTCGTTGAAGCCGGGTGGGAAATACTATACGATAAAGAATCACTCGGCGCTCTTTGCATTTATTGTGGGTGAATGTGACGCTTCATCGGGATTCAAGATTATATCGGCTCACAGCGACTCTCCCGGATTCCGCATCAAGCCCCGTCCCGAAATGATGAGCGACGGAGGTGTCATGAAACTGAATACCGAGGTCTACGGAGGCCCTATACTATACACGTGGTTTGACCGCCCGCTGTCGATTGCCGGGCGCGTGTTGTTGCGCAGCAACGACCCCTTTAATCCTGAAACACGGCTGTTGCGCGTCAATCGTCCTATCATGACCATACCGCATCTGGCTATTCACTTCAACCGTCAGGTCAACGAAGGCAATCCGCTGTCCAAGCAGAAGGATATGCTCCCGGTTTTGGGCATCATCAAGCAGCAGGCCGAGCGTGACGGTTTCCTTCATCGTTTTGTAGTCGAAGAACTCGGAGTGGCGTCAAATGACATAATCGACTTTGACTTGTCGCTCTATGACACCACTAAGGCTTGCATGGTGGGAGTTAACAATGAGTTCATCACTTCAGGCCGTCTTGACGATTTGTCGATGGTACACGCTGCCGTTTCGGCTCTGCTTGCTTCATCGGAGATGTGCAGGATGACGCGTGTCATGGCTATATTTGACAACGAGGAAACCGGTTCGGGCACGAAGCAGGGTGCAGCGTCACCGGTATTGGAGCATATATGTCGCAGAATAACCATGTCGCTTGGCGGAAACGAGGAGGATTATCTGAGAGCTGTGTCAAATTCATTCATGGTGTCGGCCGACAATGCTCATGCTCTGCATCCCAACTATGCGGAGAAGCATGATCCCACCAATCATCCGGTAGTGGGCGGCGGTCCCGTAATCAAGATAAATGCCAATTGCAAGTATATGACCGATGCCGATTCGGCGGCGGTGTTCAAGACTATATGCGACGAGGCCGGAGTGCCGTGTCAATACTTCGTCAACCACTCCGATGTGGCCGGAGGCTCGACACTCGGCAATATACTCACTTCGCAAATCGACCTCCGGGGCGTCGACATGGGTGCGGCTTTGTGGGCCATGCATTCGGTAAGGGAAACTGCATCGGTCGACGACCACCTCTACACGATAAAGGCGTTTACCAAATTCTATGATCTGTAGATACCCGACAACCGGTTTTAAAATAAAAAAGGAGGATTCAATCCTCCTTTTTTATTGACTCATCAAGCGCTCGCCACAGATTGTCGTCGGGAACGGGTGCCGTTACATCGATTTTGTTGCCGCTGACCGGATGTGTGAACTCAATGCGATGTGACATCAACGATATGCTTCCGTCGGGATTGCTGCGTTTGTCACCGTATTTCAAGTCACCTTTTATGGGACATCCTATGGCCGACAGCTGCACTCTTATCTGATGCTTGCGGCCTGTGAGCAGATTCACTTCAAGCAGATGGTAGCGGTCAGTCGATGCGATGTGACGGTATTTGAGCACCGCTTTCTGCGAGCCTTTCTTCTCGGTCAACGAGGCATAGGACTTGTTGTTTCGCTCGGTGGTGGTTATGTAGTGGGTGAGCGTGTCCTCCTCTTTAGGGGGAAGGTTGCGTGTTATGGCCCAATAGGTTTTGTTTACCTCACCGTTGCGAAACATTTCGTTGAGTCGCGACAGGGCCTTTGATGTCTTGGCGAATATGACAAGGCCGCCCACCGGCCTGTCAAGACGGTGTACGACTCCGCAGAATACGTTGCCTGGTTTGGCATACTTCTCCTTCAACCATAATTTGAGCGTTTCGACAAGCGGTGTGTCGCCGGTCTTGTCGCCTTGCACTATTTCACCGGGAGCCTTGTTGACTACAAGCAGGTGATTGTCCTCGTAAACGACTTCCATAGCTATGATTTAAAAATGCGGGCGCTTGTTGGGGCGCCCGCTTATTTATGATGACGATAATATAGTCTTGATTAATCGATGCCAAGATCTTTCTTGACGGCTTCAATCTTAGCGTCGGCCTTGTTGTTGGCGTCGGCATAGTCGGCGTTGGTCTTCATCGAGCCTTTGACTTCGACATAGAACTTAATCTTGGGCTCGGTACCTGACGGGCGTATGGAAATCTTTGTGCCGTCCTCGGTGAAGTACTGGAGTACATTGCTTGTTGTGGGCATGTCCATCTTGGTGACTTCGCCGGTCTTGAGGTTCTTCATGTTCAGATCGGCATAATCCTTGACGATGACTACATCGCTGCCTGCAATCTGCTTGGGAGGATTGGCGCGGAACTCCTTCATGATGGCGATAATCTCTTCGGCGCCCGATTTGCCCTTGCGCACGAGTGAAACACCTGCTTCGCGAGAGTATCCGTACTTGATGTATATGTCCTGAAGCATCTGGAGGAAGTTCATGCCCTTGGTCTTGGCCCATGCAAGAGCTTCGGCCATGAGTGATATAGCCGATACGGCGTCCTTGTCGCGGCAGAAGTCCTCAGCGAGGAATCCGTAGCTCTCTTCACCGCCGCCGAGGTAGCGTCCTACGCCCTCATTGTCGCGGATTACGGCTGCGATCCATTTGAAGCCGGTGTAGCAGTCATACATCTTGAAGCCGTTCTGGTCGGCGATTGACTTTATTGTTTCGGTTGTCACGATGGTCTTTACGATGTACTCCTTGCCTGTGATGCGGCCGAGCTCCTTATTGCGGGTCATGATGTAGTTGAGAAGTATCATGACAATCTGGTTGCCGTTGATGAGCACATACTCGCCGTTGTCGTCACGAAGCACACAGCCGATACGGTCGGCATCGGGGTCCGATGCGAGGATGAGGTCGGCTTCCACTTCCTTAGCCTTTGCGATGGCCATTGCCATAGCCGAGGGAACTTCGGGGTTGGGCGACTCAACGGTGGGGAAGTCACCGCTGGGCACATCCTGTTCGGGAACGTTGATGATGTTGGTGAATCCGTAGTTGCGCAGTGATGCGGGGATCAGCTTCACGCCTGTTCCGTGGATAGGGGTGTAGACGAGCTTGAGGTCGTGATATTGAGCCACGGCTTCGGGGCTGAGCTGAAGGCCCTTGATTGCGGTGAGGAACTTCTGGTCCATTTCATCGCCGATGATGACGATCTTGGACTTGTCGCCCTCAAACTTGATTTCGCTTACGCTCTTGATTTTGTTTACATTGTCAATGATGTTGACATCATGGGGAGCGATAATCTGAGCGCCGTCTGACCAATAGGCCTTATAGCCGTTATACTCCTTGGGGTTGTGTGAAGCTGTGATGTTGACACCGCTTTGGCAGCCGAGTTCGCGGATTGCGAATGAAAGTTCGGGAGTGGGGCGGAAGCTGTCAAACAGATACACCTTGATGCCGTTGGCCGAGAAGATGTCGGCAACGATTTCAGCATATTCACGGCTGTTGTTGCGCACGTCGTGACCAACTACAACTGCTATTTCGGGCAGTTCGGCAAAAGCCTCCTTAAGATAGTTGGCAAGGCCCTGGGTTGCTGCACCTACGGTGTATTTGTTCATGCGGTTGCTGCCTGCACCCATGATGCCGCGCAATCCACCGGTTCCGAATTCGAGGTCACGATAGAATGAATCAATGAGTTCGGTCTTATCTTCAGCATTTAGCATGCGTCGTACTTCAGCTTTGGTGGCTTCGTCATAGCCGTCACCAAGCCACAGATTGGCTTTTTCGGTTACGACCTTCATAAGTTCGTCATTTTCCATATCGAATTTTTTTGGTATTTAGAAATATATTTATAAGGCAAAGATAGTGTTTTGGGTTATCTAAAGCAAATCTATTGTTAAAATAGTTACTCCAATTTTATTAAATAAAGTTACTACCATCGGAAATTGGATTTATGCTCCGAAGTGTTGCCGCATCGGTCGGTTACTTTAAGCACAACCTGATGGTTGATGTTTCGGTTAAAGCGTGACGGATCCATGGTAAACGAGAGTCGTCCCGTTTTTCCGTCGAGTTCAAACATCGCCCATTTCCCGTCGATTTCACCACGATATTCGGTGATTCCGCTGAGATTGTCCGAGATTATATAACTAACTCGTCCACGCTTTCCCCAGTTGGCCCGCGCTTCGGGCTTTATGACCGGAGGACGCGTGTCGGTAGTTACGGCAAATGACCCTAATCGGTTGGGGGTTCCTTGCATCTTGCCGTCGACATATTTTGCGTCGACAGCTGAGCGGCGCTTCCCGTCGATGCGCACGAGGCAATATTTGTTTTTGTCGGGTACGGTGTCACGGTCAATGTCGATTTCGATTGTGTATTCGCCGCTTATGGGGATTGTGGGGTCGCCTACGGTGAATCGGTCGGTCACGTAGCCGACAATCGGTTCGGAAGTCACTTTCAGGTATATGTCGTCGTAGAATGTACCGGCAGGGAATGACGCTTTTATGCCGTTGCCCGAGTAAACGTTGTGGCCTTTCCACGACAGCATGTCACCTTTATGGACAGCCTCGGGTATGTCGTGACGCACTCCCGTTATGGTGAACGGTACGCGGCGGGTGTTGCCGTGTTCATCCTCAAGAATCCACAAGCACTTGTAGTCACGCTCCTCGTTGATGTCGAGTACGCCGTTGTCGACGGCTTCAATCATGTCGCCGAGCGGACGGGCGGCGGCAACACGCGATGTCATCATCCATGAGTTGTTGCGCACTACGCCGGCATAGTCGACGATTGTGTTGACTCCGCGAGTGTTGTCGAAACTGAATCGGTCGATGACACGCTTGTAGACCGGATTGCCGTCGACGGTGAGTGTGAGATACTTAACGCCGTAGATATTGGAGGTGCCCGACATCTTGTCGTAGGCTTTTATGGCCGGTGTCACTTTGCCCCAAGCCTTGAAAGGTTCCGATGTCTGCTGGGGCGAGTGGGTTACGGGTGATGAGCCGCCGTTGACCACGCCTTCGCCGTTGACAGGGTATAGCGCCAGTGAGCGCAGTTCGGGAGCCACCTTGTCGGTGATGTATTGCTTAAAGTAGGGCATTGGATCGAGGGCCTCCTCGGTCTTGGTGTCACGCACATCCATGTGGAGATGCGGGCCGCCCGACGATCCCGAGTTTCCACTCAAGGCTATCTGCTCGCCGCGTTTTACCGGAATTTCATCGGGCGCAAACTCAAGGTCGACGGCAAATGACTCTTTTTCATATTGGCGCTTTCGCACCGGATTGTCTATTTTAGGTGAGAACGAACTCAGGTGACCGTAGACGGTGGTGAGCCCCGTAGACGGATGGGTGATGTAGATAGCGCGTCCGAATCCCCAAGGTGACACGACTATGCGTGACACATATCCGTCGTCGGCACTGTGTACGGGGATGCCGGTGCGTCCCTGGGTCTTGAAGTCGAGTCCCGAATGGAAGTGGTTGCTGCGTAACTCGCCGAAGTTTCCGCTCAAGTATAGCGGAATGTTAAGAGGCTTGGCGAGTTGAACCTCGGTGCTTTGCGCTGAAGCGGGAAGCGTTATTGCTGCTGCGGTCAATAGTGAAAATATCTTGCAAATCATAGTTGATGTCGTTATTTCTATTCAAAGTTACGACATATAGGCTTAATGTAAAAATAGTGGCCGTGTCACATAACGCGGCACGGCCATTATTTATGTTTTTTTATAAAATCGATTATTTCATTGCGAATGCTGCCTGAGTAGCTGTCTGCTGGTAAGCCCAAACTCCACTCTGTGACAGTTCGACAACCTGCATTGATCCGTCGGGGGTGATCATCTTTACATGAGAGTCGTCGATGAATGTCATGAGCTTGTAGCTTTCGCCCTCGTTAACTCTTACACTCCATGAATCGTCGGCTGCATCGAAGTCAAGGCGTACGACGCTGTTGTCGTTTTCGCTTGTGATGGTGTAACCCTTGCCGTCGCACTCAACGAGGTAGCGGCCGTCCTGTCCGTCTATTACTTTCTTACCGCAAGCCACGGGGTTGTTACCGCTCCAGAACTCGATTGTGTTGAACACGAGTACATCAGCCAGTGCTGAAACTTCGTATACCGGGATAATCCAGAATGCGAAGAATACGAGTTCGTTCACAAACTTGTTGCTGATAGTCTTGTTCCATGCCAATAGTTTGTTGGTAAGAGCAAAGTTACCAATACAGGATGTTGTCAACATCGAACCGGCTAAAGCGATTACGAGAGCAACACTCAGATACTTTTTTTTCATAATAGATAGTTGATTAAATTATAATGTGATTATGCTAATAGTATGAAACATAATTCAAACAGGCACGTTTTTACGAGCCCGGTTGTACATATCAAACACTTTTATCACGTAATTTGTTGTTTCCTTGCCACGAAAATATCCGTATTTACACACAGGGTCGTTGTAATAGTCGGGATTTGCTTTCATCAGCAGTGCTTCGGCCACGTTTCCACTCCACACTTGCGGGTTTTTGCCGTATTTTCGAGCCAACGCTATTGCATCGTATATGTGTGCAATGCCCGAGTTGTAGGCTGCGACTACAAACTTTTTCCGCTCCTCGGGGTCGGGAACGTAACGTGACAGCGACTTGTCGAGGTCGCGTATTATCGCCGTAGCTGTGCTTATGCTCGCTTCGGGATTGGAGATGCGGTTCATCGACAGTCCGTAGGCACGTGCCGTGCGGGGCATGATCTGCATGAGTCCGCGTGCTCCGGCCCATGACACAACCGTGGTGTCAAACCTGCTTTCGGCATATCCTTGTGAGGCAAGCATTCGCCAGTCCCAACCAATATCTTTGGCATATTTCTTGAAAAGGTTGTCGTAGGGCGACATTCGGCCTTTCGACAGGTCGAGCGACAGCGACGGGCTGTTTTTGCTCAGCTCGAAGTAACGCTTCAGCAACTTTTCCTGAGCCTGTCGCGGCTCACTGCTGTCTATCCATGCGTTTATGCTGTCGGCCAGCCATGCTTTGTCAATAGGCACTCCCCATGACGAACGTTGAGGGAAACTCACTTCAAGCGACACATCGAGGGAATTATAGTAGGTTTTATTCAGTCGGGCAATGTCGCTGTCTACAATAGTCAATGGAATTTTGCCTGATGACACCATTTCTATAAGGTCCTCGGTAATCAATGTGTCCTGGTCGACAACGTGCATCATTATGCCTCCACCCAGTTCATCGTTGAGATTGGCAAGGCGATGCTGGTACTTGGAATCCTTCTCTACGTAGACTTCACGCCCTACAAGCTGCGTTACATCGGTGATGAGTGAGTCGGGATTGCCTTTGGGTTGCACGAGCACCTGATGCGTTATGTTTTCAACACCGCAGGGAATCACCCTGTCGCGGTTGGCGGCTATTATTGGGATTTCGTAAGCGGCAAGGTCCACTTTGCCCGAGTCGAGCATTTCAAGCAGCGAGGAGATGCTTGGAGCCACGACAAGGTCGATATAAACTCCTTTGTCGACACCAAACTGCTTTATAAGGTCGTAGTCGTAGCCCATCTGTTCCTCACGGTAGATGAAGTAGGAGAGGGGACTATAGAGAGTTCCCACTCTTAACGTGTCGGGGATGCTGTGTATGGAATCGGCGGCCTCGGCTGATTCGGAGGTTGAGCCGCCTCGGCATGAATATGCCAGGGTGCACACCAGCAACACCGATAGTAACATTGTTGCAAGACTACGCATGATGTCGCGCTTTTAGAAGCCTGTTAATACTTGAATGTGCCCTTATCCGAGATGATGGTGAGCATATTGGTCGGAGCATCTTCCACGCGTCCGATGATGCGGGCCGGGATGCCCATTGATTCGGAAATCTCGATGACGCGGGCAGCATCCTCGGGTGATACGTATATCTCCATGCGGTGACCCATGTTGAACACCTTGTACATCTCTTTCCAGTCGGTTCCCGATTCGCGCTGAATCAGGTCAAACAGAGGAGGAACGGGGAATAGGTTGTCCTTTATCACATGCTTGTCGGTGACAAAGTGCATCACCTTTGTCTGGGCTCCGCCCGAGCAGTGTACCATTCCGTCAATCTTGTCACGCATCTCGTCGAGAAGCTTCTTGATAACGGGGGCGTAGGTGCGGGTGGGCGACAGAACGAGCTTACCGGCGTTGACAGGCGCGTTGTCGACGGCGTCGGTGAGGCCCATCGAACCTGAATATACCAGCTCTACAGGCACTGCTGCATCATAGCTTTCGGGATACTTGACAGCGAGGTCGTGCTTAAACACATCGTGACGCGCCGAAGTCAATCCGTTGGAACCCATTCCGCCGTTATACTCTTTTTCATAAGCGGCCTGGCCGTAGCTGGCAAGTCCCACGATCACATCACCGCCCTTTATGTTGGCGTTGTCGATTACATCGCTGCGACGCATGCGGCATGTTACCGTGCTGTCGACGATTATCGTGCGAACGAGGTCGCCTACATCGGCTGTTTCACCTCCGGTGCTGTATATCGACACTCCCATTCCGCGAAGCTCTTCAAGCAGCTCTTCGGTGCCGTTGATTATGGCGGCTATTACTTCGCCAGGAATCAGCATCTTGTTGCGCCCGATTGTCGAGCTTACGAGTATGTTGTCGGTCGCGCCTACACAGAGCAGGTCGTCGATGTTCATTATAAGGGCATCCTGTGCTATGCCTTTCCACACGCTCAGGTCGCCGGTTTCTTTCCAATATATATAGGCTAATGATGATTTGGTTCCGGCTCCGTCGGCGTGCATTATGTTGCAGTACTCCGAATCATTGCCGAGGTAGTCGGGAATGATTTTACAGAAAGCTTTTGGGTAAAGACCTTTGTCAACATTCTTGATTGCATTGTGGACATCCTCCTTTGAGGCCGATACTCCACGCATGTCATATCGCTGATCGCTCATAGTTTATATTGAAGTTTATGATGTTACAGATACAGAATCAATAGCAGGTAGCACAGCACCGCGGGTGAAACGCACAGCAGCGAGTCGATGCGGTCGAGTATGCCTCCGTGACCGGGCATTATGGTGCCTGAATCCTTTACGTGCAGGG
Organism: Muribaculum sp. NM65_B17; assembly: GCF_004793735.1. NCBI lineage: Bacteria > Pseudomonadati > Bacteroidota > Bacteroidia > Bacteroidales > Muribaculaceae > Muribaculum > Muribaculum sp. NM65_B17. Next base: position 57,739 of record NZ_SRYY01000007.1, read on the forward strand.
TGCGCTTTATCATCGATTCGACGAGATCGCCCCATGTGGCGAATATCGACACGACAACCGACATGGCCACCATAAGCGATAGCTTCACGGGTGCGAATGTCGCAGGCCACAGGTTCATGATGAGCAGTGCGGTGGCGATGCAGAACACCAATCCGCCCCAGAATCCCTCCCATGACTTCTTGGGTGATATGCGCGGGAACAACGGGTGACGGCCTATAGAGCTGCCTACGATGAAGGCTCCGGTGTCGTTGAGCCATATAAAAATGAACATCGCCAATACGAGGTAGGGCGATATGGCATATATGCACGACATCATCGCCAGGGGGAAGCCGATGTAGAGTTGACCCATCATGGAGTAGGCAAGATTGACCAGCGGAGATTTGTCCTGGACGTACAGCTGCATGATGAAGCGTACAAGGAAATAGCCCAGATAGGCGGCAAACGGTGTGTATATATTGAATGACACGACACACCATGTCGAGGTGATAAGTGCGATTGCTCCCAAAATGTCGACTATGCATGTAGCCGTACTCTTTTTGGCGGTGCTTACATGACTTAATTTGAAAAATTCAATAAGCGCCAATATTGCAAACAACAGACATAACGCGAGGAATGTCCATCGGTTTATGAGTATGGCCGCCACGATTAGAGCCACATATATGGCTCCCGAAAGGCTTCGCAACAATAAATTCTTCATTTACTCGGTCAATAATTTAAATTGAGCTTCAAAAGTACGTAAAAAAAGTGATATTGGGAAATATTAGATAATATATGACTTAAAAAAAGCTTTCGACAATCATTGAGGTGACGGTCGAAAGCTTATTGTGGGTTGGCTCTTATTGTTGTGACGGAGTCAATGAACTCTTATTATTTGAACAACATCGGTGCGAGTTGATAGAGGCTGCGGCGCCAGGTGAGGAATTCATGGGCTGTGCCGGGCGAAACGTAGGACACGGCATTGTAGCCTGCATCCTTCAAGGCTTTGGCGGCGGCTGTAACGCCTTCGGGGTTCTCCTTGCTTCCGCAGCTGATGAAGGCGAGTTTCACACCGCTGTCCTTCAAGTCCTCGGGAGCGTAGGTTCCGCCGCTGAGCAGTCCGTAGTAACCGAATACCTCGGGACGACGGGTGGTGATGAGCTTGGTTTCAACACCTCCCATCGAAAGTCCGGCCATTGCGCGATGATCTTTGTCGGGAATTGTGTTGAAATTGGCGTCGATATAGGGTATGAGCTCGTCGATAAGCAGCTTCTCAAACTCCTTTGCGTCAAACTTGTCGATGGTTCCGAACTTAATGTTGTTGGTCAGTCCGTAGGTCATCACGATGATAAACGGATCGATTTTGCCTTCGGCGATGAGGTTATCCATGATAAGGTTGGCGTGACCTTGGCTTGACCATGCGGTTTCGTTCTCGCCCCATCCGTGCTGAAGATAGAGTACGGGGTATTTTTTGTTGCTCTTTCCATACTCCGGGGGAGTGTAAACGAATGCGCGCTGATGGGTGCCTGTGCTCGGTGAGTTGAACAGTACTTGCTGTACATTGCCGTGGGGAACATCCTTTAGAGCATAGAAGTCACGGTCATGGGCGGGAATCTCGATACCGCTTTCCCAACGACATGAGCCGAAGTAGTTAAGTGTGCCTGGGTCGTTAAACGTTCCGTCGTCGACAATCAGGTGATAGTAGTGGAAACCTTCGTCCATAGGTCCTGCGGTTGTTCCCATCCAGGAGCCGTCGGCCTGCTTTTCGAGTTTTGTGCCTCCGCTGCCACCCAGACCCAATGTCACGGTTACCGATTTTGCTTCGGGAGCGTCAACTTTGAAGCGTGCATAACCTTGAGAGTTTACCATGGGATACTCCTTACCGGGGTGATTCTTGGTTGAAGGAACGAAGTCCTCCTTTACCTGGCCTTGAGCCATGAACGATGTGCTTAGCAACAGAGTCACCGCACAAGCTGAAATTTGTAATAACTGGTTCATGATGTTTTTTGATTATTGGTTATTACAAAATTAGTCACTATTTAATGCCTTGGATGTTACTTATGTTTCAAAAATCTTTGATTATGAAACGTTACATTGGAAAAGTTTTGAAAAAATAGATAAAATATTTTGGTTGGAATATTAATTATGTTAATTTTGCATTTAAGTGTTAATTGTGATGAATATAAGTGCATGTGCTTAAAAACAATTAACGATTAAGATTGTTAACGTTATATAATATAAATGGAAACCTCATGTAGGTTCTACATTAATTAAAATATGAAGAAAGCGACTATCTGGTTTTTGACAATAATAATGGCGCTGACCTTTTGCGGGTTGTTGTACCTTCAGATTATGTATATGAAAAACATAATCAGGATGCGTGACGACCAATTCTCGGAAGGTGTGCGCCGTAGCCTGTATAGCGTTTCCACTACGCTTGAACAGGATGAAACCCGGCATTTCCTTGAGGAGGATGCCGCTGCGATAGAGCAGTCGATATATTCCCAGCTTGACGCATCGTTGCCCGGCAAGGATGCGCTGAAGTATTCATTCCCGAAGGCCGACAACCTTGATGTCAAGCCGTTGACTGAACGAAGCGGCAGTAAGGTCAACAAAGACCGATACCGCAACATGCAGGAGAATATACGTGGACAGTATCTCTATCAGAAAGGATTGCTGAATGAGGTGATACTAAATATCCTGAGTCAGTCGAGCAACCGTCCTATCGTGGAGCGTGCCGACTCGGCCACGGTTGCGGGCTATCTGCACTCCGAGTTTGAGAACAACGGATTGAACCTGCCGTTTGAGTTTGCCGTCGTCAATCGTTCGGGACGCGTCATCTACAGCTCTTCGGGTTATGAGGCCAACCATGCCGGCAAGAACAACATGTTTGTGCAGACTCTGTTCCCCAACGATCCTGTGAGTAAGATGAATTATATAAAGGTGTATTTCCCCACCAAGAAGGACTACATCTTTTCGTCGGTCAAGTTTATGATACCGTCGTTTATCTTCACCTTCATTCTGCTTGTGATATTTCTCTACACCATCATCATAGCGTTTAAGCAGAAACGCCTTACCGAGATGAAGAATGACTTCATCAACAACATGACGCATGAGTTTAAGACACCCATTTCGTCAATATCTCTTGCCGCGCAGATGCTAAACGATGACTCGGTGCGCAAGTCGCCCACCATGATGCAGCACATAGCCACGGTGATAAATGATGAAACGAAGCGACTGCGTTTTCAGGTGGAGAAGGTGTTGCAGATGTCGATGTTTGACCGTCAGAAGGCGACTTTGCGCCTCCAGGAGATAGACGCTAACAAGGCAATCGCCAACATTGTGTCGACATTCAAGCTCAAGGTCGAGAGCTACGGAGGCAAGATTGAAAGCGACCTTGCAGCTTATGACGCTATAGTCGAGGTGGATGAAATGCATTTTACCAATGTCATTTTCAACCTTCTCGACAATGCTGTTAAATATCGTCGTGAGGATGAGCCGCTGATGCTTAAGGTGGCTACAGCCGACATCTCGGGCAACCGCTTTGAGATAAGGATATCCGACAACGGAATAGGCATAAAGCGTGACGATCTCAAAAAGATATTTGAAAAATTCTATCGCGTATCTACGGGCAACCGCCATGATGTGAAGGGTTTCGGTCTTGGACTCGCTTATGTCCACAAGATGGTTACCGAGTTGAAAGGCGACATTCGCGTAGAGAGCGAACTTGGAATAGGAACAACATTTATAATTATATTACCACTTACTAAAAATTAAACTATTATGGAAGAGCGTTTGCGTATATTACTATGCGAGGATGACGAGAATCTTGGCATGTTGCTGCGAGAATATCTTCAGGCAAAGGGATTCAATGCCGACTTGTTTCCTGACGGAGAAGCCGGTTATAAGGCATTCCTTAAGGGAAAATACGATTTATGTGTCCTGGATGTGATGATGCCTAAGAAGGACGGATTTGCATTGGCACAGGAAATTCGCACTGTCAATTCAGAGGTTCCTATCATTTTCCTCACCGCCAAGTCTTTGAAGGAAGATATACTTGAGGGCTTCAAAATCGGAGCCGACGACTATATCACCAAACCTTTCTCAATGGAGGAACTCGTGTTCCGTATCGAAGCCATATTGCGTCGTGTAAAGGGAAAGAAGGGTAAGGAGATTACCATGTACAAGATCGGACGCTTTACTTTTGACACCCAGAAGCAAGTGCTGATGATCGACGACAAGGTGACTAAGCTTACCACCAAGGAGTCGGAGCTGTTGAGCCTTCTCTGTGCCCATGTCAATGAGATTCTTGAACGTAACTTCGCGCTTAAGACCATCTGGATCGACGACAACTACTTCAATGCACGTTCGATGGATGTTTACATCACCAAGCTGCGTAAGCACTTGAAGGATGATCCTTCGATTGAAATCATTAACATCCACGGCAAGGGCTATAAGCTCATCGCCCCCGAAGTTGAATCGAAGACAAAGTAAACACCCTTCATTGAATACACCGAAACATCGCAGGCGACCCTCCCCACCGAGGGCCGCCTGTCATGTTAAGGAGTGGGGGTGTCAGCAGCAGATGTAGTCGTTGGGGCCGTGGGTGCGTTTTATGCGGAAGCGGCAGCCTTCGTCGAGTAGACATTCGGTGATTTCCTTGAAGCAATCCCTCACATTATTGAGGCCGGGATTTATGATATCCCGCCATTCAGACATACATTCGGTAATAAAGCGTGGAAGCTGTGAGTAGGCAATGTTGTGCCTGCGGGCCATTATGCGGGCATCGTCGGTATTGACAATTGCTGCGGTCGAACAGTTGTAGGCCGGCTCTTCGTAGTCGAAGAAGTCGATGACAATGACGAGCTCGTCGGAAAAATTGAAACCGACAAGCAGGTCCATTACTATTGGCTGGTCCTCGTCGGAACTCATTATGTGGCCGACTCGGTATAGTGTATCGCTGATATGTTTGCTCATATAGATTAAATGTTAAAATCCCGGAATCGGTTTGGATTCCGGGATGGTGATTAATAGGGATGGTGATTAATAGGGATGGTGATGAATAGAGTGTGGATGGTTGATGATCAGATTGTGAAGCCGATGCGCTGACGGGATTCGGAGTGTCTGGCAGGTGTTGTGTCGCGACTTGGTATGTCGCAAGGCAGTATCTCGGTTAAAGTTTTACAATCGAAAGTTTCAGCTGAGGTCACTCTCCGGGCCATTGCAGGCAGAATGTCGGTCTGTATCATGTTGATTATGTAACGTGCATTGCCGAAGTTCTTGTCACGATGGAGGTGATCGATGTTGACTCGCTTGGCCAGTGCCGAACGTGCTTCGTCAGACAGGCTGTAATGATTGCTCGTCAAGTAGTTTTCGGCAATCTCCATCAACTCCTGCTCGGTGTAGTCGTCAAATACATAGATGTTGGAGTCGGGGATTCGTGACTTGAATCCCGGGTTCATGTTCAGCATTTTCATCATATTGTCGGGATAACCGGCAAGTATGAGCATCCAGTCACGGTTTGATTCGTCGGCGAGTGCTGTCATCAATGTTTCGATTACAAATTTTCCAGGGTCGCGGGGATCGTCGCCCTGATAGAGCTGATATGCCTCATCGATGAACAGAATGCCGCCTTGGGCCTCTTCGAGGGCTTTAAGTGTCTTTTCCGACTCGGAGTTGTAGTTTTGTCCAAGGAGCGTGGCACGTTCTTTTATCACGACATGTCCCCGGCTTAGCACTCCGGCGCGTCGCAGCATCTTGCCCATCAATTTGGCTACGGTGGTTTTTCCTGTACCGGGTGAGCCTAAAAACATGGCGTGAAGCGGAGCCTTTACATAAGGCAATCCGTTGTCGGCTCGCATCTTGTTAAAGCGGACAACGCGTTCATATAGCGCCAGTTTCTCTTTTACCGATTTTATGCCGGTGAGATGGTCGAGCGATACGAGCGGTTCCGATTTTTCTTCGTTTGTCGTGGTATCTTCGTTGTCATATTCGATGCTTTCTTCTACATCATCGGTTGAATTTTCAAGTTCTGAAGCAATGAATTTGTCGAGAACTTTATCAAAATCATCGTCATCAAATTCCGATTCTGGTTCATTTCGGTGGGGAAGATAATTGTCGATTCGCTTTATGGCAGCTTCGGGCGAATATTCATCCAATGGGATGATATACTCAGGGTCACATTTCCCTTTTATGTCGGTGCCGCTCATAGTGTCAAATACGAAACCGGCAATAGGTAGATTCATACATAAGAGTTCGGCATAGAAAACACCGTTAAAATCACCGAAAGTGGTAAAAGGGAACTCAACGCTCCAAATGTCATTGTTAAAATTCTCAAGTCCAAAGCAGCGCGGCTCCTTGAAGAATGTCTTAACATATTTGCCGTCAGGGTAGTGGAGCCTTAGTTCCAGCTCGGGCATGATTGTCGGGTGTATTGAGGGCGTTTTGGTGGTGAGATTGAATCTCAAATAGTAGTCGTGGTCGTCAATTGTGTTGAGCGACTTGTAGAGGTTGTCCTCCCATGCGGGATGCACGCCGCAGTCACATACATTGTAATACTGTCGTAATGGATAGTCATAAACATGGATGAACTCTTCGGCGAGTGTTTGCGATACATTTTCATCGCTTACCACGAGTTTATATGTGTGGCCTCCCTTTAGACCTGAGGATTCAGCGGGAAAATGAACAAAATCTTCTTTGAAGTCCTCTTTTGCTAAGTTGATTCTCTTCCGTAGGATGGCAGCTTGGCAGCGTGAGGTCATGTCTATCAATCTGAAAGAAACTTCACGGCGAGCACCTTTGTCGTAGCGGATGTTGCTGATTTCCACTTTCACGGCAATGCCTGCAAGGAATTCATGATTGATGAAATCGCGGCGATCGTCGTAATGGAATTTGTCCATGGATGACAAATCATTTACTTGATCCAAATAGTAATCACAAAATTGAATTTTATCTACTGATATAGGGGATTTTTTTGTCATATTTATACAGTTTTATAGGGAGAGCCGTTAAGCCCTCCGGGTTAATATTTCATTTTACTAATCTCAGCCGGAGGCCTTCCTCCGGATTTGTTACCAACATGTCAATGTACTCCCTGCTCCGAGCTGCTGAATAGGGATGCGTAAAGACACACCACAGGCTGTCGGGGCATTTCTGCGGTTGTAAAATGTTGGTGGGAAATAACTATGCACACCTCATCTCACTCCCCGGGGGGAGCGGCACCGCCGAACTTCTTGTTGTTGAGATGTAGATGCTTCATAGTTGAAAATGAAGTTATTAAACTGTAAGAATATGAGCTTATACCACAATGGGCTATTACCCAATTTGCTGCAAAAATAATGACGATTTTCCGATTATGCAACTTTTTAAGCAAAAAATGCAATTGGAGAAATATAAAAAATCCATGACTTCCTGATGGGGAGGTCATGGACTTTGCCGATATTTATTGATTGTTTTAGGTTGCTAAGATTGCGATTCCATTATGAAGCGCTCGGCATCGAGTGCGGCGCGACATCCGGTTCCGGCTGCCGATATTGCCTGCTGATAGTGCGGGTCGGCGACATCGCCGGCTGCAAATACTCCGGGCACGCTCGTTGCTGTTGAGCCGCCTGAGACCACTACATAACCTTGTGCATCGAGGTCGACCTGACCTTTGAATATCTCGGTGTTGGGATTGTGGCCGATTGCAAGGAAGAAACCGTCGATGTTTATGTCAAATTTACGCTCCTTGTCGGTGCCTACATGTTCTACCAGATGCGCTCCTTCGAGGAATTCCGAGCCAAACAGTCCCAATGTGTTGGTGTTAAAGAGAATTGTGATGTTGTCCTTATCCATCACTCGCTTCTGCATAACCTTTGATGCACGCAGATAGTCCTTACGCACAATCAGATATACCTTTTGAGCGAGATTGCTGAGATAGTAGGCTTCCTCACAGGCTGTATCGCCTCCGCCTACAACAGCCACAGTGCGTCCGCGATAGAAGAAGCCGTCGCATGTGGCACAGGCTGAAACGCCAAGACCTGAATAGCGTTGCTCGTCGGGCAGACCAAGATAACGAGCCGACGCTCCGGTTGCGATTATGACCGTGTCGGCAACTATAGTAGTGTTATCATCGGCGACAGCGGTGAATGGACGCTTGCTGAAGTCGACCTTGGTTATTATTCCCGGGCGAATGTCGGCTCCGAATCGTTCGGCTTGCTTGCGCAGGTCGTCCATGAGCTGTGCTCCCATTACACCTTCGGGATAGCCGGGAAAGTTCTCCACTTCCGATGTGGTGGTGAGCTGTCCGCCGGGCATTATTCCTTCATACAATATGGGAGAGATATTAGCTCGCGAGGCATAGATGGCGGCGGTGTATCCTGCCGGCCCCGAACCGATGATGAGGCATTTTGTTGACTCGTTACTCATGATTTAAATTGATTATGCGTTGTTAACTTTAATGTTCTGTGTCCTATCGGAGATCTATAATCTCGGCATCGGGATATTTGCTCTTGTCATACACAAATGTCGATGCCGGATAACTGATACCGGTTTTTACCGTCCCGACCTTTATCGATACCTGCGCTCCATTGTCGAGTGTCAATGCAATGTCGACCGGCATGTGGGTCGAGGCGTTGAACGTTATCGTGGCTTTCAGAATCTGTGTTCCCCGGCTGTTGACAGGCGTGAACTCGATTTTGCACGATGATGAGGTCGACGAAATCATTCTCGCCTTATAGCTGCTGCGGAATGAGTTGATTATTGCAAACGGGTTGATTTGCTGCAGCTCCTCGGCTGTCGGCTCGGTTACGTTTACTTCGCCGGTCGATGAGGAATAGGTCCATTGAGTGCGTCCGTCATACCATATCGACATTCCCGGAGTGGTTATCCTGAATTTGTCGCCGCTTATAACCGCTTCGCCTTTCACCGTATTTCCGTCCATTGTCATGCTGTAGGGTGCGGTTACCGATTTGGCATTCTTAAAGCTTTTAGCCGCCGAGGCTATTACCTCCTCGGGCGATGTTACGGGAACCGCCGCATTCAGTGAAACGGCTAAAATGAGGAGTATTGCAGTTATGAGTCGTGACATTGTAAAATTACGTTTTAAGCAGTTATTTCAAGCATTCTCTCGAGCTGCAATGAATCGACAAGAACCTGACGGGGCTTGGCTCCCGAAGCGGGGCCTACTATGCCGGCGGCCTCGAGCTGATCCATGATTTTGCCTGCTCGATTGTATCCTATAGAATAACGCCTTTGAAGCGAAGATGTTGAGGCGGTGCTTGAAGTAACGATAAATCTTGCCGCCTCTTCAAAAAGCGGATCGCGGTCGTTGACTGCTCCGAGGCTTGCTGAACCGTCGCTTTCAGGAACATAGTCGGGCAGGGGATAGGCGTTGGGATATCCTACCTGTTCGTCTATCGCATCGCATATAGCCTCCACCTCCTCGGTGCTGATGAACGCGCACTGCACACGCTCCATCTCGCCGTTGTGCGAGAATAGCATGTCGCCCTTTCCTATCAGCTGATTAGCTCCCGTGCGGTCGAGAATCGTGCGGCTGTCGACCATCTGCGAAACCCTGAACGCGATTCGTCCCGGGAAGTTGGCCTTGATGATACCAGTGATTACATTGGTCGACGGACGCTGTGTGGCAAGAATCATGTGCATACCCACGGCACGTGCTTTCTGGGCTATACGTGCTATAGGAGTTTCAACTTCCTTTCCTGCCATCATTATCAAGTCGCCAAACTCGTCGACCACGATAACGATGTAGGGGAGGTAGCGGTGTCCCTTCTCGGGGTTAAGGCGACGCTGGATGAACTTGTTGTTATACTCCTTTATTGTGCGCACGTTGGCATCCTTGAGCAATGCGTAACGATTGTCCATCTCCACACACAGGGAGTTGAGCGTGGCTACGACCTTCATCGGGTCGGTAATGATAGCTTCATTCTCGTCGGGGAGCTTGGCAAGATAGTGGCGCTCAAGCTTGCTGTAAAGGCTGAACTCGACCATTTTGGGGTCGACAAGCACAAATTTCAGCTCGGCCGGATGCTTCTTGTAAAGCAGCGATGCTATTATGGTGTTGAGGCCCACCGATTTTCCCTGTCCGGTGGCACCGGCTACAAGTACGTGTGGCATTTTGGTGAGGTCGGCTATGAATACATCCTTGGAGATTGTGGAGCCCATTGCCATTGGCAGCTCATAGTTGCACTCCTGGAACTTGCGTGATGATATTATCGAGCGTATAGGCACCATCTGAGGCTCCTTGTTGGGCACTTCGATACCTATTGTTCCCTTGCCCGGGATAGGTGCGATAATGCGTATTCCCAACGCGGCAAGGCTCAAGGCTATGTCGTCCTCAAGTCGCTTTATCTTGGCAATTCTTACACCCTCGGCAGGTACTATTTCATAAAGTGTAACGGTAGGCCCCACCGTAGCTTCGATATGCGAAATTGGTATGCTGTAGTTGGAAAGCGTTGAAGTGATGCGTTCCTTGTTCTCCTCCATTTCCTGCTGGTCGACACTGTTGGCTTTGACTTGAATGTTGTTGAGCAGCTCTATTGACGGGAAATGGTAGCGCGACAGTTCGGCCGTGGGGTCGTAGGTGTCGGTCGTTATCTCGTCGGCTTCTTCGATTTCGCCCTCATTTATGGTCATGCTCACATCTTCGTTGTTGTCGATAACCTTAGACTCGTCTTGAATGTCGTTTTTAGTTTCGTCGTCCAATGTGTCGTAGATGTCATCGTCGATTTCGGACTCGGTCATGTCGGTGTCGACGTGGTTGTCATCCACATTGTTATCGTTGGCATAATCCTCAAAGTCAAGTGTCTTGTTCTCAAGCTGTACCGATGATTCGCGCTGAGCCTCATTTCGGGAATTGTCGACTATCTCGGCCGACTCTTTCAGCGATTCTTCAACCTTTCGGCGTGATTCTTCAGCGGCGGCGCGTTCGGCTTCTACGCGTTTGCGGTGTTCGTCCACGCGCTTGCGATAGGCAACATAGAGGAGCCTCAGCTCATTAAGGTATATTGATGCGACAAGAGCCACAAGCAGGATGCTTACAAGTATTGCTCCGGTTACGCCTATGTGCGACATCAGGAATGTGTTGACCTCATAGCCGTGTATACCGCCCCAGAACACCCATGAATGCGCTTTATAGGTTACAAGTCCTGTGACGATTGAAACGGTAATCGCAACAATGAGCGATTTCATAGTCAGCGACCAGAATCCCACTTTGCCCTTATGCAGCAATCCCCATCCGAGGGCAAGGAAATAGTATATGATTACAAGTGCGCCTATTCCTATGCCATTGGATATTGCGCTTTGCGACAGGAATGCTCCTATGGGGCCTCCCGCATTGTTGATTTCATCGCCGCGTTGCGCCATTTCCGATATCGACAGATTAATTGTCGCGCTTTGGTCGTCGGCTCCGTGGGTGAAGTAGGAGAGAGTGACGATTATCAGGTAGGCGGCCCAGCATATTAGTGCTATGCCCACAAACAAGCGTGTACGCTTGTCATGGATAAATCGCGATATGGCGCCCGGTTTGGATTCCTTTTTAGCTGCGGCCTGGCGCGTCGTGTTGCGCTTGCGCGGTGCGGGTTGTGACGGCTCCTTGTACTCGCGGTCGAGTACATCGGGGTCGAAGTTGTCGGATAATATATTGTCTGATCTCATAAGTGCTTAATAACTAATAGTGAAGCTCTATAGCAAATAAAATTTTAAGCCGATGTTGTTAGTACAAAGTTACAACAACCTCGGCTCAAAAACAAAAAAACATGGAATGTGTTGCTTGAAAAATTTCAAATCGCAAGCCAGCAATATCTTAGAGGCTTTTCAATGTGTCGATGGCTTTCATCGGGTCGGGAGCCTTGAACACATAGCTGCCGGCGACGAGAATGTCGGCTCCCGCTTTCGACAGAGCGGCTCCTGTCATTTCGTTGACACCTCCGTCGACCTCTATCAGTGCATGCGAGCCGCTTGCCTCGATAAGTCGGCGCAGACGGCCGACCTTGTTCAGCGAGTTTTCGATGAATGCCTGTCCGCCGAATCCCGGATTGACCGACATAATGAGCACGAGGTCGAGTTCCGAAATGATGTCCTCAAGCATGAAAACAGGGGTGGCGGGATTTAATGTCACTCCGGCTTTCATTCCTGCCTCCTTGATTTCGTGCACCACGCGGTTGAGATGGGTGCAGGCCTCAAAGTGTACGTTCATGATTTCGGCTCCGCAGTCACGCACTTGCGATATGTACTTCTGCGGTTCTACGATCATCATGTGCACATCGAGCGGTTTTCGGGCGAGCCGTTGAATGGCTTTTATAACCGGGAAGCCTATAGAGATGTTAGGCACAAATACTCCGTCCATTACATCCACATGCAGATAATCGGCATTGCTTGAGTTAAGCATTTCAAAATCGGCTTGCAGATTGGCGAAATTGGCTGATAATAATGATGGTGCTACGAGCATGGCTTTAGATATTGATTGCTTACAATTGTTGGTCGTTGCTTCGTGGATGAGGCTTGAATGCGTTCCACAGGATGAAGAGCACGCACACAACTCCTATGCCGAGGCCTATGTAGGTGAGGTATTCGTTGTACTCCTCTACTTTGGCATATAGCTGTTCTTGCGGTACTATCTTGCCGAGCCAATAACCGAGCGCGGCAAGGATGCAGTTCCACACAAGGGCTCCGAGTCCGGTGAATATCACGAATTTGCCGATGTTCATTCGGGCAAGTCCGGCCGGAATTGATATCAACTGTCTGACAGCGGGTATCAGTCGGCCTATGAATGTCGACACAGCTCCGTGATTGTCGAAATACTCTTCGGCGTGACGCACTTTCTCCTCGTTGATGAGGCATGCGTGACCAAATCGGCTATTTGCGAATTTGTACACTATCGGGCGTCCTATCCACAATGAAAGATAGTAGTTGATCAACGCTCCCACTATGGCTCCCGCTGTGGCTAGCAGTATCACCGAGATGAGGTTTACATCGCCTTTGGTGCAGGCGAGATATGCTGCCGGCGGAACAATTACTTCCGAGGGGAAGGGAATGAAGGAGCTTTCGATGACCATGAATGCGAACACAAGAAGGTACACAGTCATTGCATCGGCCGTGAGAAATTTCATCATTATCTCGGCCGGGTCAAAAAGCGCAAAAAGTGGAATCAGGTCAAGCATATATATATATATATCAAGTTATACTTTATCAGGTGTATTGAAACAAAGTTCAAAATTAGTAAATAAATCAATTAAACAGCCGGGATTGGCGATAAAACATCACAAAATCCCTATTTCGCGAAACATGTCGGCATAATAGGCCGCTTTCTTCTCGATGGCGAGCGGATAGGCCCTTGATGTCGACGGCATCCTGAATATCTTCACTTCGCGTCCGTCGCCAAGTGTTGCTGTTACATATTCTCCGATTTTCGGCGACACGGTGCCGGTAATCGAAGCAAGAGTTTCGCCTGCTTTCTCGCCTGTGGTGGCGAGGGCATGGCAATGGGGCATACGCGTCAGCAGCTCCATCAGCGGCACCGGCTCCACTATCTCCAGATACTTGTCGGAGGCATTGTCCTTAAGACGGCGCACCTTATGCCCGGTGTCGTTCAGGGCTATGCCCTTTGCGTTGAGGAACTTTTTTATCAGTCCGAGCCTGAAAGTGCGCGCCGCCGCGTCGTAGAAGTATTCCTTGTCGTCATGGAATATTAGTCCCATGATTCGCCAAAAGTCGTTGATGCGGTTAGGGTAGTAGAACTCCATCGACCATCTTTCGCTTTTGGGCGGGAAGGTGCCCATTATCAGCAGGCGTGCGTCATCGGGCACGTAGGGCTCAAACGGATGAATTTCGACCGGTATCATCGTCATTGCGTTACGACAACAGCTGTGATGCCACGCTGTCGGCAAGGGCGGCACAGTCGGCCAATGTTTTGGCGCTCGGAGCTTGCTTGGCTTCTACCGATACCATGTCGGGGGTGAGCATCTTAGCCTCTTCAAGCACGCTGTTTATGCGCTTTACTGCCTGCGGAGCCCATGTGTAGGAGCCGAATGTGGCTACGACGCGGTTCTTTAGTTCGCGTGTCTTGATCGCCTGCATCACGCTTTCTATCGGCGGATAGAGAGTGTTGGAATAGGTGGGTGCTCCTATTATGAGTCCTTTGTAGCGGAATATGTCGCTCAATATGTAGGAGAGGTGGGAGTAGGATGCGTTGTGGACGCGTATGTTCTTGATGCCCTTTTCGGCAAGGCGCGACGCTATCGCTTCGGCCATCTCCTCGGTGTTGCCGTACATTGAGCCGTAAACTATCACTACGCCTGTTTCGGCTTCATATCGGCTCAGCTTATCGTAAATGCCGCCAATTCTCTTCACTTCATCGTGCCACACGGGGCCGTGGGTCGAGCAGATGTAGTCGATTTTCAAGTCCTTGAGCTTGGCAAGTGCTTTTTGCACAAACACTCCGTATTTGCCCACGATGTTGGAGTAATAGCGGTACATTTCAGGGATGTAGTACTCAACATCGGTTTCGCTGTCGATTACACCGCCGTTGATTGCGCCGAAACATCCGAATCCATCGCCTGAAAAGAGCACGTTGCGCTCGTTTACGTAGGTCATCATGGTTTCGGGCCAGTGCACCATGGGGGTGAGTTTGAATGTCAGTGTCAATCCGCCAAGGTCGATTGTGTCATTGTCGGCCACCTTGAGCAGATTGTCCTCGATGCCGTAAAAACCTTTCACCATTTCAAGGGTCTTTGCATTGCCCACTATGGTCATTTCAGGGAAGAAGCTGCGCAGCACTTTTATGGAGCCTGAGTGGTCGGGTTCCATGTGGTTGATCACCAGATAGTCGGGTGTTTCGGTGCCGGCTATCTCCCTGATGTTGGTGAGAAGTTTGTCGCATTCGCTTATCTCCACACCGTCGATGAGGGCCGTTTTTGACGAGCCTTTTACTATGTAAGAGTTATAGCTCACTCCTGCAGGAAGGGGCCAAAGGGCTTCAAATCGGTGGGTGGTTCGGTCGTTTACCCCAACGTATGATATGCCGTCGGTTATGTTTCTGATGTTCATGAATTGTTTTGATGTGTTAAATGTTAATATTAGCAGATATGAGCAAAGCCGCTTTATCCTGTTATTGGATTAGGCGGCTTGAAATGTGATAAGGTTGGTTGGTGATTCGTTTATGATTTTGCGCGTTCTACACGTTCTACGTATGAACCGTCGCGAGTGTCGATGCGCACTTTGTCGCCGGTTTCACAGAACAGGGGCACGCGTACTTCGGCGCCGGTTTCCACTGTTGCGGGCTTAAGCGTGTTGGTTGCTGTGTCACCCTTTATTCCGGGCTCGGTATAGGTGATTTCAAGCACTACGCTGGTGGGCATCTCGCAAGTGAGGATTGTGTCGGAAGCAGCATGAACCATGGCCTCGCATATATCACCTTCTTTAAGGAACTGAACACCGTCGATGCTTTCGCCGGGGATTGCTACTTGTTCAAATGTTTCGGTGTGCATGAAGTTGTAGCCCATGTCATCCTTATATAGATATTGGTAGGGACGACGCTCGATGCGTACTTCATCAACCTTTACGCCCGAGTTCCAAGTCTTGTCAAGGATGCGGCCGGTCTTGACATTCTTGAGCTTGGTGCGCACGAAAGCCGGACCCTTGCCGGGTTTTACATGAAGAAACTCTACGATGAAGAAGTAGTTGCCGTCGATGTCGAGGCACATTCCGTTTTTAAAATCTGCAGTTGTTGCCATAAAGTGATTTATATCGATATTTTTGATTGTTAAAATTTTGCTTGGATTTCAAGCCTTTAGCGAGTCATCCGCGAATTTTGCTGCAAAGATACTAAAAGTAAGGGCATTATACCCAATATTTCTTGAATTTTTTTACGATTGTCGGCTTAAAAATGGAAGAAACGGCGTGTTTTGTGTAGTTTTTTCTCAATATTTTCCGATTCTACATTTAGTTTTGCGTCACATTTATTATTAACTTTGTAACTCACATTTCTTAACCAAAAATTTAGTAACAATGGAACAAGTATTATTTTGGATTGTGCCGATTTCGTCGTTGCTTGCTTTGCTTCTTGCATGGCACTTCTACCGTCAGATGATGGGAGAGAGCGAAGGCACTCCTTTGATGCAGAAAATTGCATCCCATGTGCGTAAGGGTGCGATGTCTTATCTTAAACAACAGTACAAGATTGTGGGCATGGTGTTCCTGTGCCTTGTTATCCTGTTCTCAATTATGGCCTATGGATTCAACTTGCAGAATCAATGGGTGCCGGTGGCATTCCTTACCGGAGGTTTCTTCTCGGGACTTTCGGGATTCCTGGGAATGAAGACGGCTACTCAGGCTTCGGCCCGCACTGCCAATGCCGCTCGCAATTCATTGAACAGCGGATTGCGTGTCGCTTTCCGAAGCGGAGCTGTGATGGGACTTGTTGTCGTGGGTCTTGGATTGCTCGACATTTCGTTCTGGTATCTCGTTCTTGACTATTTCGTGCCTAACGACCCGGCGACTCCTACCGCCAAGCTGTGCATGATTACCACCACGATGCTTACCTTCGGAATGGGTGCCAGCACGCAGGCGCTGTTTGCTCGTGTGGGCGGAGGTATATACACAAAGGCTGCCGATGTCGGTGCCGACCTTGTGGGCAAGGTTGAGGCAGGAATTCCCGAAGACGACCCCCGAAATCCCGCTACTATTGCCGACAATGTGGGTGACAATGTGGGAGATGTGGCCGGTATGGGCGCTGACCTTTATGAGTCATATTGCGGCTCGATTCTTGCAACCGCCGCTCTCGGTGCCGCCGCTTATATGACTTCGGGCGATGTCGACATGCAGTTTAAGGCCGTGGTAGCCCCCATGTTGATTGCCGCAGTGGGCATCATCTTGTCAATCATCGGTATATTCTCGGTTAAGACCAAGGAAAACGCCAAGATGAAGGACTTGCTCAACTCGCTCTCATTCGGAACCAACCTCAGCTCGGTGCTCATTGTCGGCGCTACATTCTTGATTCTGTGGCTTCTCCAGATTGACAACTGGCTTAATATCGCCATTGCTGTTTTGATCGGTCTGCTGGTGGGTATAGTTATTGGCCGTTCCACCGAATACTATACATCGCAGTCCTATGCTCCCACTCGCCGTTTGTCGGAGAGTGGAACTACCGGTCCGGCCACCGTTATTATATCGGGTATCGGTCTTGGTATGGTCTCAACAGCAGTTCCTGTGTTGGCAGTGGTTGTAGGTATTATCCTTTCTTACTGGCTCGCATCGGGATATGACCTGACAAATGTGAGCATGGGCCTTTACGGTATCGGCATCGCCGCTGTGGGAATGCTCTCGACTCTCGGTATAACTCTTGCCACTGACGCTTACGGTCCTATTGCCGACAATGCCGGAGGTAACGCCGAAATGAGCGGTCTTGGTGAAGAGGTTCGCCGTCGCACCGATGCTCTCGACTCGCTCGGCAACACCACCGCAGCTACAGGAAAGGGCTTCGCGATCGGTTCGGCAGCTCTTACCGGTCTTGCTCTCTTGGCCTCATATATAGAGGAAATCCGCATCGGATTGTCACGACTCGGACAGACAGCTCTTAATCTCGGCGACTTGACAAAGCCCATCCATGAGGCTTCGTTTACCGACTTCATGAACTATTACGATGTAAACCTCATGAATCCTAAGGTGCTTTCAGGTATGTTTATCGGCAGCATGATGGCATTCCTCTTCTGCGGTCTTACGATGAATGCCGTGGGACGCGCCGCCGCTCACATGGTTGAGGAGGTTCGCCGTCAGTTCCGTGAAATAAAGGGTATACTTACAGGTGACGCAGAACCCGACTACGCTCGTTGCGTACAGATTTCGACCAAGGGTGCGCAGCGTGAGATGGTGTTCCCGTCGTTGCTTGCGATTATTGCTCCCATCGTAACCGGTATAATCTTCGGAGTCCCCGGTGTTATCGGTCTGCTTGTCGGCGGTCTGTCGTCGGGATTCGTACTCGCTATATTCATGGCCAACGCAGGCGGTGCCTGGGATAACGCCAAGAAGTATGTCGAGGAAGGCAACTTCGGAGGAAAGGGTAGCGAGGTACACAAGGCCACTGTAGTGGGTGACACTGTCGGTGACCCCTTTAAGGATACATCCGGTCCCAGCCTTAATATCCTTATCAAGCTCATGTCGATGGTGGCTATCGTGATGGCCGGATTGACTGTCAGCTGGAGCCTCTTATGATGATGTTTCAAGCTAATTGATATGTGGGTCGGCAGCCTTTGGTTGCCGACTCTTTTTTGTTCGCTGTTTTTGTCAACGATGATTAAAAAATGTGGGCTTAAATTACTTAATATTATTATTTATTGCTAAATTTGTTATTCAAAATCTTGCAATAAATGAATGAGGAAAGTGTAAGCCAATTATATCTGAAAGATACTGCATTTCAGGACCTTATGCAGAGGCGCATATTCAACGTACTTCTTGTTGCTTCGCCTTACGACGCTTTCATGATGGAAGAGGACGGGCGTGTTGAGGAACAACTCTATTTTGAATACGTGGCGCTAAACCTTAGCTCGCCTCCGCGAGTCACTCGTGTATCTCGCCCGTCGGAAGCTCTCGACCTCCTTGCCGTAAAGCGATTCGACTTGATAATAATGATGCCTGGAATCGACCTTAGTGAAACTTTTGTCGGAGCCAAGGATATCAAGTCACGCTATCCCGATGTCCCTATAATCGTTCTCACGCCATTCTCCAAGGAGGTGTCGCGGCGACTTGCCAAAGAGGATTTGACGGCTGTCGACTATGTGTTCAGCTGGCTGGGAAATGTCGACCTGCTGCTTGCCATAATCAAGCTGCTTGAGGACAAGATGAATGCCGACAACGATATAAACGAAGTGGGAGTGCAGCTCATCTTGCTTGTCGAGGACTCGGTCAGGTTCTATTCGTCGGTATTGCCCACGCTTTATAAGTTCCTGCTTAAGCAGTCGCTTATATTCTCCACCGAGGCGCTCAATGAGCATGAGCAGATGCTGCGCATGCGCGGCCGTCCAAAAGTTATGCTTGCGCGTGACTACGAGGAGGCCGTGGCTCTCTATGAGCGCTACGGCAAGAATATGCTCGGTGTCATATCCGATGTGTCGTTCAAGCGTGAAGGCGTTAAGGATTCAAAGGCCGGTATCAAGCTCGCCAAATATCTGCGTGAGCGTGACCCTTATCTGCCCATAATAATGGAATCGTCGGAGGAGGAAAACGCACCTCTGGTAAAGGAATTCGGCGGCGCTTTCATTGACAAGAATTCCAAGAAATTCCCTGTCGACCTGGGAAATACCATAATGAAGGACTTCGGATTCGGTGACTTCATAATCCGTGACCCTGAAACGGGCGAGGAGTTGCTGCGCATCCATGACCTGAAGGACCTTCAGCGGCACATCTTTGACATTCCGGCCAAGTCGTTGCTGTATCATGCTTCGTTCAACGACATTTCACGATGGCTTTATTCGCGTGCCATGTTTCCCATAGCCGAGGTGATTAAGAATCATCGGTTCCGTAACATCGAGGAGGCTCCGGCTGTGCGTCAGCTCTTCTTTGACTTGATTGTCAAGTATAGAAAGATGAAGAATCGTGGAGTTGTGGCTGTGTTCCGCAAGGATCGTTTTGACCACTATTCCAACTTTGCGAGAATAGGGCAGGGGTCGCTTGGAGGAAAGGGCCGCGGCCTTGCCTTCATCGACTCGATAATAAAGAAGAATCCTATATGTGACAACTATGACGGCGTTACGTTGACAATTCCGCGCACTGTCGTGATATGTACCGACATATTCGATGAGTTCATGGAAACCAACAACCTCTATCCTGTAGCGTTGTCCGACATTCCTGACGAGAAGATTCTTAAATACTTCCTTCAGGCTCGTCTGCCCGAGCGTCTGATAGAGGATTTCTTCGCTCTGTTTGAGGTTGTCGACAAGCCTCTTGCCATTCGTAGCTCGAGTTTGCTTGAGGACTCTCATTACCAGCCGTTTGCCGGAATATATTCAACCTACATGATTCCTCATGTCGACGACCGTTACGAGATGCTCGCCATGCTCGGCGATGCAATAAAGAGCGTCTACGCATCGGTGTTCTATGCCGACAGCAAAGCCTATATGACGGCGACAAGCAATGTCATCGACCAGGAGAAAATGGCCGTTATCATACAGGAGGTCGTTGGAAAGCAGGTGGGCGACTATTATTTCCCCTCGTTCTCGGGAGTAGGACGCTCGCTTAACTACTATCCGATTAACGATGAAATTCCCGAGGACGGCGTTACGGAAGTGGCCGTGGGACTCGGTAAATATATAGTCGACGGTGGGTTGAGCCTCAGGTTTTCACCACGTCACGCCGACAAGGTGTTGCAAACATCGACGCTCGATCTTGCGTTACGTGACACACAGACCAAGTTCTACGCTCTTGACATGAAGCGTGGCGTCGAGGCTGACTTCAAGGTCGACGACGGGTTCAATATCGCAAAGCTGCGCATACAGGATGTAGCTCAGACGGGAGCCCTTCGTTACATGGTGTCAACTTACGATTTCCGTGATCAGGTGATTCGTGACAGCGATTTCGGTGAGGGCCGTCGTGTGGTGACATTCGCCAACATCCTTCAGCACAAGGTGTTCCCCCTTGCCGAGATAGTCGATTTCATGCTTACTAAGGGCCAGGAAGAGATGGGGCGCCCTGTTGAGATTGAATTTGCCGGAGTGTTGGATGTCGATGCTCGTGGCAAGGGCTCGCTGTATTGGCTTCAGATAAGGCCTATCGTTGAGCGTAAGGACATCGTGGATGAGAGCATTCTCGGGCTTCCCGATGAGAAAGTTTTGCTTAGAAGCAACACGGCATTGGGTCACGGCAACATCGACAATGTGGATACGGTGGTGTATGTAAGACCCGAAAACTTCTCATCGTCAAATAATTCTCTGATAGCGCGTGAAATTGAAAAAATAAATCGTAACTTTACGGAGCGTAACGAAGGCTATGTCCTCATTGGTCCCGGACGATGGGGTTCAAGCGACACTGCGCTCGGCATACCGGTTAAATGGCCTCACATTTCATCGGCGCGTCTTATTGTTGAGTCATCGCTTAAGAACTATCGCATAGAACCGAGCCAGGGAACTCATTTCTTCCAAAACCTGACATCGTTTGGTGTCGGATACTTTACGATCGACCCGTCGTCTAACGACGGTATATATGATGTCGATTTCCTCAACGGTTGTGATGCCGTTTATGAAAGCGACTTCATCAGGATAGTGAAGTTCCCGGCTCTGCTTACAATCGGCATTAATGGCCGTAAAGGCTCCGGAGTTGTTGTGAAGCCTGAAGTTAACACTTCGATATAGTACTAATTTTTATAGCAATATTGCGTTATGTCCTTTTTTAAGACATTGAAAAGAGCTTTCGGTTTCGGCAGCGACGACGAATACGAGGAGTATGAAGTCGATGATGTTGCCGTAGACAACAATTATAATTCAAGTGACGAGCCTGAAACATTGTCGCCTCAGCCACCTGCCAAAGCGGATGTCGATGTGGAGAATATCGACTTCCCGCTTACTGTTTTTGACAGCCTTCTGGAGGTATTCAACAATGCACAGCCCGACTTCATCAAGAATTGTATTGACATAGAGGCTCAGCGTAAGTATCTGTATGATTCGCTCGACGGATCATTCAAGGAGTATATCGAAGGAATCAAGTCACGCCTTCGTCAGGAGGGTGACTCGCGCATAGCTCAAGACCGCGAAACGTTGCAGGCCGAAATCGGTAAATTGCAGTCACGTTGTGCTGCCGTTGAAGGAAAGGAAGAGCAATGGACGCAACAGCGGTTGAGTGCCGACCGACAGAAGCGTGCATTGGCCGACAAGGTACAGGAGCTTGAACGCCGCATCCTTGAGTTGCAAGCCGAGAACGAGCAGTATCAGCTTGAAAACAAAAGCCTTGTCAATAAAGTGAAGGCTTCGGGCGTGCGCGATAATGACCTTGTCGAGATGCGGGGGCAGATGG
Source organism: Muribaculum sp. NM65_B17 (assembly GCF_004793735.1). Lineage (NCBI taxonomy): Bacteria > Pseudomonadati > Bacteroidota > Bacteroidia > Bacteroidales > Muribaculaceae > Muribaculum > Muribaculum sp. NM65_B17. The sequence goes on from NZ_SRYY01000007.1 coordinate 79,708, forward strand.
ACGCAATGCGTCAGCAGCTTGAAAAGTCAAAGTCGGAAAACTCAAATACCGAATTGCAGGAAGAGAACACAAGGTTGATTTCAGCCCTTGAACGCGTCGAGGCCGAGTTGAAGGAAAAGCAGAACGACATCCAGGACTTGAATCGCCGCATAACATCGATGAATGTTTCGAGCGCAATGCGTGAAGCCGAAGTCGCCTCACTTAAAAAGGAGGTCGAGAAGGAGGTGAAGGAGCGTGAATCGAAGGAGGAGTTGTTCAAGACCCGTATGTCGATGTCCGACAACATGATTAACGACCTTCGCAACCGGTTGGCCCAGTCACGCCATGAAATGGAGGAGCATGTAAATGCCAATAACGAAATCAACGAGCGTTATCGTTCAACTCTCGAAGAGCTTGAAGCCTGTCGTGAGGAGTTGAAAGAGGCCAACGACAATCTTGAGATTGCAGCCGATGTCCAGGACAAGATTGAGCAGTGTGAGGCAATCATAAACAAGCGTAACGAGCGCATAAGCGCGCTTAAGGCTGAAAAGGAGTCGATGACCGACCAAATAGCCCGATTGGAGAAGGAAAATGAAACCCTGAAAACGACAATCGAGCGAAATCTCCACGACAGAGCCGCTTCCGAAACTGAGTTGCGTAATGAGATAGAAGCTCTCAAGCGTGTATCGGAGGAGGCTGCTGCAACAACTCCGGTTAACGACAAGACGCGACGCCGTAAGAAGGCTCCCAAAATATCGGCGATAGATGAAAGCCTTAATGATACTGAATGGTTGATTGCAACGCCCCCCGAGGGTGTAGTCGCAAAGGCTACGGGCGTAAGCTCCGACTCCGACTTCGGTTATCAGGAACCGCAACGCAAGTCGGCTCCCGACAATTCGGCGCAGATGTCGCTGTTTTAAGATGTTTATTTCGATAGTAAAGTTTCAATATTATGAAGTTTAGATACTTATTGCTGTTTCCCCTGTTGATTCCGTCGGCGGCTTATGCCGTGACTGCCGATGACATAGCTCCCTATGTATATCCAGCCAATGCCGCAAAAGCGCCTTCCACCGTCACATATCTTGCCGATGGTAAAAACTGCCTCGCACTTGCCGATGACAATACCAAAATTGTAAAGTATGACATAAAGTCGGGAAAGGAGATTGAAGTTGTGCTCGATGCCGCAAATACGCGTGACAACCAAGTGAAGCGCATCGCGGCTTATGAACTGAGCCCCGACGAGTCCAAAATATTGATTTATGAAAAGTCGACTCCCGTTTATCGTCGTTCATTCAAGGCCGAGTATTACATATATGAGATACGACATAACGTATTGTCGCCCTTGAGCACCGAGCATCGCACACAGCAGTCGCCGATTTGGTCGCCCGACGGCCGCATGGTGGCTTTTGTGAGCGACAATAACATCTACTTGCGCAAGCTCGATTATAACACCGAAGTGGCCGTTACCACCGACGGACGCGTTAACGAGGTTATAAACGGTGTTCCCGACTGGACCTATGAGGAGGAATTTTCCACCAATTGCTCCATGACATGGGCTCCCGACAATCTCACGCTTTGTTATCTGAAATACAATGAGAGCAATGTCCCGCTCTATTCGTTTCCGCTTTATCAGGGTACTTGCGATCCAATGAATCAATATGCACTCTACCCTGGAGCATATACCTATAAATATCCTGTCGCTGGAGAGCCAAACTCGATCGTAACGCTTCACAGTTATGATGTGGAAACGCGCAAGACCAAGAACATCGAGCTTTCCGACAGCCGCATCGAGTACATTCCTCGCATAAGCTATGCGCTCACTCCCGAGCGTCTTGTTGTGACTACCCTGAACCGTGCCCAGAATCGACTGGAAATGTACTTGATCAATCCTAAGTCCACCGTGAGCAAGTCGCTCTATGTCGATGAGGTGGCCGACGGATGGGTCGATGAATCAGCGTGGGAGATTACCCGTTATTATCCCGACTTTTTTGTAGTATCGTCGGAGCGTTCAGGCTACAATCATCTCTATCAGTACAGCTATTCCGGAGCGATGATGCGCCAGATAACTTCAGGCGACTATGATGTCACGGCATACTATGGTTACGATAATGTTCAGGGCGCCCACTATTTTCAGTCGACGATTAACGGTGCCATAAATCGCACCGTAAGCCGACTCGACGCTAAGGGCAAACTCACCACGATAGGGGAGGCCGAAGGAAGTTCGTCGGCAATCTTCTCTCCCGACATGGCCTTCTATACGATGTCCTACAGCAACATAACGACTCCTCCCGTTTACACGCTCAACAGCTCTAAAGGAGGCATGCTGAGAGTGCTTGAGGATAATTCCGACTACTTGTCACGTTATCCCGCGTTGCCGCAGCGTGAGTTTTTTACAATGAATTCCGACGGCAATACGTTGAACGGAATGATCTTGAAACCCGTTGATTTCACTCCGTCACGCAAATATCCGGTGATAATGTCACAGTACAGCGGTCCCGGTTCGCAGGAGGTCCTCAACAGGTGGCGAATGGATTGGGACTATTACTTTGTGTCGCAGGGTTACATTGTTATAAGTGTCGACGGACGCGGTACCGGAGGTCGAGGCAAGGCATTCAAGGATGTCGTGTATCGCAATCTCGGACATTATGAAACTATCGACCAGGTCAATGCGGCCCGTTATGCGGCTAATCTTCCCTATGTCGACGGTTCGCGCATAGGAATATATGGATGGAGTTATGGCGGATATGAAGCGCTTATGGCTGCTTCCGCATCCGATAATCCTTATAAGGCAGCTGTTGCTGTTGCTCCGGTAACCGACTGGCGCTACTATGACACTGTATATGCCGAGCGTTTTATGCTCACTCCGCGTGAAAACGAGGATGGCTATAATGAAAGCGCTCCGATAAATCGTGTAGGTGACATGAATTGCCGGCTTCTGCTCATGCACGGTACGGCTGATGACAATGTGCATCTGATGAACACTTTGCAGTATGTTTCGGCTTTGCAGTCCGAAGGCAAGATCTGTGACATGTTTCTCTTCCCTAACATGAACCATTCGATTTACGGATGTAATTCACGGAGTGTGGTCTATCTGAAAATGCTTGATTTCTTCAATAATAACTTAAAGTAGATAATTGATCATGCATAAACGCCGTAATCATGCCAACAACCGAGGAATATCGAGCCTGTGGAATCATTGGGCCATCTCGTTTGGCGCTATAAATTTTATAGTGTTTCTTTCGCCGATTGTATCCAAGGTGTGGCTGCCGGCGGTTGTGCTTATCCTTGAGCTCCTCTTTGTGGGCTTATTGAAAAACAAGGATGAAAAGGCGCCCGTGTGCAATCTGTTGCCCTTCCTTACTACCCGCATACTCTTCTTCACGGCTGTAATAATGGTGGGCATCAACATCTATTACATGGAGTTCATCGATCCGCAGGAGTATGTCATAGGACTCTCCAACCGTAAAATTCCCTATATTTCGGTTCTTGTCATTGCTCCTGTCACATTTGTGTTTTCTTTATGGATTTATCTGCGTCGTTCCCGATTGGCATTCTGTTTTCAGTGTCACATAAGGTACGGACTCCCTGCCGAGCGTGGATTTCTTGGGCGTATATTCAGTCATGAAAGCATCTATCAGATTAGATTGTTGATAATGTTGTCGGGTGCAATGACGCTATTCGGGTGGCTGTATTATTGGTTGTTCTATCATAATGTCAACTTGAATACGCCTGATCGATTCTTTTTTGTCTGGATTCCGGTGATATTATATGTGCTGTCGTTGATTTATCTGCGCTTGCGTTATATGGGCATTTATGCTTTCTATCGCAAGAATGTTGTGGGTGAGGACAACTACCGTGGCGATTCGACTCTGATTCGTTACATACTGTTGTGTGACGACAACATATTTCTGAAGGTGCCTGCCGATGAACTGTCTGACGAGAAGGTCGACACTCCGGCTAAAATGTATGTGCCTTATCGTGAGAAAGTGACCATGTATGATGCCGAACAGAATTTCAGAATGTTGTCGGGCCTGCATCGCAAGGTGGAAATAAAGTTCTTTTATGAGAATTTCAACTACTACTCCGACAGCAACATTTTCCACTACGCTTGCTTCTTCTCGGGGAAGTCGGAGCTTGATTCTTCGCGGTTGAAGGGCGTGTGGTGTACGCAGCATGAACTTCACGAAATGATGGCATCCAATAGACTTACTTCATTGATGAGGTCGGAAATGTTAAGGTTATATAACATCGTGGTTGCATGTAAGACATACAATCGTGACGGGTTTAGGTTATACGACATAAAGCACTATAAACCCACATTCCATCTTCACGACCTGAATAAGATGGATGTGAATTTCAATGACCCGGTGTGGCTTAGAGTTGTGAAGGACAATGCCGACAGCCATTTCTTCAAATTCAGAAAATTCTGGCGTAAATATGTTGAAGGATTTGAGGACTAAGCTGCTTGTCGTTACCGGTCCTACGGCATCGGGCAAGACTGCACGCGCCGTCGATCTTGCCCGTCATTTCGACGGGGAAATAATAAGTGCCGATTCCCGACAGATTTATCGCGGCATGGACTTGGGAACCGGAAAAGATTTGGACGAATACGGCACGGTGCCATATCATCTGATTGATATATGTCCGGCCGGCTATCGCTATAATCTCTACGAGTATCTGCGTGATTTCGATGCCGTGTACGACGACATTAAGAGTCGAGGAAAGCTGCCTATAATGTGCGGAGGCACGGGACTCTACGTGGAATCGGTGATAAGCGGAGTGAGGTTGCCTGAAGTGCCCGAAAACCGTGAACTGCGCGAATCGTTTGCCGGAAAGTCGCTGGATGAACTTACTGCAATATTAAGTGAGATAAAGGTTCTGCACAACACTACCGATGTCGACAGCTGCAAGCGGGCCATACGCGCGATTGAGATTCAGCACTACTATCGCGAGCATCCCGACGAGGCGGTGCTGACCGAGCCGCATCCCATGAGCGACGTGACGATTATAGGTGTCGACATTGACCGCAATTCGAGGCGCAAACGCATATCGGCTCGTCTTAAAGCCCGTCTTGACTCGGGAATGGTCGATGAGGTGCGCCGGTTGATTGAGCAGGGAGTAGCTCCCGACGACTTGATATACTACGGACTTGAGTACAAGTATCTGACCCGTTACGTGGTGGGCGATATGAGTTATGACGACATGGTGCGCGAGCTTGAAATCGCGATACATCAGTTTGCCAAACGCCAGATGACTTGGTTCCGAGGCATGGAGCGCCGAGGCTATCACATACATTGGCTTCCGTGGGATATGCCCGATGTTGATTTTGTCGAATCGATAGAGAAAATAATTTGCAATAATGGACAGTCTTGAATTGATGCGAAGCGGATGCTGGCACAACGGGTTTACTAATGAAATATTTGAGGCGCTGATAAGAGCCGAGGAACTATGTTTTCAATACAATTCATTGTCGCCTCGGCAGCGTGACAGCCGTCATGACATTATGCGCGGTCTTATCGGCAAGATTGAGGAGCCCTTCGACATCCACAGTCCGTTTCACTGCGATTTTGGAACAAATATCACCATAGGCCCGAATTTTGTAGGCAACTATAATCTCACAATACTCGACGAAGCTCAGGTCACGATAGGCAGTAACGTGTTCATCGGCCCCAATGTAGGCATATATACGGTAATTCACGCCCTTGATCATCATCAGCGTAACGAGGGCATAATGCGCTCCAAGCCGGTCACTATAGGCGACAACGTGTGGATTGGCGCAGGGGTTACGATTCTACCCGGAGTCACTATTGGAGAGCGTGCGGTTATAGGTGCCGGAAGTGTTGTCACTCACGACATTCCTGCAGGTGTGCTCGCTTTCGGCAATCCATGCAAGGTTGTGCGTGACATTTCCGACAGCGACACTGTCAGTGACATAAAAGAGTGAGTCGGAGGTTGCCGATCAACCGTCGATTCATCCTCATATCGTAAATATTACATCACCATGAAACATCTCTTCTCAATTATCCTGGCTATTGCCGTTGTGTTTTCATGCAATTCACAAAAGCGTGAATACTATGACCCGTTGTCGTGGGGCGACAACACCCCGGAATTCAATGTCGATACTTCAGGCGTGTTCATTGCCGTTGAAGCTAGCGGAGAGCTGAAGGGTGTGAAGGAACGGCGAGGTTCGTCCAAGGAATGGTGGGGAATAGCCTGGAACTATGTCGACGATGCAAATTGCTGCATGGCGAGAATCGGAGTCAGGAACACTGATTTTGGTGATTTGACCGACTCAAGAGTACTCGACCTGACGGTTGTAGAGAGGCATAACGGTGAGGAGGCGGTTAAGCATGTCACCACGCTGGAGCGCGGTGTGAGCCTTCAAAAAGGTGCCAATTCGCTTGCTGTGGAGTGGGAGAGTGGGCGGATGAAGCTGTTTATAGGCGCTAAGGAGCCGGAGCTTGTCATGGATGTTGAATGCCCTAAGCCGGTGGAGCCTCAATGTGCGATTCTATACAGCGGCCGATTTAAGCTATTGTCATTGGTTACTGAGTCGGAGGAAAATAAGCCCCGATTGTTGACGAGCACCTATTCAAGGACGGTGCTTGATGAACGATTTGCCTCAAGTGTCGATCCTCTTGAGGGTTATTGGAGCTATCTTGACCGGGAAACCGATGATTCTCGGGCTCGGTTGGGAGGCCGTTATGATCTGGCTATAGTGAAGGAGGGTGATGAATATGTGCTGTTGTATGTGGACGGTGCCGAGGTCAATTCATCCATGTGGAAACCCATGATGATAAAAGGTAGCATGAAGCCGACTCCCTTCAAGTCGCATTACGACCTTACGTGGTATGACAGCATGATGGAGCCTATGGACGACGATACGTTCTCGATGGTTGACGGTGACATGATATTGACGCTTAAATTCCCTGTATATCGCAGTCAATTGAGATTTTATAAGCGATAGCCTATTTCATCCTGATTTCGCTTATTTTTCCTGTTTCGTAAATGTAATCCACTGTACAGCCCTTGAGCGTTAGCATGCAGTTGCGTGCGTTGTTGGAGGCTACATATACATCGTCGAGCGCTTCAAGGCTTTCTATGTACTGATATAGAGCCGGCGGGAGTTGGTCGTATAGAAATACTTGTGGCAGCACTTCTCCGTTTCCGTTTATTAAGGTCCAATGGTAGTTGCTGTCAAATGTAAGTGACGCTCCGTTTTTTACCGTTACATAGTATTCTCCGTTATGCTCCGAGTAGCTGCTTATTGTTGATGACGGATAGTAGGTCGACAGAAATTCCGAGATGGGACCGGGTAATTCGTCCCATAGACTGCTGCTGCATGAAAGGAGTATTAATAGTCCAACGATGGTGAAAAGATATTTACGGTGTACCATAGGATGTAGTATTAATGTATGATTATACAATAATAACACATTCAAGCATAATTAGTTCTTAATAACCGATGTTAACGTTGCCGATTGGCGACTATATCGGCATAATGTATGAAAATAGTCTAAGTTACGTGAGTTCCTTGAGATAATGCTAAAAAAGTTAAATGTTAAAAAAGGAACAATCCAATGGCGATGGATTGTTCCCTCTCACGTGTTTCTGATAATAGATTATTCTATATTTATGCTATTGCCTTATATGCAGGTTTGCGTATGCGGAACCCTACCCATGCTATGGCAATTGTGATGAGCGGACTCATTATATTGAATATGCAATAGGGCAGGTAATGCAGTGTGGCGACTCCGAGAACCGACGACTGGGTGAGTCCGCATGAGTTCCACGGAATCAGCACTGATGTAACCGAGGTGGAGTCCTCGATTGAACGGCTCAAAAGCCTTGGCTCCAATCGGTTGCGGTGGTAAAGATTGCGGTACAGATTACCGTTAAGTATTATGGAAAGATACTGGTCGCCAGTGCAGGCATTCAGCATAAGTCCCGTTCCCACGGTGGCCGAAACGATGCTCTGGGAGCGTTTAAGGCGTTTGGTCACCGAATGTGTGATTGTCGAAACCATTCCGGTGCCTATCATTACACCTCCGAATATCATTGCACACAGTATAAGTAATATGGTTGAAAGCATTCCCTTCATGCCTCCTGTCGACACAAGCGAGTCAAGCAGCTCATGGCCGGTGGGGACTGATGTTTCCGATGCAAGTATGTTGAATACGGCCTTTGCATGGATAAGCAGCGACGGATTGTCGGTGCCTTCAATCGTCGATAACAGCGACGGCTGGAACAGGAATATGCCTATGACACCCAACAGCGTGCTGAGCGCAAGTGTTGTAGTGGTGCCGAGCTTCATAACAAGCAACAGTATTGTGGCACAGGGGATGAGGAGTGTCCACGGAGTTATGTTGAACGTGGCATGAAGATAGCGCATCATGTCCGACGACTGTTCCTGCGAGGTGGGTGGAGTCAATATGCCCACTAATGCAAATACTGCAAGTGCTATGGCTATTGCCGGTACTGTGGTGATCATCATGTAACGTATGTGGGGAAACAGCTTTACGCCACAGGTCGATGACGCAAGAACCGTAGTGTCGGACAACGGTGATATTTTGTCGCCGAAATAGGCTCCCGATATTATGGCTCCGGCTATCCATCCCGGACTGTAGCCCCACACGGTGCCTATGCCCATGAATGCAACGCCTATGGTTGCTATGGTGGTCCAGGAGCTTCCGCTCAAAACCGAAATCAATGCGCACACTGCACAGGTTGTGAACAAAAACATCTTGGGATTAAGTGCCACAAGTCCGTAGTCGATAAGCGTAGGCACAACTCCGCTAAGCATCCATGTGGCCGATACGGTTCCTATCATCAACAAAATCGGCACTGTGGGAAGTATCTGTGATGCACTTTTCATCAGGCCTATGCGGAATGCTTTCATCGGACGGCGATAAAACACTATCGCTATAAGCAATGCTATCAACGCTCCGGTAAGAAGGATAGGTTGGCTCATATTTTGCACTGCATCAGCTCCGCTTGTGACAATGACTGCTACCAATCCGGAAATAAGAGCAGCAATAGGAATGAGTGATGCAACCAGCGAAGGTTGATGCGATTTCATTTTTCTAACAGATCTATTCAACTCTCTATTTTTATTTTTGGGTGCAAAGGTACCAATTATACTCCGTAATATATACTACAAAACTTTAATTAATCCATTAATGTACTGTAAAAGTGTTAAAAACTCGACAATTGCTATATTATCACATATAAATTAGTAAATTTGCATCCAATTACACAAAATCTACGGGGCTGACTGGCTTTGACAGCGTGTAGAGGTGGTGTGTAAGCATGCAGAGCAATGATGGCTACGCTCTATAATATGGGACATCAAAATTTTAAATGGCGAAAACAACTACGCTCTTGCTGCTTAATCGAAGTACAGTAGATTAGCTTAATCTTTGCCACAGTGGCGAAGACAAGACATCACCCGATTGTCCTTTTTCCGAGACGGATCGATAAGGTGGTGCAGGTAAATCGGGAATAGGAAGCCAAGAGCCTTGCGCGGTTTCCGAAATTTTAAAGGCTAAGGCAACGATTGGCGGTCTTGAACCTGTCATTGCCCTACAACCAAGTCAAGACTAAGCATGTAGAAAGCTCATTAACTCCACGTTTGGACGAGGGTTCAATCCCCTCCAGCTCCACAATATAGGTTCTAACCTCAACATATCATAGGTTAGGACTTTTTTATTTGACTGATTTTCAATATAATTGGGGGCAAATAAAAATTACTACTTACAATTATTCGTTACCAATTCATTTTCTGAAGAATACATTTGGTGTGTATTTATTTTAGTGCTATATTTGTAGTGTTAATAATTGCATAATGGGAACTAAGATAAATAATATACGCAGGCAAACTCCTTCTGACGGAATTCTGCTTACATCATGGCTTGAGAAATCAGGATTAAGCAGAAGCGAAATTTCCGATTATACCGAATCGGGATGGCTTCAACGTGTCGCCACCGGAGTTTATACCTTTGTCGGTGATAATCCGACTGTTTACGGGATACTTGCTTCATATCAAAGTCAAGGTACTCTTTCGTATCATATAGGAGCTGCCTCGGCATTGGAATTAAAAGGATTCTCTCATTATGTCGCTATGGGAAAACCTGCTGCTGTCATCTTCTCCCTGATAAGGCCGCGGCTTCCTAAATGGCTGAATTCGGCAGAACTTGATATGCGCATAGTAGAGGTTTCAACCAAAATTTTCGGAGAAGTAGGTGTCGAACAAATGGAATATAACGGTCGGCAATTAACATTGGCCGCACCCGAAAGAGCAATAATGGAATGTCTGTTGTTGTCGCCAACCCAATATAATCTGATGGATGTCTACTATTTAATGGAGATGCTCACTTCGCTTAGATCCGGTTTGGTTCAGCAACTCCTAGAGAATTGCACATCTGTAAAAGTAAAAAGAATGTTTTTATATATGGCTGAGAAAGCGGGACATCGTTGGTTCGTAAAACTTGACTTATCAAAGATTTCTCTTGGCTCCGGGACGAGGAGTTATTCAAAAGGGGGCGTGAAGAATGCCAAATATGATATTGTAATACCTAAAGAACTTGCCGACTATGAATGATGTGTATAAGAAGAAGGTGGAGCTTCTCCTAAGAATATTGCCGTTTGTTACGGATGAGGAGTGTTTCGCCATACATGGAGGAACCGCAATAAATCTGTTCGTGAAAAATCTTAACCGCCTTTCGGTAGACATTGATGTGACATATTTACCGCTAGAGGATAGAGCGACTAGTCTGAAGTATATTAATGAGGCGTTGATGAGAATTGCCGACAAAACCAAGCGAAGTTTTAGTGATATTAGAGTCATATCCCGTCTTGATATTTGTAAAATCACATGTGAAAGACAGGGCTGTCAGGTAAAGATAGAGGTCAATCAAACAAAGAGAGGTTTGGTATGCGGCGAGGCCAGATTATACCCTTTATGCGAAAAAGCTCAGAGGCTGTTCGGCATGGAAGTGGATGCCCGTATCGTGTCGTTGTCGCAACTGTATGGCGGCAAAATACCTGCTGCTCTTTCACGGCAGCATCCTCGGGATTTATTCGATGTGAAGCAAATGGACATTCCTCTGTCAGAAGTCAAGGATGGAATTATATATTGTCTACTTGGCAGCGACAGACCCATTCACGAATCCTTCTCTCCAAATTTTATAGATCAGAGGGAGGCAATGGAGAACCAGTTTGTGGGGATGAGCGATATTCCGTTCAGCTATGAGGAATTCGAGATGACAAGAAACAAGCTTATAAAAGGAGTCAACGACATTATGACCGAGGCTGACAAGAGATTTCTTGTCAGCTATGAGGAACTGACTGTCAACCGAGAGGAAAGTCCGTATTCGATGTTCTTTGATTTTCCATCCGTCAAATGGAAGATTCAGAATCTACAAAAACTCAAGACGACCAATCCTCGGAAACTTAAGGCTGAAGCCAATAAGCTCAGGCTCATTTTGGGAATTGAGTGATGTTTAACACTAGGCATAAGAATCGTTAAAACGAACCTCAGATTTGTTTTATGGCTAAAATTCACTACCTTGGCATTATGTAAAAACGCCTCGTTATTGCATCACCAAGAGGACCGACAAGAATGACTGATTTTTCGTCACCATCTCTGTTCCCTATAATCATTGACGACTATCTAAATCATTGATATAGCTCCATTTGGAGTGTAAGGTTCAAGTTCCTCCAGCTCCACCAAAGTCTGGTGAAAGGCAATGAAAAATCCTGCAACTCATTTAATTGCAGGATTTTCTTATATGCAATAGAATGAACTAAAATGAACTGGAGGAAAAATTTCTTATTTGGTTGAAATTTTAATATTATAATATACTTTGAGTATATTTATAAAGTGTATTTTCAACTCTTCATTTTGTGTAGTCAAATATTTTAACGCAGTTTAGAGTTGCCAGACTGTATAGCTGAAAACTTTGGTTCCGTTCTTTCTCTTATACCATATCGTTAATCCGACAGCCAAAAGTATGCTAATGACACGAGCAATATTAGAAATCAGACCTCCGGCAGCATTCTCCGTACCCTCCATAGTAAAAATAAACCATGCGAGATTCATCAAAATATGTAATCCGATTGGAACCCAAAGATTGAAGTTCCAAGCAACGTACATCCAACTGAAATACACAGCTCCAATAAATGTGACACCAAATGCTGCAAGGCTTGAAATCATGTCATGCCCCTGATAGGTATGAGCAAGACCAAATAAAGCTGCAGGGAATAGTGTAGCCCAGAAAAAGCCTATTTTTGCATATCGGAAAAATAATCCAAACATAAAGGCACGGCATAAAAGTTCCTCTATGAATCCCGGTAGAAGGCTCTTCCTTACAAGCAACGAAAATGTTAAATCGGGATTTATTGTTCCAATAATAGGAAATACGATATATAGAGGTAATACCGAAATTATAGCTACCAAAAATCCTTTTGCAAAATTTGATTCAAGCCCGAGAAATAAACACTCCTTCTGGGGCTTAACAACAATAGAGAGAACTATAAAAACAGAAAGTGCCATTAGTAGATCCCGTATTGAAGAGTTGAGCACAGTTTGGCTTGGTATATCGAGAAGTGAAGTGATGCGCCATACATTTTGCCATGCAAGATTGACAACAAAAGAGGCAACCACAGCAAAAATAGCTTTAGAAATCTTGGAATTCAATGTTGCCATCTTATCATATTTGGTTTATTTCAGGTCGCAAAGTTAAATAAAATCTCACAAATGTGATATAGTCATCTGATTATTCAATAAATACGAAGGAATGATGCAGGAGAAGGAGTTGCTGTAAATATAACCTTATGACATCCGTGAAGGTTGAGGTACACCATAATCGATTTCATTATTTGATGTCGAACGCTTGAAGAATCAATATCGTGAAAAGTGGAAAAAATGAGCCGTCAAACACTGATTTTCATCTGTGGACGAGAAATTTTGCGGGATTTACACTACTTTTGTATTCGGATTGATAATAACTGTATCCAAGACCTACGGGAATAAAAATGTGTTCGATGTAACTCTTGTGAGTCATAATGGTAATAATACATGATATATAATAATTGCGATATAAAATGGCTGTGGTTTGATCTTGACGACACACTTATTGATTTTACAACAAATTCACGCATGGCACTCGTCAAGACATTTCACTATGCAAAACTTAACCGTTGGTTCTCTGATGAGTATTGCTGGATTAGATGCTACGAGAAGCACAACCACGCTCTTTGGGATGCGGCGGCACGCGGCGAAATAACATCGACATTTCTTAAAGCGGAGCGTTTCCGACGACCGCTTGTCGAAGCCGGGATGCCGAAACATGAAGCCTACATGATATCTGATGATCTAAGCCGGTTGTATCTTAATTTGCTTGCAAACGAAAAAGAACTTGTCCCGGGAGCGGTCGAGGCTCTTTCGGCAGTACGTAGGTCAGGAACGAAAGTCGGCATCCTGAGCAATGGGTTCAGTTGCGTTCAGGGACGCAAAATAGAACGCGCCGGACTTACGGGATATATCGATAGGGTTGTGCTAAGTGATGACATCGACATTATGAAACCCGATGTGCGACTTTACAAATACGCCATGGAAACCGTCGGTGTCCAAGACCCATCCCAACATATCATGATAGGCGATAATATCAATACCGACATAAAGGGAGCTTTGGAAGCCGGATGGACGGCATTCTTTCTTCAGCCAAGACATGGCAAGCCCCGTGTTGATGTACCTGATGGGGTTGTATCAGTCGACAGCCTTTTTCATGCGATTCGCCTACTCGGCATCTAAGATTCCTCCGCGTCTACAGCTGCGATGAAAAGAAGTAGCATCATAGGGGGCTCGTCTGGCTAAAATTTAGCCCGAAGTCCGTAGGAGCGTATACCTGTCATTCCTCATAGTGCACAGGATTATCTCGGTTGCCATGTAACACACCGTTTAAATTATAAAAAATAGGATGCTATCATGTCTGAAAACTTTAAAATAGTAGAAATCAAAAACGACAAAAAGCGGTTTATACAACTTTTACTCATCGGTGACGAATCGGAAGCGATGATTGACCGCTATCTTCAAAAAGGTAATCTATATGTGGGTATATCCAACGATATTTCCATTGCTGTATGCGTGACTTTGATTATTGATAACACAACGGTTGAGATTAAAAATCTTGCAGTTCGCCCCGATTTCCATCGTTGCGGTTTTGGCAGATTAATGCTTAAACATGTAGAATGTGAGAATCCTGATAAATCCATTATCCTCGGTACAGGTGAAACTCCATCAACTCTTCGCTTTTATGAAAAATGTGGTTATCGCTATTCTCACCGCATACCAAATTTTTTCACCGACAACTATTCCAATCCTATTATCGAAGAGGGGGTGATACTCCGCGATATGGTTTATTTGAGAAAAGATAACGCGTAATAATTATACTATTCGGTAAGGTGTCATACAACCGATTCTGACGCGCTTAAGCTGACTTTTCCGTCGAGAATATAGTTGCGTATGGCAAGAGCCTCGTTCATTGCCAGCGAGGACACCGTGGCGCAGCCGGCATTGGTTGACACATTAATCGACACTCGCCCGGTGTAAGGGGTAAACGGAGTGCTTGCAATGGCCACCGATTGAATGTCACGGTATCTTATATACTCGCGTATGCATGCAATGTTGCCTCGGTTTATCTTCATATACGACTCTTTCAATTCTATGCTGCTGTGCTTCCAGGCCATTGCCGCACGCACGGCTGCAATTGCGGCGTAGACCGCGCCGGCCATTACGGCGGCCAGTGCAAGCTTTGTGCTGATCATTATTATCGCAGCACCGCCGGCTGCCAATAGCAGATGCGGGATGAATCTGCGCATCATCAATCCTATGCCCGATGCGGCCGAGAGCAGGGTAGTGTCGTTCACGCTGCCGTTGTTGCCAAGCCACCATGCGAGCAGCTCGTCGCCGAGATTTGACCCGTAAATGCGTATGCCGCCTTCATTTTTACTGTCGGTAGCATTCTCGGCCTGCTGAAGTGAAATGGTTTGACATCCGGCAATCTTTTCAAGCGGATTCCGCTTTATCGTGAGCACGGTAGTCTTTTCACGAGCGAGTCGGCATGTAAACCGTGACACAAGGCCCGATTCAATCGTCAGCAGGTTATCGGTCATCCTCAATGTCATGTTGTCGTATCGCAAGGCTATTTTACCCGTCAACAGCGCCATCACTATTAGATATATGGCTACAAGGAGGCACAGGCACTGCCAGGCTGTGGGCATCACATCGCCGGCATGGGTCCCGATATACTCTATTATTCGGTCGGTGGCGTTGTCATCGATTTGGCTTATCTTGTCAAACAGAGCCAAGGTAACGGTGGCAAGTACGGCAAATCCCTTGAGATGATTTTGGCACAGTGCGCCTTTCAGTATGTTTAAATTGCTTATGCTTCGTGTGTCATCCTTTACGGGTGGCGGAAGCGCAACAGAATCGTCGGTTATATGGGCAAAATTCTCGCCCTTGCTGACGCGCTCCAGTAGCATCTGCCAGTCCCTCTCGTCGAGAATCAGCTCCACCTCCTGCTTGTCGCTTGCAAGAGTGTCGAAAGCGACACCGCGCATGGATAAAAGTCGGTAGACCAGCCCTCTTTTTGTGCGCAGTGTATGGATTCGTGAAAGCGGTATGCTTGTTGTTTGCTTTTCCGCGAGTCCACGGGTATATATCAGTTTGTCGCCCTCGATATGGAATTTTCTGAAATAATATCTCGTGAACGCCACTGCAAGGGAATAGGTGAGTATGATTCCTGCCGCCAAGGCAAATTTCCAGAATAGTCGTCCTCCTGAATCGTGGCTGTTGTAGAGCATATACACCAATGCAACGAATGCCGCCCCTACAATATCTTTGAACGATTTCAGAAACATTATCACGAATGCGCCGGGGCTCATTCGCCGGGGAGTGGAGAAGTCAGTCATTGTCGCAGTCGGCTTTATTGATGAGCAATGATTTAAGCCGCTCGGCGTTTTCAAGCGTCAGCCCGGGTATGGTGAGCCGGTTGGAGGCCGATTGCGAGCCGTTTACAACATCGACATAGTAGAGCTTGAAAATGCGGCTTACCAAATTCATGCGCAAGCTCACCTGCTGAATCTTGCTGAAAGGAATCGTGGTGACCGAAGTGAAAAATATCCCCGTGCGGTAGGATATGTCCCTTTCGCGAAGTGCATAACCCTTGAAATTATATATTTTGTGGGCCAATGCCACATTCACGACGAAGGCAACTGCCAAGACACAATCTACAATCAGCATGGGCAACCATTGTTCCCACATCAGCGGAATGAGCAACGCACACGCCATCAAAAGAATATATACGATAATTATGCGAATCACAACCACATTCATGTAGCTGCGCTCTACCGGTTCAAAGCAAAGATTCTCTATAGGCTGAATGTCATCGCACCACACTTGCCTGTTCGTCATTCTGTTCATACGGCAAAAATAGCAAAAATTCCCCGAAAATCTCCCCAAAGGATTCTTCTATTCATTGGCCTAAAGATGTTTCATGGAATGAATTGCCTTAGCGCTATCGGTCCAACGTAATTATTCGTTCAATAGATCTGTGAAGCTCTCAACATCGGTTCTCACTTTACCGGTTTTGTCGACAAGCAGATGAAATGGAATGCCACTAAAGTTGAACTTCTCCTGCATCTGACCCCATTCGGCATTGTTTATGAAAATATGCTCGCCCTTGATGTTGTTCTCGTCTAACCATGGATTGCACTTTTCCGGTGTATCGTAGGTGACATAGAGAAACTTCACAGGCTTATCTTTCAGATCCTCCACTTTCTCTCGGTCGTTGAGCATCCCTGCACGGCAAGGACCGCATGTCATCGACCAGAAATCAACAATAATCACATTTCCCTTATATGGCTCTATAATGCGCTGAAATATTGAATCGGCCTTAGTCAGTGGCTTTTCTTCTACAGCCTGCGCCTCATGCTCTTTTACGAAGTCGCGATAGGAGAGAGTCGTTATGCGTGCAAGGTCGGGATTGGTGATGTAAGGCAATATGTTGGCCAGAAGTTCGGCATAGCTCTCGTAGTCGTCATCATAGAATAGTTTCTTATCCATGGCATAGAATACCCAATTCATCAAGCATATCTGCAAGGTAAGATTGGCTGAACTTATATTAAGGTTATCGCTTATCTTTTTAATGCCGTCGGCCAATGACTTGCGCATTGTATAGAGCGAATCACCGTATAAGAAATCTTTCTCCTTATCATATTGATGAGGATATGATGACATCACTTTGGGTTGTATAGGCAAAAATGGCGCAAACTCCATGCGATTGAAATAGAAATGATCGGCACTTATCATCAGCAGAGGATTGTCGAGCAGATATTTTTCGCGTGGAGCGAGAAAATCAAAATAGTTACGCCAATATGCATCCCGGTCATAATCATCTTGCAGATAGTTGTCGTATGAGTCCAAGAGTATCATTGCATACCATGTCAAGATACTGGTGCGAATGATGTCAGAGGCCAGCGGGGAGCAGTCGGCGAGTTCCGGCAGTCCGGCATTCATCCTCATCACCATGCTGTCCAGGCGCGCCACCTGATTATTCTTCCACATCATGAGCGAGTCTATCTGGTCGGCCTTATTTATACTGTAGGATGCATAGTTCTCCCGAGTAAGATATTTGCTGTTGATATCTTTCATCGTTCGGTTTACTTCGCCGCTAAGACCCGTGCCATCGATGATAATGCCCTCTTCCTTCGATTTTGCTTCGATATTTATTATAATGTCAACGGTATCGCCGGGACTCATATATACATTGTCGAATGGCTTAACATACACAAACATTGGATATGGCACGTTGAATTTCTTTTCGATAGTGCAATCATCATTGAAATTCATGGCATGGACTGTTTCCCGGTTAATAAGGTAGTTGCGAAGATAAGCGGTTATAGCGCCGGTATTAAGCCTCTGCGCCAACTGCTTGAGAGCAATCTTCTGCTCTTCCTCCGAAGCCTTTTTTAATTCTTCAGGCATCAACACTTTTACCCTCATCAATACATCGCCACCGTGCATGCGGTATTCGCCGATTGTGGCACTTGGATAGTTCTGCATTTGTGGCACAACGGTTTTCTTGCTTTTTTTCTTTGCGTCGCTGTGCAAAGGACAGCATAGCATTACGAGTATGCTCAGAATTGTGATGATAATCTTCATTATGGTATATATTAAATCGTTTCTGTTTTGTCAGCTGAAAGGATGGTAATAAACTCATCTTTGTATTGCTTTTCAGGTCGGTTATTTTCAGGTTGCCTTTCCTTACGAAACAATAGCTGTTAAGCTCTATATATTATGAATTGCGTTATATGAGGCAAT
Organism: Muribaculum sp. NM65_B17; assembly: GCF_004793735.1. Lineage (NCBI taxonomy): Bacteria > Pseudomonadati > Bacteroidota > Bacteroidia > Bacteroidales > Muribaculaceae > Muribaculum > Muribaculum sp. NM65_B17. The sequence continues at coordinate 98,069 of NZ_SRYY01000007.1, forward strand.
ACTTTGTAAAAGTACAATATTTTTTTTAATTGCAAGTAGAAACTCAATAAATATGTTGATTAGCAAGCAGAGTTATTGCCGTAAGCACACAGGAGCATCTGAAGAGCCTCGACCCTTCCATCATGACTGCCAGAATCAGTAAGAGTCGTAAGATTGTCTTCATATTTAATTGTTTGAAATTGTCCTATATTCTTTAGGCGTGCGTCCGGTGCGACGTTTGAAAAAGCGTACGAAATGTTGAGGGTATTCAAAACCGAGCATATCGCCTACCTGTGTTATAGATAGCGTGAGGTCGTTAAGCAATTCTCGTGCCGAGCACACAAGCCGGTCGGCTATCATGTCTTTTGCAGTTGTTCCGGTGCTCGTCTTGACGAGTTCGCCGAAATAGCCCGGCGATAGATTAAGTTTATCGGCGAAATACGCCACGGTGGGCAAGCCGCGGTGCCTGATTTCATGAGTCACATATTCATCCAGCAGGGCGTTGAATTTTTCAATTATGGTGTTGTTGATTATTTCGCGTGAATAAAACTGTCGTTCATAAAAACGCAGACAGTAGTCAAGGAAAACCTCGATATGTGATATTATGATGGACCGGGTGTGACGGTCGATGTTATGCTTCATTTCTCTTTCAATCAACCCAAGGACGGCTCCAAGCAGTTCTACCTCTTCCTTTGAAAGATGCAAAGCTTCATTGCTGTTGTAGGAAAAGTAGCTATATGACGACATTTTACTGCCCAAAGCTGTACGGGCAAGAAAATCGGGATGAAAAGCAAGCAGTGTCCAGCGAGGTTGTGCCATTCCCTCGTCTACTACAACTGTTACTTTCTGGCCGGGAGCAAATGCGGTCACCGACATTTCGTCGAAGTCATATTTAGTAAGGCCGTAGTTCAGATCACAACCTTTGGTTTCTTTAATGTATATTGCATAAACGCCAAAATCGTATGTAGTGGTTCCGGGTTTCACCTCATCGTTGCAGTGCCCTACGGCAATCATTGGGTTAAGATGCTCGAAACCGTAATATTCGTTCAGGCGACCTATCGTGTCTAATTTTACTTCGTTTGTCATATTTATTTAATTGTTTAATGCAAAATTACTGATAAACTACAACTTACAAAAATCCTGTTTGGGGCTAACATGACCTATTTTTCGGAAATACCCGATAACCTTAAGAAATTGCAAATAGTATGCTGATATAACATAGCATTATCGGTTGTAATGTTATGTCAACAGGCTCACGATGTTAAAAGTTATATAATTCTAACATTTGCCGATTGGTAGATGCATATTTATGTTTATATTTATTGGCAAAATAGAATGTAAAATGTTAAACCGCATCATCATTTGCAATGGGATGAATAAAAAATTGGAAGTTGAAACAGCTCGTTTTACAAAATGAAGAAAATAGTACGATGCAATGAAAATGATTATTCATCGCTCTCGGAAATATGGGAGCGTTCGGTTCGTGCCACGCATGATTTCCTTACTGAAAAATCCATTGAAGAAATACGGTCGGCATTGATTCCTGAATATTTTCCCAATGTTGACCTGTATGCTGTCGATGATTCCGGCTCTCTGGCCGGCTTTATCGGATTGTCGGGAGAGATGATAGAGATGCTTTTTGTTGATGCCGATTGTCGGGGACTTGGCTATGGCTCCATGTTGCTGGATTTTGCAAAGGCAAACGGAGCTACACGGGTTGATGTAAACCAACAGAATCCTTCAGCCTTGCTATTTTATATATCTAAGGGATTCCATATAATCGGCCTGGATGATACGGATGAAGCCGGAAGACCCTATCCGATATTGCATCTCTCTTTATGATGGAGCATGGCCCTGCGTGTTGTCGATAATATTCCACGAATAAACCATTTAGTCATCAATCATCGGCGGACGGGTGTTTTTGTTCGGCGTGGCTTGTGTCGTAGGAGTTTATCAAGCGTGCTTTTGCCCGGCTTCCCTTTGGCGGGGGTGCTGTGCGGTTTTGCGAGAGTGGGGCGGTGCTCCTCCGACTGCCCGGGAGTGGGCATCGGTAGTTGTTGGCAAGTTTGTGCTGATGTTTCTTGAGGCTTCATGTTCTCCATGGCCGGTTTTTGCTTTGATTCCGGTAGGCGTGACGATGCCGCTTTTGCTGCCTTTTGTGCCTTAGCCGCCTTTGCGGCTGCTTTGCGCTCGCGGGCGAGGCGTTGTAGTTCACGTGCGCGGTATCGGCGGCGGATTGTAGGCATAATCAACATGAATATTGCACGTGGCACTCCCGCAGTCACTTCGATTACGGTCAGGTCGCGCTGATAGGCTTCGATTGCAGCGCATATCTCGTCACGGTAATGCTTCGGCAGCCTGTCGACGGCATCCTTCCACTCCTGATCAAATTTCAAACTTTTGCCTCTCTTGCTATGTGCGTTCATTACTGTATTTTCCATAATCATTGTTTTTTCAGCAAATATAGTACGCCGAAATCCCCGATTTCACCCCATAATGTCGCGAAGCGCATTTTCTCCTCTATTAGTCCGGTCCTTCACTGTTTCGGGGCATAAGAAAAGCGACCCGAAGGCCGCTTTAAATGTTTTCACAACGGAATAATCCTTATTGTGAATTGCTTCATTTTTTGTATTGCAAAAATATGATTTTTTTATTATTCCGGCAAGTTATTGTTAAGATTATTTACTACATTTGTAAATATTCAATCAATCACAGCAATAGGAATGAAAAATATATTCGGATTAGATCTCGGAACTACAAGTATAGGATGGGCTGTTGTCAATGAAGCCGAAAACGACAATGAGCAGTCAGCGCTTATTGCTCTTGGCGAGAGGGTAAATCCACTTAGTACGGATGAGCGAACCAATTTTGAAAAGGGAAAAAGCATAACCACCAATTCCGACCGCAACCTCAAGCACGGGGCGAGGCTGAATCTATTCCGATATAAAATGCGTCGCAACAACCTCATATCGCTGTTGCGCGACAATGGAATTATCGACGACTCTTCAATCCTCGCCGAAAACGGTGAGCATACAACCTTTGAAACCCACAAGCTGAGGGCTAAGGCTGCGACTGAACGCATTGAGCTGACGGAATTTGCACGCGTACTGCTCAGCATCAATAAGAAGCGAGGCTATAAGAGCAGCCGTAAGGCCGATAGTGCCGAGGATGGTAAGGCCATCGACGGAATGTCGATAGCCAAGGAGCTTTATGAAAATGACTTGACTCCGGGACAGTACGTTTATGCTCGCTTATTGCAGAATAAGAAGTATGTGCCCGATTTCTATCGCTCCGATTTGAATGCCGAGTTCAATCGAATATACGCCAGGCAATCGACCTATTATCCCGATGTGCTCACCCCCGAGCTCGCCGAGCGGTTGAACGGCAAGAACGAAAAGGCTACATGGGCCATTATTGCTGATGCATTCAATATTAAAGGGGCCAAGCGGGCAACCAAAGGCTTCGATAAAAAAGTCGAGGACTACAAGTGGCGTGTTGACGCACTTGTCGACAAGCTCGATCCTGAACAGATAGCAAGCGTATTGAGTAAAATCAATCGCGACATATCGGGGTCGAGCGGCTATCTCGGGGCGATAGGCGACCGCAGCAAGTCGCTCTACTTCTCGGGGTTGACCGTAGGGCAGTATCAATATGAGTGTCTTGCAAAGAATCCCCATCACAGCCTGAAAAATGAGGTGTTCTATCGCCAGGATTATCTTGATGAGTTTGAGCGAATATGGACAGTCCAGGCTTCTCACCACGATAAGCTGAACGAAAAGCTGAAGAGTGAAGTGCGCGACATCATCATCTTCTATCAGAGGCGGTTGAAATCACAGAAAGGCAATGTGGCTATATGTGAGCTTGTGCAATACAGTGTCGATGTGACAGTCGACGGCAAGACAAAGCGGAAGATTGTAGGCCCTAAAGTGTGTCCCAAGTCATCGCCCGTATTCCAGGAGGCAAAGATTCTACAGATTCTCAATAACGTAAAGGTGACTAATCGTAACGACGACACTGAAAGGCCGTTGTCGGGCGATGAAAAATCGGCTTTGTTACGTGAGCTTAATTGGTGTGACAAGATGTCGGCTACTGAAGCGTTGAAGCTCATTTCGCTCAATCCGCGCATTTATTCGATAAATTACAAGCAACTTGAGGGAAACACGACCAATGCATCATTGCTGAAGAGCTTCATGTCGGTTGTCGATGTTACCGGCCACGACTCGGAAGCCATTGAAGACCTGCCGGCATCTAAAAAGGCTGAAATTGTGGAAGGGATTTTCAAGTCACAAGGCTTCAATACCGACATATTCCATTTTGACAGCAGTGTTGAACGTCAGGCGATTGAAAATCAACCGGCCTACATGTTGTGGCACCTTATATACTCCTATGAAGGCGATGATTCTATTTCGGGCAACGAGGCGCTTATTAAAAAGCTGTGCGAGAAATTCAACTTCGACTCGGAGTCGGCTGCAATTATCGCAGGGGTTGTGTTTAAGGCCGATTACGGAAATCTGTCGACACGAGCCCTACGCAAGATATTGCCCTATCTGAAGCAGGGCATGGTCTATAGCGATGCCTGCGACAAGGTCGACTATCGGCATTCCAAGAGGTCGTTGACGCGTGAGGAGATCGACAACCGGGACTACAAGAGTCGCCTCGACCTGCTGCCTCGCAATTCATTGCGTAATCCGGTTGTGGAGAAGATTCTTAACCAGATGATAAATGTTGTCAACAGCCTTATTGAAACTTACGGCCGTCCCGATGAAATCAGAATCGAGCTTGCCCGAGAGCTGAAAAAATCAGCGAAAGAGCGTGCCGACCTTATCTCGTCGATCAACAAGGCGACTGCCGATAACGAAAAGATAAGGCAATTGCTTATCAATGAGTTCGGTATTCAACGGCCAAGCCGAAATGATATAATACGATATCGCCTATACGATGAGCTTAGCGCGGTAGGATACCAAACTTTATACTCAGATACTTATATACCCCGCGAGGAACTATTTTCCAAGCGGTTTGACATTGAGCACATAATACCTCAGTCACGATTGTTTGACGACTCTTTTGCCAATAAAACCATAGAGGCGCGTGACATAAACATTGAAAAGGGTAATGCTACGGCATTGGATTTCGTTGAAGCCAAGTATGGCTCGGAATATGTCAAGGAGTATCGCAATCGTGTGGATATATTGCTTAAGGAAGGGAAAATAGGTCGCGGTAAGTACAATAAGCTTCTCACCAAGGAGAATGACATTCCCGAGGATTTCATAAACCGCGATTTGCGCAACACCCAATACATATCGCGCAAGGCGTTGGAGATACTGTCGGAAGTCGCACCCGAGGTTACGGCGACATCAGGCTCGATTACCGAGCGCCTGCGTGAGGACTGGCAACTTATCGATGTGCTGCAGGAGCTTAACTGGGATAAGTATGACAGGCAGGGCCTTACAGAAATATTTGTCAACCGTGACGGTAACACCGTGAGGCGTATAAAGGATTGGACCAAGCGTAACGATCATCGTCACCATGCTGTCGACGCAGTAGCCATTGCCTTTACCAGGGCGGAATATGTGCATTATCTTAATAATCTTAATGCACAGAGCGACAAGGGTAAGGAGTTCTACACCATACGTGAACGCTATCTTGAGCGTGACAAGCACAATAATCTGCGATTCCGTTCGCCGATTCCCGTCAAGGAGTTCCGCGCGGTGGTGAAGGATATGCTTGAAAAGTCATTTGTTTCGCATAAGTCCAAAAACAAGGTCGTGACAAAGAATGTCAATGCCACAAAGTGCAGCGGCGGTGTCAATCGAAAGGTGCAGCTCACACCCCGCGGAGAGTTACATGAAGCAACAATATGCGGTCGCATAATGCAGCCTGTCGTGGATAAAGAGAAGATTGGTGTATCTTTTGACTACGACAAGATTGCCACTGTGGCATCGGCCGTTGAGCGAAAAGCGTTGACACGCAGGCTTGATATGTTTAACGGCGACCCCAAGAAGGCATTTACGGGCAAGAACAGTCCGACAAAGAATCCCATATATATCGACGACGATCGTAAGGTTGAATTAGGTACGAAGGTGAAAACCGTTACGATGAAGTGTGTCTATACTAAAAGGAAGGAGATTTCCGAAGACCTTAAGCTTGACAAGGTAATTGACAAAGGTGTTAAGCGCATACTGCAACAGCGGCTCGACGAGTACGGCGGTGACCCCAAGAAGGCATTCACCAATCTTGATGCCAATCCCATATACCTGAATAAGGAGAAGGGCATAACCATAAAGCGGGTGACCATAACCGGTCCTACCGAAGTGGAGCCGCTTCACTCCAAGAGGGATCATCTTGGCAATGAGATGCGTGATGCCGACGGACGCACTATACCCACCGACTTTATAAACACCGGCAACAACCATCACATAGCCATATACCGTGATGCTTCGGGAAATCTTCAGGAACGTGTCATGAGCTTCTTTGAAGCCACAGCTCGTGCATGTGCTCTGCCTCCGCTTCCGGTGATCGATAAGGATTATAGAAAGTGCGACGGATGGGAATTTCTGTTTACAATGAAGCGTAATGAGTACTTTGTGTTTCCGCGATATGAATCGGTCGTAGACAGCTCAACAGGTCAGGAAAAGTTGATAAAGACATTTGATCCCAAGGCCGTTGATTTGCTCGACAGAGATAATTACGCAAAGATTAGCCCGAATCTGTTCAGGGTGCAAAAACTTGCGTCTAAATATTATGTTTTCCGTCATCATCTGGAAACCAATGTCGAGGAAGTCAAGGAACTCCGTGATATTACCTGGAAACGAATACAGACCATTAAATTAATGGACGATGCGGTAAAGGTAAGAATTGACAATCTTGGACGGATTGTCGCTGTGGGCGAATCGTAATCGTTAATAAAATTATACCATGATAAAACGTACTTTATATTTCGGTAATCCGGCTTATTTGTCGACCGAAAACCGACAGCTGGTAATAAGATTGCCCGACAAATGCGGGTCGGGCAATGCTGTTACCAAAAGTATTCCCATAGAGGATATAGGTGTTGTTGTACTTGACAACCGGCAGATAACCATCACCCAAGCCGCCTTGGAATCGCTTAGCGAAAATGCATCGGCCGTCATTGTGTGTGACAGCACTCATCATCCGGTTTCGTTACAGCTACCGCTTGATGGCAACACATTGCAGAGCGAGAGATTTGCGGCACAGATAAGGGCCTCACTTCCGTTGAAGAAGCAGCTGTGGCAGCAAACGATTCAATGCAAGATACGCAATCAGGCTATGGTGTTGTCATCGATACGCAATTGCGAAACAGGCAACATGATTGCATGGTCGTCGCAGGTGAAGAGCGGCGACAGTGACAATCTTGAGGCTCGTGCTGCAGCATATTATTGGCGTAATATGTTTCCTTCGGTTCCCGACTTTACACGTGATCGTTACGGATGCCAGCCCAATAATCTTTTAAACTATGGTTATGCGATACTTCGGGCAGTTGTGGCAAGAGCCTTGGTGGTAAACGGACTATTGCCAACGCTTGGCATTCATCATCACAACCGATATAATGCCTATTGTCTTGCCGATGACATAATGGAACCTTATCGACCGTTTGTGGATGCTTTAGTAGTTGATATCTTCGATAATTCTGACGGATTTGTGGATTTGACGACATCGGTAAAATCACGTTTGTTGTCAATTCCCACGATTGATGTTGTGATTGACGGATGCCGGAGTCCGTTGATGAATGGAGTAGGACGCACTACCTATTCATTGTATAAATGTTTTAGCGGTGAATCGCGGAAATTGGTCTATCCATCTTTCAACATTTGAGTTATACGATGAACAGTCGCATCAGTGAATATAGGGTTATGTGGGTGTTTGTATTCTTTGACCTTCCTACCGAAACGAAGCATCAGCGCAAGCAAGCTGCAAAGTTCCGCAAGAATCTTATATGCGATGGCTTCACTATGTTTCAATTCTCTTTTTATATAAGGCACTGTCCGAGCAAGGAGAATGCCGATGTGCATATTAAGCGTGTAAAAAGCTTTATCCCTACTGATGGAGTTGTGGGCTTGTTGTGCGTTACCGATAAGCAATTCGGCGCAATGGAATTATTTCAGGGAAAATCCGAAAAAAATTTGCCTATAGGAAGTCAACAACTTGAGTTGTTCTGACTTTCGGAAATTAAATCTAATGAAAACAAAAAACTGTTGTCAATAAACGACAACAGTTTTTTATTTGAAATAATCTTTGTACTATGTTGTCAATCAGTAAATTGCGTACAATCTGCTGTGAACTATACACAAAGATACAAAAAATGAAAGCAATTCACAACCAGTCCGTTAAAAGTGATTGCGTTGATGCGGCTGTGAACTATACACAAAGATACAAAAAATGAAAGCAATTCACAACCCAAAGATGTTTACTAAGTTTGACTCTTTGGCTGTGAACTATACACAAAGATACAAAAAATGAAAGCAATTCACAACCTTCTCCATGCCGCTGACATGGCTTTTCTGGCTGTGAACTATACACAAAGATACAAAAAATGAAAGCAATTCACAACAAACAACTCCGCGTCAAATTTTCGACTCTCGCTGTGAACTATACACAAAGATACAAAAAATGAAAGCAATTCACAACTAAAAAGCTGAGCGAAAAAATCTCGGCATCGCTGTGAACTATACACAAAGATACAAAAAATGAAAGCAATTCACAACCGAGCCTCTGGAGGATTTAGAATCACAAATGCTGTGAACTATACACAAAGATACAAAAAATGAAAGCAATTCACAACAGCCTGCGCTCTTTTGCAAACCCATCTTTGGCTGTGAACTATACACAAAGATACAAAAAATGAAAGCAATTCACAACAATATCCTCCATGGTCGCGCTCTCGAGCGTGCTGTGAACTATACACAAAGATACAAAAAATGAAAGCAATTCACAACGAGGACAATTGGATTGATTACCTTAAAAAGGCTGTGAACTATACACAAAGATACAAAAAATGAAAGCAATTCACAACTGCAGAATGAGCACATATAACGGCAAAATAGCTGTGAACTATACACAAAGATACAAAAAATGAAAGCAATTCACAACTGTCCCTCGCGTGTACGTGTGGGCGCGGGCGCTGTGAACTATACACAAAGATACAAAAAATGAAAGCAATTCACAACACCTCGATTAAATTCGCCGTTCTCGGCTTTGCTGTGAACTATACACAAAGATACAAAAAATGAAAGCAATTCACAACAGTGCAGTCTAATTACCCCCGTTTCGAAACGCTGTGAACTATACACAAAGATACAAAAAATGAAAGCAATTCACAACAACTTGGCTGGCATTATGTCAACGGCGAATGCTGTGAACTATACACAAAGATACAATAATTAGATCAATTCACAACTGCGACAATTTGGTAAAATATGCGGCGATGCTGTTGGGTAATCGCTTCAGGTAATCATTAAAATGTTTGGGCGATATTGGGGATTGATTTTAAAGTGTTATATTTGTGGTGCTCGCGGCCGCTCTATAAGGTGAGGCAAACCTTTAGGTGGCGGTGTGGTATCCATAGAGCTCTAAGCATGCAACGGGGGGCCGCGAGAAACCTACTTTTTTATATATAAGGATTCTGTGCCTTATATCGTCGGGGCAATGTTACCCATCATTTTATGAGCGACATTTAGAAATTGTTTGATGTACATTTGGTTTGGTGTAAAAATCTCACTGCACTTGGCTTTTATGGTTTTGCGAAATATTTTATGTCCCTAAAATTAACATGATTAGAAAAATTTGTTATATTTGCAGTGCCAACTGAGGATTAAATGTCGTCGGGTGTCCGTAAGGGCACGCGGCTCCGAAGGGTAGCCACCATCAGGTGGCTTTTTTGTTATACATCATATTGTAAAAAGTAGGCTTCCTCGACCGACCGTTGCATGTTTAGAGCTCTATCGGTCGCCACCATTGCCTACGGGTATGAGGTCGCTTTATAGACCGGTCGAGGCAATTGCAAATATACGATTTTAAAGTCAAACGACAATGTGACCTGTTGAATTTAATGATTATCTCAAAAAAATTCTAATAACATTGCGTCAGAAATAATCGCCGAAACGGCGATTGATTTTTCACACGAAAAAATTTTGAGCTGTGGACTAAAAAATATAACAAAAAATGAAGCAATTCACAACTAATACAACCCTATTGATTCGGGAGGATTCATGTGAAATCGGTGCAAAGATACGAATAAGTTGAGAGCAATGCCAAATTTATTTGGACATTGCCGAGCGTGAGTATCTAAAAATATAGAGGCTTCATTTGATTGTGAGCATGTAACCAAATCCGCGCTGGTTGATGATGGCGATTGCCGGGTCGTGACGCAGGGCACGGCGCAGCTTGTGGATATAGCCGTGCAGCGAATTGCGGTTGCTGGGGTCGTCGCGCTGCCATACGGCAATCATCAATTCGGATGCATCTACCGTTTTGCCTATGTTGGAAGCAAGACGCTCAAGAATCATGGCCTCGAAATGCGACAATTCGACAACGTTATCGCCCATGGTCAGCATCTGGGTCGTCGTGTTGAATGTGTATCCTCCGATGGCAAACTTTGTGTCGTCGCTTCGGTTGTCGCCGTATCGGCGCAGCAATGCCTTGATTCTGATTATGAGCTCGCGCAGTTCAAAAGGCTTCTTGATGTAGTCGTTAGCTCCTATTTCAAATCCCTTCTCAACATCGTCGATGGCGCTTTTAGCGGTAAGGAAGAGTAGGGGGACCGCAGGTGACAAGCGCCGTATTTCCTTGGCCATCGAAAAGCCGTCCATGCGTGGCATCATCACATCGGCTACTACAATGTCGGCTCCGGCGGTCTTGAATTTGTCCAGTCCGTCGATTCCGTCAACGGCCTCGATCACCTCATAGCCCTGACTGCGCAGGGTATCGGCTACTATCAGGCTGAGGTCGGCCTCATCTTCTACAAGCAGGATTCTATTCATTGTCGTTGTTGAATTTAATAGTAAATGTTGAGCCCTCGCCCTCCTTGCTCTTGACATTGATGTGCCATCCCATCTTGTCGAGAATGCTCTTGACATAGTAGAGCCCGATGCCGTAGCCGCGCACATCCTGCCGGTTGCCGTGAGGCACGCGGTAGAACTTGTTAAACAGATAGGGAATCGATTTTGCCGGGATGCCTATGCCGTCGTCGGCTATCGACAGGCCGTCGGCATCGTATGTCATTACGATTCTCACCCGGTCGCCTGAGTATTTGATGGCGTTGTCGATGAGGTTGTTAAGCACGTTGGACAGATGCGTTTTGTCCGACTCCACCGAAACGTTGTCATCGCCTTTTATTTCGATAGTTATCGCCTTGTCGCCCCTCATTCGCTGGGCCGCTGCAATTTCCTCCAAGAGAGGACGCAGTTGCACGGCCTCTTTTTCCAGCTTCATGGTTTTGCGTCGCTCCATGCTCATTGCGAGAATGTTTTCCACAAGTTCACCGAGCCGCTTGAGCTGCTTGTTGGCAATAAGGAGGTAGGTTTCTTTCTTCGACGGATCGTTGCTCGTGTCGTAGTTGAGCAGTGCGTCATTTGCCGAATAGGCTATGGCTATGGGGGTCTTCAGCTCGTGGGTCATGTTGCTTACAAAATCGTCCTTCATCTCCTCGATAGTCCTGAGTCGTGACACTGTTCGGTAAAGATAGATGAAAGCGAGTGAGAATACAGCAGTAAGCAGGATGACAGTCACTATCACGCCCGACATTTCGGAAAATATATGGCGGGTCAACGGCGTGATGTAGGCGCGATAAGCCAATTCGGCATCGGGGTTGAAGCTGTAGGTTACTACATCATAGTCGTCGGCAATGTCACGAGAGTTGCGCTTGACCACATTACCCTGCAGGTCGATGACCTCGACGGCAACAAATTGAGGTCGAATGAAACGGTCGTTGAGGCGTTTGGTGAACACGCTGTCCATGATTTCCAGGTTTATATCGACATAGGGGTCCATGACCGAATGAAACTGCTTGCCCACGGTGTTGACAAACTTATTGGCAAACGAAATGTCCTTATCGGTCGAGATGCTGCTGGTTGCCACTGAGCCGTCGGGGTAGCGGGTGGCTGAGATCATGTTTCCTTCCGAGTCCTGTATGACTGATGTTTCCCCTCGGCGTTCGCTTCCCGGCTCCTGTTCGCCTGACGCAATCTTGGAGCGCGTTTCACGATTGGCTCTTTCGGCTCTAATCCACAGCTCGTCAAGGTCGGCATCGGCCAACGCGCTTTTCACATCCCTCTCGACGGTCGAGCGTATTGACTCATAAAGATTTACGAGATAACACACATTGCAGGCGAAAATCACTGCAATGATTATGATGAATGTAGTCGATATGGTTTTAAAGCGTTTCATTTATTGCACTTGTTTAATCACGATTGGAAACACAGCTAAGTTGTGCATCGCAAATTTAATAACAATCCGTTACATTAATGATTAAACTTATTGCGATTTAAGACTAAATAAGGGAACGTGTTGTGATTGCTGCTGATTTCAGTTATAAATTTGCGATGACAAACTTTATCGTGTCAACGACATCTATGTTTCGCTATGTTTCAACAATCATCGCCCTCGTTCTCTCGGCGTTGCTGACCGAGGGGCTGGCCCGGGATGTGGTAGTGGTCGATTCGGTTAACCGCAGTCCATTGCCCGGAGCGTCAATATTTGACCGCCAAGGTAACTCGATAGGCATAAGCAATTCAAAGGGCCGCACACCCTATATTGCCGATGAAAGCTATCCGATAACCGTGCGTTATCTCGGTTTCAAGGAGAGTGTCGTGACGGCGGCAAGCGACGACACGATAGCACTTCAGGAAATCGTGTCGGAATTGCCCGAGGTGGTGATTGAGTCACGGAGTCACAAGGTGATGCACATTCTGGCCTATGTGCGTGAATACTCGACATTGACAACCTACACCGACACCGTGTTCCTGTTCCGTGAAAAGATGGTCGACTATATGTTGACACCCGACAAAAAGTCGAAGTTCAAGGGATGGTCAAGTCCGAGGATTATGGCGTGCAAGTCCTACTACCGATTCAGCAACGCTGACGGGCTCGACAGTGTGAGCGATGCGAGCAACCATCATTTTTCGTGGTCGGACTGGATAGGCGTTGTGCCGGTTGCCGAGATGCCCTCGGCCTTGAGGGGAGTTGAATATGCTACCGATACGCTGCGCGGTAAATACAGTCCCACCGAAATATGGATTAGAAACAGCGACCGCGTCACCGTAAATGTCAATGTATTGGCCGATACGACAAGCCGGAAGTGGGTACCCAATCTGTCGGGATTCTTTCGCAGAAATCTTGATTTTGAGAATTTCAGGGTGAGGTTCAATTACGGCGATGTGGTGGGCGACACTATTTCGCCTATGGACTTGGCCGGATATTCATTCAATATAGAGTCAAGAGGACGCGGACATGAAATGTTTAGATTCAATCGTGTCGACGAGCCATGCTTTGTGAGCACCTATGCCGAAGTTTATATATTGGACAAGGAGTATATAACCGTAAAGGAGGCCAAGAAGTGGGACAAGCATAACTTCATGACCGATGAGATAGGAATTTACCGCCCCTTGGAGGCTCCTGAGCTGCAGCCGTCGATTTTGGATCTTATGGCCAGGGTTGACAATATCGACAAAGAGGGGGTGAGATTGGGACAGGAGCCTGACTCCCGAATGATAAGTCAACATCTAAACAACCAAAACTTCAAGCTTGGAAACCGATTGCTGTTTATGCTGAAACAATTGACGGGAATATCGCTCATCAAATCAAATAAAAACATGAATCGTCAATGGGGCGATTTCAAAAAGGGAAAGAAACGAAGCAGCAACAGGTTGAGCAAATTTTAGACTTCATTTGCCGTATTCGATTCCTGCTTTAACACGTTTATTGTAGGTTGCGAAACTGCTGTAGGCATTGTAGGTGATGACACATGCGCCAAAAATCTCAAACCATCCCTTGGCGTCGATGCTGCGGGCAAGTATCGGGGTGACTATCCAGGAAATGATTATGACGCATCCTAAAAGCGTGAGCAGGAACGAGATATTTCTTTTTATGCGGTTACTTACAGCCATATTGTCGTTATCATTTACGCTGCAAAGATATAAAAAAAGCACATACAGGCAAGTAAATGGATGGGTTGTGTGCCGGAATAGCGATATTTTGTTTATTTTTGCATCGGTAAAAATCACATTTCAACAATGCGCACGCTTCTTTGCATGGCTATACTGCTGGTAATCACCGGATGCAGTTGCTCAAGTCCCCGATTGAGGGAGCTTGACGAGGCTCAGCGCATGATTACCGAAGACCCTCGGGCCGCTCTCGACTGTCTGAATGTGATTGATGTTTCGGAGGTCGGCGACTCGGCCACAATGGCGCGATGGGCGTTGCTCTATTCCGAGGCGATGGTGGCCAACAATCTGTCGGCGCCTACCGACACCATAATCAACATCGCTGTCGACTACTATGAGCGTCACAACGAGCGGGCTGAATTTCAACAGGCTTGCAGGCTTAAGTCGCTGATTACCTCCGGCGATAAAAAGGACGCGCTTGCGTCGGCCCTATATCTGCAGAAGGAAAAGGAGTTCATGCTTTACAACGAAAGGGTGAAGCGCGAGCGATTGATGACATGGGGATTGCTAACCATAGTGTTGGCTGCGGGTGTCATCGTGTGGCAACGACAGCGACTTAAAATCAAGACTATCCAGAATGATGCTTTGATGGCTGAAGCATCGGGCCTGAAGTGCATGATTGATGTTAGGAACAGGGATGTCGACAAGCTTGAATCGACTTTGCATCGGTTGCTCGACGGCCGCTTCGCGCTCATCGACTCGCTGTGTCAGACCTATTACGAGTCGCAGGGCACAAAGAGCGAGCGAAAGACCATTGCCGATAAAGTGAAGAGCGAAATCGAGGCCGTGAGTTCCGATTCATTCGGCGACATGGAGCGAGCCGTAAACGACTGCTGCAATAATCTGCTTGTGGGGCTTAAGGAGATATGCCCCGACATAAAAGCCGACGACTACAAGCTTGCGGTGTTTCTTGCGAGCCGACTGTCGACACGCACGATCAGCCTGCTTTTAGGCGAGTCGGTCGATGTGGTCTATAAGCGTAAGTCACGACTTAAAATGCGCTTGAAGGCGATTGCCGACAATCCCTATCCTCAAATTTTGGAGATTTTTAGACCCGAATCAATGCCTGTCAGGAAATAAGTGAATGCGATTCGGTAAGTGGCTTGTATTTAGTGCCTTGTGGGCTGCGATGTCAGACTTTTATTTTGGCTTTACACATGATTCATGAGTAATTTTGTGCAAAAAAATTACATCACACTCATGAACATTAAAGTTTTAGTCACATTAGCTTCAATCATTGCAATGTCGACCGCCAATGCACAGAATCATGAATCGGCCGACAGTCTTAACCGGGAACTTCAGGAGATAGTGTTCACGGCCAAGCAACCGGCCACAAGACTTGAAGGCTCCACTCTCGTTTCAACTATCGCCGGGTCCAATCTCAGCAATCTCGGCAATGCTCTTGATGTGCTCGCGCAATTGCCCATGATAAAGGTTGACGACAGCACGGTGAGTGTAGTAGGGCGCAGCAACACGGAGATATACATCGACGGCCGTCCGATGCGTGACAACATGGAGTTGCAGCAGCTGTTGTCGGGCAACATAAAGCGGGTTGAACTGCTTATGGCTCCCGGGGCAAGGTACAGCAGCACTACCGATGCCGTGATAAAAATAACCACACGGCGTGACTTCCTGCAGGGGTTGTCGGTCACCGATCAATTCACGCTTAAGCGCAGGCGCAAATGGTCGCTGGTCGATTTGGCCGACTTGAACTATCGGGCGGGAGCTTACGACTTTTTCCTGTCGGGAGCGTTCAATCACGATAATACGGTTGTAAACGGGAGCACTGTCAACACATTGAAATATAACGGAGAAACTACTACGGTGGGCAGTTCGCAGAACAACCGCTATCCCACCAATACGGGAAGCGTAAAGAGCGGATTAAACTATTCAAAGGATGCCTTGTCGTTTGGGGCATATTACCGCTTCAGTCCCGAGCGAGGTAAGTTTTCCAACATCGGCACCGAATGGCTTAATGACCAATCGCCTGTTTCGCGAATCATCAATAGGGATATTCGGGGCCGAAGCCACTATGTGTCGATGTATTACGACAATACATTCTCTGACCGCTATCTGCTTCATTTCGACGGCGATTTCCGATCCTCGGCCGTCGACAACCAAGTCGCCGTCACATATCCGGCGACAACCGATGCCGCAGTAAATTCGGCCGACCATCGGCGCTCTACATTGTGGGCGGGTAAGCTGTGCCTTGACTTCCCGCTTGCCCACGGCGATTTTACTGTAGGCACCCAGGCTACCTACACACGCACCAAACTCGACTACATGATGCTGAATCAAGATGTGGAATCCTATATTCCGTCGTCGTTTACCGATGCACGGCAGGCATCGGCTGCGGCGTTTGCATCGTGGCGCAGGACATTCAATCGGTTAAGCATGTCGCTGGGATTGCGTTACGAGTATGGCGACTATGACTTCAGCGTCGACGGGAAGCGTGACAACGATGTGAGCCGACGCGACAACCTGCTCACACCCGACCTGTCGCTCAGTTACACGTTTAACGACCGCGCTCAGGTGAGTCTGAGCTATAAGATGGCTACAGTCAAGCCTTCGTATTCACAACTTACAGGGGCGCTAAATTATGTGGGACTTCATGAAATCGAGGGCGGAAATCCGGCTCTTCGCGATGAACGGATGCATGATGTGCAACTGTTTGCAATGTGCGGCGACTTCATGCTTCAGTCATCGTTGACGCGCAGCATCGACACCTATGCATTTGTCAAGCAGCTCTATCCGGCCCATAATCTGCAGTTGATGATGCATCCTGTCAACATCGATGTGTCGTCGGTCAGCCTTTACCTTATATGGAGTAGGGCGGTTAAGTTCTGGACTCCCAATGTCACGGCCGGCATCTACAAGCAGTGGCTCGACATTGACGGCACATGCTACAACAAGCCGATTATGTCCTACTACTTCGACAACACTTTCACCCTTCCTCACGGATGGTTGATCACCGCCAACATAAGCGGCCAGTCGCAGGGTGACATGCACACCAACCGATTTGCTTCATCGCCCTTCATGATGGATGCATCGATAGGCAAGACAATGCTTAACCGCTCGCTAACGCTGAAGCTGTCGGCAACCGACCTGTTCAATACGGCCAATAACAATTGGACAATGAATACATTCGGGGTATTTGTCGACAAACGCCAGAGTTACAACCAACGAGGCATTGCGCTGAATGTTATCTACCGATTCAACCCCCGTCAAAATAAATACAAGGGTAGGGCTGCCAATGAAGAGGAGATGAAGCGTCTTTAATTTGCAGGAATATCCTTTATGGAATCAAATATTAGTCATATATTTGTAGTGCAATAAATTAAACGTTTCATTAATGAAGAAGCAGGTGAAATTCAGTACGTGGTCTACGATGCTGTCGGCATCGGCCATCATCGTATTGCTCTATGTGCTTAAATACACTAAGGACGACATGTCTTATTGGTGTATTGCTATAGAATTGATGCTTATTGTGCTTGTGGCTGTCACGCTGTTTTATATGCCCCTGTCGGTTATGCTTGACAATGATTATGTCACGGTAAAGAGGCCGATTTGTTCCAAGAGGATTCCTTTGGCCGATATAACCGAAGTGAAGCTTTGTCCTCCCACCATGGCGGAGCGGCCTATATTCGGGAGTGGAGGTTTCATGGGCTATTGGGGCCGGTTCCGTGAAAAAGGCCTTGGCAAGTACTTTGCCTACTATGGTAAAGCGTCCGACTGCTTTCTTGTCACGTTGCGTGACGGCAGGAAATATATGCTTGGGTGTGACGATGCAGGCGAAATGGTTTCGGCGATAAATTCACGGCTTTGCGTGGCATAAAAATAATAAGGTTATGCGTAAAAATCTCTATGTCGACATTTGGACAAGACTTGTACCTTACATAATGCAGGCGCTTCAACAGTCAATGCTGGAAGAATCGGCAATGGCCATGCAGCTGAATCCCGACGCGTTTAATGCGGCAGGGAATCGCAAGAGCTATTCATTCAGTCTAACATTTGTTAACGGCTTTTCCCGTATAAACGAAGGCAACGCCGTTTCGCGTGATTTGAGAATGACATTGCTTGGAAATGTAAAGTTCAAAGAGTTTTCGGCTAATAAAACAATCACGTTGCGACTCGACAATAACTTCCGCCTTATAATTTCGTGCAAACTATCGTAACGTTGGGTGATCGGGCAACATTTCAATGAAATTGTCGGCCTCTTCTCTCGAATGAAACACGATCACATTGACACCGGCGTTGCAGTCGTTGAGCAGTCGGTCGATTACCGGGGCCTGTTGCGTGGGAAAGTCGATGATCCATTGACGGAATTCCGGGTCAATAGTGTCCTCGCTCCAAGGCATATCCTCGCGTTTGCGGCCTACACGCTCTTCGGCTCCCGCGAGGCAGATGTTGAGTGGCAGGTCGAAGTAGAACACTGTATCGCAGTGGCTTAGCCGGAGCGGAAGTGTGTGCAGATAGTTGCCGTCGATAATCCATTCAGGTTGGGCGACTATCTCGTCAAGACGCTTTATGAATTCATCTCGAGAGAGGGTGGTCTTGTCGGGCAAGTGCCATATCATGTCGAGATAATGTATTGGCAGACAAGTTTTTGCGGAAAGTTTCCTTGAAAATGTACTTTTCCCCGCACCGGGACAACCGATAACTATTACCTTCTTCATTTAAGTCGTAGAATTTATTCCGTTTTTATTTAAGTCGTAGAGTTTATTCCATAACGCAGTGTCGACGGAAAATCATTGTCATATTCCGCGAAATTAAGCATAAAATCCGGATTGTCGGCTTCGCCCTGAACATTTTTAGGCCTTGCGACAGTCCTTATGTTTCTCAGCATATCCGATATGGCAACACCGGAGCAGAGAGCCGCCAAACTTGACATCGCCGACTTCCTTTTGGATACGGCAACCCGGAATAACCCCATTGTATGAGCTGATGACGGAGCCAATCAGCTTGCTGAATGTAGGGAGGATTTTAGTAATAAAATTCCGTAGCTTATTATGGCATTTTCATCCGAAGTCTCCGACCTCTCCCGAAAAAGCCATCAGGCATCGAGCCTCCTACCGGCTCTCCTTTGCGATTGATACGGAATTTTATCATAACCAATTTAATTCAAGATTATATGACTACACAATATGCAGTGTGCCACCTGGAGCGTGGCGCAGGCAACGATTCGGGCATGTCATGCCACATCGAGCGCAAGACCGCCGAGGGTAAACCGCACATTCCCAACAACGCCGACGAGAGCAGAACATACCTCAACCGTGAACTTATCACTTTCCCGGACGGTGTTCACAACCGCACTCAGGCGATTCAACACCGTATTGAGACCGCCGGCCTTCAAAGAAAAGTCGGCAAAAACCAGACCCGCGCCGTCCGAGTGCTTCTGACCGGCACACATGAGCAGATGATGGCTCTTGCAAACGGCGGTCGCCTTGATGACTGGTGCCGTGCCAACATCAAATGGCTGCATGACACCTTCGGCGAGGATAACCTTGTGTCATGTGTGCTTCACATGGACGAAAAGACTCCCCATCTCCATGCGACTGTGGTGCCTGTTGTATCGTCTCCTCGCAAGCGCCGGGAGCGCGAGGACGAAGTGAAGTATAAGGAGAAAACTCCGGCACCGAGGCTGTGCGCTAATGAGCTGATGACACGCGGTAAGCTCCGGCAATATCAGGACACATACGCGCAGGCAATGGCCGGATTCGGATTGAAACGCGGTGTCATTGCGAGTGGTGCCAGACATCAGACCCAACAGCAGTACAACCGTCAGCAGGCACTCGAATTGCAGGCTGATATTGAAAGCCTGACTGCCGAGATTGAGAAACTTGCAGTCGAAAAGGATAAGGTCAAGAAGGAAGCTAAGGACGGTAAGAACCGTATCCTGTCATGGCTCGGAACCGGTGAACTACCGAAACTGGAGAAGGAAGTTTCTGATAAGGACAAACAGATTGCCGGATTACAGAAGCAGCTCGCCGATATGCAGAAGCGGTACGATGATCTGAAAGCCAACTCGCTTCGTGAACGCAACTCTTATCAAAATGAAATCGACGCGGCGACCAAACGAATTGCTGAATGGGAGGCGCGTTACAAAGCCGAACAAAACCGGGCTAAGGAGCTGCACCGCTTGGCATATCCCGAACGATACCGTCTGTCATCAGGAGCGGAGCTTGTAAGCGGCTGGATTCCCAACCGTATGTATCCCAGTCTGTCAATCACGACGCTGTTTCATGGCACCGAGTTCAAGAACACCTCTTATAATCTTTCTCAGAATCTTCTCGACAAGTACGACAGCGGTGCGTTAACTCTTCATGAATTGGTAAACGAACTGTTTGAGCCGTGGGAGCAGGTGGATGAATCCCAACACAGCCTTCTCGCCATCGCACTCCAGACAGCCGCCGGAGGAATCCCGACACCGCATGTCGGCACCGGCGCAGGCGGTTCCTCTTCCGATTTGCCTTGGAACGATAACGACAAGAACAAATTCCAAAAAACGAAGTTCAAAGGACGGCGATAAGGAAGTTTGGAGTCGTATGAATACTACTGAAAATATTCAGTTAATTATATAGGATTACAGGAGAATATTAAACAGATACCCTGAGATTACAGCCGTCAGGAATATTACAGCGACAATCATGGCGACAAGTTTCTTTTTGAAGATACTTGCAAGCATCGACATTTCCGGAATTGCCATGCCTGCGCCACCGATAACAAGCGCTATCACAGCCCCGACACCCATGCCTTTGCCCATTAATGCTACGCCGATAGGTATTGCGGTCTCTGCACGGATATAAAGTGGCACTCCGATGATGGCTGCGACAGGTACAGCGAATGGATTGTCCGGTCCGGCGATTTTCAACACCCAGTCGCTTGGCATATATCCGTATATCACAGCTCCTAATGCAACACCGATTATAAGATACCAGAAAATCGGGCGTAGCGTGTCCCATCCGGCACGAAGTGCTATAGCTATTTTCTGACTCCACGGGAGCTTCTTGGCCTCAATGGGCTTTTCACCCGCCGAACAGCAGGATTGCTTTTTCAACCTTACGTTTTTGACATATTTCTGAGCATCTACTTTTTGCAATCCCCAGCCGAAGAACACAGCGCAGAGGAAGGCAATCGCCACATATATGAGCATAGCTTTGATGCCTACCAATGCTCCCAACATTGCTATAATAATCGGGTTAAGCAACGGAGATGCAATAAGGAATGACATCGTGGCTCCGAAAGGTACGCCGGCATTGAGGAAACCTACAGTCATGGGGAGAGTAGAACATGCACAGAAAGGCGTGAGTGCTCCGAATCCTGCGGCTATAACATTTCCGAAGAATCCGGCCTTTTCAATTTTCTTGCTGATCTTCTCCTGAGGAATATACATCAGGATAATCTCAACAATCGCCGTTATCACGATGAACAATACGACAAGCTCAACCGTGATATAGCAGAAATACCAAAGGGTATCGAGTAATGTATTCATATCATCAGTTTTTAAAATATTTTCTTGTGTTGTTTGCAATCTTAACCAATGTGAGCATCACCGGCACTTCTACCAATACTCCCACAACTGTAGCAAGCGCTGCGCCTGACTGTACTCCGAATAGAGAGATGGCTACGGCAACCGACAGTTCAAAGAAATTACTTGCTCCTATCATTCCTGCCGGAGCTGCAACATTATGTGGGAGTTTCCATGCTTTAGCCCATCCATAAGTAATGAAGAATATTAAGAAGGTCTGTAATATCAATGGGACAGCAATCAAAACGATATGAAAAGGATTTGAAAGGATCGTTTTCCCTTGAAAAGAGAAAAGTATTATAAGCGTAAGCAACAAACCAATAATGGTCCACTTGTTAAATTTGTTGACAAATACAGTATTAAAGTAATCAATTCCATAGCGGCGGACTATTAATATCCTTATGATTATTCCAGCGACAAGCGGAATTACCACAAACAATACGACTGATAGTATTAGTGTCGCCCAAGGAATAGCGATACCTCCGATACCGAGAAGGAATCCTACTATCGGAACATAAGCCACCAGAATTATAAGGTCATTTACCGCGACTTGAACAAGTGTATAGGCCGCATCTCCCTTTGTAAGATAACTCCATACAAACACCATCGCGGTGCATGGAGCAGCACCAAGAAGAACAGCACCAGCAAGATATTGGTCGGCAAGTGCTGTTGGAATAA
The DNA here is from genome assembly GCF_004793735.1 of Muribaculum sp. NM65_B17. NCBI lineage: Bacteria > Pseudomonadati > Bacteroidota > Bacteroidia > Bacteroidales > Muribaculaceae > Muribaculum > Muribaculum sp. NM65_B17. The sequence continues at coordinate 120,431 of NZ_SRYY01000007.1, forward strand.
ATGTCTTAAATACTACGAAGAAGAAGAACCAGGCAATGCCAAACATGGTAAACGGCTTTATAAGCCAGTTGGTGACACAGGTTATCAGTATTCCTTTCGGACGCTTACCGACGTTCCTGACACTCTGGAAATCCACCTTGAGCATCATGGGATAAATCATCAGCCATATCAGGACAGCGATAGGGATGGATACATTGGTATACTCCCATTTACCCAATGTCTCAGGTACAGCGGGGATCCATTGACCGATGGCAATACCGGCAATGATGCAAAGCGTAACCCATATTGTAAGGTATCGCTCAAAAAATCCTATCCCTTTGTTTTCCTTACTCATTTCAAATTCTTCTTATAAAATTCTTCGAATCGGTCCTTTATTTCGTCACGCACACGACGAAATTCGCTCATGATGTAGTCTTCAGAGCCGACAGCATCGGAGGGATCATCGAAACCGATATGAATACGATGCTTTACATTGCCGACGAATGACGGGCAACTTTCGTTGGCGCCTCCGCATACAGTTATCACATAGTCCCAGGACTCCTTAAGGTATTCATCAACATTGTGCGGCGTATGGCCGCTGATGTCGATGCCTCTTTCCTTCATTACCTCTACGGCACGAGGATTGACTCTTTCAGCCGGTCTCGTTCCTGCTGAAAATACCTTTATATTCGGGTCAAACGACTGGAGGAAGCCATGAGCCATCTGACTGCGGCAACTGTTGCCGGTGCATAGAATCAATACTTTCATTTTTCATTCGATTTAGAAGAAATAACCGTAAACCCATCCGGAAATGGTTGCCATGACAATTACAAGAGCGACATATATCACAGTCTTTTTCGTACCCATCACACTTCTTATGACAAGCATATTCGGAAGCGACAGCGACGGGCCGGCGAGCAGCAGGGCAAGAGCCGGGCCTTTACCCATGCCGGAAGCAAGCAGTCCCTGAATAATCGGCACTTCGGTAAGAGTGGCGAAATACATAAACGCACCTGTGAAACTTGCGAAGAAGTTTGATAGTAACGAATTGCCGCCGACTGCCCATTCAACCCAGCTATTTGGAATAATACCGGGTAGTTCTATACCGTCATGCGTTGAACCGAGCAGGAATCCCGCTGTCAATACTCCGACTGCAAGCAACGGTAGTATCAGCTTGGCGAATCCCCATGAAGACAACGCCCATTCGCGGTTTTCATCATCGTTTTTATCGCATAACAATATGATTGCAAGCACAACGACAGAAACTATCATAGGCACAAGGGGAGCCAGTTTCGCATCGGGAATGAAAACATTGGCGAGGAAAGCCGATACAGCTACCGCGATTGCTCCAAGGATAATCCAACGGGTTTTAAGATGGAGGATTTTTACAAGCATCACGCACAGACCTATTGCAAGGGCAGATGTTATCCACCATTTAGCCCCGTAGATTGCAGCCCAGATGCCACGGTCGATTGCCGCCGGTGCGCCCCAGTTGGCGAACACGAGGATAGCCACAAGAGTAAAGAAAAACACTGCCGTCTGCCAAAGCGGGCGTTTTTCCGGGGGTAGCACAATGTTCATCTGTGCCGTCTCTTTATCCCGTTCTTCCTTGCTGAAGATGAACGACATTATCAGGCCGATAACTACAGCAAAGGTAACGGCTCCGATTACACGAGCAAGTCCCATTTCCAGTCCGAGGATGCGTGCGGTAAGAATTATCGAGAGTATGCTGATGGCGGGGCCGGAATAGAGAAAGGCTATTGCCGGACCGAGTCCCGCACCACGCTTGTAGATGCTTGTAAACAACGGAAGAATGGTACAGGAACAGACGGCAAGGATACCTCCCGAAACCGATGCGACAGTATAGGATACCCATTTTTTGGCATTGGCCCCGAAATACTTCAGCACCGCTCCCTGACTCACGAACACTGCGATAACACCGGCGATGAAAAATGCCGGGAGAAGGCAGAGGACGATATGTTCGCGGGCATACCACTTGGTGAGGTCAAGTGTGGAGTGAATCGCCGTCATCAGCGTGTCGCTATTGACGGGCAGAAAGAACGCAGTCAGGAATAAGACAACGGTCCATATCAGAAACTTGATTTCCTTTCTTGTTTCCATATCAGTCTCCTGTTGTTGCGGTTCAGATGCCGAGAACTTTTTTCACTTCGTCAGCCGACGGAACGTGACCTTTGATTTTGACTGTGCCGTCAACGACCACGGCAGGGGTCGCCATGATGTTGAATTTCATCATCTCGGCGATATCCTCGATTTTGGAGAGCTTTACATCGAGATTGTTCTCGCTGATCACACGTTCCACTACCTTATAAGTCTCCTTGCACTTGGCGCAGCCGGGACCGAGAACAAGCACCTCGCTGACTTTTACGCCGGGAGCCGTGGCGTAGCATGAGGTTTCAGCGGCTTCGGTTGAATCGTCGGAGCATCCGCATGACTGCACGGGTTTTACATCTTCATCCACGATGATGTTGCTGTTGCAGCAGCAAGAACTTTTCTTTTTAGGTGCGAAGAGGGTTGACCAAAAGCCTTTCTTAGATTCTTTTTTATCCATGATTTTTCGTTTTTACAGTTTATACATTTTTAGAGATACATCATTATGCAGTAGTAAATGCCTACTGATATGAAAATGACTCCGACAATAATGTTGAGCCATTTCTGAACAGTGCGTAGTTTGCCGTAGAACTCACCGACCTTTTCAACGCTGAAAGCGAGAATCCAGGCTACGGCAAGCACGGGAAGTGCGGTGGCTATTGCGAACAGAACCGGCAGAAGCCAGCCTGCGCTTGCCGTTACCGACATCGGTATCAGCATACCGAAGTACAGCACTCCGCTTGTAGGGCAGAAAGCCATCGCGAACAGAACACCGAGCAGCAATGCTCCCCATCCCCCTTTTCGGGCAAGACCTTCACCGTTGCCACCGAAGCCGAACTGAGGCAGATTGAGCTTATGCCCGAACAGCATGAAAAGCCCGATAAGCAGCAACAGCGGCCCAATCAGCAGCTCGCCCCATTTCCCTATTGCCTTTTGTATCCCGAACACGCTTGCACCCTCTTTCAGAATAGAGATAAGGATGACGCCAAGGATGGTATATGAGACAACTCGTCCTAAAGTGTAAAGGACACCATTACGGAAAATACGTCTGCGGTTCTCTATATCCTTGCTGATGTAGCCTATTGCAGCTATGTTGGTGGCAAGCGGACACGGTGAGATAGCAGTGAGCAATCCGAGAAGGAACGCGGTCAGAGCCGGAGCAGTGCTATTGTCAAGTAAAGTCTGTAACCAGTCCATTATTTCAATGATTGGCGGATTTTGTCTGCAAGACCTTTCTTGAAGCCGTCAGGATTTTTACGGGCGTTCCCGAAGCCAAACTCAGTGAGGTTGTTACGGCTCTCCTTACCGTCTTTCCATTTGTTGACAAAGAGAGAAGACCATGTAACTTCGTATTTGTCGGCGATTTTTTCTCCCTCCGGGGTAGATATATCCACGGTCTTGAATACGACAGTGCCGTTTTTCATCTCGTTTGCAAAGAGAGTATTTACTACCTCTTTAGCGTTTTTCTCGATAGCCATGCAGGTGGCACAGCGTTGTTTGCCGTGGAAATATATCACTTCCACTCTATCCTTTTCAGGAGATTTCGCAGCGGCGGTATTATCCCCGCTTCCGCACGACACCAGCCCTATCATAAGGGCGAAAAACATCAGTAACTTTTTCATGTGATTATCATTTAATTTAGATTGTTATTTGCCGAATTACGAACATCGAAAATAAAAAAATAGTGCTTACGAGCAGCAGCTATTCTTTTTTGAGGGACAGCAGTCGTCAAGCATCTGTGAAAACAGTTGCCGGGCAAGTTTCCAGTTCTCTACGTTGATGCAATACTTTACTTTTGGCGGCTCGATGGTGCCTTGTATCAGACCGGCCTCCTTCAACTCGCTCAGATGCTGCGATACTGTGGCTTTCGCAATCGGAAGCACCTCATGTATATCTCCAAAGAAACATTCGTTTCTCTGAGCGAGAAAATTGAGAATCGCTATCCGCGTGGGATGCCCCATCGCTTTTGCAAACCTCGCAAGACGCTCCTGTTCGGGTGTTATCTCTAATTTTGCCATATCATTTTTATTTGTTGTTCGCAAAATTACAAACAATATTTGATATATCCAAACATAGCGATGATTTTTTTGAGGCGAGCAAAGTCTCACGAGGATTACGTGATGTTAAATGGCATTAAATAATCCGGCACCACTAAGTTGTCAAAACATCGTATCATTTGATGATAATAAAACACCCAATATTACTGCCATTTCTGGGTGTAATATTGGGTGTAGATTTTACAAATGCTTGATAAGCAAGCTAATTAGCGGAAAGACAGGGGGCGCGGAATACATATTTAACAATCTGTGTATCAGGTAATTGTTTGCGATCAAAATTTACAGTGTAGCAAATTTGTAGCAACCAAATCCTTCCACCTTTAATCACACTGCTGAAACAGCTATGCGATTTTGGGGGTGAAACGCCTTGTCTAATATCGCTTATCGGAACAAAAGGGATTCTAAATCCCAATTACTCACGGTTGATTCAACAACGATTAGCATTCTACATTATGTTTATGTAGCAAATTTGTAGCCAATTTTAGCATCAAATTCGGTCAGCCTCCGCTGACTTGCTCTATCTTAGTGCAAAGGTAGATAAAAAGGTTCATTTTCACAAATCGCAGGAGCGTTTTAACTATAAAATAACATTGTTGAAATCATTGCAAAATTCTCCCGATATGCGAAATCGGAAAGAGTTACGGCGGTGGGAGTTGTCGCCGTATAGCCGTCAAAAGACAACGGGCTGCGCCTGATGTCCATTGACCGCTTTACGGCTATGGGCAAAGGCTGAAATCCGGTTCTCTGCGGCGCCGTGAGGATCTTCGCCCGGTGACGGCCGATAGCTCCTCCCAACTGACCTATGCTCACCCGATTTCTCAAAGCCTTTGCCTGTATTGACTTTCACCGCCGTAACACTTTCCGATTGCAGGTGCAACAGTTGGAAGAAACGTGCGTCAGCAAGTGCCGCACCATTCTTCTTGTAGTTGCACATCATTATCTTTTCTGATACTGTTACCATTCTCAACGGAATGGCAAGGGGGATTTAGATGTTGTCGTTTGGCTTTCCTGATATATCGGGGGTGCCATTTTTTATTCATACGCCTTTGGGCAGTGGGTAAAGTTGGAGTTGCTCGCCAGTGTAAACGTGTGTCTGGGTGCCATTCGTGCCATGCCGGAAAAATCTCCACATCTGCGATGTAGTATTTGTTCCGTCCAGCCCCGAACAGCTCCCTATGCCGACACACGCCTTTTTAGCGTCGAGCAACTCAAACTACCACACTGTCATTAGACGCATGATAGTTAAAAAAAAGCACCCACCGATATGAAAGCCAAAAGACAACATAAAAATATTTTTAGTCGAGGCAAAGCTCACCAAACCTCCTATCAATACCGCATAATAAAGGCGGTTGCAAAGGTGGCGAAAGTGGTTGCAATCATCATCGGGGCAATAATAGGTCTGCTGATGTGGGCGGTGTTCAAACCCATATACCGAGGTGTTGGCTGGCTCATTTCTATCCTCACTCTCTTTGCAGCACTCTATTGGTTACTAACTCTCTAAAACATACGATTATGGCAACAACTAAAAGACACGGCAAGACATTCGTTCAGCAATCCAAGTATTACGGAGTTGACAACATATTTGAGTATATGGTGGAAACCTATCTCAACGGCAACATTTCTTTCTTCCGTCAGCTATACCGAGAACTGAAACCCGCAGGGCGCAAGCTGTTCATAAGTTGGCTGTTCGCAGAGGTACACGACGCATACCGAGAGGAAATCATATTGGCAACATTCTAAACACATCTATAAAATATTACGACTATGGCAAGCAACAGACAAAACAAAGGGTCAGTGGCATTTGAGGACACTATCCGCGAGTATCTTGAAAAACGTGCAGAGAATGACGCACTTTTCGCTGTCAAATTCTCCAATCCCTCAAAATCGGTGGAAGACTGCGTGACCTACATAATCAACGAGGTGCAGAAAAGCGGTTGCAACGGCTTTGCCGATGATGAAATCTTCGGAATGGCTATACACTACTACGAGGAAAATGAAATAGAGGTTGGCAACCCAATCAACTGCCAAATGGTGGTAAACCATACGGTAGAGTTGACCGAGGAAGAAAAGGAACAGGCACGACAAGACGCAATAGAGCGTCTGCGACAGGAAGAAATGGCAAAACTGCGCAAGCCTATCCAACCCAAGAAAGCCACCGAAAAGAAAACCCAAGATGTTCAACCCAGTCTTTTTGACTTTTAACACCGCACTGCTATGAAACCCAAGACAGCATTACAGAAACAAGTGGCGAAATTATCTGCCACTCTCCGCCCCATATCATCGGCGCAGACCGAATGGGCATACAAGCATTGCATTGAACATATAGCCTACCGCACCAAAAATGGTACGACTACTTGCCCCGACTGCGGTCACGTCTGGCATACCAAAGGCACACTTGTTGACACACTTTGCGGTTGCAGTTGCCCCAACTGCGGTACTGAACTCAAAGTGCAGGAAACACGCAAGCGCACCCAAAACCAAACAAGCTATTTCAGCGTGATAACCACTTGCAAGGGATTTCAAGTTATACGAGTGGCACAAGTGCGCTATGAAAGCCGTAAGGGAGAGCCGATGCGGTTCTACTGCACCGAGGTAGTCCAAAGGTGGATTTCTCCCGATGCCAAAGTTACCGATATGGCTCTGCTCCGTGGCTTTACGTTCTGCTACTGCGATGTATGGGCTTTGGACAGCGATATGGAGATACGACCGCACAACAGCCTTTATGACGATGTTGTGGCGTTGAGCGATGTATATCCGAAAATGTCTATTCTTCCGCAACTAAAACGAAATGGGTTCAAGGGCAATTTCCACGGAGTATCTCCCGTGCGTCTTTTCAAGGCTCTGCTTTCCGACCCACGGATTGAAACGCTGATGAAAGCCGGAGAGATTGAGGAAATGAAATACTTTCTATCCAATCGCACAACTGCCGACAATCTTTGGGCATCGTATCTGATAGCCAAACGCCATCACTATAAAATCAACAATATCGGAATGTGGTGTGACTATCTGATGATGCTGAAGAATTTGGGCAAAGATATACGCAACCCCAAGAATATCTGCCCTAATGATTTCATTGAGGCACACGACCGAGTCAACCGAATGATAGACGCCAAGAGAGATAAGGCGATAGCCGAGCGTATGCGCCAAGCCGAGATAGCACAGCGTGAGCGTGAACAGCAACAACTGCTCCAAGAGAAAGAACGAGAAGAAGAGTTCAAGGCTCTCAAATCAAAATTCTTCGGATTGGTAATCACCGACAATGAAATATGTGTAAAGGTACTTGAAAGCATAGATGAATACTATGAAGAAGGGAAAAAGCAAGACATCTGCGTGTTCGGTGCAGGATATTACCTTAAAGCCGACACCCTAATTCTTTCAGCAAGAATTGACGGACAGATAGTTGAAACCGTAGAGGTTGACTTGCGTACCCTCAAAGTGGTGCAGTGCCACGGCAAATACAACAAGGACACTGAATACCACGACCGCATCATCAACCTTGTCAACAGCAACGCCAAGTTAATCCGCAAGAGAATGACCGCCTAAATGTTTAATCCGACCTGCGTCAGCAATGGCGCAGGTCACAAAACTCCAAAAGAAATGAACGTGATAATTGAAAGTCTGATTTTTGACTTTGACGATAAGATAAGAGCGGTTGTGTTAGACCTCATAAACCGCATATTGCTGACACGCAATGAAACCGAACTGAGGGAAACCGTAGCCGTATGCGCCGAGCGCACCGACCTCAACAAGTTTTTCCTATATGGCTATGGCAACCACCACTTTTGGGTAAAGCAACGTAAGGTCAGCGACCCTGAAAAGACATTCGACCAGCGAATAATGATTGTGAATTTCTAAAACACTGATGAATATGGCAACGAAAATGACCGCCAACGGAGTGAGTACAACCACCGCTCCCGGCACTGAACAATACGAAACTTTCTACTCTGCCCATCGTGGCAAGCGGATAAGCCGTGTGATGTACGACTACCGAGATACCGACAACGAACTGTTCTCTTGTGTCGCTCCCACACTCGCAGAGTGCCGACTCAAGCGTGATGAATGGCTGAATAAGAAGAAATAACGACCAACGCCATAGTCGTAAACAGAGCGAGTAACCCTATGTGATATAGAGTTACCCGCTCATTTTGCTAAAAATTTCGGCCGCCAAAAGGCGGCGTTTGGCACGGTTTTTGTTTTGTTGTAGGTATATTCTTAATTCTACAAAATCATGGACTTAAACAATATTGAGAAAGGTCAGATTGTCAGTGTTGTACTGACAATAGGGTATGCGCCTGAAGAAAGCGAACAGTATGTAGATATAGAGTTTGATACTGTCGTTGTATGTGACATAGACACCAAGAAAAATCTTATCCAAATCTCAAATAGTCCCAAAGTATTTGTTGCACCCCAATATATTCAAGGAATCCTCATAAGTGAACTCGTATTAGAACGTTTGGGCTGGGGAAAAATTGAGGCGGATAATCTTGATATTCCTAAGTCAAGTCTTTCGAGCATAAAAACTGGTTATCAACGAGGTAAAGACCAAGTTTTTCAAGATTATGATGGCCGTTTTTACTTTATAAGATCAAGAACATCTCCTGTGGTGCCTGTTAAGTATGTCCATGAACTACAGAAGTTAGGAATTAACGATTTACAAGCTGGCGCTTTACTCAAGGAATAATGCGGCGAACTCAGTCAGCCTACGTTGGTGGAGTTGTTTGTGTAATTTACCTTTGTAGCGGCAGTGGGCGGTGTATTCCTTGAATATGTTTCGGTCGCCGTGGCGGAGTTTTTTCAGTATTGAGGATTTGTTGACAACGCCGGGACCGCAGTTGTAGGCTAATGCACCCAATAGAACGCTGTCCTTGCCGTATTGGGAGTATAGGGCGCAGAATTTGCGGAGGTCTTTGCGAAGTAGTACGTCAGCTTGTGCCTCGGTCAGTTGACAACCTCGGCGATATGGCTCTCCCGGCTGGACACAATGACCGTAGCCCACATAGGGCCAGTGCTTCGGGTGGTGCATCGTTTCAAATTTCTTGATTATCAGCACGGCACGTTCAAACAACGGCAACTCCATAATGCTCCTTTTTGTCGCGTGGGCGGGCGTTGCTGCCGCAAGGATCAGCAACGCCACAAAGAAGAACAGCAGTTTTTTCATCGGCTGATCGGTGTTAATGTTCCGGGATTTACGGGCTGGATTGTAATTCCGCCGTTGTCGTCGCTTTCGCTTTTTCCGTTGAACTCAAATGTCTGTTCCCACGGGGTAGAGCCGAAATTATCTTCCACGACCACAAGGAATTTATGTGCATCGGAAGATTTGGCGGTGTAGTTCAAACGGAATGTCTTGCTTTCGAGCAGCACACGATCATTGTTAACCAGCACCGGGCCGTCAACGAGTTTGAGTGTACCCTCGCCGTCATACTGGAAATAGCGGATTGTATAGAGGGTGTTGGTATAGTTGCCTTCCGGCTGAATTTCAAAGCGCAGCTCCACGATCTGTCCTTTGGTTATCTTTTCAGCGAAGGGCATTACCTCCACCGTGAACGGATAGGACTGTTGCACATCGAGGTCGTCAGAGCAGGACGAGAGAGTGAACACGAGGGCAAAGAGTGTTGCCCAGTAACCGCAAAGCGCTTTCGTAGTGGAACGGAGAAAGAACCCGAAGAACCGGGCGGGAGTGAGGCGCATCGCGCCAATCTTATTGAGAATTGTAGTCATAATTTTTCAGAGTTTTAATTTTGATTTTGTTGATTTGGATTTTTTCGGAGTGAGTGACATCAGATAGTCATTCAGATCCTTGTATTGAGGATAGAGCGAGGATTTATCCGCCACCTTGTCGCCAAATTCGCGTTGGAGTTTGGCGAGAGCCGCGCGACCTGCCACATCGTTATCGAGATAGCATAGCACAAGCGGATAGTGTTGCAGACAAGGTATTGCCTTGTTGAGATTTGACACGGAGTTGAGAACCACGCTGTCGTTACCGTCATTATAGCCCAGCCTTTCCGCTGAAAGAAAGTCTATAAAGCCTTCAAACACGTTGCACCGTAGGTTACCGTTGGCGATATGCGTGATGTTTTTCGGTGGATATGCTCCCTTGAAAAACGGGTTGCGCAACTCATATCCGTGGGCATTGTTCTCAAAACCGATGGCATAGTATCGTTTGCCATGAAGCGTGTAGTCAACCTGCACGCAGTAGCGTTGGGCGATGTCACGGGGTATGCCACGGTCAGCGAGGTAGTTCAGAAGTATCGGCGACTCCAGACGCGATATTTCGACATTCTCAAATGTAGGTTGCTCAACGAATGGCACGGGTTTGTAAGGCTTCTCAACCGGCAGCTGCATCTTTTGGGCGATGAACTCCGCCCGTTTGATGAAGTCTGTTTCGCCTGTCAACTCTCCGGCAAGGTTGAAGATGTCGCCACCGGCACCGCTCCCGAAGTCGAACCATAAATTTTTGCGCGGGTTGACATGGAACGAGGGCTTACGCTCATTGCGGTATGGAGAGTAGAACCACAGTCCTTTGCTGTCGCGTCCGGTCGGCTGATAGCCGAGGTGGTTGAGAAAATCCACCAACGGGATTTGTCGGATAGCGTCGATGTTCATAGGCGCATACCACGTTTGCGTTGCGGCAGTTCCTGTTTCCTTTCAGGAGCGTTTGCCGTGACATGATACATTTTCACATCACGAACCTTTTTCATTTCCGAGGCGATGAACAGGTTCAGTTCCGATTTATTGGCACTGCCGATTATCTCATAGGCGAGGTCATATATGCCGCCATACATTTTTTCGGGTTGCGCCTTATCGTACCAGCCGTTGGCATCGGTATCCACAACGATATTGCCATTTGCCGAATATGGCGACTCGTAGGTCAGAAGGTTGTTGTTCCGGTTTATCGGCTCAAAGCCCATAGCCTTCATAAAATCTTCAAGAGGAAGATTTTTTATGTCAAGGTCAATTACTGTCATTCCCATAGGCTCATTCGATTATGAATTTGACACCGACACCATACTGTGTATGGAAATGGCCCGTTGAGTTGCCGAACACAAACCGCTCTTTCACATTGGCTGTCAGTGCAATTTTATCGGAGAGATAAAAGTCAGCCTGAACGGTCAGTGCGCCACCATATATGAAGGCATCGCCGTTGTGGAGCGTGGATCCGTCGGACAACACCGACTTACCCCAGTTTACCGTTTCATATCCTCCGAGGGCAGACACGCCGCCGTAGAGGTGGAAAGTCTGCGAGTAGTCGCTCAACAGGTGGAGATTGTAACCGACCTCGCCTGTAAACTCAGCCACAGGGATACGACCTTTTTCGCCGTATGGTTTGTAAGTTTTGAGATACTCTCCACCGAAAGTCCATGTGTTGGCGTTACCTTTGAACACGGAGTAATATACTCCAAAAGAATAGCCGCAGTTGCGGGAGTCGCCGGTATAAAAACCGTCAGCCATATTTGCCTTTACCTCAACCGCTGACATTCCGGGGAGGCATCGCTGGGCCATTGCCTGCCCCGTGAAAAGGGCAAGCATGGCAGCGAAGATTATCATCGCTTTTCTCATCGTTTAGTGTATGCTTAATTCGTCAATTACGTTGGCTCTCACAATATCCTCGTTCTCCACCACGAAAGACTGATGGCGGCCGCCTTCCTTTTCGGCGACCTCGATAACGAGCTGTTTGTCGTCGGGGATAGTGAATTTTTCCAGAGCGAACACGGTTCTTTCAGATGATTTGCCGTGAACAACAGTCACATAGTTCTGGGCGCGGAGCGGTTCGAGTACCTGTTCCTGCATGGCGGTTCGCTTGATAACTTTCTTGTCCACAATCTTGAACGACACAAAATCAATATCAAAAGCGATGTTTGATGTATTCTTCAGTTCGGTGTGGAAATAGAGCAACCCGTTGTTGGTGTAGATTGATTTGAGAAGGAACTGCACTCCGAAGCGTTTGCTACCTATGTGCTTTATTTCACGTTTGTTCTGCTTGTGGATAGATTTCATAATCAATTTTACAAGCATCGGCGACTCCTGACCGAGTTTTTCCAGATAGATCTCCTGTGCGTTGTTGGGACGATTGACCGCTTCGCCGTCATGGAGAAAATCGGTCATCTCGATGTTGAGCAACAGCGGCTCTTTGGCGAATTTCACGTTGAATGAATAGTAGCTGCCATCTTCAGTAATTACCGACAGGTTTGTTTCAGTCTTGAACGACTTGAAAGCCGATTTGACACGCAGCACATTTTTCGCACCGTCGGCAAGTCCGGCGACGAGGTTCTCATTGCCGAGGTCAACATAGACGACTTCGGAAGGGAAGATGATGTGTGTCGTTTTCTCATACGCAACTTCCAGTGCGTGAGGCGGTATCATTCGGTCAAAGCTGACTTTGCGGGTAAGACCCTCAAACTTGTCGCCGTCGGTGTAGTTCGCACCGTACACGTTCATGTCGTGTTCGGCTACCGTTTCAGTGTCAGACGACACGTTGTTATCGGTACTTTTGGCGGCTTTGCCTTTGGCAAAAGCCGGGGTTGCCATGCCGATTATGGCAATGGCGGAAAGAATAAATGTTTTCAATTTCATCTTTAATTTGGATTTAGTGGGTTTGTTGTTTTGATGTTATTATTGATTTTCCGGCTGGTGGAGCATCACGCGGTATCCGGCTTTGAGGTGTACTTTGACAGTTCGCATCTTCTTTGTAAGATACTGTGACACACCATTGATAAGCCCTCGACCGACATCGGATGCTATCTGCGCTCCTGTATTGGTGGAGATGTTGATTGAACTGCCCATAGTGCTGCCCATATTGGCCCCAATCTCATGCAGAGCGTCACTCTCCATAGACTGAGGGATATTGATACCTTCCTGACCGTCGGAGTCAAAGACCTGCAACTCCACCTCAAATATTGAGCCTTCGCACTCTATTGAGGTTATCTCTATTTCAAGGCGTTCTCCCTGAACACGACCGCTGCCAACGATAGTTGTATTGCGCGGGACAAGACGGTTGCCAATCCACATAGGCTCGGTAGTCCTCAATTTCACACTTTCACCGTCAATCACGCTCTGATTTCCGGCGATGACCGCTGAAATTGTGTTTTTGGTTGTTACCGATTTTACCCCTACCGAGGTATTGAAACCACGGCCGGCGGAAGAAGAATTGAGCGAGGACACCACATTGCGGCTTACCTGCGCCACGGGTTGCACATTGCGTTTACCTTTTTCCTCCGGTTGTGGCGGTGTCTGATAACCGCCACCATTGCCATTGCCATTGCCCATATATTGGGCGGCGAGTTGATAGGAGCGTTCAAGCATTTCCATCTGATCCGGCTGCTGCGGTTGCTGTGCCATAGCGTTCTGCGCTTCAAGCTCATCAATCCTCGCCTGCAACTCCGCCATCTGTGAAGCCTCGGTATTCTCCGGTATAAAGAAATCATCAAGTGACGCCTGCACCTCTTGATATGTGATTGCCGACGTTTGTATGGCTTGGTTATCGGGGGCAACCGTATCGGGCTGTACGGCAAGGTTCAGGTCGGACGATTGGCCGTTGGCGGAATCGAACAGCGATATATTCACGTTCTGCCGCTGCTTGGCTTCCTGTGCCGCCTGTGCCTCCATCAGTTTTGTCTTGTTGCCTTCAATGCCGTCGCTGGATCCGTCGGGCAGCTCCATATTGGCCTTACCCGTATCGGTGCTTTCTTCCGAAAGTGCGCCGCCGAAGATAAGCCACAGACAGCCGAGGAATGAAATGAACAATGCCGGAAACACTATCAGATATTTCTTGCGCCATTGTTTCTGCGCTTCCGTCAAGGGTTTGCGCTCGGCGCTGCTCCCTCGCTTAAAGAAATCAAAGTTCATCGGCTATCGGTGTCAAGTTGTCGGATTTTACACTTTGCGGAATGTCAAGCGGCTTTATATGCTCAATCCTGTGTTTCGCCGCATCGCCCTTGCCGATACGGTAACAGGCGTTGCCGAAAATGTAGAGCGTCGTCAGCATGAAGACGGTAAAGGCGACAGCCACCACGCGAAAACGCTGCTTCTGGTCGAGAGCGTCACACTTGTTTTTGAGCCACCCTTTCATGCGGCTCTTGGGGATATGCACCGCTTCGTTCAAGGCATGGCGCACACCGTCGGGAATAATTTTCATTTTTCTCATTATGACTTGGATTTAGTGATTTATCGTTTTACGGTTCTTATATCCTTGTTTTCAAGGATAGTGAAACCTTCTATCGTGAATCCGTTGGGATTGTCATCGGAGCGCGACGAGTTGAGCAGCTTGCACACTGTCACCAATGTACGTTCCGTCACATTGCTTTGGCGTATAATCAACTGACGAGCGTATGTCTTGGCGATGTACGGGTATTCGTTGAAATCGCATACCACGCTGTCAACCTGCGCGACTTGGTTGATGTTTCCGGCTATCACTCGGTTATAATATCCCTTTTCGGTAAAATCGGAATAGTAGTTGTAGGCACTCTTATCGGCGAGAATCAGGGCGCGGTTGATGTTATGCTCTATTGCCGATTTGTCGGGTGATAGAGTAAAGAACAGTTCGTGAAAGCGTCTGACATGCTCCCGTGCCTCTGCCGGGCGGTTCTGGCTCATATCCTGCGACAAGGCAAGCATAAGCGACTTGCCGTTGTCAAGGACATAGATTTTTTCACGCTGTTTCTCTGCAAACCGCAGCGAGAACACCACCGATAATATTGCCACCAGTGAGCAAAGGCTCACCATAACTATCCCGAACAGCCTTATCTGCCGGAATGATGTTTCGATATTCTTTAATGATTTGAACTCCATTTAATCAGTGTTTAATTGTCATTTCAATAACTTTCCGGCTCTGCCTGCCACATTTCCGGCTACCGCACCGCCGACACTGCCTGCCAATGACCCGGCCTGCATCGCAGTATTGTTGACCGCTCGGTTATAGCTGCCCATGCCTCCGGCCTGAATAATCCAGTTGGATACCGTGGGGATTGTGAAATACCCCACAATGCCGATTATCATAAATAGTATGTAACAGGTATTTGAGCTGTCAAGATTGACATTCGGGTTGTTTGTCAGCTCTGAAATGTCGTTCTGCAACATCAGAACCTGTATCTTGGCGAGTATCGTGCTGAACAGGTCTGCGACCGGGAGCCACAGGTAAGTCTGAATGTATCGGCATATCCATTGTACGAGGGTGTTCTGGAATCCGTCCCAGACGGAGATCGCAAAACTTATGGGGCCGAGTATCGCCAGCACTATAAGGAAGAATGTGCGTATTGTGTCGATGGTGAGTGATGCAGCTTGGAACAGCATTTCAAGCAGCTCACGGAAAAAGTTGGAAATCGCCTTCTTCATCTTGTACATTCCACGCTCGATATACATACCGGCGGCTGTGCCGACCTCGGTAACGCCCAACTCATCTATCTGCCTGTCAAACTCGGCATCGTCAACAAGGTAGGCTGTTGAGGGGTCACGCATCATGGCCTCATATTCCAGACGGTCTTTTTCCTCGCGGTATTTCTGCATATCGAGCGTCTGCCCTTCGAGCATACTTGCCGTGCCTTGCACAATCGGCGACATTACGGAATTGATTGTGCCCAGAACCACCGTCGGGAAAAACATTATGCAGAATCCTATCACGAAAGGACGCAGCAACGGGAACACATCAATAGGCTCGGCCCGTGCCAGCGCCTGCCATATACGGTAGGCAACGAAGAACAGGGCGCCCAATCCGGCTATCCCCTGCGCCACACCCGACATATTCTCGCACAGCGGCATCATCTCATCGTAAAGCGACCGCAGTATGGTGTGCAGGTTGTTGAAATCTATCGAACAGAGCATAGGCATCACCAATATTTTTCACTGCCGTCACCGTAGAGAGCCACCACCCGCTTGGTGTCGGCTTTCTTCTGCGCACGCAGATATGAAACACTTATATTCTTATTGGTGTAGTAGGCGGTGAGATTCTTCAACCGTTTCATCTCCTTGTAGCAGTCGTCCACCACGTCCATGCGGTCTTTGTCGGTCATTGAAAGGGTGGTTATGTTAACCACATTCTTCAATTCGCCCAACACACCGTTGGCTTCTTCAAGAATACGGGTGTAGCCGGAGGCGATGGCCGACAGTTCAGCCGAGGTGAAATTGGGATCCGTGAGCATCTTCTGAAAGTTGTTCACATAGTAGCCGGAGATATTGCCGAGCATCAGGATTGTCTGCTGCACCTTGCGGGCATCGCGGACAAGGTTGTTCACCGATTGGAGTGCGTCGTAATATTTCTTCGCCTGTTGGTAAATCTTCACGGTTTCCTGAAAGTTTTTCACCATGTGCGTGGCCGTCTGCGACTCCTGCACAAGTGATTTTGAGTTGTTTACGATGCTCTGCGCGATGTTTGACGGGTCAATTACCGTCCATTGCGCCCTCGCTTTTCCGGTGCCGAGCATCAGGCAAAGAAGGAAAAGCGGCAGCAGCCATCTGGTTTTGTTTCTTTTTTTAGTCATTTTATTTTGGATTTTGTGGTCGTTATGGTTTTATCGTAAGCTTCTGGCGAATGTGATTATCATCTTCGCCACGGCGTAATAGACAAGGAGAACCGCGAATATCACGCCCATAATGATTTTCAGAATCTGTTTCAGGCATTTCATTTTTCTTATTATTGTTTGTTGTCCCTTTCTTCCGCAATCCTCTTGATTGCCGTTTCAATATCTCCGCCCAGTGTATCGGCAAGGCGCAGCACCTCGATTTTCTCCGTTTCCTCGGTGGTATAGGCAAGATACTCTTGCGGGGATACCTCTGTGGCATAGACGGCAGACTGTGTGCCGCCAAGTCCGATCCATACCTCTTTATAAAGGCGATTGGGGTTGTTAGCGAGGTTGATGGAGAGTATCTGCGCCTTTTCCTTGTCGGTAAGTCCGAGCAACGACTGGATCTGATCGAACTTGTTCATATATTTTCGCTGGTCGAGCAGTATCTTGCAGTCGGAGTTGTTTATGATTGAATCCTTGACAATGGGCGACGATATTATGTCGTCAACCTCCTGTGTCACTACCACGGCCTCGCCGAAATACTTGCGGACGGTCTTGTAGAGGTATTTCACATAGGAAGCCATGTTCGATGATGCGATGGCTTTCCACGCTTCCTCAATCAGAATCATCTTGCGCACACCTTTAAGACGGCGCATCTTGTTGATGAACAGCTCCATGATTATGATTGTCGTCACCGGGAACAGTATCGGGTGGTCTTTCAGCTTGTCAATCTCAAAGACTATGAAACGGCGGTTGAGCAGGTCTATCTGCCTGTCGGAGTTCAGCAGGTAGTCATATTCGCCCCCTTTGTAATACGGTTCAAGCACGTTCAGGAAACTGTCTATGTCAAAGTCCTTTTCACGATACCTTTTTTCGGTAAGTATCCGGCGGTAATCGCCACGCACATATTCATAGAAAGAGTTGAACGACGGCACAACGGATTCATCGGCTTTCATTCGGTCAATGAACAGCGACAGCGCTGTGGAAATTGCATTTTCCTCGCCACGGGTCGCTTCCTCGTTGCCTTTCTTCCAGAGTGTCAGAAGGAGCGTCTTGATACTCTCTTTCTTTTCGATGTCAAACACCCCGTCTTCGGTATAGAACGGATTGAATGAAATCGGGTCGTTCTCATCGTAAGTCAGATATATGCCGTCTTTGCCACGGGTCTTGCGGTTGATAAGTCCGCACAGTCCTTCGTAGGAATTGCCGGTGTCAATCAGCACTATGTGGGTGCCCTGCTCATAATACTGTCTTACCATGTGGTTGGTGAAGAAGGATTTTCCGCTACCCGACGGGCCGAGAATGAATTTGTTGCGGTTTGTGGTTATGCCACGTTTCATAGGCTCGTCGGATATGTCAAGATGCAGCGGCTTACCTGTAAGCCTGTCAACCATCTTTATGCCGAATGGCGACATGGAGGAACGGTAGTTCGTTTCCGCCGTGAAGAAACATGTAGCCGGTTCAAGGAATGTGTAAAAACTTTCCTCTGCGGGAAAATCAGCCTCATTGCCCGGTATCGCCGCCCAGAACAATGTCGGGCAGTCGATGGTGTTGTGCCGTGGCATACACCCCATTACCGCAAGCTGGCTCCCGACATCGTTCCTAACCCTGCGCAGTTCATCGGCATCTTCGCTCCATGCTATCACATTGAAATGTGCCCTTACTGAAATAAGTCCGTATGAACGGGCCTCGTTCAGATAGCGGTCTATCCACTCGGCATTGATAGCGTTGCCACGGGAGTAACGCGACAGCGACACCATATTTCGCGCGGTCTTTTCAAACCGCTGGAGGTTTTCCTCGCTGTCATCAATCAGCACATATTGGTTGTATATGTGGTTGCAAGGCAGGAGCAACCCGACGGGAGAGGCGAATGACAGGCGGCAATCGGAACGGTCGGTGGAGAGCCTTTCATATCGGCTGTCGGTAGCAACCTTTGCCGGAAGATCATCGGTGTCTGACAGTGTGTGAAGGCACAGCAGCTTGTCGCCCACGCGCATTGATTTCGCCGACAGGTCAATATCTTCAAGGCAGGTCACATCTTCCATTGACAGTGAAAGGTATTTTTCCAGCAAGCCCGACCGGGTATCGGTGCCGAGAATATCATCGTCAGACATACGGGCAAGCCGTATAAGGCCGGTGTCGTTGATAATCCGCTCAAACTGCTCCACGGCTTCCATAAACTTGGTGACTGTTTCGCGGTTAACCTCTTTCGGTATGATGCGTCCGCGGCAGAGTGTCGAGAAATTGCTCTGCTGGCGCATACGCTCCCGTGTGGTTTTTGTAAGGAACAGATAACAGCGGTGTGCCATATACGGGCGCTCGTTGAAATGCCGTTCAAAAGAGCGGTCGAGAAAGGAAAGATTCTCCTTTGCAAGTTCCGGCGAGTATCTCTCCGTAACAAACCAGTCCTGCTTATGCACGACGCTGAAATTGGGCAGCACCTTCATCGCCTTGCACCATGCCGAGTGCATGGCCTCATATTCAGCGGATGTGACCGTGAACAGTTCGGGCAGAGTTACCTCGAAGGCAACGGTAATGTCTGCGTCTTTGGAAATCAGACAGCCATTCTCAACCGAGAGTATGGGCAGCTTGCTTTCAAGTGTCGTGGCTTTAAGCGTGTTTCTCATTTTGCACCTCCTTTCTGCGTCGGCCCACAATGCGGGTGAGCCGACGTCGGTTTATGATGTAGCGGGGATGGTATTTGACGGCGGCGACTTTCATAAGCCCGTATCTTCCGTATC
The DNA here is from genome assembly GCF_004793735.1 of Muribaculum sp. NM65_B17. Lineage (NCBI taxonomy): Bacteria > Pseudomonadati > Bacteroidota > Bacteroidia > Bacteroidales > Muribaculaceae > Muribaculum > Muribaculum sp. NM65_B17. Next base: position 139,811 of record NZ_SRYY01000007.1, read on the forward strand.
TGGCGTTGAGCCTGAATGTCAGCGCCACCAATGCCGTGGCTGACACGGCACCGAAGCCTATGCAGAACCATTGCGGAACACCGCACATATACATCACCACGAACAGCACGAACAATGCCAGCAGTCCGGCGGCGAAGATAAACAGATACTGCGCTTTAAGCCCTTTGTATTCCACCGTTTCGCCAATCCCCTTGTTAATGGAGTATTCCATGACGACGGGAATCAGAGGAAGAAGGAACGGAGAATTGTCGCGGCAACGATAAGGAAGATGCAGGCGCCGAACCACGATGCGGCGGTCTTGCTCGTGTCTGGGTCGCCGGAGCTGAACTTGGAGTAAACCTTGATACCGCCGATAAGTCCGACGACTGCGCCGATGGCGTACACCAGTTTGGTGCCGGGGTCAAAATATCCACTCACCATAGAGGTGGCTTCGTTGATACCTGCCATGCCGTTACCGGCGGCAAATGAATTGATTACGGTTGCTGCTACGAACAGCGTGAAAAGAATTTTTCTCTTTGTCATAATTTGTCTTGTTTTTGTGTGGCGGAGCAAGATTGCCCCGCCACGGATTTTTGGATGGATTCAGTGGTAAGTGTTTCGGGAGGGTCGGCTAACGGTGTCAGCCATAGTCAATTTTTGTCATTTGATGGGTTTTCAGATTAGGTCTTCAGGATTGAAACTTGCCAGATCATCGGCGATGGTAAACGGCTTTTCCGTTTTCTTTGCCGCAGTAGCCGGTTTGGGCGCGGGAGTTTTACGCTTGGGGACGTTTTTGCCATGTTGCGCCAGTTCAGCGCGGAAACTTTCCTTGATACAGCGCATAACGCCACGTTCTATATCCTTGTCGGTCATAAGACGCTCCATAAGTTCGGTATCCCTTACCTCATCGAGTATCTTTCCGGCTTTCGCCTGTTGCTCCGGTGTCGCGTCGGGGTTCATCGCCGTATTCACCGAATCTTCGATTTCGTGCATCGTGGCGCATTTCGCCCCTTGCGGTGATACTATGTCGGGATCGGCATCATCTATGCGGTCGTCCTGAAACGCCTCATCAACCTCGTCGCCTTCGAGCGTGGGGGATTTCTTCTCCTTTTCCTCCTTTTCGGCGGGTGTTTGTTCCTCGGCGGCGTTTTCTTCCTCATCTTCGGCGAACACAACGTGTTCGAGCTGCACCTCCCCGATAACGGACTGCAATGCTATGGGCACCGCTTTTGCGATTGCCGCCTGTACCGCAGCCTCAATCTGCGAATAGTCAAGTTTGCTTCTGCCTATTCCGGCCTGCGGTATTTCTTTTTCAGGTTCTTCATCTTCGGGCGGTTGTGACGGTTCGGGCGGAGCCGCACTGTCGGAGTTGCGGCGCGTCATGCGGTTGTTGGATACCACAAGGTACAGCACCGCGCCGATGTTTGACAATGCCACCGCTCCCACTATGATAGATACGAGTGTTGTCATAACGCGGTCTTGATATTGCCCCGGTTGGTGAGTTCGTTGATTACATCGCGGTTAGTCATAAGATGATCGACCAGCACGTTGGTGACGAAAGCGCCTATCGTCAAATCCGGCACATCAAAGAGTGCCACGATTTTGGCGAGCTTGTCAACCAGCTCACGGGGTACGAAGATACCTTTGCGGCAACCGACAACTGCCGGCACAAGGTATTCCGATGAATACTGCTCGATTTCGGCTTCTTCGGGATTATTGGTATTGGTGTTGACCTCGCCCATGTGCCGGGCACATACATGGAGGTCGCAGAATCTTGTCTTTGTCATTGTCTGTCAGAGTTTGGTGTTTGCTACTTTTTTATAAAGGCTCTGGATCACATCATCGAATGTCTTGAAATGTTCTTCAAGCACATTGTATATGTATCCGGCAATGGTGGTGTCCTCGCTGAAAAGTATCAGCATCTTCTGGATTTTGCGGCGATGCTCGTTGCATACGGAGATTTGGCGACCTCGCTTTGCAACCGATGTATATTCGCTGTCGGCTACGAAAGTCCGGATAAATTGTTCTTCCGCCGTGGATAAATCAAGGTCGATAATCTCTTTTGCAATCTCCATTTTCGACACCTTTTCCCCGTCTGTCACATTTTCGGGCTTGATGTCGTCGCTGTCATTTTCCTGCTTGGGCTTCTTGACTGAATGGAATGTCGGCATGGCATCTTCGCGGAATGATTCTATAAAATCATCGGCGTTAAAGTTTTCTTCTTTCTTTGCCATAGGCTATACTTTGATTATGTTCCTGATTTCTGAAACGAGGGCTTCAAGATTGGTGCCTTTCATCAGCCGTTTGTCAGGTGGTAGCATAGTGGAACGGAACATGCCCGTCCGCCCGATCTGCTGACCGTCTTTTGCAAACTTTGTGCTGTTCACCATCACTGTGTCGAGGGAGTGCAGCCCTAATGTGGCTGCGTATTTATCGATTGTTTCACATAGTTTTGTCTTCTCCCTCGACGGTATTTTGTTCCAGACGAGGTTCACGGCTTTAAGCCGCGTGTTTCCCGTGGTGAGCATCTTGTTCTGCACATGGTTTGCGAATGTCAGGGAGCTTGTCATTTCTCCCGTTTCTGTCGTGATCGGCACGAAGATATAATCCATCTGCGCCAACAGGCCCACTATGTGACGGTTGTTGATTGTACCTGTGATGTCGAAAAACACCACTGCCGGCTCATGCCCTTCGGCAATATAATCCTTTGCCACCTGCACCGCATCTTCCGGCGGTGTCAAGAGTATGCGGTATAGCTTTCTCTTGAATTTCTGGAAAAAGGAGTGTGTCAGTTTTTTCAGATAGGGATTCTCCGCCACCACCGTAAAGTCATGTTTCCGGTAGGTGTCAAGCGTGTGCTGCGGATGGTCGCAGTCAACAGCGAGAATCTCTATCCCCTCGTTGTAGTAGAGGTAACTCGCCACAAGTGTGGTCAGAGTTGACTTGCCCACGCCACCCTTCTGGGTAGCGAAAGCGACGAATATCGGTTCGCTCATAAATCTTGGGGATTTGGGTTTGACAAATTGTTTTCTTTCGGGCACACATTGATACCCGTGCCGTGCTGTTATGGATATGTCAGCGGAGGCGTTTTACTGACTACGTTCAACCAGTCTTATTATATATGTGTAGTCAGCGGAATGAATGTGTGAGCATCAATATGTCTGTCGGTATGGCTGATTGCAGGAATGTTCATTCATCTATTCACACATACACACTTTCATCTGTATGAACATTCATTTAATCATTCACACGTCAAGACATTCATCTGTTCACTTGTTCATCTGTTCATTCATACATACCTGCAAGCAGATGGATGAACGTGCATAAGCACATTGTTACAACTGAAAGTCCGGACAGATATTCAGGTTTATGAATGGTTGATTGAGCCTGTGAATGTCTGTCGGCTCATCGCTCGTTTCATTCAGTCATCTGTCTGACCGTCTTTGCAAATGAAACGACAGCTGAATGAAAAAAGATTATCCCCACCGCTATATTCCCCAAGATTCCGCAGACTTTCCCCAACTTTCCCCAACAATAATTATTTCAGGAACTTAACCACTGCCTTACATTGTTATATTATTGCTTCTCGCACTTGCACATCTACTGCGGATGTGACGCTGGTTAAGACCTGAAAACTCGGCTGCATCGGTAAGAACCGGCACCGGTCAGCCCTGTTTTTGGTCGTGATGTACCGACGGTGTACTAATTTTGAAGGATACCGCTCCTGCATCGCTCTGTATCCCATCTACTTATAAATTGAATGTCAACATTGACATAGCAAGGTATGTTTATCGGCACTCACAACTGACATTGTGCCTATAAACCCTTGCCATGGGCTACGACAACATGCACCGCATCAAGTCCAAGAGCCAGCATCTGACTCAGGACAACGTGCAGTTCAATGGTACGCTCAATGTGGGCTATGACCTGTCATACACATACGGTACTGAAGCCGGTAAGAAATTCCAGCTTGCAAGTGTTAAAGATGTGAATTATCGCACGGAAGAGACTCCTGGAGACAATAATATCGAAAATAATCACGTATATTTGTATGATAAGAACGGAAATCTTGTATATGTGAACACCGGACGTATGATGAACGATGGACATAATGAGGTCGGCACAAGAGAGCGCAAGCTCATCTGGGACGAGGAAAACCGTCTGCTTGCAGTGGACGATAACGGCTTCGTGTCCAACTACTGGTATGATGCTGACGGCGAGCGCACAGTCAAGACTTCCGGCGAAAGCGATCAGGTTTATGTCAACGGAGTATTCTCCGGCGGCTCTACCAACACCGCGAAGTTCTCGCTCTATGTAAGTCCGTACCTCGTTGCTAACCAGGGAGGTCGTTACACCAAGCATATCTATGCAGGCAGCCAGCGCATTGTGTCTAAGGTCGGCGATTTCGCCTCCTATGGCTCTGACCCGCGCCGTATCGAATATGCCGGTGCCAACACTGACGGTCTTTCGGTAAACTACAAAGCTAAGTATGCGGCTCAACAGCAGGTAATCAAGGACAACTACAAGACCTTTGATGTGCCTTACAACGGAACCGACAACGACAACTATGCAGATGGCGAAGGATTCTGCTGCAATGACGGAACACAGGGTGCTCTATTAGAGGCTAACAAAGCTCGGTCTCGTACAGTTGTAAAGTCATTCAAAGATCCAGACAACTATGAGAACCTGCAGTTCTACTATCATCCCGACCATCTTGGTAGTTCCAGCTACATCACCAATCTTGACGGCGAAGTTGTGCAGCACATTGAATATGTGCCATTCGGAGAAGTTTTCATAGAGGAACGCAACAATGTATGGAACACGCCTTATCTCTTCAATGCAAAAGAATTTGACGAAGAAAATGGTATGTACTATTATGGAGCGAGGTACTATGAACCGAGACTAAGTTTATGGATGTCAACAGATCCGATGCAAGAAAAGTATTTGGATTATTCTTCATATTGTTATACAGGAAATAATCCAATAAGATTTAGTGACCCTAATGGTCAAGATTGGTGGGATAAAGTAAAAGGATTTGGTGCTGCTCTTGTAGATAATGCTACTGGTGGATTAACCAATATCCGAACATATGCAGGGAGAAATGTTTCAGATCCCAAGGACTTCAATGCAGGATTAACAGCTGGTGATATTGCCAGTCTAACCGTGGGAACTATTGAAAGTGGTACAGGTTCTGCTATGGTTGCAAGTGGAACATCTATTACTACGGTAGGACTCGTTGCAGAAGGTCCTTCGCTTGGAACTTCTACTGTTGTTGTAGTTATAGTAGGTGCTGATGCTGCTGTTGGAGCAGGTCTTACAGCGCACGGAGCTGTAATGATGGCTACTGCAGGTAAAAATCTCTCTGAAAAGAAAGGACATCTTGATACTGGAAATTCGACAGCATCCAATAATCGAGGAACTAAAGTCAATAGTAAAACTTTGTGGAAAGATTCAAAAGGAAATCGAATTGATGTTGAAAATCCAAATCCGGGACAACGGCCAGGACAAATACATTTTCAAGATAATAAAAACAACAAATATTTATATAATAATAAAGATGGTCGTTTTTATTCTCGTGACCCTAAAACAAATAAATGGGATGTACCAGCACCAAATAGAGTAAACGAACAATTATCAAATCCAAATGTACAAAGAGCTATACAAACAGGAAATAAATATCTTGGGAATGAGTAATTCTATATATCTCGTTTCTATGAATGAGAATATGAAAACTATTCTAAACAGATATAAGATGGAATACCAGCCTCTCTTAACTACAACCATTCCTCGAAGGCTTTATAACTATATAGAGACCGGAGTAGAGTTTAGAAAGGATGTGAATAGCTACACTTATAAATCTGTAAAAAAATTTGAACTTTATTATGAGGATAAAACTGGAAATGAATATTCGAATAATAAAATATATGTTGATAAATATCCGAATACAGCATATACTCTTAGAATAAGTTTGAATTTTGCATTCGCTTTAGCTAAATTGCTGGAGGAATTTCCTGATAAGTTTAACATCGTTTTGAGCGTTAATCAGGAAGATATTGTAATTTCGTTCTATTGTGTTCGAGAAACCGAGCAATGGTTAACTGAAGATTTAGAGTCATATCATGATGAAGCGATTTTTGTTTTAACAACAAAATCACATGAATGACAAAAGACTGATGTAAAACCACAATTACTCTCAAAATATTTTTGATTGTAATTACAAGATTGAGAAAAGTCGTATCAAGCCAAGTATCCAGACTATGATACGATTTTTCTTATTTATATTCTAACGTTAAAAACGTATTTCAGCCATTGATACACACCCCCCCCGTGGCTCGTTTTCACAGTCAACAAGGAAGCCTATTGATGCTATATCGACATTAGAATGAGACTTCAGTAATGATTTTAAATAAATTTTTGGTCGGAATTATTGCAAATTCTCCGACCAAAATCAATTTCGCAGAAGGCAAATAATCAGGGATGTAAAAACAAAAGTTCCGCCCTGGTACGCTGTTCTATGGGAAGCGTGGCGGAAACTGTCGGTCAAAAGTAATGATTTTATTTCAATTAGGCAACTTCTTTCAGAAGAATAGGCTTGGAATCAGCAATAAATCTTGGTTGAGTAATTGCCTTACTTCCAAAGCGGCTCGTTTTCCCATCCGACCGGGAAACCCATCGCAGTAACATCGACATTAGGATGAGCCTTCAGTAATGATTTCAACTGCTGTTTGAAGTCGTTGCCGGGATGGGTTGCATTCTGCAAGTATGCCAGACAGCAAAGCTGGGCATAGAGTTTGGTCGGCAGTGTTATGGAGGCATTAATCCAATCACCTTTCAGTTTACCGGGAAGCTGTGGTTTCAGAGGGTATCTTCTGTTCCATGTGCGAGAATGATGTGCAAGACAGTTGCGCAATGCCACGGCACATTTACACCAACTTTCAAGATATTCGTGCTGTGGCAAATTAAATTCCCTCGCAATTTTCTTCTTGAGTTTAGTGTCTTTTAGGTTGCAGAAAATCTTTGACAACGTGCCGAAAGAGACCACTTCCAAAGTTTTCCATACGGGCGGTATGATAGGATTTGAGTATTTGTCAAAGTGTTCCTGAATGAAATCTTCCTTTGAACGGAATACTTCCTGTTGGACACGGATAGAGCAATCGGTGAAAATTTTATTGTCTGTAAATAGATTTCTGTCCATTATCCAAAAAGAACCGTAAGCCATCGAAAAATGGTGTATCAGTTTTGAGCGAAGAGCAATTTCAAAACTTTGGATAGCAGTAAAAATCAATGCCCTTAATTTCTTGTCAAAGTAATACAGATTGATGGCATTGTCGAAATGGCTGTTTGGTTTGAACACATGAGTTGTCTTATCTTGTTCCATAGGACGAAGGTAGTTCGCCAGACGGAAATAACTCATGATTTTTAACTGTGCTACAGCATCATTGTCATTTCTGATGATTAGGCCCCGGTCTTTCAGCATCTGAAGAATCTGGGGATAATTCAGCGGTTGTTTGGTATAATCCATAAATGTATAAAAAGCAAAAGTTCCGCCCTGGTACGCATTGAAAAGAGGCGTGGCGGAAATTGTCGATGCAAAGGTAGTGCTTTTATTCCAATCCTGCAAACTTTTCAAGAAAAAACAGCAGATAATCCAATATTGTCCTAAACGTTTTGGGCAAAAATAAAAATAGGAAGTAGTTACTAAGG
>NZ_SRYY01000008.1:0-87083 GCF_004793735.1 Muribaculum sp. NM65_B17
AGGCTGATGCCTCTGCACGTTGAGTAGCACTCAAAAATTATTTAGGACAATATTGCAGATAATCACCAAAAAAACTTGTTACGAGACGGTTCGAGACGGTTTTAATCCCCAAAACGGCGTGTCAACGGTTGTAATCGGATAGTTTTTCCAATGCCTGCTGCCTTGTCTCGTCGATGAACTGCAGTAGCACACCCGGGTCTATGTGTCGCCGCCCCATTCTGACGGTCAGGTGCAGATGCGGCCCGGTTGAACGTCCTGTGTTGCCGCTTATACCTACCACCTCCCCCGGTCTCACACAGTCACCTTTCTTCACTCGCCATTCGGACAGATGGCAGTAGCTGACAGAGAAGTCCCCGTGCCGCACAGTGACATATTTCCCGGACACCTTGTCCTGTCCGACCTTCACCACGATGCCGTGCATCATGGCGTATGTCTCGCACCGGTCAGCCTTCAAGTCCAGTCCGTTGTGTTTCCTGCGTTTTTTCGTGAACGGGTCTGTACGCACGCCAAAAGGCGAAGTCACAAAAATCTCCTTCAGCGGATATGACACGCTAAGATAGCTGTCAATCCACTGCTTCCGCATTGAAGCGGTGTCGGCTGACGACTCCGCCGATGCCGCTTCTTCCGTAATCTCTTTTGTTTTCCCTACCGTCCCCTGTGTGACACGTTCAATCCTGTAACGTGCCGCATGGGGCGTTATTGTATGGAACTGTGCCGATGCAGCCATGCAACAGCCCAACCCCGTCATGAGCAATAAATTCCTTAACATGGCGCAAAGGTAACAATACCATATCAAACCACATTCTATTTTTACATATATCAGTTTAAGCAAAATATCATACTCTAAGCAACTGTAATACTTGTTTATATCGCATCAGAGTATAAAAGTAAGTATGATTATTATGTCTTATATTAAATAAGCATAAACCAAAGTAAAATCATACTTACAAACACCTCTGAATCGGAACAACACATATAATTTTGCGGAAAACGACAACCCATAAAATTATAAAAATGAAAATTCAAAGATTTCAGAGCGAGGAACTGCCTTACGGCATACTCGACAGATTCGGGCTGACACAGGATATGCTCGAAGACCTGCCCCAGAAGGCGATAGAGGACATTCTTGACGGTCGCCGTTCCCCGGTGCTGCCCATCAGCGTCACCGACGAAAGCGGCGAGGAAATCCATGCCCGCACCCGCTTCGCGTTCATCCGCATGGACGACGACAGCGTCGATGTGGTGTTCTATCCACAACTCAAAGCCGGCCGCCTCGACCGCTTCACCGAGGAAGAGCGCAAGGCTTTGCTTGAGCACCGTCCCGTCATCGCCCCAGTCACCACTCCCGAAGGAAGGGAGATACAGGCATTTCATCAGATAGACCAGGGCACCAACCAGATCATCTACGTGCCTACACCCGTCATTGGCCGCAATCTCGAATACGCAGCCAACGAAATGAAGCTCACCAATGCGGAGCTTACCTGTCTGCAGAAAGGATTGCCCATTAGCGTCATGGACGGCGATGACCTCTACACCATCGGCATTGACCTCAATGAAAAGACCGGTGTGCGTCTCACGCATGGTGACGAGAAGAAATGGCGCGAGGAACAGCGACAGGGCTTCGGCAGATACAACTTCGGACTGAACGGTTGCTGGGTCTCCGACGAAGAAGGCAACCTCGACTATGTTCCCGAAGCATCCTATACCGAGGAACTGTGGGAAGAGATGCGCAAACGCAACAACATGACCCTCAAACACTAAACCGCAAGCAAGATGAAATACGAACCTGAAGAGAAACTTATCGAGAACGTACAGTCCGGCGAATACGGTTGGAAAGAATACATCACCCGCCACTCGCGCGAGCTGGCACAGGAATACGAATGGTACTGCCACCGCCAAGGGCTTGACCCCAATTTGGAAGAATCGGCTGTCAACTTCATGGAAATGAAGAACGCCCTGCTTGACGAGGCACTGGAAAACGGAAACGCATAAACAATAAGTATCATGCCTATAAGGACAAACACCAATCCGCGCCCGCTTGAACTCACTCCCGAACTGCAGGACATCCTGCTCCGAAACGGGATGCAGGCTCATGTGGCCGCAAGCAGCAACGGTTTCGCCTTGCTCGTGCAGGGGCATGATTCCCCGTTGCTGAACTATCCGATTACCGAGAAACAGCTGAAAGCCCTGACCGACTGGGGAACAAACACCGCCAACCGCAAGGCTTACAACACATTCGCCAGCATTGTCGCCGCCGACTTCGATATGCCGAAAGACTTTGTGCATGCCCGCAATGCCAACGGTCGTGTGGCGATGGGCTTACACGGCTACCGTATCGGCGTGGGCGAATACGGCAGAGTAGCTCCGCACCGTCGTCCACCCATGCCGCCGCATCACATGATGGGGTGGTCATTCTTGGGGTGGACACCGAGGATGCAAGAAGGATTCCACCTGCGCCGTATCGGAGGACAACTCTATTACCCCGGTGCCCCAATGGTTCCGAACCGACCCGATGGACGCATGAAGCCCGGAGAACTGCAATCCGGCGGCTATGGCTTCTATTACAAAGGCTATAACACCGCTCCCGTGGCAGGAAAGGATGTGCTGTCCGAATTGCAGACGGTAATAACCCCTGTCAGACAGCCGCAAAGACCGACCACTCCGGCAATTTCGTATAAGGAAGCCATCACTTCCGATGTCTATTTCTCCAATGAGAAATGGCAGGAGGTGCTGGCGAGCCACGGCATACTGGTGGATGCGGAGAAGAAGACCGTCACCATACAGTCCTCGGCACTGGAAGCAGACCTGCAGTACAACCTCACCGACGAGGAACTGGCTGTATTGACTTCCAACTCCATCAAAGACCAGCCTATAGCCAAACGCCTTGAGACGCTTAACGGTGTCATCAAAGAGGATTTCGCCGATGCCGTCACCATGGACATGCTCAACAGCGACAAACAGATTGACATAAAGCTCCATCCCGAAGTTCAGGCAGATCTCGACCAACAGATTACCCGACAGGACGAATATTACCGACAGCAGGATAATCAGCAGGACTTACAGGTGGAGCGTGAGCCATCACTCCGTGACAATCGGCCCAAAGGCGGCGTGGTCATGGACGGCAACGATCTGGGCCTTATAGACGAGAACAAAGGATGGTTCCGTGAAGGGCGGCACGGGCGTGAAGTCACCGTCGATGACATCCGTGTGGAACCCGTGCAAGGCGAGGGTGAGGCGAAATACCGTATGACTGCCGTCATTGACGGCGAGGTGGTCAGTCACGAGATTTCGCAGAAGCAGTATGAGAAATTCATGGCATTGGACGACCTGCACCGCATGAAGCTCTTTTCAAAAGTGTTCAAGGAGGTGGATATGAAAGACCGCTATCCCGTGGGGCTTGGCACGAAAATCACCGCCGCCCTGTTTGCGGGAGCCGTGGTTACACATGACCTCCTGCGCGGTCCCCGTCCCATGCCGGACATCTATATGGAAGGACACCGAGGCCCGATGCCGCATGTCTATTTCAAACCCGGTGTCGATTCACCGGCAGATGTCGCCGCACGGCAGTTCGACGCCATGAGGAATCTGCCAGACGACCGTGTCCCCGGCATGGGACACGGCCTTTAACTGTAACATAAACCAGCGGCCATGTCAGAACTTACATACGACGATTTCAAAAGCAGGGTGAACATCCAGGACTTGTTGGTGGACGCCGGCTACCGGCTCAACCGCAGGGACGGCATGCGCTATCCCTCGTATGTCCGTATCGGCAGCGACGGTAAGCGCGTGCATGGCGACAAGTTCATTGTGACCGCCAACGGCCTGTGCTGTTTCCAGCCCCCTGAGAGAAAGAACTACAATGTCATCAGCTTCATCAAGGAGCATCCGAACCTCTTCGCCGAGTACAGACCCGGCATGTCGGGTGACAGGCTTGTCAACCTTGTCTGCAACCGCCTCCTGAACAATCCCGTGAACGACCGTGTGCCACGAGATTTCGGGCGGCAGCGCGAGACACGGTCTTTTGACATCTACGAATACGAGACACAGGGCTTTATCAATGGCGACTGGGAATCGCAGAAACGTTTCTATCCCTATTTCCAGAACAGAGGTATCAGCCTCCAGACCCAGCGGGCCTTCTCCGACCATTTCTTCCTTGCCACAAGGGAACGTGGCGGCAAGACATACACCAACCTGTCATTCCCGCTGTCGCTTGCCGCATGGCCGGGCAAGGACATCGTGGGACTGGAAGAGCGCAGCCGCCCCAATGCCGATGGCAAGACCGCCTATAAAGGTATGGCCGCAGGCAGCAATGCCGCAGAAGGTCTCTGGATAGCCCGTCTGGAAAACAACCGCAGCGACATGGGCTTCACCCGACCCATTGACAAAGCGAAGGATGTCTATTGGTTCGAGAGTGCGTTTGATGCGATGGCCTTTTACCAACTGAAGATGAACGAGCCGGGGAACGTGGGCTTTCATGACCTTTCCAACGCCGTGTATGTGTCCACCGGCGGCTCTCCGACAAAAAAGCAGTTCTCGTCGATGATCGAGCATACGCCCGAGGCCATCCACCACCTCTGTTTCGACCGGGACCGTGCCGGACGTATGTTCGCAGTCAACTTCGCCCTGCAAAAAGAAGGAAGGGTGTTCACCTCCCACCTGTCGCCGGACAAGGAGCGTCTTGTTGTTACCGACATGACCAAAGGCGTCAAACGTCACGAGCTGTCGATGGAACCGTTTGACTTCAAAGACATTTGTGAAAGGCTGGGAATCGACAGGCGCGGAATCGGATATGAGCCTTGCGACGAAAGGTATAAGGACTGGAACGACCAGCTGCTTGACAAGCCCATGAACAATGAGGAAACGCAAACAAAAGGGATGAGACGATGAAAACACAGACACAACCATCATACAGTTTCGGGACATTGGTGTTCCGTCCCCGAATCAGGCAATATTTCGCCAATGACCTGATTATTACCATCGTCTGCATAGCCGGGCTTGCCGTGGCCGGAATTGACGGCATGTTCATGGGTAACATCCTGTTGTGGGCATCGCTGGCAATCGCCCTCTGCCTCATATACCGCTTCCTTTATCTGCGGAGCATGAGGTTTGTCATCACAGACGAACAATTCATCTATGAGCATGGCGTGTTCCAGCGCACTCGTGACTTCATGGAACTCTACCGTGTGGTCGATTTCCGGGAAGAGAGCAGCTTCTTACAGCAGTTGTTCGGACTGAAAACCATACATATCTATTCCGGCGACCGTTCCACACCCCGCCTTGACATGGTGGGCATGGACAAGAGCAGCAATCTTGTCCCCTTTATACGTGAACGTGTAAGTGCAAACCGCAAACGAAATGGAATATATGAGATTACGAACCGCTAAAATACTGACAGTTGTACTTGCCGTCTTCGCCGCTGTGTCAGCGAGGGCGCAGGTTGTCGTGTCCAATCCGTTGGAATGGCTTGCCCTCGCCGAGGGTAACGAGGCCATCAACGGACAGGTGAAAGACCAGACCGATGCACAGACCCGGACAGCGGTTCTGCAGAACACCATAGCCGCCGAGTTCACCAAGATGCACGAATGGGAAAAGAAATACTCCGGCTACCTGCAGACCGTTTCCGGTTTTGCCTCTTCACTGAAAGCGTCCGCCACACTGTATGAAGACGGTGTGCGTATCTTCATCACCCTGGGCAAGCTCAAGAAAGCCATCGGTTCCAATCCGCAGGGCATTGTCGCTACCATGTCAATGAACAACCTCTATCTGGAAACGGCGACAGAGCTTATCTCTGTCTATACACTCTTGAAGGAGGCCATCGCCACGGGAGGAAAGACAAATATGCTCACCGGTGCGGAACGCTCGCAGACGTTGTGGGCATTGTCCGACAAACTCGGCACATTTTATAAAAAGCTCAACAGGCTGTACCTGAGCATACGGTACTATACGCTTACCGATGTGTGGAACAACGTCAGTGCAGGAATGATGGACAGAGACATCGGCAGTATTGCCGGTGATGCCTTCGGCCGGTGGAAACGGGCAGCAAGAACATTAAAATAAAGGAGACGGCATGATAAGGACGGTACTGATCATATTGATATTGGTTTTCGGCATCTGCAAGGGTCACGCACAGACAGACCCTGTATTGTCCGGAATGATTGTCCTATATACCGACAAGGCAGAGAAGCAGCTCAAGTCACAGGAGAAAGTAATGTTGCTGCAGACTACCGGGCATATATGGACGAAGGAGGAAGTGGAAGCCACGACCGACTTCCAGCGGCAGTTTAACGACTATCTCGACTCGTTTCGCTCGGTAATCAGCTATGCGGCACAGATATACGGTTTCTACCACGAAATCGGGAAACTAACAGAGAACATGGGCGCATTGAGCCGCCAGTTGGAGAAATCTCCTGAAAACGCGCTTGCCGTGGCACTCACACCTCGCCGGAGCGGTATATACCGGGAACTGATACTCGGCAGCGTGGACATCGTGAACGACATCCGGCAGGTATGCCTCTCTAACGTGAAAATGACGGAGAAGGAGCGCATTGAGATTGTATTCGGCATACGCCCGAAACTCCATCTGATGAACCGCAACCTGCGCCGGCTCACGCTTGCCGTCAAATACACCTCCCTGTCTGATGTGTGGCGGGAGATAGACTGCAGGGCAAAGAGTTACGATGTGGACAAATGGAAAATTACGGACGAAGCCTTCTCGCGCTGGCGGAGTAACAGTAAGATAAGACCCGGAAAATAAAACATGAACAACTTGTAACAAGGCTTATGAAGATTGGACTGATAGACGTTGACGGACACCACTTCCCGAATTTCGCACTGATGAAACTATCGGCATGGCACAAATCAAAAGGTGACATTGTCGAATGGGCAGACGCGATGTTCGGAAACGGCTATGACCGTATTTACAAATCAAAGATATTCACATTCTCGCCGGACGAGAACAGTCCCTGGACCTGTGAGGTTATCAAGGGCGGCACCGGGTACGACATAAAGAGCCAGCTGGCTCCGGAAATTGAAGTATCATCCCTGATGGATTATTCCCTCTATCCGCAATACGACTATTCCATACAGTTATTCTCTCGCGGCTGCATCCGTCATTGTCCGTTCTGCTTGGTTCATGACAAGGAGGGCGGCATACACCCCGTGGAACCAGTGCAGCTGAACCCCAACGGAATGCATATCGAGGTGCTTGACAACAATTTTTTCGCCAATCCGGAATGGCGATCTGCTATCGACTATCTGCTGAAGGCAGGGCAAAAAGTCAATCTCCACGGTGTTGATGTGCGCATCATGGACGAGGAACAGGCATACTGGCTCAACAGGCTCCGTCTTTACAAGTCCATACATATCGCATGGGACTTGCCGCAGATAGACCTGACCAAAAAAATCACAGAAGTAACTCGATACATAAAGCCGTGGAAGATCATGTGCTACATCCTCGTCGGCTACAACTCGACCATGGAGCAGGACTTATACCGCATCGAGCGGTGCCGGGAACTGGGCATCAAGCCTTATGTGATGCCGTATCGTGACTTCGACAACAGAACACAGCCCTCGCAGTATGCGAAGGATCTCGCGCAATACGTCAACAAGCCGATGCTTTTCAAGTCATGCAGTTTCAGAGACTTCTCACCACGGAAAGGATTCAGGTGCGAGGCTTATTTTCAAACGGATAATACGATAACACTCTAAAATACAACAGATATGGGCAAATGGGCAACAATATTCAAAGGTGGCAAATACATCTTCAACAACCCGGCGACAAGAAGCCTTGGCGGAGCCGTCATCCATCCCCAGCGCACCCTTGTGGGCGCAGGTCGCGCCGTGAAAACCGCCACGGTCGGAGCCGGTGTGGGCTATCTCGGCTGGGAGGCACTTGTCAATGACAAGCCGGTGGTGAGGACGGTCGCCGACATAGCGATAGGAAGCGACAATGTGGATGCAGTGGTGGACACCACAAGCAAGACCGTCGATAGCGTGCAGGAAACGGTACGGGATGTAAAGGAATCCGTGTCCGGTCTGAGCGGTACCGTGCAACAGGCCAACAGCACATTCGGAGGCATCTCCGATTTCCTGAAGAACGTATGTGGGGGCAACGGTGCCGATATGTTCGGCAATTTCTTCTCCAACATAGGGAAAGGCAACGTGTCCGGACTGAGCATCGTCGGACTGCTTGCCGCCGGACTGATGATATTCGGACGGTTCGGCTGGCTCGGCAAGATTGGCGGCGCACTGCTCGCCATGATGCTTATCGGCAATAATTCCCATGTGGCACAGGTGCAGGAGAACCCGCAGGCAGAGAACCGACAACCGGGAGGACGGCACAGATGAACCGTACCCGAACAAGTTTGACAAGACAACAGGTAAACATATAAAAAGGATATGGAATATACACAGGAAATGAACCTGCAGTCAGAGAGCGGCTACTGTATGCCGTTCAATGACAAGAAAGAAGAAGTGGTGCTGACCCGGACTTATGGAAAACAGGAGGACGGGAGTTTCAACCACGGCATAGACCTCGCCGCAGACCGCTATGTGCTGCGTGCGGTGGCGGACGGCATCGTTACCGCCATCGGCACGGACAGGGTACACGGTCTATACCAGACGGCCCGTTACGGGAAATACGATGTGACCTACGGCGGCATACGCAACGCTATGGTTGCTTTCGGCAAACGTGTCAAAGCCGGAAGCATCCTTTCCATCAGCGGTAACACTCTTCATCTGGAGGTGAAGTATGACGGAGCGGAGATAGACCCCGTAGAGTTTTTGAAAATGCTTTTCGGTAACATGAAGATGTCCGGCACGGAAAGCGGCATGCCCGACTTCGAGACCCTCGATATGGACATCCCGACGGATTATGACGAGAACATGGAAGAGATCGAGGGCCTGATGGCAAGGTTCTATCCCGAATACCTGATGGAGGTGGCCGGAGGTCTGTACGTCGTTCCCGACAAGACAGAACAGTCCCTGCGCAACATCTTCTCCCTGTCGGCGGCACGGAGCTATTTCTATGACGCCATACCGTCGATGGCCAATCCGCTCGGACTGTCTGAACGGTCGGTGCCTATCGCCGCCAAAGTGCAGAACCTGCTTATCGGGGATTTTCTCAACTATCTCGCCCTTCGGCACAGGATATTCCTGTCGGTCATGGATGAAGCGAGTAAAAAAAAAGCTATGACGAAGCCGTCGCCACCGCCGGAATCATAGACCCGCTTGCCGACCTTGACATCGACGTGCGGAGCTTCGACATCCAGCGGCTGGTGACTGTCTATCCTGACAGGTCCGGCATACGCTGGTGGACGAAAGCCTGGTTCAACGGTTCGGAAGACGGTGAGGCGGCCGTGGAGATAGAGCGTGAATGTGCGATACAGTTCCTGCTTGACCGGATAGACAAAGAGAGGATGCTTGAGGAGTATTATCCCAAACAGATGGAGGTGTATCACAATGCCATCGAGCAGACAAAAGAAAATTTATTGAAACAACTGAACATATCATAATGGCGCAACCGAAAAATACAAAAAGGCTGTCAGAGGTGGAATACTGCCTTAGCAGCTATTTCAACGCACACTTCGTGCCGGTCATGAACCGGGAGAAATCGGCATTGCAGACGGCACAGGCAAAAGAGATAGCGGACTATTCCACTTCATTTGCCGGCATCATGCGGTCGCTTGCACAATCATCCTCTTCCGCAGGCATACCGGGTCCCGATGATACCATGCAGTACCTACGGCTTACCGGCAAGGAATGTTCCAAGACCGCGGAGGACTACGTGGGGATGTGCAAGGAGAGCATACTCGGCAACAAGGATTTCGTAGCCGACCTCCAGCGTCTTGCCGGGGAATGGCGCAATGCGGTGGTGGCCGAAGTGGGACGCAAGCGTTATGACGAACTTTCCGCAAAAATCGGTTCAGACCTGGCACTCGCCTATGTCGATCACCGTATCGAGCAGATGATGGTTGACCGTATGGTGCGTGAGCAGATGCCCAAAGGATCTTTCGACTATATCATCCGCAAGGGGGCGGCCGGCAGCCTTTTCGGATTGCCACAGGAAATGATGAAGTCACCGTTGCAACGTGAGATAGAGGAACGTGGCGAAGCCATATACAAACCGTCGAAAGCGGAAAAAGGCACGGCTAAGGGTGTGAGTTTCGCAGCGGACGTGGTGGCTTTTGGCGGCGTGTACTCATGGGGCTCGCTTGCCAGACTTGCCGGTGCGGAAGTTGTGTTCTCAGGACTTGAGTCCGTACTTGACAAGAAACAGCAGAAACAGGGATTGACGGTTGACCAATGTGTCAGCACGGGACTGTTCGGTAATGGCAATACACTCTCGGATATACGCAAGGAAAGTTTGCGCATCAAGACATACGAGAGCAACTATATCCAGTCAGTCAACGGCACTCTGTCCAAAAAGATGCCCATTCTGAAAGAAAAGCCGGCATGGGAAATGGACTGGAACCTCGGCAATTTGCAGAATCCTTTTTTGAATCAGGGAAAAGGACTTGTGCCTTTCAAGTTCTCTCCGATAACTCTTGGCAAACCTCAGACGGCAGATTGTGGAAAGAACTTCGCCAACGTGCCGTCTGTCATCGCTCCAGGTCAGGAACAGGCATACCTTGACTGGAAAACGCAGCATGACAGGGAGCAGGCACAGAAAGCGCAACAGGAAAGTCCCGCAACAGAAGAAAAAACTGAATCACGTGGACAGGAAACGACAAACGATAACACTCAAGAAATTGAGGACAACGGTGAAGAAAGGGAAAAGGAGACACAGGCACAAGACAATAACGACGGCTGGGTGAATCTTCTCAGGTCGGTCGGGCTGGACGGCATCGGTGACATCGGACGTAACCTCCCTTATGTAATAGCCATGCTGCCGGATATGCTTGTTGGACTGTTCACCGGCAAGACCACCTCCTTAAACCTCAAAAGCGGAATGATGCCTCTGGCTTCCATCCTTGTAGGAATGTTCGTCAGGAATCCTCTTCTGAAGATGGTGCTGATAGGTATGGGTGGTGCCAACCTTGTAAACAAAATCGGACATGAGGCGATAGAGCGTGAACAGGACGGACACAGTCCGACCGTCCGCTACAGGCAGTATGACGATGAAGAACTGAATCCACGCATATCCGGTGCTGTCATACGGGGCAACACGCTGATAGCCACCATTGACAACGTGCCTTGCTCGGTGATGCTGCCCGAAAATGCGGCACAGGCATACGCCGCCGGAGCATTGCCTTTGAATACGCTTGCCAATGCGGTGCTTGCCCGTCACGACCGCATGAAGGCGATGGCGGAAGACAATTACCGCAGTCTGGAAATCGAACAGGAACGGCAGCAGGAACGCGGCATAATCCTCAGATAAACCAATACATCAATATATAGCAATGAAAGAAAAGACACCACAGGAACAGACGGCGGCCGCCAGACAGGTGGAGCTGCTGTCAAACGCTCTCAACGGGGCATCTACGGAAGGATACTGGCTGAACGTGTCGGGACGCCTCTCTCCGAGAATCTATCCCAAAGGGGCTGCACTCAGCCCGTTCAACAGCCTCACGCTGATGCTCGACGCTGACAGCCATGGATATTCCACCGCCTTGTACACTACGTTTTCGGAAGCAAGGAAACGTGGCGAATCCGTCCTCAAGGACGAACGCTCCGTACCGATGAACTGGTACCGGTGGGACTCATACGTCAACAAGCACGACGAGAGAGACATTATATCCCGTGACGACTACCGCAGCCTTCCTCCTGTGCAACAGGAACAGTACAAGGCAGTAAGAAAACGTGAGATACACACACTTTTCAATGTGGAGCAGACCACTCTTCCCCATGTGGATGAAAAGGAGTTCGAGAAGTTGCGACAGCAGTTCGGCGGACGAACCGACCGAGGCAACATCCTTGCGGAGGAACGCCAGACACGTTCCGCAGTCAACAGGTTTCGTGAGCAGATTTCGCAGAACCTTGTACCAATAAGGAAATCGACCACGGGAACGGCGGCATACGACACTGGCAAGGATGCCGTCTATATTCCCGATCAGAAGCATTTCGGCAATTACATGGATTATGTGCAGGAACTGGTGCGTCAGGTGGTGAGTGCCACCGGCCACCGTGAGCGTATGTCGAGGGAAGGCATGGTGATGAACGGCGGCAAAGCACCGTCAGGTGATGCCTTGCGCTATGAGCGTCTTATCGCCGAGATAGCCTCCGGTCTGAAGATGGCGGAGTTCGGTCTGCCGGCGAAACTGTCACCTGAAAGTCGTGGCATGGTGGAATACTGGACAGAGGAACTGAAGGAGAATCCCTGCCTGATAGACGCTGTGGAGAGCGATGTGAACAATGCCCTTGATGTCATCCGCAAGGCTGAAAAGGGAGAACGCATGGAATCGGCCCACGAGCGCAACAAGCAGCAGACGGAGGAACTCAGGGAACAGGAAGAGGGACGGCCGCAGGTATCAGTTGCGGATGCGCTGGTATTGCAGGACATTCTCCGCAAGGGAGGTATGGAAATCAATGACCGTAATTTCCCGGGAGGACAGGATGACAAGCGTGAGTTCCTGGCCCGCTTTGACGGACTTGGACATTACGACACGCTGACACAGGACTCACTCACCAATGCACGTCTGAAGCATGACGACCCGGAGCTTGTCAATATAGCCTATACACAGGCTGCCGGTTCTGCTGCATGTATCCATCGCCTTTGCAGCGAATGGCTACCGCAGGAATGGGAGGAAAAAGGTGCGCATGTTATAGCTGACGACATTAATGCCGTTCCGGACAAGCGCAGCCGTGAGTTCGTGGTGGTACTCGACAAGAACACGGGGATTGCCGATGTGGTACTTCCCACTTCCGCCCGTTCAGGAGGCGATGTCGTGATGCCCAACGGTGACCGCCGCAACTACTGGATGTCACCCGACGAGGTGATGACAGCCGATGAGCGCAAAGAAGCCGGTGCGAGAGTAGTATCGCATACGATTCCCGGATTTAATAAAGAGAAGATAGCGGCTGCGTTGATGGCTCAGGGTGCCTCATACGTTAGGTTCTATAATAAGGACGGGCAGTTGCGCTACCATCCTGATGATTCCTATTTTGCAGACAAGCAGGTGTATTCGGCCAGACTGGACGGAAGGGAGATAAGAAATGTTTCCGCTTTTGATGTCAGCGAGGCAGTCAGCCGCGCTACGGAAGTGCAGTTCGAGCGAATCCAGATGCTCCGTGACGACACGGGCGGATGGGCATTGTACCTCAAGCCTGAAAACGAGCCGTCGTTCAGCATCCGTCCGGACAAGAATGACATCAACCGTTTCTTTTCCACCGTCAAGCAGGATGACCGTGTGGCTGCAGGTGCGGTACGCAACGAACTGGCTCAGAAATACTATGCTCTCGCACAGGCTGAACCCAACCTGAAGGTTGACCTGTTCGGTGCCATGCCGGACGGTATCGACCCGCTGCGCATCAAGCGCGTGAACGTGTTCAAGAGCAAGGACGACAAGATACTGTGTGTCCCCGTAATCGATGGCATCGACAAGGTGCAACCGCGCGAAGTGAGCAAGCAACAATGGCAACGGATGTGGGTGGCAGAAGATGTGGCCCAATACAAGACCTGTCTCGCCGCTACGTTGTTCTCTGACCTGCTGATGCAGAAAACGGAGGAACAAACCGTAGAAAAGCAGCAGGAAGAGGACGCTGCCGTTGTCCGTCCTGATGTGGCGGCAGTGCGTCCCGAACTCCAGCAATATGAAGAGTTGAAAGAAAAGCATCCCGATGTCATCCTGCTGTTCCGTCACGGCGGCAATTATGAGGCTTATCAGGATGATGTGCCAAGTATGGAAAAGACATTGGGACTTGAAAAAATCGAATTCGGAAACCAAAAGGAAGATGTCCATGCCGTGAAAGTGTCATTCCCGACAGATATGCTGGATGTCTATCTGCCGAGACTCGTGCGGTCAGGAGCAAGGGTAGCCATTTGCGATGCTGTTGAAAACATTTCTGCTGACAGAAAAGCCGGTATGTCACTTCCTCAAAATGCAGTTAGCGCAGCGGAAAATATGGAACGTCACACAGGAATAAGAATGTAGGCTATGGCAGGAAAGAATCAGGCATACGCAGAAAGATATGCGGAATTTGCGATGGAGCAGATGCGTCTGTACGGCATACCGGCTTCGGTAACGCTTGCTCAGGGCATCCTTGAGAGTGCAAGCGGCCAGAGCCGTCTCGCACAGAACGAGAACAACCATTTCGGCATCAAGGCCACGCAGTCATGGATAGCCAACGGTGGCAAATACGGTCTCTACTCCGATGACAAACCGAATGAGAAATTCTGCAGCTACGACAGTGTGGGCGATTCCTATGCCCATCATTCCAGATTTTTGAAGGAGAACTCCCGGTACGCATCCTGTTTCAAACTTGATGCGGACGATTACAAAGGATGGGCACAGGGGCTTGATAAAGCCGGATATGCTACAGCCGGGAAATATGCGCCCGCGCTTATATCCATTATCGAGCGTAACGACCTTCAGCGATATGACCGTATGGTAATGGAAGAGATGAACGCCAAAGGGCTGAAACCGGGGCAAGGAATCCCACAGTTGCAGTCCGGCAATAACAACAGTGCGGAACATGATTATTCTTTCCCGTTGAAACGAGAAGAGTTCCTGTTCGTTACATCGCCTTTCGGTATGCGTTCAGATCCGACAGATACTTCCAAAAAGCAGATGCACAAGGGGATGGATATACAATGCAACAATGAAGCTGTGCTGGCGACGGAAAAGAACGGCAAGGTTGTAGCGGTGAATGAAAACGCCAACACAGCTGGTGGAAAGTCGGTCACCGTAGAATATACTCGTGAAGGCGGAGCCAAGGTACAGGTCAGCTACCTGCACCTTAATTCATTTTCTGTCAAGGTCGGCGATACAGTAAATGCCGGACAGCAGATAGGCGTTTCCGGAAATACTGGAACCCGGACCACTGGACCGCACCTGCATTTAGGTGTGAAGCAGATTGCAGCGGACGGTACTACCAGGGACATGGATCCCGCCGCTTATCTTGCGGAGATAGCCGAAAAAGGAAATATCCGTCTCACCGCCATGCACGACGGTCAGAACCTGTTGGCGAAATACAAAAGCCAGAACCCTAACAGCCCGGCAATAGACACCTCGTTATCCCCGGAAGAATGGATGAAGAAACTCCTGTCATCCGAAGACAGCGGTATCGGTATGGGCGGATTTGGACAGGATCCGGTCATGGAGATGGCTATGACGCTGTTCACTTCCCTCATGGCATTGGCCGTGCAGATAGATAGCAAGACAGAAGAAGAGAAGATGGCTGCAGCAACAGCCGCCGCCCTTGACAAGCGCATAGACCTTACACCGCTTGTGCAGGGAATGAGGGAATGTACGCTTCAGGTCAAGGAAGGCGAGACTCCGTTACTGTCCGTAGATACCGGTACAAACCGTTTCACGGCACAGCTGTCTTCGTCAGACATGAACCGTATGAACCTCGTCCTGTCGGACAGTACCCTGACCGCCGACGAAAAGAAAGAACGTATTTCCGGTAT
This sequence comes from Muribaculum sp. NM65_B17, assembly GCF_004793735.1. Classification (NCBI taxonomy): domain Bacteria; kingdom Pseudomonadati; phylum Bacteroidota; class Bacteroidia; order Bacteroidales; family Muribaculaceae; genus Muribaculum; species Muribaculum sp. NM65_B17. Next base: position 15,569 of record NZ_SRYY01000008.1, read on the forward strand.
CATCGGTAATATCGCGCTCAACGCCCAGTTGTCGCAGGATTACCGTCAGGGAATATCGCAGCAGTCACAATCAGAGAATATTTCAATCAAATAATCACTCACATTAAAACAAAACAGTATGATTAAAGTACAAGCAACAATCAACGGCATCATCAGCAAACCGGCAACAATCCGTGTGTCTGGAGACGGTAAAAAATTCATCGGTTTCCTTGTTAAACTCTCTGTACCAGGTTCGCGTAACAATATGCCGGGTAAGGAACTGTCCATATCCGTAAGTAAGGACGGGGACGAATCGGAGTTGCCTTCCCTCGCAGCAGGAACACGTATAGAGGCGACTGGAACACTGACCTTCCGAAAGACCGGCGACAACCTCTATTTCAATTTCCATGCAGACACGGTGAATCTCAGCCCCGAATCGTCCAAGGATGCCATTGAGGGCACAATGGAGTTCAAGGGGACTGTCGGCAAGGGAGTTGATGAGAAAACCGACAAGAAAGGTGGAAAATATGTGTCGTTCTCGGCATATTCCACAGAAAAGTCCGGGGATGCTCTGCAGTTCACATGGGTACGCTTCATCAAGTTCGATTATGTCAAAGAAGCGTTTCTCGAAGCCAAGGCGAAGATACATGCCACCGGTAAGCTGACAGTATCGGCATACAATGGCCGTATTGACCTTGACTGCCGTCTGGAAGAGGTCAAACCGTGGGAACGCCAGCCATTCCCACAGACAAAGGACAACGAAAACCCACCGATCTGATATGGCATACAGGAAATACAACGACAACGGTGACGGACGCAGTGCCGAAGACCGCGCCCTTGACAGGTTCGCAGACCTCATGGTGGAGAAAATAAAAAATCTCCAGTCAGACTGGCAGAAACCTTGGTTTACCGAGGGCAGCCTGAAATGGCCCAAGAACCTGAACGGGAGGGAGTATAACGGTATGAACGCCGTGATGCTCATGCTCCTGTGTGAGAAGAACAACTACCAGCTTCCTGTGTTCTGTACCTTCAACCGTGTAACCGGAATGAATTACTCCGTTGGGAAGGACGGCAGCCGCAAGCCGCTGGTGGATGGTAACGGAGAGAAACTCCCGGCCGTCACAGTCAACAAGGGAGAGAAGTCATTCCCGATATTCCTCACCAGTTTTACGGTAGTGAACCGCGAGACCAAGGAGAAAATCAAATACGAGGATTACAAAAGACTCTCCGAGGAAGAGAAAAAGCAGTATAATGTCTATCCGAAGCTGAACGTATATAATGTGTTCAACGTGGACCAGACCAATCTGAAAGAGGCCCGTCCTGAACTGTATGCCAAGTTGGAAGCACAGAACCAGATCACCAGACCGGCATCCCTTGATGGTGAGAAATTCTCTTTTCCTGCCATGGATGAGATAATCAAACGTGGGCTGTGGCTGTGTCCCATTAAGCCGACACATCAGGACCAGGCATACTATTCCATATCAAAGGATGAGATAGTTCTGCCAGAGAAATCGCAGTTCATCAACGGGGAGGCGTTCTATGGAACGGCGTTTCACGAAATGACACATTCGACCGGTTCCGAGAACCGTCTCAACAGGCTGAAGCCAACGACATTCGGTTCGGATGATTATGCCCGTGAGGAACTTGTGGCCGAACTGGGCAGTGCCCTTGTAGCTTCGCGCTACGGCATCGTGAAGAATGTCAAGGATGAATCAGCAGCATACCTCAAGTCATGGCTCGACAGCCTCAAAGAATCCCCCGAGTTTATCAAGACAACCCTGCAAGATGTACGTCGTGCCACATCCATGATAAACCACCGCATCGACATTGTTCAAGGACAGATAGACAGCTACCAAGCCACTCCCGGACATACGACCGAATACCCCGATGTCTATGACATCGACAATGACGGCAACACGACAGAGGTCGTTCATATAGAGGATACACCTTTCGACATGATGCGTGAGGACGAGGAAGTGCCGTTCCAAAGGACTCACCGCAGCCGCTGATTAAACACGGTAAAACCTTTCGCAATCCGCCGGGACACCTGTCTTAGGCGGGTTGTTTTTTATGCAGTCATGGAAGTGTCAGCGTCCATTCCTCTTGTTGAACTCTTCCCAGTCATATTCGTCCATGTCCGGTTTCCAGAATGAACGCTTACGTTTGCGTCGTGGCTTCTTACGCTCACGGAAGCCCAGGACTCCCGACAGCCACCATCCGACCAATAGTAGAAGTATTATTTCCATATTCTGTTATTTCCAAGTTAGTATTTGCCATATTAAAGATACAAAATAATCCGCACATACACAAGTTTTTAGCGGATTATTTTCAATTTATTTTTCATGTGCTCGGATGCGAGCTGAATAAAAAACGCCTCGAAATTGTCCGAAACGACATAAATCTTTTGCAGATAGAAAAGACTATTACCTTTACACCCAATAGAAGCAACCAAGCCTCTTCGCAATGCTCAAATCGGCATATATTAGGTTATTTCAGGTTGTCCGCATACTTTTTCCCTTACTTTAATTTCCTAAAACCGAACATCAATATAAATCCTATGTCTCTTTCCAAAATTCGATGGACATGTATCGTTTTGACCGTAAACTCAGATTGATTCTATTATTTCCTGACGACAGGGAACAGGATGATTTAACCTTTGAAATTTTGATGATTTTTCAAGTGTAAAGCCGCCTTTGTTTATTGAAACGACCACAAGACATAGTAGTATCTAAACTCATTTTTTTTGTAAAATCAGGCGTTTTAAGCGCAAATATTTGTACCTCGACGTTCTCTTAATAGTCATTTTTTGTATGTCTGTTTATGCAAAAGACAGCCCTAACCTCACGGTCGGGACTGCCTGCAAAAAAATGAAAAAGTTAGCTTCTTAGTGCTCGTCTATTATGGCAAGAAAAGTCTGACGATGGTGTTTCTGTTTGCTTTTCCCGGTGTATAATCATCAATACCGCCCCTTGAGATTTTCTTGATATTGTTCTCCAGAATGCCTCGTTCTTTCAGGCATCCGGCGATAAAGGTGGCTCTTTGAGAACCGAGATTTGAATTGATCATTTCCGTACCAGTAGCTTTGTCGGCCGAACCTGTAATTTCAATTCTAAGGTTGTATTTCTTAGCGATACGTGCAATCTCGTCGATGTTCACCAGTTGTGATTCCTCTACAAGATTGTCGGTGCCGAGTTCAAAGAAGAAATATATGGGTGCACCGAGTGCGGCATTGCCGTTAATGACATCATCCGCATAACTGTTATTGTTCCCGTCACTGCCGACTTCTGCCTTGCTTCCGTTGCTTTCCCCGGACACTGCATTTTCTGACCGGTTATCCTTTTCGGGACTGCCGTTTTTGCCATCACGGAGGCGTTTTCTAAGTGAGTTAAGCCCGTTGTAGTCGTTCATGGTATAGCCTCCTGCCGAGGTATTACCGTGGTCATCGACACGTTCAAAACATCCGGCATATTTGTCAAGCAGTCCCTCGATTTCAAGAATCTTTCGGAGTTCGGCAATCAGCCTGGCTTTTGCTTCATTCTCTTTGGCAAGCCTTTCATTCTCTTTTTCTTGTTCGTATGCTGCAGCCTTCAGTCGCTCATTGAGGATGACATAAGGCCGTGCGTCAATGACCTTTTTCCATCCACGGTTCTTTCCGAAAGTCCATGAGACACCAGCCGAAAGCGTCAGTAGGTGGTCTCCGATTTCTCGTGCAGAACCAAGACCGTCGGCATCCTTGAACGTGGTCGCGTCACCGATTTCAGCGGTGATATGCAGTCCATCGGCAATGCGAAAACGCCCTTGGACACCATAATTGAAAGCGAAAGGATTGCGCCCGGCATCACGGTTGTCAATCAATCCGACACCGACAAAGGGAATAATATCCCACCGACATTCCTTATCACCCTTAGCTATCGACGGCATCAGGTTCACAAGGAGGTCGGCATGATAATGACGGTATTGTTGGTTCGTCAAAGCCCCGCTTTTCCACTCGAAGCCTTGAAATACGAGACGGTTTCCCACCGATGGTGTATGCCATTTGCCTAATGATATTTGTAAGGCAGGTTTGATGCGTCCGAACAGATCATCGCACCCCAACGGCGAACCGATAAAGGATGATGCGCCTCCCGAGACGCTTATAAACCAGTTGTCTGTCCATGAAGGAATGATTGCACCGGAGAGATATTTCGGCTTTTTGCGGAGCGTAATTTCCTTTTGTGCGGCTTCGATTTCCTTCAATTTCATCTCCGCATGGCTGACCGCATGGGCATTCGCGTCAAGCAGTGCCACAAAGGTCACAAGCATTGAAAATAAGATTTTCTTCATCGTTTGAATTATTTGAATTAGTGTTATATCATTTACGTTTTACAGATTTTCCGCCTGACGGACGCATCATTTTTGCCGCACGGAAGAGACAACGCCGTGCCCAAAGAAGGTCGTCCTCGTCATCTTTCCGTCCCCAGGGCAGGTCGCTTCCGCCTCCTCCGCCACCGTGTCCCTCGGCAAAAGTTGTGGCACCATCAACATATCCGGCGAACAACAGTCCGGCGCATTTTAGAATCTCCTCTCCACGTTCCGCAAGGTCTCCAAGCAGCGTGTTGTTAAATACTGAACCTGCATCGCCGAGCGTTGGCAAAGTGCTTTTAAGGCTGTCAATGACATTATTCACGAAAGCATCCGCAATGCGAAAACGAACCTGTTGGGCAAGGTCACCGGATGCCTCTCGGACATCTTTCTTGTAGTCCTCTGCCTGTTGCCGGTATTCGTTGGCTTTCTCTTTGGATTCTTCCTCCAGCTCCCGGTATTCAGATAATTTCCGACTTGCCTCGGTCAGTTTCTGACGCTTGTCCGTAAGGGAATCCAGCACTTTCTCATAGTCCTTGCTAAGCCTGTCAATGTTCTTTTGCAACTCGTCAGCATTTCCTTTTCCGGCTTGCAAATCGGTAGAGAGCTGTACCATTTCCTGCTCCAGTTCTGCTTTGCGGTTCTCCAGATTGGCTATCATTGTGGTCAGTCCTTTTACCCTTCTTTCAGCATGAGATACTTCAAGTTTCAACTGTTGCAGCAACGATTTGTCCGATTCGATTTGCGTCTCAAGGTCTGCACATTCCCTGCTCAACAGTCGTCTGTATTCATACGGAGGGATATTTCTTGCCCCGGTCTTAGTTATGTCGGATCCTCGCACCAATCCCCATTTCTCATTCACTTTGGCAAATTCATCGTGGAGCGACCGCATATAGTCCTTGTAGTCGTACAAGTCTTTCCCTCCGAATATTTTCTTGAAAGCGAAGCGTCCATCCCTTATCGGAAGCAGGGTGCAATGGCAATGTGGGTTCGTCTCATCGAGATGCACGACAAATCCGGCAATGTTCTCTTCGCCCCATTTGTCGGCGACAAAACGATACACATCCAGTGCCCATTTCTCAATGTCCGGACAGCGTTTTATATGGGAATTGTCGGCATCCTTATTCAGATTTACAGTCTGAGTTCCGAAAGCTAACTCGTGCATCCTTGCTCGTGAACCACCGAAAATAAAGTTCACCACCGTGCGGAATTTCGGCTCCGGCAATCCCTCGTTAGGGTCTTTGATTCCACGCGCCGACAGTATCTCACGGATGCGTTCAGGGATGGATTTTGTCTTATCAAGAGGAACGATTTTTCCCTTCACGATTTCAAAATTCAGGCCGTCGCGTGTGCGGTCGTAGGCTCCATATCCCGATGCCCGGCCCCATTTTTTATCGTCCCAGTTACGTTTATGCTCATCGCTTTGAGCTTCGGTGAAGCCCTTTGCAACCTTGAGATCCATGACTTGTTTTTGTGAATTTGCCATGATTTTTTCGTCGTTTTTTTGATTTTCCGAAGGCTTTTTGGGAGCCATCCGACTTCATTTTTTTTGAATTTTGCGAAGAAAATTCTTCCATAACTTCACAGCTTGCTGCCGCTTTTGGCGGTCTGTCCCGGTTTTCTGCTGAAAATCCGGGGTATTATGCTTCCCAACAGCCGCAAAGCGGCCTTTTTGGGCGTAGCCCGTCCGATAATGAGGCGGCAAGCCGCCGTGTTATCCCGTATGCGGAGTCGTATCGGTTCCTGTTTCGGGCGCAGCCCGTCCCTGATAGCCAAAGACGGTCGGATTGGTGAGGACACCGTGCCTTATAAAAGGAGAATAATATTCGAGGACCGCAGCGAGCCGTTGCATCGTAGTGTCCGGTAACGACGGCGGGAACTCCGTGTTGTCGCAGCGGTCATCTATCAGTTTGAGTCCACCGATAGTAAGCAAGGTGAAGAACCTTGCAAAATCGGAATCGCAATCATCAATGAACAGACAACGCAAGGCATCCGCCACACGGTCGTCTTTTGGAAAGAAACCGGAAGGATGCAACACAAGATGATTGACCAACCGGTGCAGCCGTCGTCCGATTTTAATGTCGTGCGGGTCGTCCGCATCCAACTTCTCGACATCATGTTCGGTCTTTGAAATCACAGAGTCGAACATGTCCGCCAGTTCCTCGATGGACATCGTGCCGAAGATGAAACGCAGACGGTCACGTTCTTCACGGGACGGAAGCCGTGTAAGTGTCGGAGTGCCGGACATGCATACGGGAATGGATATGACCGTCGCCTTCCCCCGGCGTTCAACCGAAATGGCCCCAGTCTTGGTCATCTCAAGAAAGAAATTGCGCACGTTGTCGCGTGACCATCCCCAAACGACAGCAAGCTCGCTATATGAAGTCACAAGCTGGCCAACGGAAAGATGAAATTCCTGTCCGAAGGATATTGCTGTGCTCGGCTCTTTGTTCGCACGTTCCAACAAATAGACAAACGCACTGTAACGTGACAGCCGTCCGCCATCAGCAGGCCTGTCTTCCTGAAGGCTGCGGAGCAGGGCCATATTTGTCGTGAGACTAAAAGTATCTTCTGATTTCATATTGTCTGGTTTATGATTACACTTCGTCCTGTTCATGTCCGATCTCTTCAAACTCTGCATCCTCTATCTCTTCGTTAAACACATGCTTCCGTTCTCGCTCGGATTCCTGCAACATAGAGTTTCCTGATTCATCCCAACGGAAATATAATTCGGAAAGCTCCAGCAGGTCTTCGTAGCAATCCGGGCGGTACGCACATTCCGTCAGGAGCATTAAGTCTCTGAGCAGACGGGACGGATAGAATACTGTTCCGCAGAGCAGTACACCGATGGAGAAGCCAAGAGGCATGAAGTGCGGAATGAAGAGGCACGTCAAGGAGAGAACCATGCCGACCCACAGGACACGGCAATCCTGAAGGAAGTAGATAAATCTTTCACAGAGACTGTGGGAGAACATCGCAAAGCACAGCACCGATGACGGGATGAGGTCATAATGGTTCTGGAAAATCGTCAGGTGATAGAAATGGAATGCCAGCAGAAAAAGCAGCAACATTTTGGTGTACACTTTCCTGAAAGCGAAACTCATCGCCATGTTACGGTAGAAGACGAGCATGGCAGGCCGTTTGTTTTTATACAGGAACGGTACGACAAGGAATGTCGGAAACATCAGTGAATAGAGAATCTTTATCAGCATGGTTGTGTTATTTGAGTTGTTAGTTATAAATCGGAAAGTTCGAGCCGGATGAATCCATAGGATGCACGGTTTATAATCTCTTCAATGTCATCAGGACTTATTGTTTCTTTGTTCCACCGCTCCTTGAAACGAGAACCGCGTTTGAGTGAGCGCACTGCCTTTTCAAGATTGTACTCCGGAATGTCCCACACATGGCCTTGCTCATACAGCCCGTGTTTACGCAGGGCGACAAGTGTAAGCACACGGCAACGTACTTCCCGAAGTTCACGTCCTACCTGAACCATCATGTTACGTTCCCTGTCGGCATGAAGCACGGTTATCCAGGTGCGCCTTGCACGGATTATCTCGACAATTCTGTTGTATGCGGTCTCTTTCATCCTATAAGTGGCTCTGGTTTATTTCATGAAGTCGCGCAGGAGATCTTCCTCCTTGCGGGCAAAGACGACCTTGCTTTTCGCCGTCTGGTCGTTAAGCTCGGCCTGCAAGTCAAGCCCGAAATTCTCAAGCGAATCATAAAGCGAGGCGTACAGGGTATCGCAGATGCCATTGTCATCACTGATACCGTTGACCTTGTACAGATAATCGAATGACGGATTGGAATAGGCACAGCACTGGTGTCCCATGACTGTTGCTTCAGACGGAATGATATGGTAAAGGATAATCAGTTCCATCTGGTCGTCGAACTCGTCAAGCAGGTCGCTTATGTTACAGGGCTTCGGTAACTTGAACTCAAGGATGGCCATACCGTCGAAGATTTCTGCACCGGCATAGTTCGCGCGTGACATCAGTGACGGCATCTGCATGGAGATGTATGTGAGGAATCTCTCAATTTTGTGTTTCAGCATAATTGTATTCGTTTTTCGTGTCAGAGATTTGTGATGGTGGTTTTGATGAGCAGCGAAGGAAGCTCATCCGTATCAATGGGGAACTGCGGTTTCCCAAGTTTGACCACGCACTTTGGCGTTTCTGTTGCCAATATCTTCAGTGTGCCTATTTGTGCTTCGCTCATAAGCGAGAGGGCGAAGCCGTCAAATGAAATCCATGGCTGTAACAGCATCCACAGATAGGCTGCCGCCTGATCTCCGCCCTTGACTTTGCGGTTGTTGATGTCGTTCACGCATTGCAGGGCATTCTGCAACAGACGTCGGTTATTGCGCATCGTAAGCAGTATGACAACTTCGGAAGTGGTAAATGCCGGATTATCTCCTTGGCACAACTCGACCATCTCTTTCATCAGGGCAGACGAGCTGTCGCGGACTTTGGCGAGAGGGATGCCACCGAGTGTCGGCAGATGAACGAGAAAAGAGCGGAAGGCTCTGTCCTCATTCCGAAGGAACAAGAACAGGTCTCGTTTTGTATGAATCCCACGGCGGGTTGCATCATCGAGGATGTCTTCATACCTGTGAATGGTAGAAACATTGTCCATGTTGAAAACAGGGACGGAATCCATCGAGGCATAGAATCTGTGTGCTGACATCATCAACTGGTTTGAGAGCGAGTCAAGTCTCGGTCTGTTGACGGCCAGCGAGAAGTCAAGATAATCCTGAAACGACCGCTTACGGCTGTCAACAAGCGAAGTCAGTTTATCGGTAATGGAATCGCGCAGGGAAAAATATGTCGAATCAACAACTGCACGGTTCGTATGTACGCTGTCACGGAACATGGCAGCTGTCACTGAATCATCGAGAGCTTTCCATTCCAAAACGGAAGATACAAGCTCTGAGTTTGAAAGTGTCTTCTGTTTAGATACAGAGCGCAGGAAGGCTTCGTAATCTTCCAACGCAGCATTGGCGTCAGAAAAACTTTTTGCTTCTGAATCACTGCCGTTGCAGGCGGAAACCAACATTCCCAGCAAGAACATTGGTAACAAGGCGGCAATCTGCCGCGCCATTGTCTTTTTTGACGGATAATCAGTCATATCAATATCTGTTTTTGTCGCACAAGCGATTGTTTGATGCTGCGAAAGTAGAGTATAATTTCGAGATATAAGTACAATCGTAATTATATTTATATTAAATTGAAATATCATACTCTAAATGCGATTTTTGCAAATGGCTGTAACTTTTGGGGTTGCAAAGGAAAGACATTGAAAGACAATCTGTAAATGAGTGTAATCATACTCATTTTTTGCTGTGAAAAATCTGTTGCTAACAGCATATAATAATCTGTGAATATGACTAACTTTATAACGTTTAGCAGTTATATCCGATAAATAATCATAGAAATGGCGTCAGAATGGCTGATTTTGGGAAGAGTCTGATAAGTTGTCGGATTATTTAGCTAACTTTGCAGACAAAATCATACTCTTATACACGATGGCAAAAATAGGATATATAATGACGGCTCCCGGTTACGAGGACTTCTCTGCGGACAGCGGATGGATGGAAGACTTCGGTTGTGTGGAGATTGTAAGAGAGGAACTGTTGTCTGCGGACAAGGCAAGGACAATGTGGGACAGCCTTATGGGGCGTGTCCAGTTCGGGGATACTGTTGTCATACCCAAACTGTCGAATGCTTTGCGTGGTGCGAGGCAGCTCGTCTTCTTTCTGGAGTTCTGCCGGGTGAAGAACATCAGACTGGTGTCCATCCGTGACAGGATTGATTCGGGCAACGAGCTTTTTCCCGGAACGCAGACAAGTGACGTGCTTACCGCCATTGCCCTGCTGCCGCAGGAAGCAAACGCTATCCGTAAGTCCTCGCACCATATAAGCAGGATAAAGAAGCATATTGAGAGCATTAGCGACAAAGCGATGGGGCGTGCCGAGCGTAACAAGCGTATTGTCAACATGTATCTCGAAGGATTCTCCATTGATGAAATTTTCAAGGAGTCTGGATTTAGTAGTCGGAGCAGCGTGTTCCGCATCCTGAACGAAGCCAATGTGCAGCTTGATCGCGGTCGCTGGAAAGGACCACTCGGCCCTCGAAAGAAGAAGGAGGACTGAGAGGGGAAGCATTGTCATACTGGACAATGTTGTGTCATATATCTCGAATGAAAATTTAGAAAAGGAAATATGGATTACAGACAAAAAGCTAATAGAGGTGAATATATACCCGCTTTCTTTGAAATGTATCTAAAGATTGATGGAGAAATTGATTTGAACAAGCTTTCGGAAAGAGACTTTTCTCTTTTCTTTCATGAATATATCCATTTTTTACAAGATATAACTACCACCTATGGACTAACCACATGCTACGCCTATGGAGAGTATGTTCAAAGTGTGGTCAATGATATATATGCAAAAGGTAAACAAGCCTTTGAAGTTCCGTATATATATGATGATAACAAAGATAATATCAGACTTAATGAACAGGTTCAAGATGTTACATTGGGAGACTGGGATACCAATATAAAAACCTTGGACAATGTAAGGGTTTCTGTAGAGAATTTTGAATTGAAATTCGGAAAAGAACAAAACTTACCAAGTATCCCGGCCGTTTGTATTCAAGCAAATGAAGATGATATAATATCTTTTGGCGCATCGGCAATAAAAGAGAGCATTGCCTATATAATGGAAAGACATTGTTGTAGAGAATATGAAGAATCTGATGATTTTCCATATTCTTCAGCGGAAAAAGTTGCAAGTGCCATATTCCCTGAGTTTGGGCAAAGGATATTAAATGTATTAGCATTGGCTGATTGCTCATTGATGTTTTCTAATCCTGGTCACGTTTTTGTTGATATGCTGTATCAGTTTAGAGATAAAAAATACAATCCAGAAAAGGCTCAAGATATATATTCTCAATTAGGAAACGCCAAGGTTAATACAGACATTAAACTATTTGATTTTTTTGAAGGTATTGCTAATGAGGCAAGAAAAAAACTGAAATCCTATTATAGGGTTCCTGAACATCCGGAATTACACGAAGCATATCAGGGATGGGTTGATACAGTTATTGATAAAGCATTGTATTTACGAAAACATAATCCATCATATTTATTAGATATTATTGCTGATTCACCTGCTTCAACCAGTGGATTATTTACTCAGATAGTAAATGATTTAGGTACTCCCATGATGAAGAATAAGCAGAAAGATTACTATACCGTTAAACCACAAGGGATAGCTGGTTGGAATGTGGAAGTTTTGAAATCTGTGCATCAAATATACAAGATCCTCCATGATGGGAATTTTCAATGTTCATTATATCCCTGGTGTGTACGAAGTTTCAATGAGCACCCTGAAGAAGGATTAAACCCAACAGAAGATAAATGTCTTCATACGCCATGGGTAAGAGCAAGTGAAGCTGAATTGTGTCCGCTTGGACTATTATGGAAAAACTGGAATTTAGCATCTTATTATCCGCAAAAGAAACAGTGATATAAAATGCTCTTATAAGTGGTATCATCAATCTGTAGCATATAAGGCGGTGGGACATCCTCGGACATCTCACCGCCTTGTATTTGTCATAAGCCATTAACCCGTCACGAGCTTCATCAGTTGGATGTTACAAAACTTATCGTATTCTTCTTGATTGTCTCCACGCTCGATATGGCGGTCAATCAGTTCTCCAAGTTCGTCAAAGCAGACTTCATCGCTGACAAGTCTCGTCTCGGTATCATTTGTGAGATAGACCTCGTAATAGTCGCTTCCGTTCAGGGCTATTACTACAAACCCCTTGAACAATCTTCCATTGACTTTAAGTTTCAATGCCGGCATGTCCTTGAACTCTGTGGCATATAAACCACTTATGCCCCATGACATAAGAACAGAAGTCCGGGTCATGCCAAATAGTTGTTGCTTTGCCGTTTCAGCAACAGACATCACATAATCTTTTTCCATATAGACGCTCATGTTTAAGTGTTTATGAATAATTTTTATTTCCCCTCACATCAGGAGCTTCGTTCCGTCCGGTCGGGATTTGATTTTTACTTGCGCCCATCACTGCGAAGACAGGAGAATATGCACAAGAAATCCGGACTTTATTTTATGGAACACCCGATTTGGCTACAAATCGAGGAAGGCTTCCGCAAAATAAAGTCTGGATAGTATGGCGGTACTTGGGCCAAATTCACCTCGCAGTAACTTTGCAAGAGAAAAACAGAGCCGACAGGACGGTTGATATGATACAACACCAGCGTGTATAAATGGAGGAAGCCCAAAAGGATTAGTATAAAAGTTTATAACTGGAGGATGAATCGAGAATTAGTATAACAGGAAGTGTCGCCGCCCGTTGTTGTCTGACGGTATGTTAAGCATACAGGCAGGACGGATTTCTCCACCCTGCCTGTTGCTCATTATGCCGCAGCTTCTTCCGGCTTCGCATCTTCGGAGGATGCCTCTGCTGCATCGTCATTTTCGTCCGTTGGCTTTTCCTTAGCCACGATAGCGGCTTTCCTTTCCTCAATGCGTTGGTGTCGCTTCTCATAGATTTGGTTATAGCCGTCCTCAATTTCAGCAAGTTCATTCGGCATGTGCTTACGTGCGAAGTCAAGCATAAGGTCTGCTGTGGCATTGTTCCTGTATGCGTCTTTGAACTGCGCTATCAGATAATCCCTGCGGATAACAGCCTTTGTCTTTGCCGTCAGATTGGCGATGATGTTCATCTTGTCCTCGTCATTGAGGTATGGGGAGTGTTCTTCGGATATACCTAACAGGGCAAAGTTCTCTCTCCGTAGGCTTGACAGCAAAAAGAAATAAACCATTCTGTCCTCGTCCGCTCCGAACTTGGCTTCTGCCACATCTATGTTAAGGATTTGCTTCTTGGTGTCCTCGATAGTCTTTTCAAGGGCGATTTCCTTGTTTCGCTTGTCCTGTTTCTCCAACTTTTCCACAGGAGAAAGTGGCTGTCCTTGTGTCGTATCGTCTGCGGTGTTGTTCTTCTTTACATAGCACAGCGTTATGTTGTTGCTTCCTATTTTCACGTAGAGCGATATTTCGCCGTTCTCGCTTTGGCGGTGTATTTCAGCGCATCTTTCCCTATAGTCGCTCTGTTCCTGCTCGTAATCACTGCATGCCGTTTCATAGGCTTCCTCGTTGTCGTAGTCCTCTTTTTCAGGTGCTTCGGGCTGTCGGGGATAAGCCGTACCGTATGGCATGGCACTCTCCACCTCATGTCCCATAGCCATAAGACGCTCCACAGCGATAAGGTTGTAGTCATAGTCGGTATGTCCGAGCGTTGCGGTGGGGTTCTCCGCCAATACCTGCAGGGTTTTTTCCACAAGGTACGATGCGTTCATTTCGGCAAGGCATGTGCGATTTGCACATTTTCCACAACCCTCACAGAAAAGCGACATGTTGTTTGTGTTGTGGGGGCATGACAGGCACAGGGTCTTGTCAAAAGAATAACGGTCAAGGTCTGCGGTGTACTGCCGTTCAATGCTCCTTGCGATTTCAGAGGCTTTCTGCCCTCGCCAACTGCTATATGTCACATCTTCTTTCAGGTGCTGTTCGTACACCTCACGCTGTATGTCCTCACCGTAACGGCAGATTTCGCTTGCCACGCTGACCGTGATTTCGTCCGTTTCCAACAAGGCGGCGATTTCGGGAATAAGCGATGCGAATTTCAGTCTTGTACGGATATAAGCCTCACTCTTGCCGAACTGCACAGCAAGGGAAGAAAGGTCGTGCCGTCCGCTTTCCATGAGCCGTTGGTAGGCATTGGCTTCTTCCATGGGTGTCACATCTTTGCGCTGGAGGTTCTCGGTAATGGCGATTTCCTCGGCTTCTTCATCGGAAAGGTCATTGATTATGGCAGGGATTTCCTGCATGCCGACAATCGTTGCAGCACGGTATCTGCGCTCACCGAACACAAGTTCATAGTCGTTGCTGTCTGCTATGGGGCGCACGGTGACAGGCTGTAGTATTCCTTGCTGACGAATACTTTCTGCGAGTTCGTTCAAACTCACTTCATCAAAGTGCTTGCGTGGGTTGAAACCATTAGGACGGATTGCAGAGATTGCAACCATTGTGATGTCCTTTACTGCTGTCTGATTTAATGTTGCTTCCATTTTTTTGAATTTATGGGTTATTATTGAATGTTTATTTTCCCCTTTCTTCAGTCCCTTTTTCCCGGAACCGCTTTGGAGTTTTACAGATGCAACACACGGCTGTCTTATCAGCTTCATACGACGGCTTTTCTTGCCAAATACTCTCCACTGGAGGAAGATTTTGCAAGAAATGCACTTCAAGCCGCCGGATCAAGCGGGACGGCCGAACTTCGCATCTGATAAAACCAAACCGGTGACGAAGGGAAAGAACCAGGGCAAGACCAGAGAATGTGAATGATATAAGCAGGAGAACACCGAGAGGTTGTAAACAAGGTAAATGCGGTAAAACAGGTTAAGACGACCTGCATGACCGGCCGGGATATAAGAGGGCAGCCTTGCGCTTTCCGTGAAGAGGTTTATTCCCTCTCCACGGACGGACAATCCTTAGTGTGTCATCCCGACAAATGGTCATACAAGTTAAGGACAGGAATGTTCATGACTCCAGCCTTGTTGCAGGTATAGTATGTGCCACCACGACGTCGCCCGTCATAGTAGGCAACAATACGGCTCGCATGTTTGAGCATGAAATCATTTCGCACAAGCAAACAGCCTTTGTAATACACCTCGCTCAGTAATATGTGAAAATCCGCCTGTTGTAAAATGGCATGGTAGCGTTGGCGGTCACTCCAATTCCACATCCCGCACTGGTCGCGGAATGGTATAACGGCTGTAAGCGTGATGTCGTTGAAATCCGCTTTTGCCTGCAGCACACATTCTGCCGCCATAAGGTCGAAGCCCAATGCCATGCCGCACATATAATTGGTGATACCTTCTCCGTGCCAATCTCTGATAAGCTCCGTCAAGGCAGCCTTTACGTTTGCCGTTCCTCCATGGGGAAATGAGCGGTGTCCCGTAAAGGCTGCGGAACACCGCCTGTTAATGGCAGTTGGATTTATGTTATTTCCCATATCGGTAATGTGTGCGTCCAAGGAAGATGCCGCCCAATACGTTTGCCCCGAACACTTCAAGTTGGTTGGCGAACAATGCGTAACTCATGCCGGTGGTGATGATGTCATCCATGACCACGACATCCTTTCCGTAGAAATAATCATCATCAAACTCTATCACTTGAGCCATGCGGACAGTCTTGTCGTGGCGGTGCTCATGCACTGCAAGTCTGTCACACGATATTCTCACGTGCGGAAAGCCGTTGCGGATGCCTGTCATTTCGTTGACCCTCTCACAGAACTTTCGGTAGCGGTTTTCGTTCTGCTCCTGCGTGCTTGCAGGAACACAGACAAATACGATGTCTTTGGCTCTACCTCCATACTCCTTGTTTATGTAGTCGGAAGTCATTCGTGCCACTTTCTCACATGCTCCGTCTTCCGCATCCTTGAACGCCCAGACCAATTTGCGTGCTTCCACAGCGTCCTCGCCCACGTTCTTTATGCGCACGGGGAAGTATTTAAGGAAGAACGTAGTCTTTTTCTCCAGCTGTCTCTTGACTTTTTCATCAGTTACCTTTGCCATAATATGATATGTTTAATTTTTGTCATTTCCCTTTTTTCGGAAGCTGTCCGGCTTGCCGCGAGGGATTTTTCTGCCGGCAAAGGGGCATGGCGGCAAAAAGGCAAATCAAGGATGAGAAATACGCTCCATGCAAATGGAGGAAGATTTCCCATAAGGCTTGCCGTCCGGGATTTGCCGTTTGACAAAGCCTGCCGCTACCTTTGCAGAAATAATCCGTAGAGGTAAGGCGGTATGTATGAAATCATGGCAGAGAACTATAACTGGCAGGTACGACGGATAAAACCGGAAGATAAAACAGGTATGGACTGTTACGCATTAAAAAGGGGTTGCGCTTCAGCGTTATAAAAAAGCAGGCTCCCTTTGCCTCGGTGGGGAAGGCAAAGGGAAAAAGGTCAAAGTTGGTAATTGCGGATAAGCAGGGCGATATTATCTCCTTCGGCGATAACACCCTTTATGTCGAAATGCCGTTGCAGTTTCTCAAGGTCACAGAGCCACAGCATACCGCCGCCGATGTTGCACCGTACCGTGTCAAACTCGGTACGGTCAACCAAAGAGTCACACTCCATTATCTCATCGACAATATCCTTTATCTCAATCAGCGTGAGGTTTTTCCTGACGTTTTCGGAATTGTCGGGCAACAACATATTGGCGATGATGATATTGTCATTGTTTCTGCGGAGCGATAAGACAGGTGCTTTCTCCACAACCTTGTCGCCGTCGAAGTCAAAGACAGATATGTGGGCGGCTTCAGACTGACCGCTTAAGATTCTTCGTGTCGCCTCGTTCTCCATAGCGTGTATGCTTCCGCTGTCTATAATTTCGCCGTCAACAAACAGCCCGAATGTCGCAAAATTCTTTACTTTCATATATCCATGATTTTAAGTTATATACAGGGGCGGTCATTTACCAACCCCATTCTGTTATCTCCAGTTCGTCACCGTCTTTCATTTCGTCTATCGGGTCGCAGATGAAAGTGCCGAAGAAGTTTACAACCACGCACCCCCTTTTTAGCGATGCGGGTTCTGAGCCATCATCGTCACTGTGACGTATCTGATACCACTGCTTCCCTTTTGGCAGGGTATCGACTGTTATTCTGAGGTCGATAAACTCGCCCTCTACTGAAATACCGTTCTCAAGCACCAGCGACATGGATGTCTTGTGTTCCTTGTTGTAATCGAATGTCATAATACTTTTTGTTTGATGGTTATCACTTGTTGAACCGTTTTACAGGCGGCTTGTCCCAATCTGTTTCGTCATACTCATAGGTCGTATCCTCGTCCTCATACTCGTATTCATCGTATGATATGCGAATAGTCCGGGGAGTATAAAAATGTCTGAAAGCATAGATGATGCTTTCCGTTAGAGCCTTTCCTACTGTGCTGATAAAATGCAGTTCAAGCGTCCAATAGTCGAAACTGAAATCTGCGAGTTCTCCACCATATCTGTCATCTGTTTTGTACAGTGTCACAGAAACATAGCCTCTTGTACCGCTTTGCAGTTCCACAAGATGCCCGTAATAGGTAAAACTGTCATTATTTGATTGACCGGACTTGGTTATCCGGTCAATCAGTCTGTAGATGTAGTTGTATTTTGGCTTTTTCATAGCAGTGTCATTTCTTCGACTGTCACCGTATAGCCGTAACCGTCCTCTGTCCTCCATTCCTTGCACCGTGGCAGGTCTATCAGAGTGCTACCGTGTTGCACGTTGAAGTTTTCTTGGCAATCAGCGATTTCATCTTCAAATGCTTTCATCGCATCGTCAAGTGAACGATATGGGGCGTGTCCGTCAGAAACGCTGTCCTGCATTTCAATGAGGGTTGTAAGTAGATAGAATGTCTGTTCCATATCCATAAGATTTTATACGAACGGAATGTGCCGTCCATGTTTGTTTAAGTATTCAAGCATCTCCTTGGCTTCAAGATGTGACGCCATGTTGCGGTCATCGTGTCCTGTCTTATCGTCAGCGATAACCTTAATGCACTCCTTTATGAGCCGCCAAAGCGACTGCTGTAACGTGCGGTGCATTGTCGGGATAACTGCTGCAAACAGTTTGGGGCTGAAGCTGAAGGAGTTTAGAGCCATTTCCACCTGTTTTGCAAGTTCCTGTTCCTTGTTGGGTCTGTTGTCCATAACTGATATTTTTTAAGTTTACTTTTCCCTTTCTTCCGGTGTGTTCCGGACTTAGAGGAATTTTTTACTGCAAACACGAAGCTAACGGCAGGCATAAAGGCAAGGCTGACACGAAAATACGCTCCGCAGGAGGAAGATTTTCGGAAGTCACCGACAGGTATGGCCTTGACGGTTGCCGGACGGACTTAACTTCGCGGTAAAACAATCATCTGAGGCCGGCCAACCGAACGAACACAAAAAAGACAATATAGAAGAGGTGTTTCAGAACATAGCGTGTTCTGATTTCATATAACTGGATTTTGGGGAGTGCGAGAATACGATGTGAGGCAAAATCTTACAGCCCAAACGCAGAAAGCCATTAAATTATAAGAGATTGCCGCAAAAAATGAGTAACTTTGCACCCGGATAGAGGCAACTCTTGTCCGAAACATACGAAAAGATAAGAAGCGTTATGCTCATCAAGTATTTGGAAACGTAGGAAATTTTCAAATTGCATACTAAGATGGCATGGTGGTTCTCACGCTATAGCGTGGGCTGCTATTACTACATCTGTATGCAAGGTTTCCTACGACCTCCAAATTAGAAGTGGTATTGCGGTCCGCGCTTTTGCATTTAATAATCAGCCTTATTGGACTATGGGGCGCACATGTGAATAGTAGTGAAAAAGATTGAAGCAAACAAACAACTGATAGCTGCGTGCGGGCTGTACTGTGGCGCATGTCGTAAGTATCTTACGGAACAATGCCCCGGTTGCCACCTTAATGAGAAAACTTCATGGTGCAAAATCAGGACATGTGCCAAAGGCTGCGGTTTTCACACCTGTGCTGAGTGCGATAAGGATGTTACAGATTGCAGGATCTTCTCCAATCCTATAGGAAATGTTTTAGGTCTCTTGTTCGGGTCAGACCGTCCTGCATGTATCAACTATATCCGTGAACGTGGTGAACAGGCATTTGCCGATGAGATGACCTTACGCAAATGTCATGCAATAAAAAAGCAGTAAAGTAGAATATATGGAAAATAAATTCAATTCCAATACTGGAAAGACTAATAATTGTTTAGATATGAAAGATAAAATTATTCACTTTTTAGAGAATCACCTTATTGGCAAGAAATTGGCTACTGATGAGGTTGTCTATACACTTGGAGATGGGAATTTGGAAGGTATATACAGCGACCAAATGGTGTTTTCCAATCTGGAAAGAACAGTAAATGGCTTTAAGTTTAATCTCACTACCATAACCCATGAACAGATTTTTAATTTAGATGAGAACGGTGTGAGAACTACCATCGCTAAAGACTATACAGGTACAAGTGTGTTTTGTTATGAATTGGCAATGAGGAAAAGTACAAATCAATTAACAGGGTATATGCATTGTGTTTCCACGACAGTTCAAAACCAAACGATGGATGCAGTTGTATGTGGTATATTTGATGTCGTCTTTGATGGAAAGGAACTCTGTTGGCAGGAAAACCAATTACTGTATAGGGATAATCCTATTGATGAGGATAAATATAAGCCTGTAGCTTTTGATTCCAGAATCCGTGTTTATCTTAATGAAGGAAAAGTTGTATATGAGTATCTTCCTACACTTTGGGATGTCAATCCGAAAACATTGGAAAAAAGATTATCAAAAGACGATTATCCTCCATATATATCAAAAGAAGTATAGACAACATAAAGGACTCTTTTTTCTATAAAGATAATTCCATTTAGATCAATGTTTTTGATGTCAAAATTCAACAGGTTGCTTATTGTTGCACTTGTAATATGGTGCGCATGCTCACTATATTCCGCAAATACCGACTGCGACAAGAATACGGAACGTATTGAAGCCGATTCATTTCTTGCCAATATGCCGGACAAACTTCAGGAATACCAGACAGAAGCGATCCGCAAGGCGATTGCCGGCGATGACGACTTGCTTTTTAACGTAAGAAATGCAAGAAACCTGGCAGCTGAATTACCCATTGGAGTGACCCGCACTGACATAGGCAACAACCTGACATTCTTCCGTAGCGATCGCTATGATAACGACACGATACCACTACTTGTCTATTTCCACGGTGGCGGTTGGGTGATTGGCAGTGTAAACAGTTGTTCCCGATATTGCGCAGCAATGGCTGAGAAGGGCATTGCTGTGCTTGCCGTAGATTACAGGCTTGCGCCTGAGCATCCTTTTCCCGAAGGTTTGAACGATTGCATTGATGCCATAAAATTTGCTCAAAGCAAGATGACGGAGTGGAAATGTGACAGCATCTCTGTTGGTGGAGACAGTTCAGGCGGAAATCTTGCCATAGCCGTGGCACTGAGTTTCCCCGAGAATACTTTCAACAGTCTGATTACCTTCTATCCTGTCACAAAAGCTTATGCAGACGACTCTGAATCATGGAAACAATTCGGGAAAGGGTTCGGACTTGACAGTGAACTAATGAACGCTTTCAACGATGCTTATACCTCAGAACCACACCATCCGTTGGTATCTCCTGCAGAAGCGGCTGATTCGGCTCTTGCCAAACTGCCACCAACATTGCTTGTGGCGGCTGAACGAGACATACTCCGGTGTCAAGGGGCAGGCTTCGCAGACAGGCTGACGCAACTTGGGGTGGAACTGAAATATGTTCTGATTCCCGGATCAGTCCATCTGTTTATAACGGTTGCCGGACAGCCGACGGCATTCTGCCGTTCCGTGAAAGAATCTGTTGAGTTCATCTCCAGACATTCAGATCAGACTGCAAAATAAAGGGAAACAGTATTCACATACAAAACACGTATGTCATGAGGATTATCCAACCGAAACAAGAGTTACGCCCGTATGTACGTTATTACTGGATGCTGGAGGACGATGAGCCGTTCAGTGTCCTGACATTTCCCATTGGTTGTCCTCAGATTATATTCCACCGCAAATCACCACTATATGTTCCCGAACTAAATAGTCTCCAGAACAGGTTTACTATAAGTGGGCAAGTGAATTTCCCGTCACATATTCAATCGGATGGAAATTTGGACATGATTGTGGCTGTGTTTTATCCGCATACTATAGGGATGTTCATAGACACACCGCCATCTGCCTTTTACAACCGGGAGATTTCGGGATATGATATTGATAACCGACAGCTCAGCGAGATTGCCACAAAGATATTCGATTGCCAAAGTAGTGACGAATCCCTTGGCATCCTTGAACGGTGGCTGCTGGGTAAAGTAAAACCGACATTGAATATTCAAAGAATAGGCAATTCGATAAGGGAACTATTGAACACCTCGGCCATTCCAATCAATATCCTTGCCGACAACGCTTGTCTGAGCAAGAAACAATACGAACGTGTGTTTCGTGAACAGGTGGGCATGAATCCGAAGGAATATGCCCGGATTGTCAGATTTCAAAAATCGCTCAGGATGTTGCAATGCGGTTCACGGGATTATGCCTATATAGCTTACCACTGCGGTTTTACCGACCAGTCGCATTTTATCCGGGACTTCAAGGTTATGAGTGGCTACACACCCAAATCACTATTGAACCATTGTGAGCCATATTCCGATTTGTTCACCCATCCTGTGTGAATGTCTCTTTTCTTCTATCCCATGCAAAAATGTCAGCGTAACTTTGCATCAAAAAAATGATGCAAGAAGTCAATCCTGCGGAGACAACCCGCGCATACGCATTTGAAATGTG
Organism: Muribaculum sp. NM65_B17; assembly: GCF_004793735.1. NCBI lineage: Bacteria > Pseudomonadati > Bacteroidota > Bacteroidia > Bacteroidales > Muribaculaceae > Muribaculum > Muribaculum sp. NM65_B17. Next base: position 37,363 of record NZ_SRYY01000008.1, read on the forward strand.
GATGAAAGCCCCAATGCCTATGGTTACATTGTTTCGTACCATAGATGTCAGCAAATTGCGAAAAATCAGTAAACGAAGCGGTTTGAAATTCAATATGCTGCTTTGCTGGTGTATCGGCAAAGCGGCAAGCCAGGTAAAAGAGTTCTTTATGCTTCCTGTGGGCGACAGACTTGTCCGCTATGATTCGATAGCGGTCAATACCATTGTTGCCAACAAGACCGGAGAAGTAAGTTCATGCGACATTCCATATTCTCCGGATGTGGCTAAATTCAATGCCAATTATCTCCGTCTGACGCAACAAGTGGCGGAGACTTGCGAGAATCATGATATAACCGACAGCATGGTGATCGGCACATCCGCATTGGTCCAATATGCAATCGACGGAGCCGTGGGGATGTATAGTGGTATCTTCAACAATCCGTTTATGATATGGGGGCGATACCGTAAGAGTTGGTTCAAAACAAAGTTGACTTTATCTTTCCAATTCCACCACACTCAGATGGACGGTGCCCATGCCGCAAAATTCCTCGATATACTGCAGACCGAGATAAATAAGGTGGCTATTGACTAAAGGCAAGTTCTTACCATGAAATCTGTTGGCTAAAAACAGGAATCGGCCGCATGGACGACTTGAAAGGCATAGGCACGGGTGGGTAATAAGATGGTCTGCCAGGCAAACTGAAGAATGACTCTTGCCGTTTGTGTCAGCATACGGCATGTGTCATGTTTGCCGATAAGATTTCCTGCAAAAAAAGAAAGAAGCGTGATGCCGGCCATTCGGTCCTCGCTCCTGATGTTTTGCTGGAAATTTACAGACATTCCGCTATTACAGGGCGGGGAGCCTATGTCACAAAAGGGAATATTCCGTATAAATAGGTCGGATGGCAGACGGAGATATAAAGGGAAAGGACGGCACGCCGTTCCACCATAAAGAATTTTTTACAACCCCTCATGGAGAAATCAGCGTGTCATCGGTCACACCGCTTTTTGAAAAGCCCTTCTGAAACGTCCTGTTTTCCACCCATAAATCTCCGCTACATACGGATAAAGCGAGCGTGTTTTTTTGCGGAAGCCGGCTTCGTCTATTTCACGGTTGTAAATCATTTCACCTATACGTTCCGCCTCGTCAATGTCTTTCGCCACACGGTAAAGTACATAATGGGTGCCGTCATGATGTGAGAGGCTGCCACGGATGTTGAAGCCGTCACCATACCATTCGTTTTCATCTTCCGACACGTTGAATATGCCGTTGATGTTATGTCCGAGTATCTTGTACCCTTGCCGTCTGCCGTTCCATAAACCGAGGTCGGCAAATGCTATGACAACACCTTCTATCTGTTTGTCAAGGTTCATGCGCTCGTCCGTCAGATTATCGTTGGTAACCTCTGTCCATTCCGCATCGCTGACTTTGTAATCGTCATCATCGAGTAGGTAACGCTGTGAGTTCTCGTATTCCTTTCTCGCTTTATCATCTAAAAGATAGTCACTTGTCCATATTATCTGTTTCATGTCCGTATGAAATTATATTGTTGCTTGATTGTATATTGACGGCTCGCTTGTCACATTATAGACATACTGCCCACACCTTACGAGAAGCGCATCATTTCCGTAATAGAGTTTCTTCATGCCCTTTATTGAGCCAGTGCAATGGAAGTTTGGGAAGCGGCTGATGCCACATCTTCTGCCTTGTTCTGCTGTCATTCTTTTTGTTCGCATCGCTGAATTTTGTTTTAATTTTTATTTCCCTATCTTGGAATCTTCCTTCCGAAGCCTTCCGCAAGAGGTTTATCTGCGCATAACAATGGCATCGTCAAGGGGCGAAAGGCAAGGTTTTCAAGATGATTTTTCACCATGCTGCAAAATCTCGCTGAAACAAAGCCTGACCTTGCACATCGCTCCCGGATGCCGAACTTCGCGCCGTAAACCACGGTCGGACGGCTTTCAAGGAAAGATACTCTAAAAAGATGAGTATAACAGGTGCTTCTACATACAAAAGGCAAGTAGGATCAGGTGGTTCCCACTATGTAAAAAAGGGACCGGTGGACAGTGGATAAGAGGGTATCTGATATGTATAATAGGTATGCCGGTTATAGTCCGAGAAGCATCCGAGACAATCTTTTTCTATACAGAAGAAACCCTCTGCCCGGTTATCACAACCAAACAGAGGGAAAGGTCAGAAATTATATTGTAATCAGGCAGCGTAATCAGTCGCTCTTCTGCCGGGTATCGGAGGCATGTCTGTTTCCGCCTCTTCCTGTTCCGGTCTGTTGTCCTTAAGACTCTCGTCAATCCGCTTTTTCAACTCGTCACATTCCTGTTTGAGTGCGGTCAGTTCATCCTGTCTGCCCCATGTGCGGCTGACGATAGCCTGTAATGTGGGAAGCTCGCTTTCCAGTTTGGCTATGCGCTCACGCTGCTGCTTTATGATAGAGGGCAGTTTGTCAAGCGTGGTCTGCGGATAGAGTGCCGTGTCTGCAAAGCCCAATGGCAATGCACCGGAAATTCCGTAACGGTATTTCAGACCGCTTTTGCCCTCGACAAAGAAAGTGTTGCGGTCAAATGAGCCGTCAAGGTTGTACTCGCTCTTTACCAAGAGGTCAAGCCCCATGTATGAGCCTATGACGGTATAGGCGTTCCCCCGATATGCCTTTGCTATCCTGTGAAGCTCACGGCCTGTCTTTTCCGCCGTGTCCTCGCCGGTCGAGAGCAGGGAAGCGATTTTGTCGCCGCTGTATGATGCCACATACTCAAGGTCATCTTCCATACGCTGAATAAAGGATGCCGCTTTTTCCGTGTCCTGTCCGTTCTGCGCAATCTTGCGCTCCGCACGTCCGCGCTCTTTCTTGAATATGGCAAACTCCTTTTCAAGCTGCATGATTTTATTGTCGAGCTTCGCCTTGTTCAGCAGGTCGGTATTTCCCGAAAGGATTGCCACGAACTCCGCAAAGTTCATGCCGTTGTCCTCGTCCATGCTGTCCTCGTCGATGCGGCGCACGGCTATCGTGCCATTGTTTATCTGATTGATAAACATTTGCTTGTTCTTTAAGAGGTTGAACTTGTAGGCATCAAGTGTCTTTTCTGTACCATAGATTACCACATCCACGGTATTGTTTCCCCACAGCTTCACGGTGTTGCCCTTGCGTACCGCCCGACCGTTGCGCTGTTCCATGTCGGCAGGTCGCCAAGGTATCTCAAGGTGATGCACCGCAACAGCCCTCTGCTGGGCGTTTACACCTGTACCCAACATGGATGTAGAGCCGAAAAGCACACGTACCCTGCCTGTGTTCATATCGTCAAACAGCCGTTTCCTCGCCCTCTCGGTGGTGGCGCACTGGATAAACTGTATCTCACCTGCAGGGATGCCGAGCATTATCAGTTTCTCCTTTATGTCGCAATAGATGTTCCACTCATTAGGCTTGTAGGTGGAAAGGTCGCTGAAAACGAACTGTGTGCCACGGTTTGCGTTTGAGCGCACATAGTAGTCATAGACCGTCCTTGCGCAGATGGAAGCCTTGTTGTTTTCATCGTCAAGGAATTTGTCGCCGAGCAGCCTCATGTCAAGAGCCATTTTTCTTGCCACGTTGGTAGCGATAAGCATTTTCGCCTTGTCGAGATTGTCCGGTTCGGGAATGTCAAGCCCCAGATCCGTCCAATTTCCGGAACTGGCGAATGATACAAGACGCCCTATCATTTCTTCCTGTGCCATGGTCGGGGCATGGGAAAGGAAGCGCACGTTCTTCTCCGGCACATCGAGGTTAATCATGTCGGCTGTGCGGTAGTCCGTTATCTCACGCAGGAAAGCGGCGAGTTCCGGCACTTTGATGTAGGTGCGGAAACGCTCTTTGCGTTTGATGTTTCCTGTCACGTTCAGCTCGTAGTCGGCGCATTTCTTGGTGAATATTGCCGCCCATGCGTCAAAGCAGCTTATCCTCTGCCGTTTCAGTTCATCAGGACGCAGATACTTGAACATCACATAAAGCTCTGTAAGGGCATTGACTACGACAGTACCCGACAGGAATGTCGCACCCAAATCGTGCCCTGTCCGCTTCTGTATGTCACGAATTGCGAAAAGCAGGTTCGCTGCCCTTTGTGAGCCTTTCGTGTTTCCGATGCCTGCAACCCTCGTGTGGCGTGTCTGAAACATTAAGTTCTTGAACATGTGGCACTCGTCCACGAAAATATGGTCTATTCCCATGGAGTGGAAATCGACCGTATCATCCTTGCGGCTGTTGATGCTCATGCGCAGGTTGGCGAGTTTCGCCTGTAGGTTCTGTTGGCGTTTCTCCAATCCGCTCTGCATCCTGCCACTTCGGTAGCGCATGGTGCTTTCCTCCAATACCTCAAGGCTACGCTCGACATCCTGCAGTTCTTCCGAAAATATCTCAAACATCGTTTCATCTGACTGCGGTATCTTGGCAAACTGGTCGTGTGTGAGAATGATGCAGTCCCAGTTATTGTTTTGGATTTTTGAGAACACCTCTTTACGGTTGGCTGGAGTGAAATCCTCTTTGCCCGGATAGAGTATCTTCGCTGACGGATAAGCCTTTCTGAAAGTGTCGGCTATTTCATGCACGTTGGCTTTCAACCCTATAATGATAGGCTTGCGAACAAGTCCGAGACGTTTCATTTCGTATGCGGCTACGCACATTATCATGGTCTTTCCTGTACCGACCTCATGCCAGCAGATGCCGCCGCCGTTCTGCTTAATCATCCAGATAGCATCCTTTTGTGAGGAATAGAGGTCATCGTAAGGGAACTGTTCAAACGAGAGACCGGGGAATGTCTGCGCCGAGCCGTCATAATGCGGACGGACATAACAGTTAAACCGCTCGTTGTAGGCTCTCACAAGGTTATCACGCACCTCTATGGGCTGGCTGTCAAGCCATGCATTGAACTTGCTGCGGATTTCCTGTATCTTGGTAGCCGCTTCCTGTATGGCTTCCTCGTCCGGCACACGCACCTTGTCACCTTTGCGGTACACCTCTTTTGTGATTTCGGGCACGGTGTCCTGCAGGGCATGGACAAACAAGTCTTCACCGTTATAGTTGCGGACAGAATAGGTGTGATAGGCTACAGCTGAATATCCCTGCAAGGAAACAACATAGGTGTCGTTCACATCGAAATACATAACCGTTGTATCGGTCTCGAAAAGTTCTTTTGCGAAAGCGGCATACAGGCTTGAGTCAATCCAACGCTCACCCATATTTATATCCAGTTCCTCATAGGGGATTGCTTCGGGGGTCGCTTCCTCCAATGCTTTCAGCGAGGTTTCCGCATACTCCTTTTCGTTTCCGTCAAGTTCCTGCAGCAATGACATGATTTCCTTGTGTTTTGCAATCACATTCCCGGCAATGAATTTCCCTTTGTTCTCCCATTCTCCCGATATGGGGTTATAGAATATCTCGCCCTTTAGGTCATTTATGGCATCCGTCTCGCTTCTGTCCGAGCTTCGGGCGATAAACGGCATATCCACCTTGCCGTAAAAATTGAGGCTTGTCGCCAACGCTTCCATGGGGGAAAGCACGGTCATGGCATCTATCTTCTTGAATGCCACAGGCTCACGCATGATGTCAGCCTTGCCGATGGTGTCACCCGACTGCATTTCAATGGTGAATACCTCGATGCCGAGGCTGTCAAGCATGATAAATTCCTTGTTGTCGTTGTCGTGAAACAGCCCCCACTTGGCTGTGAACTTGTCATATAGCGCATTAAGACGTTCCCTCAATTCGGGGTATTCCTGTTCTTTCTCACGCTCTTTGTATGACAGTTCAAAATAGGTTTCACGGATGGGGAAATAGTCATTTGCCCTTTCTTTCGCCGCTTCAATGTCAGCCATAGGCACAAAATCCACCGCAACATCAGCATAACGGCTTGACTTGCGCATCTTGAGGTTGCCGAGCTGTTCCTCAAACATCACCATTGCTCCGTCTTTCATCCACCATGCCACTTTGTCGGTATATGCACGTTTGCCCCTGTCTTTCGGTTGCGGTGTGATTTCCTCACCGAAAAGGTCAAAAAGCGACATTTGCCCCTGTGCGTCCTGTCCGTCATTAAGGAAAAGGCTCTTATGGAAGAAACGGTCGAAATCCATTTTGAGCAATGCGGAGAAGTATTGCCGCATCATCGCTTCCTCGCCCTGCCACTGGTATTTCCTTACATATTTCCCAAACTGGTTCATGGCGATACGGCTGTCAGTGGCGAGTGCGGTCTTGGGCTGTGCGAAAAGTTTGTTGGCATATTCCGTTACTATGCCGTCCGCTCCGTTTTCTTTGGCGGTCTGAACAAACAGCCTCTCACGCTGTGACAGGGTTGTTTTCCTTGTGTGCTTCTGGAATACCAACAGGTCTGTGCCTACCTCGATGCCGCCTGTTTCCATGAAGATATTGTCGGGAAGCCGTAATGCCGTGATTAGGTCGGCATGGTTCACAAGATACTCACGAACAAATTTGTTGCCCGGAGTGTCAGCTATGCCCCTTGAGGTCACAAAGGCAAGTATGCCGCCCTCATTGAGCAGTTCCATTGACTTTATAAAAAAGTAGTTGTGTATGGTCTTGGTGGATTGCTCGTATATGCCGCCCTTTTTCCACATGTCGGCATCGAACACACGGAAATTGCCAAACGGAATGTTGGAGGCAATGACATCAAAGCCCTTGTCCTGTAGGTCTTGCTCCCCGATAGTCTCAAACCCTGCCGTGACGGTAGTTGTCTTGTCATTGAGAAGCGACAGGATAAGTCCTGTCATGGGGTCTTTCTCAAAAGCGTATGTGTTTGCTCCCTGCATGGCTGTTTTCAAAAAGCCACCAATCCCTGCGCTTGGCTCAAGAAAAGAACGCATCCGCATACCGTTGTCGCTGAAGATGGTGTGTATCTGCGCTGCCACGGTGTCAATGATGAATTGCGGAGTGTAAAAAGCAGTCAGCACGGATGCCTTTATTCCGTCAACCAATGCCTTATATTCCGCTTCCTTGCCGTCTGCGAATTTCTGCAAGAGTTCCTGTAACCGCATCATAGGCTCTGCCATGCCGTCGGGCATGGGTTTATCCGTGCCGATGTTCAGCACCTCTTTGATACCTCCGAAACCCGAATAAAGGGCTAATGTCTTTTTCTCGCTGTCAGTGGCTTGTCTGCCCTGACTGTGTACCGCCAACGCTGTCTCAATGGCGTTCACATTGTCGGCTAATGCCTTTTTCTTGTTGTATCTCATATCTGACCTTAATGTTGAAGATTTATTTCTTCCCTTACTTCCTGCTCCTTCAGGAGCCGTCCGCAAGGTGGTTATCTGCGCAACACAGGGGCATCTAAGAGGCTTTAGGGACAAGGTTTTCAAGATGATTTTACCGCACGGCAGTAAAATCTCGCAGAAACTCCGTACAACCTTGGCATATAAGCCCGGATGCCGAACTTCGCGCCGATAACCACAGGTAGTGACGGTTCCGAACAGAAAAGAATTTTCTAAAAATGGCGGTGAGTATTTATAAAGGGTGGCGGCGGAAATCGCGGGACCTGCTGCAACATAGGCACGCATCCCGAAATGAAGGTAAAGTTGGGGCAAAGAGCGAACTGTGGGTGTCATTGACAGGCTGTGTGTGGAAGCATGACACACTCTGCCGGCCCACACTCGCCCTGTGACGGAGACCGCCCGGACTTGAACGTAATACAGGGTGTCGGCGTGACTGGCAGCATCGGGTGTCCCTGCGATCCGCCAGCGTTACCAAAGATTATAAAGGGAGTATCGGCCATGTCGGACAAGCGTCATTATAAAAGGCTCCTAAATTGCTATAAGAGTAAGCAGGCGAAGGTCACGGGACTGGCCGTAGCACAGGCACGACAGCCCGGAGTGGAGGGTAAGTCGGGGTGAAGAGCGAACCGTGGGTGTCACCGACAGGCTGTGTGTGGAAGCATGACACACTCTGCCGGCCCACGCTCGCCCTGTGCCGGAGGCCGCTCGGACTTGAACGTAATGCAGGGTGTCAGCGTGACTGGCAGCGTCGGATGTCCCAGTGGCTCGCCAGCGTTGACGAAACCTTATAAAAGGCAAGTTCAAGGACATCATGTCTGCTATAAATGGATTTCGCATGGAAAAGGACTGCCGGATGTCAGCAGTCCCTCTGTCATGCTCAATCTTCCCAATCCACATCGGCATCTTCCATGATGTGCCGTAGGACTATACGGCATCGTTCTGTATCAGCTTCCCGTATCATCGTGCGGATGCTGCTGCGGTAGGTCGTGGAGTATGCGAGTTCTATCAGTTCCTCGTCATGGGCTGTCAGTTTTTCTTTTTCCATAATCAACAATTTTAGAGGTTTGATTGTCAGTATGCCGGTTTCTCCAGTACAGCTTCCGCTGTCAGAATCCCGCCATGCCACAACGTGATTGTGCCGGGAACGAAACCCATATCACCGTATGCCACGTGTTTGAGGTAGTCCAGGTATTCCGCTCTCGAAAAGTTCTTACCGCTAAGATTTCGGAATATCATCGGAATAGAAACACCGTCACTGCTTGACAGGACGGTTTGCCCATCCTGCCTTATCTCATCCAGCGTGGCTTTGCTGAACACGATGTTGCGGTCATCTGTATTCATGGCACTAATCATTATTTTTATAGATAATGATGCAATCCTCCACTTCGGTCGGCTGCCTGAACAAAGGGACGCTGCTGAAATACGGTTCTGCGCCTCCTTCTTCGCTTTCTGTGATGGGGACGACGACTTCGATGCCCTGTTCGCGGCAGATGTCGTCAATCTGCTTAATCTCGTCAGCGTTCAGGTTACTTGCATCGCCATTCACCAGATAAGGCAATGCGTAGGTCGGGATTTTTTCGATGCTCTTTTCCATTTTCTTTTGAATTTAACTGTTAGACTTGTGGGATGACCTTTTCCCTGCCTTAGCCCGGCTTGCGGATCGGCCATTCCTGTTTTCTTGCGGCATTGAGGGGATGGTGGCCATAAGGGGAATTAGGCAAGGCCTTCAGAACGGAGTGTGCCTTGATGTTTGCCCTGCCACCTCCAAATTCGCCGCAGAAAACGGATGACCGGCCGCCGGATGAACAATGAGATATAACTGGTGATTGGGATTTACAACCGGTGACAGCCAGAATATATAAAGGGCTTGACCGCAGCCGGTGAGCAAAAGAAAAGACGGCCGTAGCCGTCTTTTGAGAAGAGAGGTTTGGAAGCGTCACGCAGCCTTCTTCTTGGAAGTCTTGCCTTTCGCCGGCTTTTTGCCATCGGTTTTCTTTTCGGTGGACAGTTCGCTGACGGATGTGGCGACGAAGACGATGCGGCTGTGCTTGGTTCCGTCTTCCGATGTCCATTCTTCCGGACGGATGAAGCCTGAAACCTGGACGAGCTTGCCTTTCTTGAGAAGCTCGAAGGTCGATGCCTCTTCGGACTTGCGCCAGCACTCGCAGTTTACAAGGGCCGACTTGCGGGTGGTCTCGTCACCGTTGGTTTCCGTGCGGCTGATGGAGAGGGGGAAACGGGCAACCGAGTTCTTCTCGAAGTTGCGGATGTTTGCGTTGACGGCTACGAAGCCACTGAGGTTGAAAGAGTTGGTGTTGTTTGTTGAAGTTGCCATAACTTTAAGTATTAAAGAGTTAAACATTTAATTTTTACGATGCAAAAAGATGACATGGGCATAGGGTAGCACCAGCGGAAGGTTCGGCAAATACTCTTTTTGTTGAGCCTGTGAAAAGAAAAAGGAAGATTTGTTGAAAGCCGTTGGTCAAAGGCAATGTCCGTCCCGTAGGAGCCAAAGCTCCGCCATGATCATAACTTCGCATCAGGAAAAATAAGTGTGTATGACTCGCCGTAACACTGTTGTGGTGACTTGGCGACACCATACTTTACCGGTTGGCTGTACGTCATGGCGACTTCCGCATAAACTCGGAAACCGAATATTGCACGTTCCTTTCATTTTGACGCAGTACCGACAGCAAAGAGACCGCCTCGTGGCTGTGTATGTGAGTGCGGCTGTACGTGGACGTATTGACCGCTTCTCAAGAATGGCTGGCCCATGGTCGATGTCCATACGGATAATGGATGATTGGAAAGATGACGGATGAAGTGCCGCAGTCTTTGCCGCATCCGGCTAACCGCTGACAGAATAAATCCGGCAAAAGCAGAAAGAGCAAGCCCAAAAAGGAAATGCACGCTCCAGGCGTGTCTCCAAGGAGGGCACGGACTGACTGCATCGGCGAAACAGTCTGCCATTAACAAAGGGATTGTAAGATAAAAAAGGAAATCTTACAGTAACCGTATCTGGTGGAATATAAAGGGAGGCCTTCAAAAAAGAAATATAACAGGAAATACCAGGACGGTACAATCCGAGCATGTTGCCCGGATTGCCGCATCCATACATTGGCACGTGTCAATCGAAAACAATCACTTCGTCCCGATGGGTTGCCATCTCTATGCCGTTTGAAAGCCGTACTACGACCTCTGTGCCGTAATCTCCAACAATCTGACCGTCACAGATGCCTTGATAGTCCTCTATAAGCGTGCAGTATGCGCCGATGATGTCCGATGTTTCTTCTGTCTCATACATGGTTTTGTCTGTGTTAAAGTTATTGGTTTTTATCCCTGCCTTTTCGCTTGTGCGTCGGGATTTTGAATATTACAGTGCCTGTAAAGGTGGCGCATGGCAGACAAGGCAAGGTTTTGGAGGGAAAGATAGAGCGGAGTCTCCATCTTGCAGTGACAAACACCGTGTGCCAGACCTTGACGATCTGACAGCGGCTTCTACCTTTGCACCGTAATATTCTGTAACCCCGACCGACAAGCAGGAATTGATAAATCCAAAATAGAAAAGGACGGAGTTGACTATATAAATGGACTGTCATGTATGGCTATAACAGGAAATCGTAGATATAACCACAGGTGAACTCCGTGGAATACAAGAGAAATGGCAACGGATGATTTAAGAAAACAGGCAGGGGCTTCCCTGCCTGTCCGTCATTGTCACCCCAAATAGCAAGAGGCGTCTTTGCTGTCCTTGTTTATGGTGGTATAGTGTAGGATTTCATCGACGCTGCTTAATCTCCGCCAGCCGTTGTAAATCCTTTCTCCGTTAAAGTCTATAACCTCCAGATGGCAGTTGCCCACTCCGTCATGGTTCCGTTCGGAATCAAATGTAATGCTGATGCCGTTGGCATAAGTCAGGTATAGCGAAGTGTAGTTTACCTTTACCGATGGCTTTTCCACAGGGTCGCTTCCGTTGAAATATCCTGCGGCAAGCAAAAGTTGTTCGGCGAATTTCACAGCTTCGGCAGAGTATTTCACCATGGCGGATTTGACAGGGATTTCATCATGGCTGTTTCCGATGAAGTTATATGGCAATACCCTGTTACGATACGAGAGCAAGAATGGTTCGTGACGCTTCTCCTTTATTGGGAGGTTTGTTGCCATATACTCCTCTTTCGTGATGATGTAGCTGTCAGTCATCTCTTCGTTCATATAGATGCAGTAGGCTCGCTTCGCACGTTTGCGCTTTTCCTCATAGGCTCTTTGCTCCACTGCGTCCATGCAGTTGTATTTGTGCCGTGGAACTCTTTTTACTGCATTGACAAAAGTAGGGGTCTTGCAGTACCCGAACTTTTCTGCAAATTCGGGTACTGTCCCTATAAAATCATAGCCTTTCCAGTTGTACTTATTCATCTTGTTATAATTCATTGGTTAAATAGTTGCAGGATGTAATGACGAAATCTTCCACTCCAAATACAGCGAGAGATTTAAGGTCTTCGATACCATCGCAATAGAAGAATATCTTTTCATCAGTGGCATCGTCCGCATCTGAGGACAACTTTACGGTTACAGGGGACGGCTCAATAAATTTTTCATCTTTCCACACGATTTCACACATCGCATAAAGCGGCTCTGTTCCATGCTCGGCACAAAAATTTGCATAGAGTTTGTCAATATCCTCTTTGATTTCATCGACATCAGAGAGGACAACACCGTTGCCGCAGTCATCACACCATCCGTAAATAAATGCTTCGTCCGTATAATTACGGAAAGATTTGTCATTGGGGTTAATCATGGCTTCACACGCCACATTCATACCTCCGCATTTCGTACATATCACTTTCATATTTCAATTATTTAATTTCCCTGCCTTTGAAGCCTTCTGACTTCACCGTAAGGGTTTGTTTTACGTGCGGCTCAAACGGGGGAGGCAAGAACAGAGGGCAAGGAACCGGGAATGAAATTTTATGAAAAGCCGGAATCTGTGATTGCGGAAAGTTTCCGTCAAATTTCATCAGAGGTAGCACGGCGATACTTGAACGGTGTTCGTCCACCGTAACTTTGCACAGGAAAACAAACCGTGGCGATGTCACGGCAAGCAGATCCGGCTTTATACAGGGATATTGGATGGATAAAATAGGATAAGCATGAAGCGGAACTATAAAAGGTATAGCCCGATATGGTCTTGAGGTATAAGACCACCCGTATTGTAGCGGATGGTCTATGCTTAGGTCTGTTATTCTGAAGTCCCCTTGCTCATCAGTGTGAGTTGGTTCGGACGGTCTGCAAACCAATAGGCATCACTGTCAAGGTACACACATCTGTCACCGTTCCAAGGTTTGCCGAAAGCGAGTATTTCATACGGACCGAATACAACGCCGTAATCATTTGTGAACGCCACCATGTCGCCGACTTCCAAATCAATCTCGGTAGCAATAACTTCTGAAAGCCTATTGTAAAACGCAGTACCGTCCGCTTCTTGTTTCTCTCTCCATTTCAGAAATTCCTCCTTATGGCTTCTTGTCGGGGGTATCGGTGATAATTCGGAAGCCAGTACCTCCGCTTCAGAGTGGTCGCTTGCAATCAAAATGATGCTGTCCTCATACACTTCTTCAGGAACGGAAATAACTTTGTAGCCCCCACTGGATATGCCGTTGTCGGGGTCATTCCAATAAAGCAGGTTGCCTGTCTTGATAAAATCGTATTTGCCCATTGTCTTTTTATTTGGTTGTTATTATTTCCCTTTATTCGGCCTGTTTGCGACCGTTGGGATTTATTTTTCTGCAATAAAGAAGGAGGCTGGGGCAATCCTGCAAGGCTGATACGAAAAATACGCTCGACGGAGAAGAGGAAGATTTTACGGTTCACTCGCGACTACAGTCGGCATTGACATGATTGGGAAAGCCGATTTACCTTCGTAGAAAAATAGAATCCTCCACAGGGCGCAGAGAAAAAGCTGCTGGAAGCCTTATAAAAGAAAAAAAGATTATAACCGGATAACTTGCAAAGGTTTTGAACAAATCCTTGTACCTTATAACAGGGCGCAACTGTCGGCAGACTGAATTTTAAAAATCCGTATCGGAATTAAGCCAATACGGATTTCAGCATTATAAATTAGGAATTTTCAGCCTTATCTATGCCTTTGAAAAATCGGTCAAGCGGAAATTTTGTACTCGTGGATATAGCAGTGGGCATGTGCATATTTTTTTCTCCATTGTCCTACAATCGCATCCACATCCAGCTTTGACTGGACTTGCATATCGCAGATTTCCTCCAACCACTCATATACACTCTGTAAATCTGTAAAATACTCGGTGTAGTATTCCTTTTTTGAAATGCACACTTCGACAACAAATCTATCAGGAAAGTATCTGCCTTCATCGTCATTGGTATAATACAGAGCCATTCCTGGTTCCTCCGACCGATATAGATAGTTTAATGCCGGATATTTCCTACATACCACATCGAGCGTCTCATTGCATGGAGCCCATGCTGTTTCTGTATTGAAAGTAAGCACTCTGCCGTCAAACTCCAAATCGTTCCAGCTTCCACGGCAAGATACATCTTCCCATTTTTCGCCAAGGGCATCAACAAGACATCCCAACCAAGTAGTCCCAAATCCATTCGGAACAGAAGGGTCTTTTGACTCCTGTAGCTTGTTCATCAAATCATAGAGGCTTTGTAATTCCTTTGCGTCGCCCTCTATCGCATACGCTGTGCAGCACCAGTTAGGCATATTCTTAAACTTTAATTTGTTAAACTTGTTCCCCTTTACTCAAGGTCTTTCGACTTCTCCTGAAAGGATTGTTTTCATGTGCCGTTTCAGACGGAGAGTGAAAGGACGATAGACAAGAAATCAAGGATAAAATTTTATGAAATGCCGGAATCTGTGATTGCGGAAAGTTTCCGTCAAATTTTGCTGAAGATAGGGAACGCTTCTTGGTGGACGTTCTCTCTCCGTAACTTTGCACACGAAAACAAACTTTCGTGGGAATCGTAAATGCTGAAAGCTCTATAAATGGAACATCATTAACACAACGTGGAACAAAAAAAGAAGAGGCCTTCAAAAAAAGAAAAAAGACCTTATACGAAACAAGTCAGAAAGTCGTGTTATATATACACGAACTGACTGACTAATATTCTGACTTGATTAAAGACGGGTCTCTACGATGACAATGAAATCGGATTCGGTCTAAAGACAAAACAAGTCAGAAGTCATGTACTATATATACATGAACTGACTGACATATTTATTGACCTGTTCATGTATATCTTTGAACAAGGTCGAAAGCAAAGACGATTTTGAATGGGTATAAAAAAGAGGGAAGCGGATAATTGGGCTTGTTTTTTTCTTTGAAGGCAAAAAATAATTCCAACGAAAAGGTAAAAGTAGTATATTTGCAACTGTCTTTCAATTATAAATCAGGCTAATTTTTTTCGACGAATATGTTACCTTCGTGTTAGTCGTAAATTTATGTAAGTTTGAATTGTGTTGATATTTAGATAGTTATAATCATAGTTTTAGAGAAGTATAAAGTATGACGCGCGAGGTGAAAGGTAATCTTCTTTTCTATTTCGCAAATGTCGCCGATTTCTTTAAGATAGGCATTCATCTTCTGATTGCTCAGTATTGGCAGGATTTCACCGTCTTGGAATTGACCTTCGTACTTTTGGAGGATTTTCTCCGCCATAGGCAGGAGTGGCACGTTCACGTTGGTCTTGGTTTTCTGACGGTGAGTTACTATCCACAATCTGCCATCGAACATCTTTTTGATGTTATCTGCCCTTAACGCGGCTATATCGGCATAAGCCAATCCGGTATAGCAGGCGAATATGAACACGTCGCGTACTTGATCGAGCCGTTTGATGGAGATTTCTTTTTTGGCGATGGCGAGAACTTCATCTTCCGAGAGGTAGCCTCGGTCAACCTTCTCTTTCTTCATCTTGTGATTGAGATACGGATCGCGGAAAGCGATACCCTCACGCTGCGCTTTCAACAGCACCATGCGGAAAAGTTGGAGAAACTTGTAAACCGTGTTTTGCCCGCACTTGTATCGGGTAGCGAGGAAAACCTCAAAATCTACAAGGAATTTTTGTTTCAGTTCACGCAGAGGTATGTCGGAGATATTATATTTCTCCTTCATAAACTCCACCACACGTCGGTAGCAGCGTTCATATTTCTGATAGGTCTTGTCGCTGCGGTTAATCCCTATCATCTTCTTGGTGTCTTCAAGAAACTCCTTATATAAAGGAATAAGGGATTCTGCTTTGGCGGTAATGCCCATATAGGCATTCTTCACCATTTCTGCGGTCACATAGCCATGACGCTGTTCAAGGTCATAGTAGTGTCGTTTAAGGAGAACCTGAATATCCGACAGTTTGCCGTTAAGCTCCTTTATTTTGGCGGTCTTGCCTATGGCTCTGCCGCTTTTTGAATCCCATATTTCGGGATTGACTGCAAGTTTGGTAGAGAACATTTCCCTTTCTCCGTTGATGGAAAGGCGCACCATTATACCCCCTTCCCCTTGCTTGTTCAGTTGTCCTCTCCTGATGTAGAAGAGAATGTTGAAGGTGTTCTGTTTCATCTTAAATCATTTTTTATTTCAAATGCTGGATTTAGTGTTCAGCATTGAAACGATTAGTGAATAATTTGAGTTGAGACAGATTCAAGCCAATGGAGGACACGTTACGGACAAAATGTTTTCGCGTCAGACACCGGACATCGGATTTCCGATGTTTGAACAAGTTACATTGATGTATATCGCATATTATCAATGTGTTACAACGCAACTTGCTACAAATTAGCTACACATTTGTCCGATTTTATGATTTTGAGCTTAAATTTGGCTGATTTATGACCGTTACAGTCCGATGTACGTCTTTGTAAGTCGTGTTATATCAAATTGTTACAGCCGAATTTGCTACACACTTGCTACATTTTCGGCATCTTCAAAAGTGTGTAGCCAATTTGTAGCAAATAAATGTCCGTAATGCCGTTTTCGTGGGCTTTCGTGCGTCCGGCGTTATTGGCGTCAGGGCACAAAAAAACCACGGAACTTGTTGATAGTCCGTGGTTTGTCTTGATTAAGCCGACTTTTGTCCGCTTAGGTTGCGGAAAGACAGGGATTCGAACCCTGGGTACCCGTAAGGGTACAACGGTTTTCGAGACCGTCCCGATCGACCACTCCGGCATCTTTCCTTGGAGTTTTACGGCGACAAAATTACAAATTGTTTTGGACGCTGCAAAATAGTTTTGCGTTTTTTTGTCACTTAATTCCTATCGTCGTTAATAACTCGCTGACAGCTTGCGATATATTGTCGCTGTGCCGGTTGAGGCATTTTATGAACAATGACCCGATTATGGCCCCCGATGAGTTGCCGAAGGCCTCTTGCAGTGTCGCGGGGTTGGATATACCGAATCCTATGAGCCTGTTGTGTTGTAGCGGCATGCGGTTGATGCGCTTGAAATAGGCTATCTGTTCATCGGTGAAGCGATCCTTGGTGCCGGTGGTCGATGCCGATGAAACCATGTAGATGAATCCCGAGCAGTTTTTGTCGATCAACTGGATGCGTTGTTCATCGGTTTCGGGGGTGATGAGCATTATTATGGGTATGTCGTACTTATCGCAAAGAGCTTTGTAATCCGACATATATTCGCCAAACGGCAGGTCGGGAATTATCAATGCGTCTATACCCACTTCCTTGCAGCGTTCAAACAGTCGCTCGATTCCATATTGAATCATGGGATTAAGGTAGCCCATCAGCACGAGCGGTGTGTCGGGTGCTTCCTTTCTTGCCTCGGCTATTTGCGACAAGAGCAGCTGCAGGTTCATGCCGTTGTTGAGTGCCACGGTCGAGCTGTGCTGTATGGTCTTGCCGTCGGCCATTGGGTCGGAGAAGGGTACGCCTATTTCAATCATGTCGACGCCTTGTGAGGCAAGTTGCTTTATTATTTCGCCGGTTGAGTCGATGGCGGGGAATCCGGCGGTGAAGTACACTGACAGGATATTATTTTGTTTTCTCCCAAAAAGGTGTTGCAGTCGGTTCATTTTCGTTGAATTTTCTTAGTGAAAGGATGAAGTTGATTAATTTGTGGAGGTCTTTGTGGCCCGGTCTTGACTCAAATCGGCTGTTTATGTCGATTCCGGCCATTCCCGGACGCATTGCATTGACTATCGAGTCGACATCGTCGGGGCCTATGCCTCCGCTTAACATGTAGGGAATGGATAACGGATAGTCGTCGAGAAGCTGCCAGTCAAACTTGCGGCCTGTGCCTCCGTGTGACGATGGCGTTACGTTGTCAAACAGGAACATGTCGACGCTTCCGTCATATTGCTGAAGGCTTGTCCAGTCGATTTCGCTGCCTACGCTTACGGCCTTGAACACTGTAAGTCCGCTGTCGCGCAGCCGGCGGCACAGTTCGGGCGATTCCTCACTGTGGAGCTGGATTATCTTGAAGCTGTAACGGTTGCAGATATCGATTATGTGGTTGTAATCGTCATTTACAAATACGGCGACGGGTCTTATGAAGCCGGGAAGCGACATTACTGTCATGGGATCCAATTCACAGGCGTTGCGAGGCGATTTGGGATAGAAAATGAATCCCATAAGCATAGGTGCCAGCGATGCGACTTGGGCGATGTTGTCGGGCTCGCGCATGCCGCATATCTTAATCATCATCTCGCTGTGGCGAGGAGTGGGGAATGTGGATTTATTCTGTTGCATTGATGAAATCTTTAAGAGCGTTGCCGGGGTGTTGATGCTTCATGAATGTTTCGCCTATCAGGAATCCACGATAGCCGGCATCGCGGAGCCTATGAATTTCAGCGATGGAGGAGAGGCCGCTTTCAGCCACCTTTACAATGTCGTCGGGGAGGGCCGATGCCATTCGGAGCGAAACATCGGTGTCGGTGACGAATGTCGATAGATTGCGATTGTTGATTCCCACCATGTCGACCTCGGGATTGAATCGGTCGAGCTCATCCATGTCGTGCAGCTCAAGCAGCACTTCCATTCCCAATTGATGGGCAGTGTCGGTGAACTTCACGATGTCGTTGAATGACAGGATTGATGCTATAAGTAGTATGGCATCGGCACCATATATCCGAGCCTCGAATATCTGGCATGAATCGACTATGAATTCCTTACGCAGCAACGGTAGCGAAGTGCTTTTTCGGGCAAGAGCCAGGTCGCTCAATGCGCCTCCGAAATATACGGTGTCGGTGAGAATCGAGCATGCAGCGGCACCTGATTTGGTGTATCCCTTTACTATCTCGTCGGCTACTGCACCGGGGTGGATGTCGCCGCGTGACGGCGATCGACGCTTGAATTCGGCAATTATTCCAACTTCATTATCGGTGATGCTGCGGCTCATCGACACCGGTGTGTAGACCGACTTTGTGGCATGGGACAACGCCTTGTCGTAAATTCCTAGCATGGCCTTGGCTTCTACTTCGCGACGCTTGTTGTCGACTATTGCATTGAGTATTGAATCCATCGTTGTTAGTTGTTTAGTTGGACAAATCGTTCAAATGCGCTTAGTGCACGGCCACTTTTTATCGAGTCGGTGGCTTGCTCTATGGCATCGTTAAGTTCAATTTCGGGTTCAAGCGTGACAATTGCGAAAGCGGCGTTGGCTATGACGCAATTGAGCTGAGCTTCGGTCGCCGTATTGTGCAGCACATTGTCGAATATTTTCGCGGCGTCTTCAATTGAATTTCCTCCCGACAGCTCCTTTTGAGCGATTCGGTTCCATCCAAGCGATTCAGGAGTGTAGATGCGTTCGCCTTGTGATGACGCAACCTTGAATGGCGAGGTCAACGATATTTCGTCGTATCCGTCAAGTGAGTGTACGACAGTGCAGTTTATGCCTTCGTGCTGAGCGATGTAGTTGTATAATCGGAGCAGCTTGAGGTTGTAGACACCCAGCAGCTGATGCTTCGGCAGAGTGGGATTGACAAGCGGTCCGAGCATATTGAAGAATGTTCTCACACCGAGCGATCTCCTCACCGGGCCTACGCTTTTGAGTGCCGGACTGAAGAATGGTGCATGCAGATAGCACACTCCGCTTTCATCGAGCGATTTGCGAAGCCGGTCAGGGTCGCTCGTGAACTTGACTCCGTGCTGTTCCAGCACATTTGACGCTCCCGATATTGAGCTTGCGCCGTAGTTGCCGTGCTTGATGACCTTGCGGCCTGTGCCGGCGACAACAAAGCATGTCGCTGTCGAGATGTTGAAGGTGTTTTTGCCGTCACCTCCGGTGCCTACGATGTCAATCGATTTCACATCGTCGAAGTCCAATGGTCGCCGACGCTCAATGAGTGCATCGCGGAAGCCGATCAGTTCGTCAAGTGTTATGCTGCGCATGAGATATACAGTCATGAACGCCGAGAGCTGCGAGTCGTTATATCGTCCGTCAGCAATGTTATGCAGCACATCGCGCGCCTCATTGCGCGAAAGGCTTTTGTGTTCAAACATTTTATATAATAGATCCTTCATCGTTAGTCGTGTTTTAATGATTAATCCAATTCCTTATTATAGTGTCGCCTGACGGGGTGAGTATTGATTCGGGATGGAATTGTACTCCCCGCACATCGTATATCCGGTGACGGATGGCCATGATGTTGCCGTCGCTGCTCATTGCCGTCACTTCAAGATCGTTGTCGGGGAAATCCTCACGGTCGACGACCCAAGAGTGATAGCGTCCAACTTCTATTTTATCGGGAAGCCCTTCAAACAGATAGTCGCTTGCGGTTATGTCGATCGTCGATTGAATGCCGTGATATACTGTCGAGAGGTTTTTGAGTCGAGCTCCGAAGCATTCGCCTATGGCCTGTTCGCCGAGGCATATTCCGAGTATCGGCTTCACCGGTGAGTAACGCTTGAGCATCTGTGGCAGCACACCGGCTTCCGACGGTATGCCCGGTCCCGGCGATATTATTATCTTGTCGTATCGGTCGATGTCGTCGAGCGATATTTTGTCGTTGCGTATTACATCGGGGATTATTCCCATTTCTCTTACCGAGTGTACGATGTTGTAAGTAAACGAGTCGTAGTTGTCAAGTATCAATAGTTTCATTGCATTTAGGTTTTTAAGGGTTAATGTCCGAATGTTTCGGCATACTTCACTGCGTTGAACAGTGCGTCTAACTTGTTGTTGGTTTCCTGAAGCTCGTTTTCGGGAATGGAATGTGCCACTACTCCGGCTCCGGCTTGTGAATATAGGGTGTTGTTGTAACTGAAGAAACTCCTTATTGTAATGGCCTGGTTCAGGTCGCCGTTGAATCCTATGAATCCGATGCAGCCGCCATATATCATGCGGTTGTGAGGCTCGATCATGTCGATAAGCTGCATGGCTTTTACCTTTGGTGCTCCGCTTAGTGTTCCGGCGGGGAATGTGTCGGCAAACAATCTGTAGGGATTCGTATTCTCGGGAAGTGTGGCATGAACTCTTGATACCATGTGTATGACATGGGAGTAGTATTGAATTTGTCGCAAAAACTCAATATTGACGCGTCCGCCGCTTCGGCTGAGGTCGTTGCGAGCAAGGTCGACGAGCATTATGTGTTCGGCATTTTCCTTCTCGTCGACAAGCAGAGCCTCGGCAAGTTCATGGTCACGGGCATCGTTTCCGGTGCGTTTGAATGTGCCGGCTATCGGGTCAATGTAGGCGTCATGTCCGCTGATGCGCAGATGAGTTTCGGGTGATGAACCGAAAATGCGGAATGAACCGAAATCAAAATAGAACAGATAGGGCGACGGGTTGACGCAGCGTAACGCACGGTAAACATTGAATTCATCGCCTGAGAAGGTTTGGGAGAATCGGCGTGACAGCACAATCTGGAACACATCGCCGCGTAATGCGTGGGCGATTCCCCGCTGCACCATAACCTTGTACTCTTCGTCGGTAATCGGTGACGATGCCTCGCCTGTGGTGCTGAATGAGTATTGGGCCATGTTGTTATTGTGCAGGATGCTTATTATCTCGTCGATTCCCGATTCATCACCGTCGGACAGATGCTCGTATATCGTCATCTGGTTCTTATAGTGGTTCACCGTTATTATATAGCGGTATAGCACATATTTCATATCGGGTATTCCGGTGAGACAGCTGTCCTTGCCGTGAACAGGTACGCTTTTTTCAAAGTAACGCACGCAATCGTAGCCTGTGTAGCCGAAAAAGCCGTTGGCCCCGGGCGATGTTTCTCCCGCGATGTCGTAGGACTCGATATAGTCGCGAAGCATGTCGACAACATCTGTGTCGCCGGTCACTTCAATGCGTTGTGACGAACCGTCGGGGTAGGTGGCGATTATGGCTTCATCGACGACTACAAATGAGGCTATGGGGTCGACACCGATGTAGCTTATGGAGTTTTGCGATGTGTGGTAGTCGGAGCTTTCAAGTAGTGCCGACTCGGGATAGAGGTCGCGAATCTTGAGGTAGATGCCTACCGGGGTTTCCAGATCGGCCGGAATCATGCGCGATTTTACAATGAGGTTGTATCTTTTCATCTTGTCAGTGAGTTTTAATATTTGTCTTTATAAGCCATGTAGGTGTGCATGTCCTTGTCGCCGCGCCCTGAGAGGTTTACTACCACTATGTCGTCGGGCTTGAAGTCCATTTTGTCGAGAGCTCCGAGTGCGTGGGCCGATTCAAGGGCCGGGATTATGCCTTCGATGCGTGTCAGCCTGAATGCCGCTCTCAGTGCTTCGTCGTCGGTCACGGGCAGTACTTTTGTGCGACCTGTTGATGCAAGATAAGCATGCAAGGGGCCTATGCCCGGATAGTCAAGACCTGCCGATATGGAGTAGGGTTCTATTATCTGTCCGTCGGGTGTCTGCATCACCAATGTGCGTGCACCGTGTATTATGCCCTCGGTGCCTGCCTGTATTGTTGCAGCGGTCTTGTCGGTGTCGACTCCCAGTCCGGCCGCTTCGGCAGCTACAAGTTTTACATCGGGATTGTCGATGAAATGGTAGAAGGCACCTGCGGCATTGCTGCCTCCGCCTACGCATGCTATTACGTAATCGGGATTTTCGCGACCTATGTGTGACATGAGCTGTGACTTTATCTCCTCACTGATTATCGACTGGAAGCGTGCCACCATTTCGGGGTAGGGATGAGGACCCACGGTGCTTCCGATGACATAAAAGCTGTCGGGGTTGCAACACCAGTCGCGTATGGCTTCATTTGTCGCATCCTTTAGGGTCATGTTGCCGCTTTCGACTGGAATCACAGTGGCTCCGAGCATCTTCATGCGCTCTACGTTGGGCTGCTGTCGTGCTACATCGGTTGCTCCCATGTAGACTACGCATTCAAGTCCCATGAGTGCACATACAGTCGCCGTGGCTACGCCGTGTTGTCCGGCTCCTGTTTCGGCGATGATGCGCTTCTTGCCCATGCGCATTGCCAGCAGCACCGAGCCTATGGCGTTGTTTATCTTGTGAGCTCCTGTGTGGTTTAGGTCCTCACGCTTAAGGTATATGTTGGTGTTGTAGAGTTCGCTCAGTCGGCCGGCGCGATACAGCGGTGACGGACGCCCTACGTAGTCGCGCATCAGGTCGTTGAACTGCTGGATGAATTGCGGGTCGTCGATATAGCGGTAGTATGCCTGGGTGAGCATCTCCACATTGTGGTGCAGGATTTCGGGAATATAGGCTCCACCGAATCGGCCGTAATATCCGGCATCGTTTACCGGGAGGGTGTGATGATGGTAGTTGTTCATTGTTTTTTCGTTTTGTCGTAATAGTGATGTTAACAAAAAAGCCATCGATGTAATATCGACGGCTCTCTAAAATGCAGTTATGTATTTAAATGCAGTTATGTATTTAATTGTAGATATAGATCAATTATAACATGTCATTGCCATCGATATTTATTATCGATGTGCCACCAATGATTTATGTTGTATATATATGACATATATTAATTGTTTTATGCTGCAAATATACAGCCATTTTTATTAAAATACAAATTTTAGGGATAAAAGTTTAACTATTTTCGATATTTTGTCGTATTTTATTGCTTTTGTTAACATATAATGCATAAATATGCAATTTTAATGCCGGAGAAATAGTTTCGGAGCGTTGAACAATTTAATTAGTCCAGCGTTAAAATAGTATAATTGAAAAAAAAGAATAAATTTTATAATTTGTATTATGGATAATAAAAGCATCAAAGGTACACGTACTGAGCAGAATCTGCTTAAGTCATTTGCCGGGGAATCGCAGGCTCGCGGTCGTTATACAATATTTGCCGAAGTGGCCAAGAATGAAGGTTACGAGCAGATAGCCGCTATATTCCTTGAAACGGCTGAGCAGGAATATGCTCATGCCAAGAGTTTCTTCAGCTATCTTGATGAGGGAATGCTTGAGATAACCGCGTCATATCCTGCCGGACCCATTGGCGATACGGCACGTAACCTGCGTGAAGCTGCTGCCGGTGAGCATGAGGAGTGGTCAGACATGTATCTTGAGTTTGCACGTGTTGCACAGGAGGAGGGATTTCCTCGCATTGCTTCACACTTCAAACTTGTTGCACAGGTGGAACAGGGTCATGAAGCTCGTTATCTGAAGCTGCTCGAACGCGTAGAAAGCGGAAGCGTGTTCCGTGACTCGGAGGAAGAGGAATGGCAGTGCCGTTACTGCGGATATATCCATAAGGGTAAGTCGGCTCCCGGCAAATGTCCGGTATGCGGAAAGGAACAAGGCTACTTTGAGCGTAAAAAAAATAATTATTAATAAATAGTTAATCTGTTTTGTTGGAATATGTGCAATGCCCGGAAAGCGATATGCTTCCGGGCATTGATATTTATGTGGGAATGTGATCGAGAGTTGGATGTTGTTGGGGTGAGTTGATTGTGGAAAACGGCGGCTTTTGAGCGATTAATATTTTTTAAGATAAAAGGATAGGGGATAATCGGGCTTTTATACTCTTAGGGGTAAACGATAAGCATTGGTGTCGGGCACGTGGCGATGCTGATGGTAAATATAACCAATCAAACTCATTTAAGGATGAAAAGATGTCTATGCATATTGTTTTCAGTTTTTATCATTGCTAATGTGTGGTGTCAGGAGGATTCCAACCGAGTAGGTGTAAACTTAGGCATTGACGGTGACAATTATAATGTGGGATTCTCCTATCACTATATGGTTGACAAGCACATCGGAATTGGCGGAAGTCTTGGTGTGTGGGGCGAAATATCGGAAGCAGGACTTCTGTTTGATTTGTTTGGCGGTTATGATGATTGTTGCTGCAATCACTATTATAATGATTATGCGCAGAACACATCGCTCTATATTGAGCCGTCGATCGTAATCGATACAGCACCGATTTTTCGGATAGGCAATGCGGGAATAGGGCTTAACATCACGCCTTCGGTGAGATTTAGCACCAACCACTATTGCACTATCTATCGCCAGACGGGTAAAAAATGGCAGGAGGTTGAATATAAATGCAACAACGTGTCATTTGGAGTGTCGGTGGGGCCTACATTGCGGTTAGGACCGGCGTTGATAACGTTGGCCTACAAGATTTCAAATCTTGACACCAATCGCGTCTATGAGTCATCGAGCCGATATACCCGCAAGCCGGTGCAGGGCATGGTATTTGAGATTGCAGTCTATCTGTGATTGCACCGTATATCAGTAGCCGATTGAAACTAAATTATTATTAGAAAACCTTATCGACATATTGAACTGAATAGGATTATTTTTGAGCTCCTGTGATTATACTTTATATTGTTTGATTCAGTTCAACCAAATAAGGCCGTTCTGATGTTAAATCGGTAACGGCCTTATTTTATGCGTTAACCCAATTCAAATCTCTTGGGAAGAGATACTTATACGTGGCAAAATTAATCTTTTTCACGGAAATATACAAGTCAATCAATGAATTTAATTGAGTCACGAATCAATGACATAGCTGTTGAAAATGACAATTGTTTCCAAATTGGCTCGCAATGTGATTGGATATGCTATTGTAGGACAATATTTTGTAAAAACACGAAATCTCTTCCCAAGAGATTTTAGATTTTAAATCAATGGAAAGAGATTTGAAGTTTTCGGAAGTTCGATAGGTAGTATATCTTATGTGTCTATAAATCAGTGATATATGAAATGTCGTTCCATGTGAAAGCTATATCCACACACAAGATTCAGGCATATTTATTTGGATGAACAATCAGGAGGTCAGCTGGTTTTTATTAAACTATATTGCTCCTACAGCACCACGGTGTAACAGTGCCGAGTTTGCTATTGATAAATTCAATGCTGCTACGGCTTCTCAGCTTGATGTGTTTGCTCCGTCTTTTATTGAAATAGAGCAGCACGGCGGGGAGGTTAAGCGTATAGAGCGGCCATTATTGTTTCATTATGTTTTTGTTCGTGGTAGCGAGGAAACTGTCAAGAATCTTTGTAGTCGAGCCAACGGATTTTCCTTTGTACTCAATCATTCGGGCGATTATCGTTATGTAAAAGTTACTGAGGCGGCTCTCGATACGTTCAGGACAATTGCTCGTTTCTACGGCAATAAGATTCCGTGTTATGCTACCGATGAGGTGGAGCTTGCCGAAGGTGACCTTGTTCAAGTTGTTGACGGTGACTTTCCCGGACTGACCGGGCGTTATATATCACGCAAAGGTTCGCGCAGCGGAAAGATTGTCATAGCCGTCACACAGTTCCTCTCGGCGGTGGTCTATGACATAAAGGCTGATTACGTGCGGGTATTGGAATTTGCCAAGGACTCCAAACGAGCTTATGACCAGATTGAGGCTTTTGTGCCGCGACTGTTTAAAGCGTTAAGAGCTTATCACGGCAGGACAAAACTTGATGCCTCTATAACGGCGCCGTTGAGCGTATTTTGTCGACGGTTTGACTCGTTGAGCATAGATAATGCCAAGACTGATGCAAAGTTGCAGTTGCTGTTGATGACTGCGAGCAAGATTCTCGGTGACATGAATTTATATGAATTGGCCCGTAGCCGATTTGACCGACTGTGTAATAACATAACCAATCCGTGGGGTAAGGCATTGACCGCATTACTAATAGGCGTGACTGACGGCGATATGGATATGCTCTTGTCGGGAAAGTTGCTGATTGGGGAGCGCACTGAACGTGAATCCAAGTCGCAATCGCAACTTAGGGAAGAGTATGACTACTATCTTGGTGCAACCGGCTTGTCATCATCAGTGACGAAATGCCCGATGATTGCCTGCGCATTTTAATAAATCAAAAATATTTAGTAAACAATGCCTAAGCCGGACCGATTGAGCCCGCGTGACGGGAGTGACTATGTGGCAAGCGTAAGCAGCTTGGTTCAGCACTATTGCACTTGCGAGAATTGCTTGGGAATGCCTTCTGCGACTATTGCCGGGCGCAACGCTCTTGAGGAGCTGAAATACATTGTGGCCGAAATTGAGCGTGATATAGCCCATGTAGACATAACGCTGGTGACTTCGCTGCTCGGTGTCTATGATGCTGCTCATCGAATAGCTCGCGGAAGGAAGGCTCCGCAGGAGTTTGTCGACCGACACTGTGAACGCGTGTATCAGGCATGGCTTAAGGGTGACAAGCGCATAACCGACACTGAAATATTTCAGATAATAGGTCGCCTGATGATGCGCAATCCTGCATCGGTGCCCGACAACCGAAGTCGATGGTACTTTGACAAGATGCTTGACTGGTGTCGACAGATAAGGGAGTTTGGACGGTTTGAATGTACGAGTCGAGCCGAAGCCCGCATGAGGGCCGCGATATTTGTCAATACCGACCTGATGGCCGCCGACCGCGACATGTTGAAACGCCGTTGTGCAGCCCACTACCAACCCGTCGCCACATCTTGACCATATACGAAATACGTTCCTGATTTACATATAATTGATGACTATGAATATTGAAAATGGTCCGCGCATAATTGAGTTGCCCAAGTTTTTGGACAAACGCGGAAATCTGTCATTCATCGAGGAGTTTAAGCAAATACCGTTTAAAATCGAGCGTACCTATTGGATTTATGATGTACCCGGAGGAGAGCATCGTGGAGGGCATGCCTATCGTGAAAATGAGGAATTTATCGTAGCTCTTTCAGGAAGCTTTGATGTAGTCCTTGACGATGGCATTAATAAGACGACTTATTCACTTAATCGCTCCTACTACGGGCTCTATGTGCCTAAAGGCATTTGGCGGGAGATGAACAACTTCTCAACCAACTCACTTGCATTGATACTCGCTTCAACTCCTTACTCTCAGGACGACTATATCCGCGACTACCAAGAATTTAAAAATCGTTGAGATGATTGGATCTTTGCAATCACTACGAGGAATATTTGCTATTATGATATTCCTCCATCATTTTCCAATAAATGGGAAAGGGTGGTTCGATGCTGGTGGCCCTTGTGGAGTGGATTTTTTCTTAATTCTTAGTGGTTTTGTATTATGTGTTGGATATGAAAATAAAGTGTTATCATCGGATTTTCATTATCGACATTTTATATTTAAGCGTCTGATAAGAGTTTATCCTCTTCATATATTTTGTTTATTAAATTGGTTGATAATTCAGATTATTGCCACATTATTAAATTTTAATGTGATTTTGAAATTGATTCCAAATATTGTTTTATTGCAGAGTTGGTTTCCTTTTCAAAGCATATATTTTTCAGGAAATGCGGTATCTTGGTGTTTGTCCGATTTAATGTTTTTTTATTGTGCTTTTCCATTTCTAATAAGAATATTTGTTAGAAATAGAAAGAAGGCCGTCTATTCTATGGGTATAATAGTTTCGGCATATCTGGTTTTGATAAACATTATTCCCCAAGATAAGATACATTATATTGCATATATTTGTCCATTGACACGACTTATTGATTTCATAATAGGAATGTTACTATGGCAATTATACATTTCAATAGAATCAAGTGTATTTGTTAAACGAATAACAGATATGCATATATCATTTAGGACATTAATTGAAATTATTCCGTTACTGATTTTAGGAATTGCTATATGTATATATCCTTATATTGCTGAATGTTATTCCCCATGTGCATGGTGGTGGATGCCTATGGCTATATTGATATTGACTTTAACTGTATTTAACAAATCGGGGGGGGGTATTTCCATACTGCTCAATAACCGCTTTCTATTGATATTTGGAAATATAAGCTTTAGCTTCTATATGTTGCATCAGATTATAATTAATGTATCAATAACTGTTTTTAGCCATTTGAATTTAAGCATTAACATATATTTGATAATGTCTATTACATTTATAATCTCATTAATAACAAGTTTATTAGTTTACAGATATATAGAAACTCCAATAGGCCGCTATTTGTCATTAAAATTGAAATATATTAAATGTTGAAGAATCCTAATGTTTACGACTGCTCTGTTATTGAGTTGCCAAAGATTGAAAACAGGGCAGGAAATATAACACCTATCCATCCGGGAATTAATGTACCGTTTGATATTCGGCGAGTATTTTATTCGTTTGACATCCCGGGTGGAGAAGCTCGCGGAGCTCATGCACACAAAGAATGCCATCAATTCTTGATTGCTGCGAGCGGGAGTTTTGAGGTTGTTCTTGATGATGGAATGAATAAAAGAACCGTATTACTGAATCGCCCGTTCTATGGATTACATATCCCACCAGGAATATGGGCATCAGAACAGAGCTTTTCCTCAGGTTCGATATGTCTGGTCCTTGCCTCCGAAGGATACTCGGAAGAGGATTACATAAGGAATTATGATGATTACATGTTGTATGTTAACATAAATTCACAATTAGGGGGGGTGATTTAACTCTTTTTATTGCCGCTTCGCTCTATTATGGCATAGCGGCATGAAAAAATCAACTGTTTACGACTGCTCGATGATAGGGCTTAATAAACATCATAGTGAACGGAAAGGTAATCTTTCGGTTGTAGAAAATTATGATACAGTGCCGTTTGAAGTTAAACGTACCTACTATCTATATGATGTTCCAGGAGGGGAAAGTAGAGGAGGGCATGCTCATAAGGAACTTAGTCAGTTGATTATAGCGGCAAGCGGAAGCTTTACAGTTACTCTTGATGATGGAAACGTGAAGCGTACCTTTTTGCTTAATCGACCCTATCAAGGATTATACATTGTACCAGGTATATGGCGAACACTTGATGATTTCTCGTCAGGGGCTGTATGCATGGTTCTAGCGTCAGAAGGCTATACTGAAGATGACTATATACGTGATTACAATAATTTTATAGAATATAAAAATGATTCATCCATTATCTGATGTGAAATCAGCAAATATCGGCGAAGGAACTAATATTTGGCAGTTTTGTGTAGTGTTTCCTGAGGCTAGAATTGGTCGAAACTGCAATATATGCGCTAATGTTCTGATTGAGAACGATGTCGTGATTGGTGACAATGTGACTGTTAAGTCGGGAGTTCAGTTGTGGGACGGTTTGGAAATCGAAGATGATGTATTTATCGGTCCAAATGTCACTTTTACCAACGATCTGTTTCCGCGCTCAAAGGTTTATCCTGAGAAATTCGAAAGAACAGTCATAAAACGTGGTGCATCAATAGGGGCCAACTCTACTATCATAGCCGGCCATACTATAGGGAAAAATGTAATGATTGGGGCCGGAAGCATCGTCACAAAAGATATTCCAGACAATGAGCTTTGGTTTGGGACTCCGGCGAAATTTGTAAAAAAAATATAATTATGATAAAGTTTTTAGATTTAAAGAAAGTGACTGAAAGTCACGGTGATGAAATTAAAGAAGCCGTATCACGTGTAGTTGATTCGGGATGGTACCTTCAAGGTAAGGAAGTCGAAAAGTTTGAAAAGGACTATGCCGATTTTATCGGGACGAATGAGTGCATCACTTGTGCCAACGGTCTTGATGCCCTGATATGGATTTTGCGTGCCTATATCGAGCTTGGTATAATGAAACCGGGCGACGAAGTGATAGTTCCAGCCAATACCTATATCGCATCCATTCTTGCCATAACCGAAAACGGATTGGTGCCGGTGCTTGTTGAGCCCGATATAACTACTTATCAGATCGACCCAGACAAGATTGAGGCCGCAATCACTCCACGAACCAAGGGCGTGCTGATAGTGCATCTTTACGGACAATGTGCCTATACCGACAAGATCGGAGAGCTGTGTAAGAAATATGGGCTTAAGCTTATTGAAGATAATGCTCAGGCTCATGGTTGCAAGTTCAATGGCCGTCGCACAGGTTCGCTCGGCGATGCAGCCGGACACAGCTTCTATCCGGGAAAGAATCTTGGAGCACTTGGTGATGCCGGTGCAGTGACTACTGATGATCAGGAGCTTGCCACAGCCATACGTGCGCTTGCCAACTACGGCTCGTCACGTAAATATGTGTTCAAGTACACAGGACGTAACAGTCGCATGGATGAGATTCAGGCAGCGGTGCTTGATGTTAAGTTGCGTCACATCGATGAGGACAACGCTCGCCGCAAGGAGGTGGCCCGCATGTATATCGAAGGAATAACCAACCCTCGAATAGTTACTCCAACGGTAAAGGACTGGGATGCTCATGTGTTCCATATTTTCCCTATACTTGCCGATAACCGCAACGCGTTGCACGATTACCTTGCCGACAATGGGGTACAGACAATAAGCCACTATCCCATACCGCCTCACAAGCAGGAGTGTTACAGCGACTGGAATTCATGGTCGTTTCCGATTAGTGAGCGCATTCATGCTCAAGAACTGTCACTACCCATATCGCCCGTAATAACTGATGAAGAGGTTAACGAAGTAATACGACTAATAAACGCATGGAAATAGACGATGCCAAAAAGCCTTTCTTTTCGATTGTTATGCCAGCATATAATGCTGAAAAGTTTATTGGCGAAGCAGTTGATAGTGTTATAGCACAATCATTTCATAATTGGGAACTTGTAATTGTTGATGATTGTTCTAATGACAGGACCTCTGATATTATTAAGAATTATATTGATAAAGATAATAGAATAATAGCTTATAAAGCTTCTAAGAATTCAGGAAGTGCTTTTCAGCCTAGGAAGAAAGCTATAGAAATGGCTAATTCAGAATGGATTCTTTATCTTGATTCAGATGATTACATAGAGAAGGATTATTTATCAAATTTTTATTTTGCGATAGAAAGTGCATCGTTAGATTTGGTATTAGGCGAAATGGTTTTTGTAAACGAGTATGGGGCTTCAATTGGAGTTACCTTGCCTCTCCCAAAAGTAAATACGACAAAGAAATACAAAGGAAGAGAATTAGTAAAAGATACGTTGAATGGATGGGCTATTGGGTTTAATTGTGCGGCGATAAAAAAAAATATTCTTATGAATATTTTTGATTTTTTTGATATCAATTCATCCTCTCTTGCAGACGACGAATTGATGTCAAGATATATACTCCTTAAGACTAATGGAGTAGCTTTTGTCGATGCTAAATATTATTATAGAATTAATCCAGAATCAATAACAAATAGAGTAAGCGTTAAAACATTTGATATTCTTGATTCAGATATATCTATTTTAAATTTAATTGAAAAGGAATTTGGAGCTTCTTCACTTGAAATGGAAAGAGCGGCAATAATGCAGTTCCATGATTTGTCGCGCTGTATCGTCATCTTATGCACAAATAAATTCAGTATAAAAGATAAAATAAATATTGAGAAAAAGATAAAACATAGTTATGGACATATAAAATGGTCATTATTGAATGGTAAAGTTAATCGATTAAAAATTTTAGCAATGCGTAGTGGCCTTAAATCTTTTAAATTGATGTATAAAATATATGAATTCACTTGGCGGCGAAAATAATTATAGAGGCATAATAAAAGGAACGGTTGCATTTGGGGGAGTTCAATTTTTTCAAATTATAGTAAACTTAATACGGGGTAAATTTGTCGCATTATTTCTCGGGCCGAATGGAATGGGCATATCGTCGCTATATAATGTCGCTGGCAACACTTTGTGCCAATTTGCATCACTTGGGTTAAATTTGGCTATAGTAAAGGAAATTGCTGTAAATAAAGAAAATAAAGAGTCTTTAGCAAAAATAGTTACCCTTTCTCGTAAATTGATTCTATGTACGGCAATATTAGGAGCGTTTATATGTATTATATTTAGTCCATTATTGAGTAAATTGACATTTGGTACCACAGGATATACTATGGGGTTTATTGCTCTGTCGATAATGGTTTTTTTTACAGTTTTAGGTGGTGGTGAAATGTCAATATTGCAAGGACTACATTATGTCAAACCATTATCTTTTGCCTCGCTAATTGGGGCTTCTGTAGGACTAATCGCCGGAGTTCCTTTATATTATTTTTATGGTATAGGCGGAATTGTCCCTGCAATGATTATATTGTCAGTATCAATGTTCGTATTTTATTATTATTCTATTCGCCGTAATATAAAATTTGATAAAATAAAGATTATTATTAAGGAAAATAAGGAATCTATCAAGAATTTAATTTCTATGGGATTGACATTATTGGCGGGTGCAATGATGGGCACTGTGGCTAATTATGTCTTAAATAATATTATAAGAATATTTGGCTCGATTGAAAATGTTGGCTTGTTTCAAGCTGCTAATTCTATTGCGAACCAATATGTAGGGATGATTTTTACAGCGATGGCATTAGATTATTTCCCAAGATTGACAGCAGTATCAAATGATAATACTAAAATGCGAGTTGTAGTAAATCGTCAAATTGAGGTTGTGCTAACTTTGATTGCACCAATAGTTTGTTTGTTGATATTAACATCTCCATTGATAATACAACTTTTATTGACAGATTCTTTTTATCCTATTCTCCCATTAATGAGGTGGATGGGTATCGGTATTATATTTAGAGCATTGTCATTTCCAATGGGTTATATATCATTTTCAAAAGGGAATAAAAAACTTTTTTTGTGGACAGAAGGAATTTTAGGAAATACATTTAATCTTATAATTGGGGGCACTATGTATTATATCTTTGGATTAATTGGTTTAGGTATAAGCATAGTTGTCGTATATATTATAATGAATATATTATACTATTTAACAAATTACCACTATTATAATTATAGTATCGATTTAAGGATATTAAAAGATAGTTTTATTTTTATATTCCTTCCAATATTGGTATTTGTTGGAAGCTTTATTAAAATTATCTGGCTTTCATATTTTATTATGGGAGTTATGTCAATTTTTATGTGTTTTATTTCTTTTAGAAAACTAAGAAGAATGTTTAGTGTAAAAGATAAAATTCTATAATATGGAAAAATCAAAGGTCACTGTAATAGTATTGACATATAATCAAGAAAATACCATATCAAGAACAATTGAAAGCATCTTAGAACAAGTGACAGATTTTAGTTATGAGATACTGATAGGAGAAGATGCTTCAACAGACAATACTCGGAATATTGTTAAAAGATATTGTAAGCGATATCCTGATAAAATACGATTAATGCCTGAAAGTCCGAATAAAGGAGTATATCGAAATAGTTTCGAATGTTTACTGGAAAGTAGAAGCGAATATGTTTCATTTTGTTTTGGAGATGATTTTTATTGTAATAAGAAGAAGCTTCAATATCAATTAGATTATCTGGAAAAACATCCTTCATGTGTAGGTATTCATAGTGAGATGAAACACTTTGATTGTAGGACTAAAGAAATTATTACGCCACCTTTTAGATCTGAAGTTCCAGAGGGAAACTTAGATAAAATAATCTTTTTTGAACATATAGTATTTACTCCTACGTTGATGTTTCGACGAAGTGCTTTATCTGATGAAAAATTAAAAGAACTCTTAAAAAGATCTTTTAGCGCAGATGACATTGTGTTTTTATGCTATCTGGCACAACAGGGAGATATACATTATACACCTAAATTTGATGTCGTTTACAGTGTTGGT
Organism: Muribaculum sp. NM65_B17; assembly: GCF_004793735.1. Classification (NCBI taxonomy): domain Bacteria; kingdom Pseudomonadati; phylum Bacteroidota; class Bacteroidia; order Bacteroidales; family Muribaculaceae; genus Muribaculum; species Muribaculum sp. NM65_B17. Next base: position 71,503 of record NZ_SRYY01000008.1, read on the forward strand.
GCAGAAACGACATGCCAATCATCTGATTTTAATAAAAAGTTTAATTTTATGTGGTCAGTATATTCGGCACTTGAATATATATATAACGATTTAAAGCCTCAATACCCAAAGAAAATTTTATTGCGACTAAAAAGATATGATTTATGCCGTTTGGTTTTATCTGGGAAAAATATTAAGACAATAATTAGGCATTGTAAACATTTGTTAACCACTGAATTGATGGGGGTAATTATTGATATGGTAGTGCATGAAAATAAGAAACGACAAAAGATATTTGAACGATATTGTAATTTATGATGGGACTCCCTATGGTATCAGTAATTGTCCTTGCTTATAATCAAGAGCAGACAATATCACGAACAATTGATAGTATATTAAATCAGGATTGTGATTTCCCAATTGAAATAATAATTGGAGAAGATGCTTCTTCCGATAAGACAAGGGAAATCTGTTCGTCATATGCGGGTATTCATGATAATATAATACTTTTGGAAAAAGCGCCCAATAAGGGCATTCTAATTAATTATAATGACTGTTTAAAAGCTTGTCGAGGGAAATACATATCAGAATGTGCTGGAGATGACTGGTGGCACAATAGGGATAAGTTGCGATTACAAGTGTCATATATGGATATGAATCCTAAATGCATTTTGTGCTATACGGATTACAATCAATTTTTAGTTTATAAAAACAAAATAAATGGGAGCATATTAGGTAATTGTAAGATAAATAACAAGGAAATCTTGAATAAAATCTTGGAAGGTTTTTTTATTCCCACACTGACTATAATGTATAGGAGGGATGCTATTGATTACTTTAATATGATTGATTTTAACAATCAAGGATATTTAGCTGAAGATTTACCTATGTATCTGGAGTTATGCAAATATGGAACGTTAGACTACATTCCAGTGAGTACTTCAACATATACTTTAAGAAAAGGATCGGTAAGTCAATTTGCCACTTCTGATAAAATGGTCATCTTTATGGAGAATATGCGCAAAATAAAATTGGATTTTATACAAAAAAATCAAACCATTACACAAGTTGATAAAAATGAGATTAATAATATATACGATAAACTCATTTTTAATACTGCTTTCTCTATGTGTGATTATAATATAGCGAATGAATATTATTCTAAAATCATAGGGAATAAGAATATGTCTATAAAGATTAAAAATATTATATGCCATAATTTATTTTTATTTAAAATTTATACTCTACTGAGAAGAATTATATGATACCCAAAATTATACATTATGTGTGGATTGGAGGCAATCCTATCCCGCCTAAAAACCAACGCTACATAGACCATTGGAAAAAAATTTTGCCCGATTGGGAGTTTAGGCTTTGGAATGAAAGTAATTTTGATATGTCAGCATCTGCATTTTTACAAAAAGCTTATGATTGTAAAAAGTGGGCATTTGCTTCAGATTATATACGAATAAAGGTCATGTATGATATTGGAGGTGTGTATCTTGATACTGATGAAGAACTTATCCAGTCATTAGATCCTTTTTTGTTTCATGATGCATTTTGGGGATTGGAATCAGGATTACGAATGCAAGCAGGAGTATTTGGATGTATAAAAAAGCACCCTATATTAGGTGAGATTTTGGAATATTATAATAATTTAGATTTTAAAAATGAAGCTAATCCATTAGTTATAGGAGATCATATATATAAAATTATTAAAGAGGCAAATCCATCCTTAGAACTAAAGGAAGAGATAATTAGTATCGATGGAAATATGGTGATTTATCCAAGTCATTATTTTTGTCCTGATTTGGCTACTCTCAATATCAATGAAAATTCCTATACTATCCATCATCCGATGGGTTCATGGTTGCCATTTCGTGCAAAAATAAGAAAACGATTATATCTTTTTCTTGTATCTAACAAATTATTCAGGTTATTATATCGGGTGATAAAACGATAAGATATATCTATTGTTTTCTATGGCCGTCTATTATTGCATTTTTAGCTTCTTGACTGCTCTGTCTTTTATTGACTTAAATAAGATAGAAAGAATACATAGAACTGCTCTAATCTTTACTGTGGGCAGCATATTAATTTTATTGGCCGGTCTTAGATGCGATAATGCAGACTGGGATTCATACTCACAAATATTCATTAATATAACCAAAGGAAATTTTTTTGCATCATCTGATATTGGATTTAATCTGTTTCTATGGCTGATAAGTTTAGTCACTAAACAGCCTGTTATTATGTTTATTATTATTGCATCAGTATCCGTATCTCTTAACATTAAATCATATAATAAATATACAAAATATATCTTTGTTTGTATCCTTGTCTATTTTGTGCATAATTATGCGCTAAAAGAAATGATACAGATACGTGTCGGTATGGCGAGTGCCATATGTTTGTATTCAGTGCGATATATATATGAGAAAAAATATAAGCAATTTTTATTTATATGGACATTCGCCATTACAATACATTTTACTGCATTAATTTTTTGTTTAGCTTATTTTGCTATTCGTGCAGAATTTAGTAAGAAAATATTGCTTAAAGCTCTTGTATTCAGTGTTATCGTTGGTTCAATATATCCTTTAGGATCAGTGTTGAAAAATTTATTGGATATAAATGATAGACTTGATGCTTATATTGCATATGGTGATTCTGGTTATGCTCAAAGTCTTGGCATTTGGACAAATATGAACGCGATTAAATGTTTAATGATATTTTTTGCGTTATATCATTATTATGATGCCATTTCAAAAACGCAACCTTATTTTAAAGCGCTATTCTATTCTTATTCAGTAGGCATTTGTTGGCTTATTTGTTTTAATGATTTTGCAATAATAGGAGCGCGTATGTCGAACATTTTATTGAGCGTTGAACCGATATTGTTAACATCTCCATTATATATAATCAAAAATAATTCTAAATATATATATATTGTTGGGCTTGTAATATTGGCATACGTAATGTTTAATTTGAATGTAGATCCCAATAAGATTATTCCGTATAATTTTTATTTATCGAGATATACACTATGAGGATAGCAATGATTTTGCCGAGTCTGGAACAATCTGGTCCAGGAATAGTCGCTAGAGATTTATGTCGAGAATTCATTTCACTTGGACATGAGTGTTGTATTTTTTATTTTACAGATAAATTTGGACTTGAAATTCCATGTCCTGCAAAGAAAATCTATACAAGTGAGGATGTAAATCCTCAAGAATGGGATATTATACATACTCATGGTTTTAGGGCTGATAAATATGCATATAAAATAAAGAAAAAAATAAGGGCTTCTTCTTGTAAATTAATATCCACACTACATCAACCAATCTCAATAATTGAACTTAATAAATCATTCAATATCGCCAAATCTATTATTGGATCATTACTTTGGCATAAATATCTAAAATGTCACGATAAGATAGCTGTTCTCAATTCTCATACTTTAATTCATTTATCTAAAAAAATCAGACATAAAAGCTCTGTAATATTTAATGGGAGGAGTTTTTTGATTAATGATATAAATAATGAAAAAGATTATTGTCTAATCAAAAATTTAAAGTCGAAATATCGAATTATAGGAACTAATTCTGGTATAAATAAGAGAAAAGGACTGGAACAAATTATAAAAGCATTACCTTTACTTCCTGATTATGCGTTCATTGCAGTTGGTGATGGCGAAGAACGAAACAAATTAATTGAACTTGCCGGTAAACTAAAAGTATCAGAAAGATGTCTATTTCTAGGTTTTCGTCCAAATTCTACTGATTATCTCCAATTCTATGATATATTTATAATGTGTACAAGATCTGAAGGATTTCCATTAGCATTTGTTGAAGCGGCATCCTTAGGATTACCTACTGTCTTATCCGATATTCCTATACTTAAATCAATTGTTGACTCTGATTATGTTTCATTTTATCATATTGATGATATTCCATCCCTTGTTAATTCTGTATTGTCTGCAACAAAATCAAGTAAAGGAATTCTGTTAAAGAGTTTTTATGATAAAGAGCTCACATCATCTGCTATGGCAGAACGATATTTAAGATTTTATCAAAAAAACTGATTTTTATTCTGGTCCTAAGATATAATAGTGTTGCAACAAATATATTCTCTCGGATATGATAATAGAATCAGTATGTAATAAATATTCTGTTTGGGATATCATTAAGCTAATGTATTTTTTAGTAATTACTAAATTAATATATCCTCGCCAAAGAATTATTCGCCGTCCATTTACAATAAGAGGAGGCAAGATGATTGATTGGGGAAAGAAACTGACAACAGGTGTCGGTTGTCGTATTGAAGCCTTTATTGCTGACGGAAACAGTAATTCAAAAATCCACTTTGGCGACAGGATTCAGCTCAATGATTATGTTCACATCTCCTCTGTGAAATCTGTAACGATAGGGGATGATGTTTTAATAGCTTCACATGTATACATTTCCGATAACAGCCATGGTAGCTATAAAGGGGATAAAAACGACACTTCTCCATTAATAATACCAACAAAACGTCCTTATTATACAGCCCCTGTGAAAATAGGTAATCGGGTGTGGATTGGTGAAGGAGTAATTATTATGCCAGGGGTAACTATCGGTGATGGATCTATAATAGGTGCGCATTCAATCGTAAACAAGGATGTTCCGGAAAATACCATTGCCGCAGGAAGTCCGGCTAAGGTAATAAAACATTGGAACGAAATTACCCAAAAGTGGGAAAAATCTTGAGCATTTTTGCTTCCGTACTAACAATTAAATAATTCAAATATGATTCGAATCTAATATTTATAGATTTATCATGCAATAAAAAAATTGACAACCTTTAGTGAATTGTATTTATGATAACAGCATCAATAGTGGCTTTCCATACCAAACACGATGAGTTGAAGCGACTTTTGGATTGTGCTTTGACTGGGTATATTGATCGATTGTTCATTATCGACAATTCTTCAAATGATGAATTGAGGGATTTTGTTAAGGACAACGATAAAGTGAATTACATTCACAGCCTTAATTTGGGATATGGTTCGGGGCATAATGTGGCTATCAGGAAATCCATAGAGATGGGGGCTGACTACCATGTTGTACTCAATCCCGACATCTATTGGAACGACAATGTAATTGAAAGATTGTGTGAGTTTATGGATGCTAACTCTGATTGTGGACTTGTAATGCCAAAAATTGTATATCCATCAGGTGAAACTCAGCATTTGTGTAAATTGCTGCCATCGCCAATGGACTTAATCGGGCGTCGCTTCATACCAATTAAAAGCTATCAAAAGAAACATGATTATCAGTATGAGCTTCATTGGACCGGATATGACAGTATAATGGAAGTGCCTTCTTTATCGGGATGCTTCATGTTTATGCGCTGTTCTGTTTTGAAACATGTAGGAGGATTTGATGAGCGTTACTTCATGTATGCTGAGGATCTTGACCTTTGCAGGCGCATAGGAGAGGTGTCGCGTACAATGTTCTACCCAAATGTCGTAGTGGTACATGAATATGAAAAAGGTTCCTATAAGAGTGGCAAATTATTAAAGTATCATGTAGCCTCTATAGTCAAGTATTTTAATAAATGGGGATGGATTTTTGACCGTAAGCGCATTGAGAAGAATCGCAGCTGCATCGAGCAACTTAAGCGAATACATCGAGAATGACTTGTGGTTGTGTGAAATTGGGGTGGGGAGGTGTTTGTTATCTAAGGAAATAGCGTTATATTTGCAGAAAATTCATTTTGGATCAAGCGGGATTGGGTGTCGCTTAGGCTCATCTCGTTGCATTTAATCGTTCTTTAAGAAATGAAAGGAATAGTTTTGGCAGGAGGATCGGGCACTCGTTTGTATCCGATTACCAAAGGGGTTAGCAAACAGTTGCTCCCGATTTATGACAAGCCGATGGTGTATTATCCTATTTCGGCATTGATGCTTGCCGGAATTCGTGATATTCTGGTGATTTCAACTCCGCAGGATTTGCCTGGGTTTAAGCGTTTGCTGGGCGATGGCAGTGACTATGGTGTGAATCTTAGCTATGCCGAGCAGCCGAGTCCCGACGGATTGGCTCAGGCGTTTATCATCGGTCGTGAGTTCATCGGCGATGATGCTGCTTGTCTTGTGTTGGGTGACAATATATTCCATGGCGCAGGATTTTCCGGTATATTGAAGGAGGCTGTGCGCACGGCCGAGAGCGAAGGTAAGGCTACAGTGTTTGGATATTGGGTTGACGATCCCGAGCGTTACGGTGTCGCCGAGTTTGATCACAATGGTAACTGCCTGTCGATAGAGGAGAAGCCTGAACATCCTAAGTCTAATTATGCCGTTGTTGGATTGTATTTCTACCCCAATAAGGTGGTTGATGTTGCTGCGGCGATCAAACCGTCGGCACGTGGAGAATTGGAAATCACTACTGTTAATCAGGAATTTCTTAAGGATGGTGAGTTGAAGGTGCAGACTTTGCCCCGAGGCTTTGCTTGGCTTGACACCGGTACTCATGATTCGCTTGCCGAAGCTTCAATCTATGTCGAGGTGCTTGAGAAGCGCCAGGGACTCAAGATTGCCTGTCTTGAAGGTATCGCTTATCGACAGGGCTGGATTTCACGTGATAAAATGGTTGAGCTTGCGCGCCCGATGCTGAAGAATCAGTATGGTCAATATCTTCTGAAGGTAGTAGAGGAGGTTGAGCGCACCGGATGTAAAAATTTGGATTGATAACTTTGGGTTATTGTTTTTCAATTTCTGCAAATTATAACGATGGAGGTAATAAAGACCGATATAGAGGGCGTGGTGATAATTGAGCCGCGCTTGTTTAATGATTCTCGAGGATACTTTTTTGAGAGCTACTCAAAGCGCGAATTTGACGAGAAGGTGCGTCCTGTGGATTTTGTCCAGGACAATGAGTCATGCTCGACACGTGGCGTTATGAGAGGATTGCATTTCCAGCGTCCGCCATACACTCAGTCCAAGCTTGTGCGTTGTGTCAAGGGACGGGTGCTTGATGTGGCCGTTGACATACGCAAGGGTTCGCCTACCTATGGTCGTCATGTAGCAGTTGAGCTAAGTGAGGAAAATCATAGGCAGTTTTTTGTTCCGCGAGGTTTCGCCCATGGTTTTGCCGTGTTGAGCGAAACTGCCGTGTTCCAATACAAGTGTGACAATTATTATGCCCCTCAGGCCGATGGTGGCATATCTATTGCCGATGATTCGCTCGGTATTGATTGGCGTATCGACCCTGCATGTGCCATTCTGAGCGAGAAGGACACGAAGCATCCTTTGCTTGCCGACTTTGATTCGCCGTTTGATTACAATGTCGACCAATATAAGCAATAGTAAATTTTTTCGGCTTATTTGACTAATTGGTAAAAACAATAAATACAATAAAGATAATGAAACGAAATATACTCATAACCGGCGGCGCCGGATTCATAGGTTCACATGTTGTGCGACTTTTTGTCAACAAATATCCCGATTATCACATCGTAAACCTTGACAAACTCACCTATGCCGGCAACCTCGCCAATCTCAAGGATATAGAGGATCGCCCCAACTATACATTTGTCAAGGCCGATATCGCTGATCTTGACGAGATGCGTCGTATAATCGTAGATCATAAAATTGACGGCATTATACATCTTGCCGCCGAGAGTCATGTCGACCGCTCAATCAAGGATCCGTTCACATTTGCCCGCACAAATGTGATGGGAACACTCGCTTTGCTTCAGGCGGCCAAGGAATATTGGGAGTCGTTGCCCGAGAAATATGACGGGAAATTGTTCTATCACATTTCGACCGATGAAGTTTACGGAGCACTTGAACTCACCGACCCCGAAGGAATTGAGTCGCCGTTCACCACTACGGCTTCATCGACCGAACATCATCACGCCTACGGTTCTGAATTTTTCCTTGAAACAACCAAATACAATCCCCACAGTCCCTACAGTGCCTCAAAGGCGTCGAGCGACCACTTTGTGCGTGCCTATCACGACACCTACGGAATGCCTACAATTGTAACCAATTGTTCCAACAACTACGGCCCTTACCAGTTCCCCGAAAAGTTGATACCGTTGTTTATAAACAATATACGCCACGGCAAGCCGCTGCCAGTCTACGGCAAGGGTGAAAATGTGCGTGACTGGCTCTTCGTTGAGGACCATGCCCGCGCCATCGATTTGATATTCCATAAGGGAAAGGTTGCCGACACTTATAACATCGGAGGATTCAATGAGTGGAAAAACATTGACCTTATACGTGTGATCATACGCACTGTCGATCGTCTGCTCGGTAATCCCGAAGGTCACAGTGAGCACCTCATAACCTATGTCACTGACCGACTTGGTCACGACATGCGCTATGCCATCGATTCGCGCAAGCTTCAGCGTGAGCTCGGTTGGGAGCCGTCGCTTCAGTTTGAGGAAGGCATCGAAAAGACCGTCCGCTGGTATCTTGACAATCAACCCTGGATGGACCACATAACCTCGGGCGACTATCAGCGCTACTACGAGGACATGTATGCCAACCGCTAATTACCCACTACTACATCACATATACTACTACGGCGCACCGGAATTCCGGTGCGCCGTAGTAGTATAATATATATTGTTAAGCCTTTATTATTTTCCGATTACGAATCTGATACTTGTCTTTTGACAATATTTTGGCTGTTCCATAGAACAATCCTTCAATCAATCCATATCCATTTTTACGGTATGGCACTCCATTCCAATAATTTGAAATGCATTCCGGTAATGTTTTGTTGTGAGTAAGCACGATATTGTCAGGCGCTAACAACTCGGCTGCGCCTTCATACCATTCGGTGTCCAGCCAAATAAGTTTGCCCTTTTCTAACAGAATTTTGTATAGCACAAAATCGCAATCATCTCTATATTTATAATGAATCCACGCGTCCATATCTTCACGATTTCGGGCAACAAATAGACAATCTTTTCGTGATGGATATTCAGGAAATTCATTGAGCCGTGCTTGCTCAAGTAGATTCTCCGCTTCTTGTTTATAGGATGGTGCCGATGAAAAATCTCTTTCCGAGATGGGAAATTCAAATGGTTCATTTACCTCGTATTGCCGTTTCGGAATTCTTACGACATGATACACTATTACTCCGCTTACATCGTTCAATACACCCATATTTAATTTAGGTTTATTATTGCAGTCGGCTTGTGACATTGTGATCAATTTTATTATTCAGATACAAATGTATAAATTTTTATTGTACAATAATGTCCGTTGCAAAAAATTGCCTTTTAATTGAAGTATTGCTCGGGAGATATTTATGATTTTATTTCATAAACTCGGGTCGGTTTAATTTGTTATCCAATATGAAGGGAATAAATAATTGTGTCATACAATATGTTGATTCCGGTAAATTAAACGTTTAAAATTATATACTAAATATAGCATAAGTGAATAAAACAGACATAGCATTCGGACGAAATGTTCACAAATGCCGATTGGCAATGAGCATTTCTCAGGAAGAGCTTGCATTTCGCGCAGGTCATCATCAAACTTATATAGGAATGGTTGAACGTGGCGAATGTTCAATCTCGCTTTTAAATGCAAAGAAAATTGCAGATGCGCTGAATGTAAAATTAGATTACTTAATTGGGAATGATGATTAAAAGAGAATACTAAATGTAAATACATCCTACCGGCTTGCACGTATGTCAATGTCGTGGAGAGGCACGGAGTATTGCTAATGTTATCCACAATTTTTAAAAAAAGCGTATGACAATACAATCAGCATTATCAAGCCGAGGTTTTCACCGTAAAAAATGAAGGCATTGCCGATAATGATGTTGTCGCAAGCTCCCAAATACATAATCGTTTATCGGTCAGCTTCATAATTATCAAGATAGGCCGTTAGTCGTGTAAATGAAGATTTCATTTCTACTGTAAAATTTTCCCGTTTCACAATTTGCTGATACATTTGTTTAACATCCTCGTAATCGCTATTACGAGATAATTTGGCTGAAATCAGTCCAACCATGCAATGAGTATCAAGTCCGGAACAATATGGACAATAGAGTTCTATCGGTCTTGTATTATATAAGGCATCCAAAGCAGCGATACTATTGTATTGTGACATAAAATCCACAGCAAGAGGTAAAATTGGCAATAACTCATTGTTAAGGTCGAGCCAGTTGCAAGCAAAATTATTGTCAGTAAGCACAAATCTATCCGTATTTTTCACTTGCATCTGCCAATGCAAGTCCGGATTAAAGCCATTAGATTTTATTGCCTGAAGCAATCTCAGATTTATAAATGCTGAATGATTCAAATGGAAACCATAGGCATTGCAGATGGCAGTTATATCACTAAAATCCACACTGACATAAGGAAAGAGATGTATCTCAAATCCCCAAGAATTTGTAGTGAACCATATTTCTTCACTTCTGTTGCCAATTCTCCTGCTTAATGCAAATCTACTTTTGACAATCTTAAATCCATTGGATGTTGCAAAAGGCTCCAATTCCGAAAATATGCGATTTTTAATGTCTTGTATTTTCATAGCCAGTTATTTTTAAGTACGCGACGTGAATAGAATGGTGCGTAAATGAAGAATAGGCATACATTCAGCAATATATAGCCGGGAGTGTCATGCCTTACGGCAATTGAAATGTTCTTTTGTATAAAGGCGATTATCGCAATTATCAATCCGAGATAAAATATCTCGCCAATTTGTGACTCAATCAGCGGGGTATAGAACACTGCCGCGAATGTGTATAGCAGCCAAAATATCTGCACATTGCGAAGGAATAGATATACATTGCGCTTTGAAAATGCCGTTGATGTCTGTTTGCTATCTGTTTTACCACTCAAGAAATATAAGCTCAGGAAGGGATTGATAAAGAAGTTCCCGCATAAAATCAATGACAGATACCTGCCGCCATATTGTTCCCGACTAATACGAATGTTGGCAAATAACAATCCCATCGCCGATGCCATGAGCAGGAGTTGTGCAACTTTAGCCACATCGGAATGTAGCCACAATTCACGATCAAGCCAACCGCCACTAATTCCGACAATCAAGATAACGGCGTAAATCAACAACAAGAAATTGCCGACAATGGCAGATATGTACAATAAATTCTTCATTCAAAGCCTATTGTTAATGCTTTAACGGTATAATTCCAGCTCCAAATATATATTACCCACATCAGCCCAATACCAATGAGAAGGCAGACAAGTAATGCGATTCCAATATCTTTATGCCTATTTCTAAACGCATAAACCACGTTTGCCAACTGCGCCATTATCAGTAAGACATTCGCTACCAACAGACACCTGTTGACAACTGCTGTTTCTCCTACAAAAAGAACTGCAAAAGAAGCCACGAATGTGATTGCAAATAATATGACAATCGGCCATTTTGCTTTGTATATCAGTTTCATCGCTTGCCTCCTTTCTCTTGATTCCTGATTGACTTTTTCGGAGCAGGTCTGACAGCATCATTCGGCATCATATTTTCAAGCATATCCCTGACAGACTGCTGAACCTTGATTTTTAGGTATACCGATTCTTGACGGTTATGGTCGATGGTTTTCAGATACAACGTATTATTGTCATGCCAGAAGATAGTGCGAAGCCCGGACTCTTCTGCCTGACAGTATAGTGGTTCACCATTATATTGAGTGCTCTTATATGACTCAAATTCATAAAAGTCATTTCCTTCTCGGCGAAAAAATCTCAAATCTAACGGCCAATCGCAATCATAGCCGATCTGCGATACATACATCCCGTTGGCGTTTATAACTGTTGGATAGGCCGCACTACATATATACTTTCCACTCTCGGAGTCAAACCACCATATAGAATCGTCATGCGGACTGTCCGGGATTACAAAACCATACAACTTCAATTCCGGAAGATATAATAACCGTTGTTTGTTAAACCCAACCCCGTCTGCTTCTATCACGTAATATATTTCTTGTCGGATGACAGAATCAATCCGTTCAAACTTCGCCTGCGATTCTTTTAACACCATACTTACGATTTCGTTGTCGGCAATGGAGTCTGCCGGAATTACATTATAGCATGAAAACTCCTTTTCAGCATTGGCATATTCAACGTAGCTTATTTGCTCTACTGAGAAAACAGCTTGGGCGGATGCAACAGCAGCACTTGCTATCACAATCAGCATTATCCAAAATATACGATATACCGGTTTCATATCACTATTCTTTCACCGATATCTATTTTTATAATCTTGTTGATTGTATTAATCCATGTTTTCATCGTTGGCCTCCTTTCAGTACCTCTATGAAAGTTCTGACTTCTTGCGGTGAGAGATTGCCAATAGCATTTTTAGGGAATGACAACTGGGTAAAGTCGTTATTAAAAATCGTCACACTCAAACTATCTTTTCCAAGAAAATCAATATTATAAGTTATGGAATCTTCATACACTATTTCTCCTCCTTCGTAATTAATTTCAACGAAGTTGTCTGGGAAAACAAATGTACCGTAATATTTTTGCGACAACAACGGCTGGACTTGATACAGACTGTCAATGAGAACCGATATGTCACTGGCATGACGATGATAACGTGCAGAATCAATAGGAATAACCCATGCGGTAGGCGATGCCCCGTACTCCAGTCCATACATGCAACCTTTCAGTGTGTCGACTTTGAAACAGTCGACTTTTCTGTTTCCATAATCATACAGTCTGATGCTATGTGACAGTTCGCGAATGAACAGACCCTCTTTTTTGCCTAATCTAGCCATCATAACACCTCTACTTTCATAAAGCACATAATCGCCATCTTCAGCCACAATAAAATGTCGGCCACAGTAAAATAACAGCGGCAATATAAGAATGGCGGGAATGATCGAAAACCAGAAATCTATTCTCAACCACCATTTCAGAAATTTCGGTTTTTCAAGACCTCGGCTGACAGGTAGGACGAGCAGACCGAGAATATAACCTACAACTAAAAGGTTGTTGATTAAATTCCATCGCCACATCACGCCGCTATTCGTCACGTTTATCATCAAGATGACAACAGGTAGGAGCGCGATCTGCACCCACACCATCCACAGCACTATCTTATATCGGAGAGAATCGGACATAGCGGCTATAAATTGAGATTTGCGATACTGTCATTCCATTCAATCACTTCGCCGTCGTGAAACATCTTGTTTCCGGAAACAGCATAGCCATTGCCAATATATTTGAATTGTGACGGTTTTGCACCTCTAAGCACTATCTCCTCTGCGACAGTTCCAGCGCAATCTAAGCCGTCAAAGCATACCTCATTTTGCGGATAATATACATGATACTTGTCTTTGGCGTACTCCGAGCCTTTGCACACACGGAATGTTTCACTATCCGCGCCGACATTCTCTTTTTCAGTGAAATCCGTTCCGACTATATATCCCCAATAAACCTGTCCGCCAATATTATTGTAACCTTCTGCAAAACTATCGACAGGCACGCTTACCCACTCGCCTTTATCGGAAATATTATCACTGCGATAAGAGCAAGAAGAAATTAAGGCTGACATTATTATCAATAAATATATCTTCATCACTATTTCTGCTTTCTATGTTTGAACTTGATGGTTTTCTTGGTGTTGCGCTTGGGGTATTTGACCTTGATTATCACAGGGTCGTCATAACCCTCTGCCTCGATGCGGAGGATGGCCTCCTTTAACGGATAGCCGGCTTCATCGCGCATCCCTGCATCCCAATATATGCGACATGGGTGTTTCTCGTCGACATAATCTGGATGTATATAATGCGTATCCTCTTCACCATTTTCATAAATTCGGGGACTCTCTATATATAGGTCATCAGGATCAATCGGATTTCCTTTTTCATCAATTATATTTAGATCGATAAAATGAAAATCTTCCCTACCTGCCGCAGGTATCATGCCGGCAACTACTTCCACCAATCCTGACAATGCCGATGGATCAGTAACAAGTGTTATCGAGGTATTTTTCATATCTTCTGTTACTACAGCCTTTTTTGTTTTGTAACCGACATATCTTACTTCCAGTGTATCTCCTACTGCTGCCGAAATGCTGAATTCACCGTTGACATTGCTGACTATTCCTTTCCTACTACGGCGATTGAATATAGTACAGCCGACTAAGGGCTCTTTTGAAATAGTGCCGTCGGGCAACGTATCCCCACTCAGTACAATACCTCTGACAGTTATTGTATCTGCAATGACAGGGATGCTCTCTTTCAAAAGGGTCTGCGGTTCTTGCACGGTCTGAGCCTCTGTGCTAATAGGCATGAGCATGGCAAGCGAGGCCGCTGAGATTCCGGCAAGGGCTACGGCTTTTCCGGCAAGGGAACGGGCGCGGAGTTGCTGCTCCAAGTAGCGTACCTCGGACTCACATTTGGGGCACGTACCGAGGCAGTCGCCCTTATAGCGACATTCTGATGTCACGAACTCAATGCCGTTAGCCTCGGCAATCTGTCGGCGTATCTCTTTCAGTATCTTGCAGGTCTGCTTTCCTCGTGCCATAATCAATCTGGGGGTAATTTGAATGTAATGGGAAGAGTAAAATATGTGTTGACTTTTTTGCCATTAATAATGCCGGGAGTAAAATTAGGGAATAATCTTACTACCCGTAAAGCCTCACGGTCAAGAGCAGAATCTTTACCTCGTACTATTTTCGGCTCACAAACACGACCTAATGTGTCAACATAGAACTGTACTACCACACGACCTTGAATCTCCTCCATTAATTGCTCTTCGGGATATTTCAAATGTTGACCTATGAAACGTAACATTTCAGCGGGACCTCCCGGAAATTGTGGCAGCTGTTCAACACAACTGTAAATTCCACTTTCATCCGGATTTTTCGGCCGCTCTTCCGGCATTTCACCTTGTGTTACTACTTCATTAGGATCATGGCTTATCTCACCTTCTTTGATACCTGAAACTTCGATTGCAGAATTGAAAATTGTATCTCTGGTTTTGGATAATAAGCATTCCTCATCAATTTCGCCCTCGAAATCCAATGTATCAGCTATTTCGATCGGTTCGCCCTGCAATGTTTCGTTTGACTGATTCGATGATGATGTGCCGCTGCACCCCGACATGATAATCATCCCTGCTGAGATTCCGGCAATGGCAACGGCTTTCCCGGCAAGGGAGCGGGCGCGGAGCTGCTGCTCCAAGTAGCGGACTTCGGCTTCGCATTTGGGGCATGTGCCGAGGCAGTCGCCCTTGTAGCGACATTCCGATGTAGCGAACTCGATGCCGTTTGCCTCGGCAATCTGCCGACGTATCTCTTTCAATATCTTGCAGGTCTGCTTTCCTCGTGCCATAGTCAGTGTTTGCGGATTTGATAGGTGAATAGATCGAATCGGTTGAAGCCGAGTGCTTCAAGAGCCTTGCGGCTTGCCTCGCGGTCGGTATCGGTGTTATAGTTGGGTATCAACGGTATGCGGACAATGCAGTCGTGTTGTCGCCCGAAGTCGGCTATAAGGCACAGGTTGTCAAGAACAAGGTCGTTTGACTGCCCGGTGTAACTGCGGTAAATATCGGGATTCATATCAATATTGTCCTAAACGTTTTGGGCAAAAATAAAAATAGGAAGTAGTTACTAAGG
>NZ_SRYY01000009.1:0-64233 GCF_004793735.1 Muribaculum sp. NM65_B17
AGGCTGATGCCTCTGCACGTTGAGTAGCACTCAAAAATTATTTAGGACAATATTGATTTAAAAGCGATTGTCGCAACAAGGATATGTCGGCAAGGATATCCGAACTTTTTCACACACGCTTCAACCTCATCGACGCGCTTGCCACAACCTATTTTGAATGTAAGGACACCGCCCAGGAACAGAAACGCATATATTCCGATGTGAAGAGTGCCTTATCCAACTTCGGCACCAAGAGCTGACCGACATTGCAAACGGCTACAAGAATAACCTCATGGCGAATTTCCACTCCGATTTCCCAAAGATTCCACCGTCGCAATATCGATTTGCTCTCTATCTTTTCTGCGGTTTCTCCCTGCCGTCCATCAGTATTTTCACCGATACCGAACTAAGGAACATATATATATATAAATCCCCCCTGAAATCTATGATTTCAAAAAGAGAGTCACCCCGCAAGGATGAATATCTCGGTTATTTTGAATGATTGACGCTTCTGTTAGGCGATGTAAGATGTTTTTATCTGCACACATTGATTACAAATGCATTACAATTCAAAATGTAAGATGATTTAATTTGACACGAGATATTATTTTAGTAACTTTACATCATGAAATCAATGATTAATGACATGAAAGAGAGTCTTATTTATGGATTAAAAACATGCCTTGAATATTTCGTGATAATCGCCGCGATTTTAATTCTATCAATTGTCATAGACTTGATAGGCGGTCGCGATATAGATCACTACTTTTCTACTCCATATTTTATTACTGCGAGCATCGGCTTGGCACTCACTTTTATTTGCGCCGGCCTCTATCCGTCGGTTCTAAAAATGTCGATCAACTCATACAACGCCGAGTGTCCCGGCTTGACACAGAGATATGTAATTGAGAAATGTCGAAGTAAAGTGCTGTGTCGATATTTCTCTATATTGTCATGTTTTTGCTTTGTTTGCTCACTATTTTATGATATGGAAACATATCCGATCATTGTTCGCTCGCTTATGGCCGGTGGCTTTGTATTCCTTTTTCAGTACATAAAATACCGAAAGCAATACAAGTCCCTTTAAACATCGGGCCTCGGGAATAATCCGGAATGGTTAATGCACAACCCTGATACTCACACGATAATATCAATCATTTAATTATTAACTTTAAATTCAAAACAATTATGAATCTTCCATTTTACGCATATCTCCCGGTCGTAGCAGGAATTATCGGAGGACTAATCGGAGGTTATTACTATAAACAATACAAAAAGAATCATCCAAATAAAAAGAAATAACCTCAGACAATTCAACCTCCTATCAAGCCGATAAAAATATCGGCACTTAAAAATAATCGCTGCCGATTGGAGCTAACACTTCTTTCGGTGGCGCTTGTTTAGTACTGTTTGAAGCTTTGATTAAAAAATGTTGCTACCGGCAATCTCATGGTTCCAATATCAACGAATATTCCCCGTCATATAATCGTGATATTTCTGCTTCAATTTTATAAATAGATATAGTTCCTTTTCCCAACATATCCTTGTTGATAAGCAAGTATATTGAATTTTTGATATCATATCCTTGTACGAAAGTTTCAGAACCGAAAATACGACGATATATAGTTTATGACTTTTTGTAGATTTGAACCCCCACAAATCAATAATGCGAAGCGTACATGGATCTTTGCTTCGCATTATTAATTATGCTTTATAGTGTCCTATCAATCCACTCACGGTAAAATATATCCGTATGAGGGAACACGGTAAATTTCTCGCTCTTTTTCTGAAACCAAAGTAATATTAATCATATTAGAGCGCGACTTGCCGTCAGAAACACATTGTGGCTTCTGAGAACTCTTTACAAACGGTTTCTTTATGGGCTTCATATTCTTTTGGCTTTAATTAATGCCTTCTTGGGTAACTTAAAGTTAGTCATTTTTGTTCATAAAACCAACTTTCACTAAAAAATTAACATTTAAGGAAAAACAAAATCCGGATACGCTCTCGCGCGGCCGGATTTCTAACCTATGATTCACTTATTTGTTGTTGCTTTCCTTTTCTAATAAATATGTCAAGTCCGACGAAATTCATCATCGGATTATCAATAAAGTCTAAATTTTTTGAGTTGATTTTCCAACTGGTATCCGATTTATGTTAGCAAATGTATATAAAATTTTAATATCAACAAAACGGCCATGTTTATATTAATATTTTTTAACAAAGCCGTTTTGTCGTAATCGTTTACACTTCAACCTATTTAGTGCCCAGCTCGCGTATTCCACCTGTAACGGGATCCAACAGCAGATAAGCCGGAGCTTTCTTGTCGCTGAACATCTTGGGCTCAAGACCGAACACGATGCCGTATTGAGCCATTTCAAAGGATTTATTCACAAATGTCTTTCCTTCAAAATCAATCTTTACATCAGCCGAGCCGGGAATGCAGTATGCCACTCCACCCTTGGGAAACTCCTTCTCCTCGCCTTTGTCGTTGACAGGCATCTTGCCTCGCTCGGTAACGCGAATCGAAATGGTGACAGGGTCGCCCGAAAGGTCATCGGCACCGACAATTCCGTCAATAGCCGATATGCGCGCGATTACGGCCTTGGTCACCTCATCGTCGGGGCGGTATGTTATAGTCTGCACATCGGTTTCACGCTGCTCGGTGCCTATAAACATCGCCGTAAGGGCCGCCTCCTGAGCTGCAATCTGATCCATCACAAGCTTCATGGCCTCTCCGTCGGGCGGCATCTGGTCGGCCTGACCTGTTATAAGGTCATTACGGCTCTGTCGCAGCTCATATATACGCTGAGCGGCAAGCTCGGCTCGCTTTGCGCTCGACTGGCTCTGAAGCATCTCCTCGCTTATCACCTCCTTTGCAGCACGCGTTTCAAGTGGCGTAGGCTGAGCTTCCACCGGTTCGGGAAGTTCGGGCGGTTCGGGCAGGTTGAGCTCTTCGGTATTTATGGCGACAGGCAGATTGGCGTCATCCATTATCAAGAATGGAGCCTGTCCGCTCTTGAACTGCATCAGATACTGCTCCTTGCTGTCGGCTACACCGCGCGGAGTGACAATTACACGCTTAACTGTCCACGACTCCGACATTTCCGATATAGGATCGCTCACATTGAGATATTTTTTGGCATATTTATAGAATTCACCCGGTTTCTTAACCACATGCTCGGCCTCGATTGTCACATCAAGCACTGTCACGGGAAGCGAGTAGACCAATCCGTAGTCATTGGCTTTAGTAGCCGTGAATTTTTGGGTTGTTTGCCCCGGGGCAACCATTGAGGCACCCACAAGGCAGGCAAGTGATAGCAAATATGTCTTCATTTTATCGTTATAGTTCAATAGTGTTAAATCATTGCATTATATCGCGTATGGCGCGGCCGGTACACTCGGCCACATCTGAAGCAAGCACACCGTAACGGCCGTGACGCTCGGCTGCTATGTCGCCGGCATAACCGTGTACAAATGCACCGAGAGTGGCGGCAACAGCGGGAATATATCCCTGTGCCATGAACGACGCTATAATGCCGGTGAGCACATCGCCGCTTCCCGGAGTGGCAAGCCCGGGATTGCCGCTTGAGTTGAAATAGATCTTGCCGTCGGGACGCACAACGGCGGTGTAACGGCCCTTAAGCAATATTATAATCTGATAGTAGGCCGACTGCTCTATCGCCGTCTTCAGTCGTTCCTCAGCGGTATTGTGCTCTCCGAAGAGGCGGTCAAACTCTTCCGCATGAGGCGTGATTATGCTCAACGGAGGAAGCGCGTCGAGCAGGTGACGACGCTGCGATATACAGTTCAGGGCATCGGCATCGAGCAGCAGGGGTTTTCCCGAAGAGTGGGATATGATGAAGCTCTCAAGAGCTTTCCTTGTGACATCGTGAGTACCTATGCCGGGGCCTATGGCCACAGCGTTGTAGTCATGCTTCAGCGTTATGTCGGTTATGGCAATGTCATGATGGTCGGCCTGGAACAAAGCCTCAGGCACCGATGTCTGAATAATATTGTACCCGCATCGGGGTGAATGCACGGTAAGCTTCCCAACTCCCGAGCGCAACGCGGCACGCGCACCCATCACGGCGGCGCCCATCATGCCGTAACTTCCGGCCACAAGCAGTGCGTTACCGAAATCGGCCTTAGATGTAAACAATCCGCGAGGACGGAGCATATTGCGGGCGTCGCTCTTCTCGACAAGGAAGTAGTCGTAGGGCGAGCTCTTTATCTCTTGCTGGCTCAGCTCAATGTCGAGAACCTTCCACTCGCCTATGAATTCGGCGTTGTCAACGATAAAGAATGCAAGGCGCGGAAATTGAATGGCCAGTGTCAAATCGGCATGAACCACATTACGGCTCAACACATTCTCGTTCCACTCGCCAAACAGTCCCGAAGGCACATCAATCGACACTACATAAGCCTCCGACGCATTGATGTAGCTAACCAACGACTGGAAGCCACCGGTAAGCGGTTCACGCAGTCCCGATCCGAAAAGACCGTCAAGCACAACTACATCCGATGACAAATCCGGCGGCTGGAAGTTTCCGCCCACCACCTCGGTGAAGTCGGCATTGTCAATCTCCAACAGGCGCTTGCGATTGTAGGCACATTCATCGCTAAGTTTACCGAATATATTGAAAAGGAATATCTCTACATTATATCCCTGCTCGATGAGCATACGCCCTACAGCAAGCGCATCGGCACCGTTGTTGCCGGGACCGGCGAAGATACATATACGATGACTCGGACGCCATCGCGAAATAAGTTCACAGGCTATCGCGGTAGCTGCCCGTTCGACGAGCTCAAGCGAAGTAACGCCCTCGTTCTCTATAGTATATCGGTCAATCGACCTTATCTGTTCATTGGTGAATATTTTCATCTTACGAAAAAAGACATTAAACTTTACGCTACCTCAGGAACTCAACAAATAGCAATAGTTCCCGTTGAAAGACACAAAGGTACAAAATATATTGGATGCTTGAATGTATTTATCGCTTTGTTTACGATAATCGTCAAAAATTTCCGCAAACCCACATAACGAAAGGAATATTTTCGCTAAATTTGCACAAACAATATTGTATAATGGACCAGGTAACCTATAAAGGACTCACATTTGAGCCTTACATAACCAATGATACAATCCAGAATCGCATAGCCGAGATTGCCCGCGAGATAAACAAGCAATACGCAGGAAAGCAACCGCTGTTCCTGTGTGTACTGAACGGAGCTTTTCCGTTTGCCGCCGACTTGTTCAGGGCGATAGACATCGATGCTGAAATTTCATTCATACGCCTTAAGAGCTACGAGGGCACATCGACAACCGGAGTTGTAAAGCAGGTGCTCGGACTTTCAGAAAATCTTGAAGGTCGCGATGTAATCGTTGTCGAGGACATAATCGACACCGGCAACACAATAAAAAAACTCGTGGCCGACCTCAAGGAGAAAAATCCCGCCTCGATACGCATCGCAACACTGCTCTTCAAGCCCGAGTCGCTGCAGTGTGAAGTGAATCCCGACTATGTGGGATTTGCCATCCCGCCCAAATTCATAATAGGATTCGGACTCGACCTTGACGGACTTGCACGAAACCTGCGTGACATATACGTGTTGCACGACGACAATTTATAGGCTATTACAAATATCTATTCATAACCAAACAGATTAACATGTTCAACGTAGTAATTTTTGGTGCGCCGGGAAGCGGCAAAGGCACCCAAAGCGAAAGACTTATCGACGAATACGGTCTTTTCCACATATCGACCGGCGAGGTTCTGCGTGACCACATAGCACGAGGTACCGAACTCGGTAAAATCGCCGACAGCTACATATCACAGGGCAAACTTATCCCCGACGAACTAATGGTCGACATCCTCGCAAATGTGCTCGACAACAACCCCGAGGCTGAAAACGGAGTGATATTTGACGGATTCCCTCGCACAATACCTCAGGCTAAGGCTCTAAAAAAGATGTTGGCCGACCGCAACTCAAAGGTACACGCCGTAGTAGGACTTGAAGTCGACGACAACGAACTTGTCGACCGCCTGCTCAAGCGCGGCAAGGAATCGGGACGCAGCGACGACAACCTTGAAACCATAAACAAGCGTCTTGAAGTGTATCACAACCAGACATCGCCGTTGCGCGACTACTACAAGCAGGAAGGCAAGTACCATGCCATACACGGCTCGGGAAGCATCGACGACATATTTGAGTCAATAAAGTGCTCCATAGCCAAAGCCACAAAAGAGTAACAATTACAACAGCGCATAACCAAGAGGCTGCGTCAACCATGACGCGGCCTCTTTTCAATAACACCGCACAACCGTGACAGCCCGAAAACATTACACCGCCCTATCGACACAAGCCCGTGACATGATTGCCTCACTCTCACGAAAAGGCCGACTCATATCATGGCTGAGAGTTGTCGTATTCATCGCAGCGATAGTGCTGGGCATCATGTTGCGACACGATGTCACGGCGATGTCTATCGCGATAGCGGCAGCGGTCATAACATTTCTTGCGCTTGTCAAGTGGCATGACAATGTAATCACGCATCGGCTGCGTGAAGAAGCTTTGCTGAAATTTGCCGAGTCGCGCCTGCAGGTGCTCGACGGGAATCTATCGGGGCTTCCGCGAGGAGAGCGTTACATCGACAGCAACCACCCTTACTCCTACGACCTCGATGTGTTTGGCGACAAATCACTCTTCTCGCTGCTCGACTCAACAGCAACACCGGGAGGCAGCGACAAACTCGCCCACCGGCTCATGACTCCCGACCTTGATGCCGACGACGTAATCAGGCGGCAACAGGCAGTAATGGAGCTATCGGACATGACATCGCTGCGCGACTCCATGCAGGTATCGGGACGAATGGCCGAAAGCAGCCTCGCCGACAGTCGCGGCTCAGCATCGGCTGTCGCCATTCCGCCTATAAACATGCCAATAGCCTTGACAATTCTCAGCTATGCGGCATTCCCTATATTCATTACCACGGCCGTGCTAAGCTATCTCGATTGGATAGCGTCATCATGGTGTCTTTGGACATTCCTATCATTTCTGGGATTGTCGGCTCTTGGTGCCAAGCACATCGGCCGGTTGCACTCACGCCTCACCGAAACAGTGAGTTCGCTGACATCACGTGTCGACCTGTTCAGGCACATTGAAGAGTCAAAGTTCACTTCACCGTTACTTCAACAACTACAGCAGCGACTGAATGTCGACGGCACCGAAGCGTCGACATTGATCGCCAAACTCGCCAAGGAGCTAAAGTCGCTCGACCAGCGTTACAATGCCGTGGGCTATCTGCTCTTCAACGGCACATCGCTGTGGGACTACCGCGTCATATCCAATGTAGACCGATGGATGAAGCGTTACGGCCGACATCTCGATTCATGGTATGACACGTTGAGCGAAATCGATGCCCTGTCGGCGCTCGCAACATTCGATTTCGAGAATCCCGACTACACCTATCCGCAAATCGACCGCAGTGGCGAGGTGATAATGGAAGCCGCTGAGATGGGCCATCCGCTCATAGGCAAATCATCACGCGTCAACAACCCCCTGCCGCCCATGACACCCCACTCCTTCATCATAATCACGGGAGCCAACATGGCCGGCAAGAGCACCTATCTTCGCACAATCGGCATAAACTATCTTCTGGCGATGACGGGCGCACCCGTGGCGGCAAAGGCTATGACATTCTCACCAACGATGCTGTTCACCGGATTACGCACCAACGACTCGCTCGCCGATGGCGAAAGCTACTTCTTTGCCGAACTGAAGCGACTGCAATCGGTAGTCGAAAGCGCATCGACAGGGCAACGGATGTTCATCCTACTCGACGAAATACTTCGCGGAACCAACTCAGCCGACAAGCAGCGAGGGTCGCTCGGACTCATAAAGAAACTCATTAAGCTGCCGGTATCGGGATTGCTCGCAACCCACGACCTGGCTTTGGGCGTTCTGGCCGAAGAGTATCCACAAAACATATCGGCCTACTGCTTTGAGGCAAATATCAAGGGCGACAACCTGACATTTGACTACAAGCTGCGCAAAGGCACCGCCCACAACCTAAACGCATACTTCCTCATGCAACACATGGGAATAATATAACGCAAAACGACATATACAATGAAAGAGAACTATCTGGAAACCGTAAAGGAGATATACGCTCTACTCATGAAGCGAGAACGGCTGTCATCGATAATGCTCGCCGAAGAGCTGCTTGCCAAAACTTTCAATCAATGGCGTGCAAAAACAGAAAATCGCGGCACTCTCGCGCGACAGCTTATCATAGTTTCCACCGCCTATGCCGAAACAATGATCGCATCGGCCCGCTACAAGGAGGGCTACGCCGCATGTATAACCGCTATAGCCTACACTGCTCGCGAGAAAGTCAAGGCCGAGGACATGATGTCGATATACGTTACAGCATGGCAGGCTCTCTCAGGAGTGCTGATGAACAGCGAACCCTCGACCGACAATCAAGTGCGCGAACAGGTAAAGATCGTCACCTCGTCGATCGGCACTATGCTATATCACTACTATTACGAAGCAGGCCAACAGAATGCCAACAAGAACCTGATGCTCGACGCCTACCAATCATTGAAGGACATTACGGAGTTTGTCGACATCATGACCGATGTCGACGACTACATTCCCGTAATCACCGACCTTGTGCGCAACAGCGAGCTGCTTAATCTCACTGAATAATACCCGATTAAGGCAATAACGCAATCGAGGGACTCCGCCGCATGGCGAAGCCCCTCGATTTATTCATACAATATTTTTCTTAGAAGAGATAAGCGGCAGTCACTGTCCAGTAACGGTTCTTACCGTCGATGTCGACACCGTTTGCACCGCCTACAGCCTCAAGAGCCTTTGTCATACCAAGACCGTAGCTTGCTCCAATCTGAAGATGAGAGAGCAGCTCTACACCGAAGCCAAAGTTCCATGCAGCGTCAAATGACTTGTTCTTGATGCCGTCCCTTACATTCTTTCCGCTTGTAAGGAATGCAAAGCTGGGACCGGTTGCAAGATAGGGAGTGATTATCTTACCGATAACGGGAACACCTATTTTCCACTTGAGATTGATAGGAATTTCAAAGTAGTCGCGCTTGTCGCTTGTGTACTCATTGCCTTCGAGCCAACGGGCGTCACGACGAACATACATGAACGATGCGTCAAAACCCAGACCCACCAAAGGAACTGTAAACTCAGCCATAAGACCACCGGTGAATCCGGCCCTATTGTCACTGTCAAGCACACTCTGATTGAAATGAAGCTCATTAACGTTGAATCCAAGACGCGGACCAATACGGAACTGAGCCGAAGCAGGGATGGCGATGATTGCCATCATCACAACAATAAATAAACCTTTAATTTTGTTCATAATGAATTATAATGGTGTTTAATTAAAGAATCCGATGACATTTTCGAGAAATAAACACGACCGCCCTTTGTATTGTTCATGGAAGGCGGTCGCGTAATAGTTTCTAAATGGAGATGTTAGGCTGGGTTACTGTTTAGTTTATCTTATCAGTAAGTTCGGAACCTGCCTTGAATTTAACGGCCTTGCGTGCGGGAATTTCAATTGTCTCCTTAGTGCGTGGATTTATACCTGTGCGTGCACCCTTTTCTGCTACGGAGAATGTTCCGAAGCCTATGAGGGCTACTTTTTCGTTCTGCTCAAGAGCACCTGCAACAGCTTCGAGGCAGGCATCGAGAGCGTTTTTAGCATCTACCTTTGAAAGGTTTGCCTTTTCGGCAATAGCATTGACTAACTCTGTTTTGTTCATAATTGTGATAATTAAATGTAGATTTTCGGTCTGTTAAGATTCTACAAATATAAATGTAAATTTTTAAATAAGAATATTTTTATCGTAATTTTTGCGAAATTTTCATCACAAATAGCTCAATTAGTAAAATTAAGCACAAAATAACGGGATATTTTATCTAAATTTGTAATTGATTTTGCAATGCAAAGTCAATCAATGACAAATTTAACATTCACATAACAACCAATAAAAACGAGTAAATACAGTCAATGAACCGTAGCGGAAACTCATTTTTCAGCATAATGCCACCGGTGACGAAGCACCTGATCATAATCAACGTACTGATTTGGCTCGCCATGATGTTTGTCGGCAAAATCGACAACATGATGATTAAATACGGAGCATTACACTATGTAGGGGCTACCGACTTCAATGTCCTTCAGTTGTTCACCTACATGTTCATGCACTCAACGCAAAGCATCGCCCACCTCTTCTTCAACATGTTCACGCTGTTCATGTTTGGTATAACGCTGGAACGCGTACTCGGAGGCAAGCGTTTCCTGTTTTACTACATATCGTGCGGCATCGGCGCCGCCCTTATTCAGGAAGCCACATGGGCATTCACCATAAACAAGTTTGTTTCCGACAATCTTGAAATGACTATAGCCCACTGGGCCTACGACAACCACCTGAGCATGGCACAGGCCAACGACCTTGTAAGCTCGGCACAGATAGCCTCGTTACGCGCCCAGATAGAGAACGCCCTCATCACCGTGGGAGCCTCGGGAGCCATCTACGGCGTGCTGCTTGCATTCGGAATGCTCTTCCCCAACCGCCCACTCTACCTCATGTTCATCCCGGTACCCATCAAGGCCAAGTGGATGGTGATAGGCTATGGCGTAATCGAAATAGCACTGGGACTCAGCTCGGCATCCGACGGTATCGCCCACTTCGCACATCTCGGAGGTATGATATTCGGATTCCTCATAATCCTGTACTGGAAGCGTAAAGGCATCATCGGAGGCAATGGGTATTATTGACACATTGAAAAACAAGTGGGTCTACGGCTCAATGCTCGTGAGGCTCATATATATTAATGTAGCATTCTTCGCCCTGCTGCATATCGCGACGCTTGTGTTGACATTCACCGACATCAAGCCGGAATATGCGCTGACATGGATTGAACTTCCGTCGAGCCCCGACCTGTTCATCACCCAGCCGTGGACGATAATCACCTACATGTTTGCCCAATACGACCTGCTGCACATCCTCTTCAACATGCTGTGGCTCTATTGGTTCGGCACCATATTCCTGCTTACCGACACTTCCAAGCGCATGCTCGCCCTCTACATCTACGGCGGCATCTGCGGCGGAGCGCTATTCATGGCCGTCTACAACCTCGTGCCGGCCTATAACTACACGCTGGCATGGCTCATAGGGTCGTCGGCATCGGTGATAGCGATCGTGACGGCAACCGCAGTCATGCATCCCGACTACAAGGTGGGATTGCTCTTCTTCGGGCCTGTCGCACTGAAGTGGATTGCCATAATCACCATTGCAATAGACTTTTTCAGCATAACAGGCGATAACGGAGGCGGACACATAGCCCACATAGGCGGAGCCTTGACAGGCGTTATATATGCCGTGGCGCTGAAGCACGGCACCGACATCACCAAGCCCTTCAACCGGCTTGCCGACTGGTGGGTCAATCTCGTGAAACGCATAACATCACCCCGCCCGGCAAAGCAGAGCAACGACTACACCCGCTACCGCTATCAAAGCGACAATTCATCCAAGGCCAAAGCGGAGAAGCCGAAATCGGGAAAAACCGCCGAGTCGGCCACGACCAACCGTGACGACGAGGCCACGCTTGACGAGATTCTCGACAAAATAAAAAAATCGGGATATTCGGCGCTCACGCATGAGGAGAAGCAACGCCTCTTCGATGTGAGCCGACGCATAAAATAGTAATGACGATGGGAATAATAAGAGTGTGTACATCATTAATCAGGTCGTTATGGACCCTCCTTAACATAGCATGCGGGCTATGCACGCTGCTGGCCGGTTACGGAGGCTACATAAACCCCGATAAGTTTGCGCTCGCCCAGCTCGCCAACATGACTTTCCCGGGATGGATCGTGCTTACGCTCATCCTGCTTGCAGTCAACCTCTTCATCAGGAAAAAGCTTGCATGGCTGTCAGTCGCCGTGCTGGTGGCGTGCATCGGTCCCATTCTCACCATATCGCCACTCAACTTCACATCACGCAGCCTGTCGACCGACGACGAAAGCCGCACGTTTACACTCCTCACCTACAATGTCTACAATTTTCGCGACAACCAAGGCGTGAATCCCGAGTGGGGCAACCGCACCCTATCTTACATCCTGTCGACCGACGCCGACATCGTGTGCCTTCAGGAGTCGTCCAACCTTAACGGCGTAGGCAAAAAAGCGCAACGTGACTCTATCAACTCGCGCTACCCCTACCGGTTGTACTCCAACCGCTCAGGCGAGGTGCTGCTGTCGAAACATCACGCAACCGAAATCGACACTCCGCAGCCCGACTGGGGTTCGGGGTCGTTCTGCGCCTACGATGTAGAGGTGGAGGGACATGAGGTGACGGTGGTGAACTGTCACCTGCAGTCGATAGGACTTACCGACGACGACAAGGAGCTGTATCGCGAACTCACCGACAAGGAGCTCCGCAATCCGTCGCGCAGCGAATTGTCGAAGGTGAAAAACGGCATCGTCACCAAGCTGCTCGCGGCATTCAGGATAAGAGCCCAACAGGCACGTTACATCAAGGAGTTTCTCGCAACCCGCAAGGGCAACGTTATCCTTGTCGGCGACTTCAACGATGTGCCCGGAAGCTACGCCTATCGCACAATCAAGAGCGACGGCCTGAAGGACGCCTACTCGGAGTGCGCATTCGGCCCCACGGTGACCTACAACGACAACCGCTTCTACTTCCGCATCGACCAGATGCTCTATCGGGGCGACTTGGAAGCCGTAAGGATAAAGCGAGGCGACCTGCGAAGCTCCGACCACTATCCGCTGTTCGCAACATTCCTTTGGGACACGGCGGCAGCCGACACTATAAAACGATAAAACAATTCATCATATTCATCTACTCTTATGAATCATTATCTTTTAACCCTTGCCACAGCCCTCACAATGATGGGCGCGGCAACTAATCAAGTCAATGCAATGGAGGCATCGCGCACCAATCCGTTCATGGCGCCCTACGACACGCCCTACGAGATTCCGCCGTTTGACCGCATCTCCTACGACGACTATCTGCCTGCACTGAAGGCCGGCATAGCCGAACAGAAAAAGGCCGTGGAGGCCATAGTGAACAACCCCGAAGCTCCGACTTTCGAGAACACGATCGTTGCGCTCGACCACAGCGGACCGCTGCTTGAACGTGTGTGCCTCGTATTCATGGCCCTCGACGAGTCCAACTCGACTCCCGAGATGACTGCCATAGGCGAAGAGTTCTATCCGCTCTACTCGGCTCACAGCGACGAGATTTCGATGAACGAAAAGCTCTTCGCCCGCATCAAGACCCTCTATGACAACCGTGACAAGATGAACTACACCAAGTCACAGCGTCTGGCCATCGAGAAGTCCTACAAGGACATGGTGCGTAACGGCGCACTCCTCAACGATGCCGACAAGGCCGAGCTGAAGGCCATAAACAGCCGCCTATCGGACCTCTACCTGAAATTCAACAAGAATCTGCTCTCAGCCACCAACGCCTTTGAGCTGGTAGTCGACGACAAGGCCAAGCTCTCGGGTCTTCCCGAAACAAGCATAGCCGTAGCCGCCGAAGAGGCCGCCAAGCGCAACATGAAGGGCAAGTGGGTGTTCACGCTCCATGCTCCGAGCCGCCTGCCCCTGCTGCAGTATGCCGACAACCGCGAGCTTCGCGAAAAGATGTACAAGGGCTACACCACCCTCGCTTCATCGGGCGAATACAACAACTACCCCGTAATCGCCGAAATTCTGAAGGCTCGCATCCGCAAGGCCAACATCCTCGGCTTCAAGAACTATGCCGACTACATGACCGACAACGTGATGGCCAAGAATGTCAAGAGCGCCGAGGAGCTGCTCATGCAGATATGGAAGCCCGCAATCGCCCGCGTCGACCGTGAGGTGGCCGAGATGCAGGCTCTCAGCGACAAGGAGGGCAACAACTTCACCATCGCGCCCTGGGATTACTACTACTATGCCGAGAAGGTGCGCAAGGACAAATACAATCTCGACGAAGGCCTCGTGAGCCAGTATTTCCATGTCGACAGCGTACGCAAAGGCATCTTCAGCATGGCCAAGAAGCTCTACGGAGTGACATTCACCGAGATTCCCGACGCTCCCAAGTACGACCCCGAAGTAAAGGTGTATGATGTAACCGATGCCGACGGCAAACATGTAGCCGTGTTCATGACCGACTACTACACCCGTCCGAGCAAGCGCCAGGGAGCCTGGATGAGCGAGTTCAAGGGTTCGTTTGTCACCGACGACGGCAACGCCGAGCGTCCCATCGTCTACAATGTAGCCAACTTCACCCGCCCCACGGGCAACACTCCGTGCCTGCTGTCGCTCGACGAAGTGGAAACGATGTTCCATGAATTCGGCCACGGACTCCACGGAATGCTCACACGCGCCAAGTACAAGAGCCAGGCCGGAACCAATGTCGACCGCGACTTCGTGGAGCTTCCCTCGCAGATTCACGAGCACTGGGCCATGGAGCCTGAACTGCTCAAGACCTACGCCCACCACTACAAGACAGGCGAGGTGATTCCCGACGAGCTCATCAAGAAACTCGACGAGGCTTCAACCCACAATCAGGGATTCATAACCACCGAACTCGTAGGTGCCGCTCTGCTCGACCTCCAGTGGGGTCAGCTGACCGATGCCGACAACGTGGATGTGGAGTCATTTGAAAAGAACGTGGCCGACAAGCTCTCAATGCCCTCGCAGGTCGCCTACCGCTACCGCAGCCCCTACTTCAAGCACATATTCGGCAGCGACGGATATGCTTCGGGCTACTACACCTACCTGTGGGCCGAAGTGCTTGACGCCGACGGATTTGAGCTATTCAAGGAGAAGGGAATATTTGACCCCGCAACCGCCAAGTCGTTCAAGGAGAACGTTCTTGAGGCCGGAGGCAGCGACGATCCCATGGAGCTTTACGTGAAGTTCCGCGGCAAGAAGCCCACTCCCGAAGCACTGCTGCGCAACCGCGGACTCATCAACGAGCCTGCAAAGCCCGGCAATCTCCCCATGCCCGGCGGAAAATAATCTGACAAAACATCATCCCCACAAATAAAGAGCGCGGTGTCAATCACGACACCGCGCTCTCACTTTATATCATGGTCAAAATATGCATTAACGATCGTGGAATGTCCACTTTGAGTTGTCGCTGTTCATGTCAAACTTGCCAAGCGAAGGAGTACTGTCGGCAACCGACACGAGCACAAGCTCCTCGTCGGTTCCGGGCACCTGCTTGGGCATGATGCGGTAGGTACCGTCGGTAAGCTGCTCGATGCGCCACAGCTGCTCGGGTGCGCCTGTGAACTCGGGCACTGCGATAACCTCGGCATCGGCAGTAGCGGCCAGTGCGCGGTTGGTGCCTTCGATCACGATCTTATAGTAGGGGCCGCCGAGATAGCCTCCGGCTTCGGGAACAGCGGTGATAGTCCAGCGCTGGTGAGGACGGAACATGTAGTCGCCGATGCGCACGTCGATGTCGCCTTCGGGCCATGTGCCGATCACCTCTTCAAGAGTCTGTGACTTAATGGGCTCAACGGGCTCGTTGTCTTCGCCCCAGAAACGGCGACGTTCTGTGTTCATTCTCACGAAGTCAACGGCAAGCTCGAGAGCATAGCCGCGACGCTCCGATTCTATCTCATAAGTACCTTCCTTCAAAACCTCGCCGGCAACAGGCCAGTCGTTCTTCCACAGCAAGGGGCGTATCGCGAGCACGCTGCGGCCACCCTGGTCGAAGTCGGCTTCGTAGTGGAACGACATCTTCTCAACGCCGTCATCCTCGATGTAGCGTCCGAAGTGTCCGGGGCCTGTCTTGCGGTCGCCGGCGGCAATCACCATCTTACCGCCTCCCTTGAGCATGTCACGACCCATGTTGTCAAGATAAGGACCGGTCACGTTGCGAGAACGGCCTACCACGATGTTGTAGGTAGAGTTGGGGCCGTCGCAGCAAGTGCCGTGAGTACCAAGCAGATAGTACCATCCGTTACGATACATCAGGTCAGTTGCCTCACAGTCGATGGCGATATCTACCGGCTCATTGCCTTCAACACGCTTTCCCGTCTTGGGATCAAGCTCTACAATGCGGATGAAGCCGAAGTAGGTTCCGTAGGTAAGCCAGAGGCGCCCTGTTGTGGGATCGAGCAGCAATCCTGCGTCGATAGCGTCACAATCCTCGTCGTCGAGCGAGTGAGCCACCTCGATAGGTTCGGTGTAGGCGAAGTCGGGCGAGTTGGGATCAAGAGTCTTGTTCCACATCGTGAGCACGCGGCCTGCGTGACCGCCGCCGAGGCCACCGCCGGTGGCGCTGTAGGCGATAAGGTAACGGTCGCCTATTTTGATGGCGTCAGGTGCGGCACCGCCGCCGGGGCGTACACCGCCGCCGTTCCAAGTCCATCCGTCTTCCGATATAAGTCCGCCACCGCCGGTTCCGAAGGTGTAGTACTTGCCGTCACACTCCATAATAGTGGAAGGGTCATGTATATAAGGCTTTCCAACTTGGGCAAATGTCATCTGGGGCACCAGTGCCGACACAAGTGCAATCGACCCGGCTAATATACTCTTTGTCTTCATAATCATTGATAAGTGATTGAATAGTTCTTGACTGGGTTACCTTGCTCATCTATAAAGCGGACACAGAAGTCGCTCATGCCGGGGCCGTTTATAACAGCGGTGCGAAGCACGTTCTTGCCTTTCTTCAAGGTAAGACGAGGCGACACGCCATCGTCGGCCACCATGCGGCGGTCGCCCGAAAGCATCAGAACCTCCTCGCCGTTGAGCCACCACTTCGATGCTGAGTTGGAACCGGCTGAAAGTCTTACATTCTCGATGTCCTCGGGACAGTCAATCACTGTAACAGCCCAGAAAATCACGCCGTAGACGGGTTTCTTCAATGCGGCTGCAAGACGATAGAGCTTCACGTTGTAGAGCTTGCTGTCGAGTGCGTGCCACTGGAGTTTCTGCTTGCCCACCTTAACCTTGGCGCCGTCCTTGGGAAGAACGGTGAACTGATCCTTGAAGTAGATCGAATCAAGCACATGGTTGAGATAGCTGTCGGTAAACACGACATTGGAGCGATTGGGCTTGCTTATAGGCTCAAGGAGCATCCAGCGCTGAATGAATCCCTCTTCGTTGGGAGCTTTCGAGGGTGCTGTGCTCTCCTCGAAATAGTCGCTCAGGTAAGTGGGCGTCTGAATTTCATAATTTTGTCTTGGCGGGGGGAAGTTGCCTTGGGGAGGAGATGGATTCTGAGCTAAGGACGAGAAGCTCAATGCCATTGCAAGACACGCCAAAAGTCCTTTGTTTCCGTGAATGATGTTCATTGTAATAATTATTGGTTAAGGTTAAATTATTAATGGTTGACCATCGGCAACATTATCACTGCCTCCGACGGTCATAATTGTCGTCACTCTATTATATA
Organism: Muribaculum sp. NM65_B17; assembly: GCF_004793735.1. Lineage (NCBI taxonomy): Bacteria > Pseudomonadati > Bacteroidota > Bacteroidia > Bacteroidales > Muribaculaceae > Muribaculum > Muribaculum sp. NM65_B17. The sequence goes on from NZ_SRYY01000009.1 coordinate 17,445, forward strand.
TATGTAAAGATATACATTATATTTCAATTAAACAACATCGGTGCAAACTCCTTGAGGCAGCGGCGCCATGTGAGGAATTCGTGAGCGGTGCCCGGCGATTCGTAGTAGACATTGTTGATGCCGGCGGCCTTGAGTCCGTCGCTCAGGCTCTTAGTGCGCTGCGGGCCCTCCTCCGAGCCGATGCCCAGGAAGAATGCGTGAACCTTGTCGTTAAATGCCTTGCGGTCCTTGAACACGCCGCCATATACGGTGTCGAGATTGTCGAGGTCGATGCTGCCGGCTCCGCTGAATCCGCCTATGTAGGCAAATTTGTCGAGATTGTTGAGTGTGGTGTTGAAGGTGAGCAGTCCACCCCATGACAGTCCGGCCATCGCGCGGTTCTCACGGTCGGTGAGAGTGCGGAAGTTGGAGTCGATGTGGGGAATTATCTCCTCTACGAGAATCGAGGGGAACTGACCGCCGAAACGCTTCATGGCATCCTGGCGCGACTCGCCCGGCTGAGTGTTAAACGACTCTATGTTGCCGTTGTCCATCACCACGATCATGGGCTTTGCCTTGCCTTCGGCAATGAGGTTGTCCATGATGTTGCTCATCTTGCCCTGGTTGGCCCAGCTGGTTTCGTTTTCGCCCATGCCGTGCTGCAGGTAGAGCACCGGGTATCTCTTATTGGGGTTCTTGTCATACTCGGCCGGAGTGTACACGAGGCATCGGCGCCACTCGTTGCGTATCTTGGAGTAGTACCAGCTCTGGTTCACGAGTCCGTGAGGCACATCCTTCAGCGAGTAATAGTCGACGCCCTTTTCGGGAATCTCGATACCGCTCACCCACTTACCCATTCCGAAGAAGGGCTTGCCGTTGGGGTCGGCTGCGCTTACGCCGTCGATTATCACCTGATAGTAGTGAAATCCCACAACTTCGGGCTCCTTTGACACAAGTGTCCAGTAGCCGTCGTCGCCCTTGGTCATCTCGCCGCGGAAGCTGATTTCAACTTTCTGGGCGTTGGGGGCGAATACGCGGAAGTGAACTCGTCCGTCATCGCCGATGCGGGGATAGTCGGCCCCGTTTATATTATGTTCGTTGGGAACGGTTCCTGCGGGATAGGCGGGTTGCTGGGCTCCTAAAGCCAACGGCAGCACGAGGCAGGTCGACAGAATGAGTTTTGAAAATGTTTTCATTGGATAGCAAAATTATGTATTAAACTTAATGATTGAAGAATTTACAGCAAATATACGCGTTACACGGCCTCATACCGGTTAAAAAACAGATATATGTTTTACATTATTGAGTATCGGGGCTATTTTTTTTAACCCCGTTCCCCAATATTTGAACCGGGTCTTAGAATAAAGCCGCCCGGCAGTAATGTTACTCCCGGGCGGCACTGGTTGCGATTACGCTTCCTATCAGAGAGATAGTTTTGTTATTTAATCATAGTTGAAACTAACTCCATGTTCAAGGCGATTACAATCCGCTGGGATTCTGCTGCAGATTCGGGTTACGGTCGATTGCAACCTTTGGATAAGCGAAGTATTCGTGCTTGCCCTTTACGAAACCGGTCTGACCCTTATTGGGATTGGAATACTCTACGTAAAGACGGTGCTTGGGTTCGCCCAGCTTGAAGAATGCATCGTAGGTAGTAGGTATGTTCTTACCGTTGTTGACAATACCGTCGGTGTCGCCCCAGCGAACCATGTCGGGGAAGCGAACGCCTTCAATCCACATTTCAAATGCCTTCTCGTTCTTAACCTCGTCGAGAGTAAGAGCCGATGACACGTGAGCTGAACCGGCGCGGTTCTGGATTGCGTTAAGATACTGAAGACCGTCGTTGTCGCTTGTCATTGCACATGCCTCGGCATACATCAGAAGCACTTCGGCATAGCGGAATATGGTGAGGTTCTTGAATCCGTACCATCCCTTTTCGTTATCTTCGGGCCAGGGAACTATCTTGTGGGCGAAGTAACCGCCGAAGCCGTAGAGGCCGGTGGGATCCTTGATACCGATCTTGTCGGTTGTTTCAAGCTGTGCGCGAGTCATGCCTTCGGTATCCTTCCATGCCATTTCATAGAGGAACTCATCGCCGGTCATGAAGGTAGCCTTACGGCGGGGAGAGTCACCGTCGTTGGCAAGCATACGCTCGGCAAAGTCGGCACGGATTGAGTGGCCGCCCCAACCGTCGGCACCGATGAAGAGGGGACGTGAAGCAAGCTTGTCGGTACGCCAGTTCCAGAACTGGATCCACATCCATGAGGTACGGTTGATCTTTCCGCTCCAGTCACCTACATTGGCGTTATCAAGACAGTTGGACTGGAATATCATCTCCTCGCAGAGGTCGCCCGAAGTGTGGAACAGATTGGCCCAACGATCGGTGGGAACGAGCTCATACTTATTGGATGAGATAACCTGCTTGAGATCTTTCTTGGCATTCTCATAGTCACCCATGAAGAGGCGAGCCTTTCCGGCAACTGTAAGGGCCATACCCTTGGTAACCTTCGATGCGCCAACCTTATCGGTGGGGCTGATACGCTCGTCAAGGTCGTTTACCACTGATTCAGCCTGCTCGGCGCACCAGCGGAGAAGTTCCTGATGACCGCCTTCATAATTGGAAGGACGAGCATCACCGGGAAGAACTGTTTCAACAAGAGGAGGACAATCCCAACCGATGGCAAGCATCAGGTGCGACCATGCACGCAATGTGATAGCCTCGGCACGAACACGCTTCTTTATGGGAGAATCGTCGGGCACGCGGTCGATGATGGTGTTGGCATCATATATTACGGCATAGAGTCCCTTGTAGGTGTTCTCGATTACCTGGTTCTGATAAGTGTAACGGAATTCGTTAATCTCGGCACCGAAGTCATTGTCACCATACATGTTACCTGCTGCGAGCATATCGTCACCGGCTTCATTGAAGAGCACGGGAAGAGCCACATAGACACCCTCGTTACCGGCAATGTGATAAGCGAAGCACTGATAGAGATTATTAAGGGCATTCTGCGCATCGGCGTCGGTCTGATAGAAATCGTCGGCCGATATTACGCCTTTCTGCTCGATGTCGAGTCGGTCTTCGCATCCGCCGAGAAACATTGCCGCACAAAGGCCTAAAATTGGATATAATATTTTTTTCATGATTATTTTTTAGTTTTTAGTTTTTAGAGATTATCACCGATGGATTAGAATCCGATAGTGGCACCGAAGGTTACCTTCTTCATTGTAGGATAAGAACCTATGTCATATCCGGCAGAGCTGCTGCTTGATGTAGTGGCGGTTTCGGGATCCATGCCGGGATAGCTTGAGAATGTGAAGAAGTCGTCGAGTGAAACGAAGAAGCGGAGGTTCTTCACGTAAGCCTTTCTCGTAAGCTTGGCGGGAAGGGTGTAACCGAGCTGAATCTGCTTGATCTTGAAGTAGGCGCCGTTGAACATTGATGCGGTTGAACTCCAGAACTTTCTGTCGGTAGCTACCTGCTGCGGATCGGGCATTGAAGCGCCGCGATTGTCAGGTGTCCAAGCATTTTCGTAGTAGTACTTCAAAGAGTTACGCATCGGGGTGTCGGCACGATAAAGCACGTTGAATATCTTGTTGCCCGAAACACCGGTTCCGAATACTGTGAGGTCAAGACCCTTCCAAGCCACATTAAGTGTAAGACCGTAGGTCAAGCGAGGAATTGAAGAACCAACATCCTTCATGTCATCGGGAGTAAGCTCCGATGAAGCTACGATTTCACCTGCTCCGTTGCGGAATGTAGGAGCACCTGTTTCACGGTCAACTCCTGCGTAGTCGTAGGCGCGGAAATACCATATTGAGTGTCCCTGCTCGAATGCGCTGTAGGCAAGGTTATTACAACCGCTGACGCCACCCTCAGTACCTGAGATGCGGTCGATGTCCTCGTAAAGCATGGTTACGCGGTTGCGCAGTGTCGACATGTTACCTGAAATGCTATAGCTTACATCACCTATGCGGTCGCGCCAGCTGAGTTCCATTTCAAAACCGCGGTTGTTGACCTTACCGGCGTTGATGATAGTAGTACCGTTGGCATAAACCTCGGGAATCGGGGTGATAGTCACGAGAAGGTCCTTGGTGTTCTTGTTGTAGTAGTCAAGTCCTGCTGAGAGTCGTCCGTTGAGGAATCGCATATCGATACCGAAGTCAAACTGCTCGGAAGTTTCCCAACGGAGGTCGGGGTTGGCCATACGGGTAGGATAAGAACCGTAGAACAAATCGGGGTTGTCACCATACTGATACCAAGCCTGGTTATAGGCGATAGGAGCTGCGTAGGGATATCCGCTAAGCACGTTGATGTTACCGTTACGTCCCCATGATGCACGGAACTTCAAGAGTGAAAGAACATCGGGATTGATGTGATCGCGAACAAATGATTCGTTGCTGGCGGTCCAACCTGCTGATACAGAGGGGAAGTGACCCCAACGCTTCTTGGCGGGGAGCTTGGAAGTATCGAATGCATCGGCACGGAAGTTGAACTGAACGTTGTAACGGTTGTCGTAAGCATACATTACACGACCGAAGTAAGAGAGGCTCGTCGACATGTTGATGACGTTACCGATGCTCTTAGTGGTGGTGCTTGCCGAGTTTACATAGTCAAGATACTGGAACTTGCTGCCTGTACCCTTGAGGATTTCGGCACCCTCGGTACCTGTAGCTGAAGCCGATACGTTGTCTGACTTATACTGGGTATATGACATACCGACCATGGCGCCTACCTTGTGCTTGCCAAAATCATTGTTGTAGTTGGCGAAGTTTTCCCACTGATAGTAGTAGTTGTTGTTGGCGCTTGCCGAGATTGAATAGTCGGTGGCCTTGGCCTGACCGTTCATGTAGAAAGGCTCGGAATAGTTGTGGCTGTTGCTCTGCGATATACGATAAGAGAAACGCGAAGTGAAGATGAAGCCCTTGAACGGCATCAAATCCATGAATCCGGTACCGCGAACCGTGAAACCGCCGTTGCTGGAGTGGATACGGTCGAGCTGAAGCAACGGGTTACCGTTGTCGTCCATCTGGAACTTGGAAGTAGCATAGTACTTGCCGTTGGGAGCAACAAGGATGGTTGAAGGATTCTTATCATACTGAGTCTTCATATCGGTTGTGAAGTCTTCAACGCTGTCCCAATATACCGGAGTAAGCGGGTCGAGCAAGAGGGCAGGTGTAAGCATTGAACCGTAAGCGCTCTGGTGAGGCACGCTCTTGGTCTTCCAACGCTCGATAGAGGTGTTGGTTCCTACGCGAATCCAGTTATAGAGCTTGTACTCGGCATTGAGCTGAGCGCTAAGACGCTGATAGGTATCTTTCTTTCCGACTACGATACCGTCGTTGTTTACATAATTAATAGAGGTGAAGAAGTTACCCTTCTCGTTACCGTCCTGGAATATTACTGAATGCTGAGTAGCCCAGCTCGGTTCAAATACCTGGTCAATCCAGTTGGTTTCATGCTTTTCGAGGTTGTCATAGTCAACACCGGCAGCCTCACAGATAGTCTTCATGTCGTAGCCTGAAAGTTCCTTGTAGCGGACCCAATCACGAGCACCGAAGATTTCGGGAGTTTTGCCAAGACGCTGGTTGATAGCCTTGAACGAGTAGATAACCTTGGGCTGTCCATCCTTAACGGCACCGTTCTTGGTGGTGATAAGTACAACACCGTTACCTGCCTGGGCACCGTAGATGGCGGCTGATGCGGCATCCTTAAGTACCTCCATCGACTCAATCATCGAGGGGTCGAGGTACTGGATGTTGTCAACCTTAAGACCGTCGACGATCAACAGCGGGCCGAGGTTACCGGAGTTGGAGGAGTAACCGCGGATGCGGATGCTTGCTCCTGCGCCGGGGGCACCTGAAGTGTTAAGAATCTGTACACCGGCAGCCTTACCCTGAAGTGCGGCACCGGCATCGGTGGTGGCGAGGCCCTTCAGGTCGTCGGCCGACACTGAAGAAACTGATCCTGTCACGTCGCTCTTCTTCTGAGTACCGTAACCAACCACTACCACTTCGTCAAGTTGGAGATTGTCTTCTTTAAGTACAACATTAACTGAGGTCTTGTTGCCCACCTTCACATCCTGTGTTTCATATCCTATATAAGATATGCGAAGTGTGGCATTGGGACCTACCTTCAAAGTAAACCTACCGTCTAAATCGGTCATGGCTCCGTTAGAGGTACCCTTTTCTATTATACTCACTCCGACCATAGGTTCATGGTCGACATCGGTCACAACACCCGTCACCGTGTGGGTCTGGGCCGACATCCCGATACTGACTAAGAGCATCGTTAAAATAAAAATTACTTTTTTCATTCCGTTAGTTAGTATTAAATTTAATTGAAATGATTGAAAAATTGTAATGGCAAATATAGATTGAAGCCGTTGGAGCGGGATTAAATTTTAGATATTTGTTTTGCATTATTGGATATTGAGGTCATTTTTGTAAAAAAATGATTACATACGTTAAAATAGTGTAAATTTTACACTTTTAGCCGCCTGCGCCGATCTTTTCCCGGAGTTAAGCCGCAATGTTACATTACAGCTCCCCTACCCGAGGTCAATGCAAGTACCGCTTATGCCGCTGAATCACATCATGAAACGGCATCCTCACGGGGCATCTCGACCATCGTTGCCGACACGCCCGGTTGTTACATCGCCTTAATCAGCGTAACATCGCGTGAGGCGTTGTTACAGTCGAAATGCAATTAACATTGGTTATAATGACGCCTCGCCGGGGGAGGATTGAGCAAGCCTCGCCTGCCACGCCGCTGAATTGTAAAAAATCGTTCAAATATCCCGCTAGTCGAAAACTCCGGGAGGCAAAACTTATGCAGCATTTTTTGACATATTTCAAACTATTTTCGTTATATTTGCGTCTGCGATACAATATACCTAATCATGAAGCATTTCTTAGTTGCTATAATTTTCATGCTCATGTCATCAGCCCTGAAAATCTATGCCAGTGATATGGGATTCTATAATGCCGACGACACTTACGGCATCACAATACGCGAGCCGTCGTCGATATGCAAGGATGATGACGGATTTATGTGGGTTGCCACAAAGTCGGGCATATACCGCCTTTCCGATGAAAGCAAATGCTATAACGTACCCTACACTACAGTTAATATAGTGTCGGTCGAGCTTGTGCATCGAAAAGGAGAGCTCTATGTGTTCACCAACCATGGTGAAATATTCCGATATAACAAGCGGCTCGACCGATTTGAGCACTATCTCGACCTCTTGTCGGCGCTCAATGTCGAGGCTATCTATCTGGCCGACATTAAAATAGGGGGGGATAAGGATATTTTGTGGCTCGCCACCTCGGCAGGGCTCTATCACTGCGTCAACGGCAAGTGCACCAGGATTCCCGGCGTGGAAGGAGCTGTGGGCGACATGACGATGGACGGCTGCAAGCACCTTATAGTCGCAAGCACGGGAGGAGTCTACCGCATAAACACCGAAAACTACGACCGTGAAGTGTGGAACGACAATCCCGGAGTGTTCCCCACCCTGATAAAGCTCGACAAAGCCATGAACCGGCTGTGGATCGGAACGATGTCTGACGGACTCTACTATCTCGACTGCGACACCAAGGAGCTGAAGGCCTCACCCATCAAGCGATTCCCCCACCAGTATGTGCGTGACATCGAAATAGTGTCGGACTCGGCCATTTGGTGCGGAATCGACGGACGAGGCATCTGGCAGCTCTCGCGCGACGGAAGCCGCGTGACCGAGATATTCCAGGAGGACAAGGACAACCCCCACTCCATCGCCGGCAACGGCGTACTCGACATGTGCTACGACAGCCCCGACAGGGTGTGGGTGTGCTCGTTTACGGGCGGCGTGTCGATAGCCGAGCTCAACTCGCCACTCATAACCCACTTCCGCCACCGCGTCAACGACCCCAATTCGCCGACAAACGACTATATATATGATGTGGCCGAGGACAGCAAGGGGCGTATATGGATAGGAACCAACGGCGGACTGAGCCACTGGAATCCCGACACGGAAAAGTGGACCAACCGTTTCGGTCACGAATATGAATCATTCATAGTGCGCTCGGTGTGTGAGGACAGCAAAGGCGACATCTGGGTAGGAACCTACTCCAACGGCGTCTATGTGCTCGACGGAAATACACAGCGCATCAAGGCGCATCACACCGACCGCCAGGGAATCCTCTCGAAGAACGGATTCGTATTTGACATTCTCCGCGACAGCAACGGCGACATGTGGATGGCCGGAATGATAGGCGCGATAATTAAGTATGACCACGTGACGGGGCAATTCGATGAGTATCCCGTAAGGCCAGTATCGACGATTGCCGAACTCGACGACTCCACCCTGATAATGGCAAGCAACAACCAGCTGCTGTCGCTCGACAAGAACACCAAGGAGATCAAAGAGCTGCTGACCGACAACATGATACAGGACATCGAAGTGACCGAAGGCAAAATATGGGTGGCAAGTAACGGCAACGGGCTTATATGCTACGACATTGCGTCACAGGCTACCGAAACGTTCAACCTGAAGCACGGTTCGGTGTCCGACAACATCAACAGCATCCTCTACCACAACGGCAATCTGTGGCTCGGCACCGACAACGGATTGTGCCGCTTCAATATCGCCGACAAGAGCGTAGCGTCATTTGACTTTCCCGAAACAGCGGGCAAAATCGACTACACTTCCGATGCAAGCGTAAAGCTCAGCAACGGTACCTCGGCATGGGGAACCTCCGAAGGACTGATTATACTCGACACCGAGTCGATGACGTCACGCACACCCTCGGGACGAATATATCTGCAGGACATTCTGCTCTCAAGCCGCTCGATGCGTGACATGCCCGACATTATGCCCGAGATGCCGCTCGACGAGATAACCGACCTGACGCTGCAACACGACCAGAACAACATAACGTTCAGCCTGCAGCCGCTCGGCAGCCGCTCGCACACATCGCTCTTCTCGTGGAAGATGGAGGGATTTGATGATGACTGGAGCGAACTTTCCGACCTCAGCATCATCAATTACACCAACCTCAACCCCGGCAACTACACATTATATATAAGGCTCTACAATCCCGATCTTATATCGGAGCGCAAGATATCGATCCACATCAAGCCCCCGTTCTGGGCCACATGGTGGTTCAAGACCGCCTATGTGATGCTGATAGCCACCCTGCTCTATCTGCTGCTGCGCTTCTACATCAACCGCATCAACCGCCGTCACGCCGAACACAAGCTACAATTCTTCATCAACACGGCCCACGACCTTAGGACGGCGCTGACGCTCATCAAGGCACCTATCGAGGAGATAAAGCGGTCGCCCAACATCAACGAGGAGGAGAAACAGTATCTGCAACTTGCCATAGACCAGATGCAACGGCTCACAATGGTCACCACCCAGCTGATGGACCTCCAGAAGATCGACCTCGGCAAGGGACAGTTCCATCCTATGAACTACGACATCGTGCCGCTTATCAGCAGCCGCATAAGCATGTTTGAGTCCATCGCCGAGAAGCGCAACATCACATTGACCTACAGCTACAAGCCCGAATCCTACGTAACGGCCGTGGATGCCGGAAAAATCGAGCGCATAGTCGACAATCTGCTCTCCAACGCCATCAAATACTCCCACGAATACTCGTCGGTCGACATCAACTTTACAGCCAACGACAATGAATGGCGACTCAGCATCGTCGACCACGGCATAGGCATCGACAAGAAGTCGCTCGACAACCTCTTCAAGGAGTTCTTCCGCAGCGAAAACGCCGTCAATTCACGCATAAGCGGCTCAGGCATAGGACTTGCGTTGACCAAGAAGCTCGTAGAGCTGCACGACGGCAAAATCATTGTCGAGAGCCGTGAAGATGAAGGCTCACGGTTTGAAATAGTGATTCCTCACCGCCTGTGCGACTCCGCTCCGCTGCCCGTGAACGCCGAGGAACCCGAATCGGCCGACAAGTCGATCGACAATGAGGAGATAAAGAACATGCGCATCCTCGTATGTGAGGACAACGACGACCTGCGCCGCTTCATGAAGCGTCCGCTCGGCCGTCACTTCAACGTGGCCACCGCCTCCAACGGCGTTGATGCATGGGAATACATCAAGAAGGAGCTCCCCGACCTGATTGTTTCCGACATCATGATGCCCGGCATGGACGGATTTGAGCTGTGTCGCCTTGTCAAGTCGACATTTGAAACATCCCACATCCCCATAATCCTGCTCAGCGCGCTTTCCGACCAGTCCGACGAGCTACACGGCCTTGGATTGGGAGCCGACGACTACATGACCAAACCCTTTGACATGAAGACGCTTACACAGCGCATCATGTCGATAATACTCAACCGCCGCGCACTCGGAAGCCGCTTGATTTCAGAGGTCGGCGAAACGGTTGAAGAGGCCGACACCAAAGAATCCAACGAGCTTAACGACGCATTTGTGCGCCAGGCTCTCAAGATTGTGGTGAACCACCTTGAGGACTCCGACTTCAGCAAGGAGGAGTTTGCACGGGAAATGGGTGTGAGCACATCGCTGCTGTTCAAGAAGATAAAGGCACTTACCGACATGACTGTCGTCGACTTTATACGAAGCATCAGGATGGACCATGCAATGAAGCTACTGAACGACCGCCAGTACAGCATAGGCGAAATAGCCTACAAATGCGGATTCTCCTCAATCAGCTATTTCAGCACCGTATTCAAGAAGCACTTCGGCAAGTCACCTACCGACTTCAGGGCATGATGACGCTCCCACAGCGACAGGTGACGCTCAGCCGTTGCAGCTGACGCGACGACACATAAAAAACATAACGGCCGCATGATTTTGATGTCATGCGGCCGTTATGTTTATATATCTTACTATCTCCAAACTATGCGAGGCAAAGCACAAGCACCTGGGCTGCCACAACTCGCAGGAACATGGTCAACGGATACACGGTCGAGTAAGCAACCGCCGGTGCATCGTTGCCGGTGCTGTTGTTGGCGTAGGCAAGAGCGGGGGGATCGGTCATGCTGCCGCCGAAAAGACCCATTATCGTGAGCAGGTTGATCTTGTAGACACCGCGTGCGATGCATCCTGCCACAAGCAGAGGCACCACCGTGATGATGAATCCCCATATAACCCACCACATACCGGTGTAGTTGAACACCGTCTTTGCAAATCCGGCTCCCGAAGCGATTCCCACCGAAGCGAGGAACAGGCATATACCGATTTCACGCATCAGCAGCGATGAAGCCGACGAGGTGTAGGTGACAAGCTTTAACTTGTAGCCGAAGCGGCTGAGAAGTATTGCCACTACAAGGGGACCACCTGCAAGACCGAGCTTCATAGGCACGCTCACGCCGGGGAACGCGATAGGAATACTTCCAACAAGAATACCGAAGAATATACCCACAAAGAGCGTTATCATGTTGGGCTCGTTAAGACGCTTCATCGAGTTACCGAGCTTGTCGGCAAGTCGCTTGATGTCCTCCTCCTGTCCCACGACGGTGATGCGGTCGCCTATCTGAAGGCGAAGGCTTGGCGATGCCAGCAGGTCGACACCGGCACGGTTGACGCGGGTGGCGTTGAGCTTGTAGCCCATGCGCAGGCGCAGCGAACCGAGAGCCACACCGTTGTAGTGACTCTTCGTAACCACGATGCGGCGTGACACTACAGGGCTCGGAGTTGCCTCCCAGTCCATGTCGATTTCAGGGCCTATAACAGCCTTGAAGCGATCCTCATCCTGAGCCGACATGACGATGTAGAGCTTGTCGCCGATGTGTACGGTGGTCTGTGAGTTGGGTATTATGACATTGCCGCTGCTGTCACGCAGACGCGACACGACAAAGTTACATGATATGATGTCGTGCAGCTGCACGAGATTTTTACCGTCGATCAATGAATTGGCCACCTCAAATGTCACGATGTGAGGCTTCAGCTGGCTGCTGTCGATCTCATCCTCAATCTGCTTGACCTCGCGGTCCATCTTTACACGGAAGATGGCGCGAATCACAAACATCGAGAGGATTATACCGATAACACCGAGAGGATAAGCGGCTGCATAACCCATAGCCATCTCCTCCGACATGCTGTAGGCTCCGGGGTTGACCTGAAGTATGGCCTGCTGTGCGGCTCCAAGTCCGGGAGTGTTGGTGACGGCTCCCGACATAACGCCCACAAGTGCGGTTATAGGAGTGTTTCCGTCGATGAAGAAGATTGCCAGCACGATAGCTACGTTGAGCACTATCACAAGCATGGCAAGACCGTTGAGCAACATTCCGCCCTTCTTGAACGACGAGAAGAATCCGGGGCCTACCTGTAAACCTATTGAAAAGATAAACAATATAAGGCCGAATTCACGAATGAAGTGCAGCACCTCGCTGTTTACGACATAACCCAAATGCCCCATAACGAGTCCTACAAACAGGACGAACGTGACACCGAGCGAAACACCTCCAATCTTGATTTTACCTAAAAAGACACCTACGGCTATGACAAACGAGTACAAAATTATCGTACTCGCCAGCGCCATATTTCCCGGTGCAAGTAGTTGTTGAATCCAATCCATGAGTTCCGATTGTATTATTTATGAATTTAGCATATAAATCATTGAAAGCCAACAACAAATGATTACATCGTGTGCAACCGCCTGTATTGAGAGTGCAAAGTTACGCTTTTTTATCAAATGTTTGATTATTTTCCCTCCCAAATATTTCACTCAGGCTCCGATTTATTGCTGATTTATTGCCAGAATCTCATGTATGAATTATCGTTTAGACCCCGTACCCCAATATTTGACTTATTCTAAAAGATTGCCAACATCACTTCGGGAACGAGCAGTCAATATATACGATTCTATTTTATCAATAGTAAGCTCATAATAATTGGTCGACGCAAATACGCCTTCGACTTTAGATGGCTCTACTGCTATCTTTCTATACGAGCCTTGAATCATACATCCTTTGGCATATTCCTTATATTCATCCTTCCAATTCTTGATTTCAATGTGATTGCCCTCGCAATCTCCCAATATGAAAGGATTGGAGAATCCCGAATCGGGATAAAACAGCCAAGAACCTGATTCATTGCTCAATACCCCGACCAAATTTTCAACAGGGTGGATTCCGTCATCTACCTTGATAAGACCGTCATCATCATTACCGCACATGGCGATAGTCAATGACATCGCAACAATAATCATATTGCGAATTGCAGCATTCATAATTCCTGTAATTTTCATGATTGGTTTATTTATTAAATGACTAAATTATAAGATTACTTTACATGATGCATGGGTGTGTAAATACTTGCTCAGATGCAAATTAAAGAAAAATAGCAGTACTTTACAAATAATTCCATAGAATAATTGCGCCAAATAATGATAATAATAGAACTGATATTCAACGCATTACTGATTCTTGTCCTACTGCGATGGAAACGTGGAATCGCATCCGAGATAAAATTTGTTGAGAAATATTTGGTTTATAAAATAAACTTGTTTATATTTGCATCAAGAAAGAGCGGAATCGCGCGACCGCTCTTTTTTAAGAAAATTCCGGTTTATAAAATAAACCAAATAGAAATCTCTAAACTCCTTAAAAATGGAAGAACGAAAACTTACCGAAAAAGAGAGTCTTGAAGTAATCACTTCAATGATTTCTCGCACCAAAGAGCGTTACATGATGGGCGACGGAAACATCATGTTGATGTGGGGCTATCTCATCCTTACGGTCACGGCCCTCATCTGGATTCTAATCGCAACGACCCACAATCAGCAATGGAACTGGCTTTGGTTTGCCATCTGGATTGGAGGAATAATAACACCCATAATGAGCCGCAAGAAGCAGATCAAGTCGGGAGTTAAAAGCTATTCCGACAAAATAATGTCACGAATATGGTCAACCGTAGGCTTTTCAGGCCTGGCAACTACACTGATGTGCTTAGGATTCCTGCTCATTCTGGGCCTCGACACCTGGAACACGATGTTCACGTTCGCACTTATCATAGTGCCTTTTGCCGAGATAGCCCAAGGCATAGTCATCAGGGAAAAGTCATTCATATTCGGAGGCGCGACAGGAATGCTTCTTGGCATATTCACCATTTGCTGCATATCGGGCAATGTGACGCTCTATGCCAACTGGTTTTTGCCGATGTTCATGATCGCAATCATCTTCATGATGGTCATTCCCGGACACATTCTCAACTCTAAAGCTCGTAGAAACTGATGAAAGAATTGAATCCACTTCTTCACTCCCAATTGCGCCTTGCCATAATGTCAATATTGATGAACGTTGACGAAGCGGATTTTGTCTATCTCAAAGAGAAAACCGAATCCACGGCAGGCAACCTGAGCGTCCAGCTCGACAAGCTGTCGACAGCAGGCTACATCGCGGTCAACAAGGGCTTTGTCGCAAAAAAACCGCGCACCGTGTGCACGATAACCGACACCGGCCGAAAAGCCTTCGAGGAGTATGTCGACGACCTGCGGCAATACCTGAACCTTTAGCCTCCGTTCCCCCACCCTCCATGCACAACAAAGGCTGAGCCATCGACATGACTCAGCCTTCGCTGCAAATACATAATTCCACTTTGTCACTGCTGAGATGCAGTTTGTCACTTTTATTTCAACCGCACATTCCATCCTGCATACTTTTGTGAAAAAGTAAAACCAACACATCATGAATACCAATCTAATCACATTATGCCTCCTCCTTACCGGGATAAACATCATGAACGCTCAAGATAATGGCAACATAGTCACCGACAGTGTGCGATTCGCCAATCTGGAGGAGATTGTCGTGACATCACGGAAACCCCTGTCCATCGTCAGGGCTGACAGGATTTCATATTTGCCTTCGGAAATGACATCGGCAATCGGCTCCAATGTATATGACGCACTACAGTCAATCCCGGGATTATCCATCGGCAGCAATGGGGTGATATCAGTCAATGGAGAGAGCGGAATAAGCGTCTATATCGACGGACGGAAGTCGATATTGACAGGTGAGATGCTGATTTCACACCTCAAGTCGCTGTCGACATCAGGTATTGAAAAAATAGAGATACTCACAGTTCCCGGCGCTAAAAGGGATGCTTCCGAGGCCTCAACCATCATAAATCTGCAAAAGAAGCGAAAGAAAGACGAAGGGTTTACCATTGGCCTCAATTCCGGTGGACATATCGGGAAAGCGCGTAATGTCTATGGAAATATATATACGGAATATCTTATGAACAGCCACTACCTCCAACTTACATATTCAGGGAATAGAGCACGTAACACATCCAAACTATTCACAGTGCGTCCATATAGCGATAACGATGAACATTTACAACAGAATTACGATCGCATCCGGCACGATGTCATGCACAATATAGGTTTTTACTATGACTATCAGCCTAATTCTTCATTTAAGACAGGAAGTGTCGTTAATTATAACTATTTCAAACGCAGAGAGCCGGCTGTCATGACAACATTCATTCCCGATAGCGAGCCTACGGTTACGGATAATACCGCATGCTTCATCAATAAAAATATTTATGGCGGAGTATATCTAAAGCGGATATTCAACCACCCCGAAACCGATTTCAACCTGTCGCTTGATTTCTTCAACTATCACAATTCCGAAGACCAATTCATGAATGACAACACAGGCAACTCGATTATAGGAGATATGTCGAGCAAAATATTCGGTTTGGTGGGAGCGATGGATTATCGACGGCGGCTTTCATCTCATTGGCATCTTTCATGCGGCACCCGCATATCCTATGTAAAGATGAACAGCCATGGAAATTATGAAGACCTTAAAGCCGCACAAATAAACTCGCGGCAAAATCAGGCCGACAATTTCGGTTCCGATTTTGGATATAACGAAAATGTCAATGCTCTATATTTTGAGTCCAAAGCCACCTATGGCATTTCAGCGTTATCTTTAGGCGTGAGAATGGAACAAAGCTCTACACATAACGCATTTTCAGGAAATGAAAGCGCCGAATCCAAGGATTACGCCGGGCATGACTTTCGCATATATCCGTCTGTGGCATTGTCGATTAACGACACCAAATCAGGTAGCTGGATTCTATCCTACTCTGAAAAAATAACGCGTCCTCGATTTGCCGATTTAGATCCGTTCATACACATATTCGACGACATTACACATGTAGGTGGGAATGTCAATCTTAAAGAAGCTATAACCCATTGCGTCGATATGGCCTACTCTAACAATTCATGGCTGAGAATAGGCGTAAGAGCCATGTATACATCCGATGAAATAGTAAAATGTTATCGTGAAATAACCGACAAAACAGTCTATGTGACGCCTGAGAATTTACCTCGGTATCTGCAGTTCATCGGTACTGTTTCGGCAGCCAACATAAACATCAGCTCATGGTGGGCTTCATCCATAACCGCAAATATAGTGTATTCCAACTACCATTTTCCGGCATCGCTTGATTCGTCGTCCAACATAATGTTCACCCCGATGATCGATGTCAGGAACCGCCTGAATCTCCCTTATGGATGGGCTACCGAACTAAATGTTTCCTACAGGAGCAAAGCGGCCTATGGTCAGGCTGAAGTATCATCGTCATGGAGCGCATATTTAGGATTTAGAAAATCATTCTTCAACAATAGCCTAAATTTGGCAATATACATGAACGATGTTTTCAACACCAACCGTACATGCTCAAAAATAGTAATTTCGGGGCGTGAAGCTTCTTTACAAGAGCGTGAATTTGAAAATATGAGAAGATTGGGCGTTTCATTCTCCTTTCGATTTAATTCAGGCAAAAATACTTCCGGCAAAGAGAATCGCAAATCTTGTATAGACGAGATGAATCGCGTAAATTTGTAGATAAATACCATATACACCGCAAATTATAACAAAAAGCAATGAAAATAGCGCCATTGATTTATGCCTCGATGTTATTTCTACTGATCAGGCTTGTTAATGATGTACCTATGGGACACAATTATTTTACCCATTCAACAGAATTTATAGCAATTGAATTAATGGGGTTGATTGGAGGCTGTTATCTATATTTTTTTGCAGCAAACCGATGGATTAGAATTTGCGCCGACCGCCATATCCTCATTGCATTGGAGTATCTGGTTGTTGTCATATTTGCAGTCACGTTACCTGTCATGATAATGATAGTTTCCCATGAAACTCCGTTTTACGATTATCTGCCCGAATTTGTAATTCCTGTCACCATCACGCTTCTCATGTCGCTGTTGCTTTATACCATTCTAAAGTACGCCTATCAGAAACTACGGGAAAAAGAAGCACAGAACGAGAATGTAAAAACCGAATTGCGCCTGCTTAGGTCGCTATATCATCCCCACTTTCTGTTTAATATGCTTAACACTATATATTTCAGCATCGACGAGAATAACACTAAAGCTCGAAATACAATCGAACAGATGGCCGACTTTATGAGAATGCAACTATATGAGGATGATGAACCCATACCGATTGAGAGAGAAATTTTAGCATTGAAAAGCTACATTGAACTGTGTCGCACCCGTTATGGCGACTCGGTGGAAGTGTCGGCATCCATTGATGCCCGATATCCTCAAGATAGGATTCACCCTTATCTCCTGCTCCCTATTGTGGAAAATGCATTCAAACATTCGGGAGGCAACCCCAAACGAATCCATATCAGCCTTATGCGATCGCCGGGAATAGTTGATTTCAAGGTTGAGAACACTCTTCCCGAAATGAAGCATGACAAAATCATGCATGATGCATCAGGAATCGGGTTAAAGGCTATTAGGAGAAGACTTGTCCTTTTATATCCGGGCAGATATGATTTTGAGGAGAGCAGTGATTCAGGACTATACTCAACGCATTTACTAATTAGATTATGAATAATAACATCCCTACATTGTCGTGTGCAATCATTGATGATGAACCCACAGCCCGCTACGGCATTGCGAGCTATATAAATCGCACTCCTTGCATCAATTGTGTAGGAGAGTTTCACGACATTCCTTCATTTGAAGCCTATCTTAAAACAAACAAAGCTCCCGACATTGTATTCATGGATATATGCATGCCTGAAATATCGGGACTGGATTTCATATCCAACTGCACGATTGATTCAGCGATAATAATAATTACCGCCTATGAACAATATGCCCTTAAAGGATATGAGCTTAATATTTCCGACTACCTCCTTAAACCTGTTTCCTATATCCGTTTCCAAAAAGCCATAGACAAGGTTCGTCAGTATCTTGATTTTAAGCGTAACGCCACAGTCGAGGATTATATATTCGTACGCTCCGACCGCATCATTCACCGCATAGATTTAAGGGACATAGTCTATATTGAATCTCTTGAGAATTATGTGCGCATAATGACTGTTTCCGATTGTATAATCGTGAGAACCACATTGAAGGATATGTTGAAAAGTCTTCCGGCCGAGAAATTTGTTCAGGTTCATAAATCATTCATAATCAACCTGACGCGCATAGGCAGCATCGAAAAGAACTTTATAACGATGAATCCGGTTGGAGAAATAAATATTTCCCGCAACTACAGGAAATATTTGTTTCAACTTATCGAGCCGGTACGACAATAAATGTTAACGGCAGGGCGGTCAATTGTTGAGTGATTTTCTTTAGCTATTGAGGGAGCGATGGGGCTCCATCGTGACCGAAAGAGATGAAGAAAAGCGCCAACGAGTGGCCGAGGCGAAGGTAACTTTCGTCCCATCAAATATCGGGGCAGCATATTCCACTGACATCCGGTGTAAACCAGATATGCAATAGCTGTGAATATCTTATAGAGGTCTGTCCGTTCCTTTCCATGGAAGCCTGACAAAAACTTACGGATGCGCTTCCGCCGGCAATGCCTAAACTTTATTTTCATGGAGCCAATGATTTATGTTACTGAGATATAACATAAATCAAACCTTTTTCCCTTTTGGTTGAACCGAAATTACCATCGCCTCGCATATTGCGGGCGCTTTTCCGTCTGTTTGTCAGTCGTGTACATCCAGTACACTCCTTCCTCGCAGACCAAAAATCGCTCCTCACTATGCGACCCTGCCGTTAATATTTATTGTCGAACCGGCTCTATATAACCGGTTTTGTGAAATACACAACAAAGGCTGAGCCATCGACATGACTCAGCCTTTGCTGCATTTATTACGGACAGACTTACTGTTTCTTGGGAACTATGGTGTAGGTCTTAACTACGCCGTTGTAGTCAAACTTCACAACTGCCTTGTCGGTAGCCGACTTGGGCTGGGTAATGTCAATCTTAACCTCGGGGTTGTCACACACGGCAACAATCTTGGGAGTAGCCGACGACATGAGTCGGTAATCAACCTCATATTGGTCATATCCTGTGTAACCGTTGTCGTTGGTCGAGCGCACGGGATGTTCGGGAAGATCGAGTGCCACATCGTTTACAGCAATCGTCACCTTGGGAACTACAGGACACTCAAGAGGATCATTCTTGGTGCTGAATCCGAGTCCCTGAAGCTCGCACACGAGATTTCGCGCGCCGCGAGGCCCTTCGGCAACAAGGAATATGGCATGCTTGCCCTCAAGACCGTCAACAGCGTCCGACACATCGATGGTGTACTTTGTCAACTCCTGCGGAGCACCTGCGGGCACCTTGATTTCACCTATTTTCTTGCCTTTCCATACATCGTTGTCCCAGGGACCGTCGAGCCATACGCTTATAGTGAAGGGCCAGCGAGCTTTGGGAGTGAGGAACAGATTGAATTCGGTACCGTTGCCCTTCTTGGTTCCGGCAAAAGGCTTAAGACCGTCCTTTGCCTCGTCAAGGCCGCCGAATCCGAAGTACTTGTAACCCACGATTTCGCCACCGGCCATGGTAACGGGCATGTTGTTGTCCCAAATGTCCCATGAATCCTGCTGCGCTCCTATATTGGAAAGATAGCAGGCATATCCGGCCGAATAGTACTTATAGGGATCAAGTCCATAAATCTGGAAACCTTCCGAAGTAACCTCGGCGCCGGTGTATTCGTCACCGTTGGAAGCCTTTGCGCTCCACTTTCCGTCCTTGCTGTAGGGGTCATAACCTGTAATGGTAACCTTTCCGCCCTTTGCTACGGGAGTTTCGTCCCATTCAATCTTCACGGGTGCCACCATAGGCTGACGGGCAAATCCGAATCCGCGTGGCGGGCGGTGGTAGAACACATACCATTTGCCGTTTATCTCCTGAAGACTTCCGTGAGTGTTGTGAGCGGCGTTGGTAGCCTCAAGAGCATCGCCCTCCTTATTGAGCACGATACCGCGCGAGTCGACAAGAACGCCTCCGCTGCGCCAGGGACCCAGAGGAGAGTCACCGAATGCATAGCGCAGTGTCGAGTTGGAGCTGCCCTGTCCGTAGTCGGGGCCTGAATGTCCCGAGAATATCATTATGTACTTGTTGCCAACCTTACGTATCGACGATGCCTCAAAGAAGTTGAAATCGCCGGGATTCTGCTCCTTGTAAAGAGCCGGGTATTCGGTGCCTTCGGGGTCGCGCACTACACCGTAACGCACACCGGCGGGCACAAAGTAAGGTATCACCTCAGTACCGGGACGCACCGAGTACATGGTGTTCTGGTCGAGCTGTGCGGCCGATGAACGCTGGAAGCCCCAGAATCCATAGGCGCGGAAGCCGATTTTATAGTCGGGGTCCGACTTGTCGGTTATATTTTCTACATAGATTGAGGGGTCAAATCCGAGGATACTGCCCTCCACTGTCTGTGATCCGTCGGGAGTGAGGTTCACAGGCACGAAAGGTCCGTCGGGACGGCTGCCCTTGCACACCATTGCTTCGCGTCGCGGACCGCGGCTGTGGGGATAGAGATAATACTCCTTTTTACCGTTCTTGCGCTTTACCTCCACAAGGTCGGGGGCAAACATGACATCCCACTTACCGTCCTTTTCGTAGGTGAATATGGGGCCCTCGTCACGCCAGTCGGTAAGGTCCTCAACCGGAGCCGACCACATTCTGATGTCGGGACCGCAATATTCATTAACCCTGAGGTCATGCGATCCGATGATGTAAGCACGATATTTTCCGGGATTGTCAGGATCCTCAAACACACGAGGCTCACCGTCGGGCAGGTGCTCCCACAACGGCAAGTAAGGATTACCCACACCAACCTTCTCATTCTTCGCACCGTAAATGTCGCCGGCGCCGAATGTCACGGCAGCGGAGCATAGCAACACCGCAGCCATTTTTCCAAAAGCAATGTTTTTTATCTTCATTATATTAACACTGTTAAAAAATTCTTCATGTTTTACAAAGTTAGCCAATAAACAACGATGATTAACGTAACCTGTGTTACATATATCTTTGGCTACGTTACACGATTAGCCAAATCTCACAAAAATCATTACCTTTGTGAAAATTTTATCGACATGAACAAGGAAGAACTGAAGATAGTGTTTCTCGGAACGCCTGAATTTGCGGTCGAGAGCCTCAAGCGCCTTCACGAGGGTGGATACAACATTGCAGGCGTAGTGACGATGCCCGACAAGCCTGCCGGACGCGGCCACAAGCTGCTGCAGTCGCCGGTCAAGCAGTATGCCGTGGAACACGGAATGCACCTCATGCAGCCCGCCAACCTGAAGAATCCCGAATTTGTCGACGAGCTGCGCAGCCTCAATGCCGACCTGTTTATCGTAATCGCTTTCCGAATGCTTCCCGAAGTGGTGTGGAGCATGCCCAGGCTCGGCACGTTCAACCTCCACGGATCGCTGCTTCCAAAATACCGAGGCGCCGCTCCGCTGAACTGGGCGGTGATAAACGGCGACACCGAAACGGGCGTGACTACATTCTTCCTGAAACATGACATCGACACCGGCGACATAATCGATCGCCGAAGCATACCGATAAATCCCGAAGATAATGTAGGCGACATCCATGACCGCCTGATGATGCTCGGCGCCGAACTCACCATCGACACCGTACAGCGAATACTCGACGGCAACCTGACGACAACGCCGCAGGACGAGCTGACCAAAGGCGTAGAACCCACACCGGCTCCCAAGATATTCAAGGAAACATGTCACATCGACTGGACACGTAACGCACGTGACATACACAACCTCGTGCGCGGACTCTCGCCCTACCCCGCCGCATGGTGTGAACTTGTGTCACCCGACAACGACATCAAGACGATTAAGATATTCACAACAGCCGTTACCGACGATGACGCATCGGCCGAGCCCGGAACCATAAAGAGCGACAATCACCGCATGCTCATCGCCTGCGGCGACAAGTGGCTCGAAGTGCTGTCGCTTCAACTTTCAGGGAAACGACGCATGGATACAGCCGAATTTCTGCGCGGATTCAATCCCGCCGCCTACAAGGCACAATAGTCATCGGTCAAGGCTCAGATTAAGCGTAACACCGTAACTTCCCGTGCTCGTGGGGTAAGCGCTCGATGAAATGAGCGGAGTGTTGACCTGACGGTCGATAAACGCTCCGAGCGTCACCCTGCGATTAAGCACATAATTGGCTGAAATGTTGAAGCCTATCGTTCTCGTGCCCGATGTGGCCTGGGTATAGTCGGTTTCGATGCGTCGTATAAGAGCCTGATTCTGCTGATAGGAGAAATCGGCATTCACCGTGAGGTCGTTGCTTATGCCGTGACCTGAGCCGCGCAGCCGCAGCACGGTGTTGAATCCCACTATCTTGTAACCCACTCCCACCGTGACATTGTTGCTGCAGGCCTCAACAAGCTGTCCGGCATCGGAATTGAGTGTCAGTGTGCGACCGTCACGATATTCGGCGCTTATGCGCAGGTCATTATTAAGCGTGACCTGAATGCCGAGCAGCGGAGCAAACCGCTCAGTTATTGAAACCGACGATATGTTGTAGGGTGACGAAGGCACAGGCTGTCCCGTCAGCTCATCGCGAGTGAATCCCAAATCACCGTCGACACTCATCCAGTCGAGAAACGACGAATAGGAGCCTACCGTGTAGGTACACTGATAGGCATGTGTGAGCGTCACCGCCTTGAACCATCGGTCGAGCGAACCGATGCGAATCAATCCGTCATAGGTCACGCGCCAGTTGGGCAGCACATGAGCCAGCGAGGGGAAGGGATTAAGATATATCTTGCGTGCATCAACGCCCGTGTAAGCGGCTAAAAAAGCAGGAATGAGCACATCGCTACTTGAATGGTTGACTCCCGCAACCGAGGGGTCAAATACGCGTCCCGCGACAGGATTGTCCTTCATGAAACCGCCCATAGGATAACGCAATCCCGCATAACGAGCCTCAACGCGCCCGGCCACAACAGGTATATTCTCCAGGAACCGGTCAAATACGTCACTATGGTATCCGTCGATAGCCTTGAAGCGATGAAGCGATGTGGCAATGGCGCAATGCGTCTTGGTGTAGCTTCCGGTGCGCGTGACAGGCATGTCGTCATACATGAATTGTATCTGATTGGTGCGGTTGTCAGTGCGGTTGTTGGTGAGCTTGATTTTAAGTCCCCTTATGGGTTCGAGGTCGATTTCAAATGTCACCTCACTCGTGCGCGACCATATAGCCGGCGATGTCTGTCCGTCGTCACACAACAGCCATCCGCGCTCCTTTGCCTTGTTCACATAATCTTCGTTGACAAAACCGAAAGCGAAGTCCAGTCCCGGAGCCATGGGGCCGTAACTGCGCGACTGTCCGAATACATTGCCTATCTCGGGATTAAACAGCGGCACCGACAGCGAACCGGTGGAACGGAAGCGCACATTGACGCCTCGCAGCATCATGGCAAAGCGGGTGGCGTGCTCACCGATGTCACTCCATGTAGTGCGGCGATTGTCGATAACCTCAGTTACCGTGAACTTAAGATTTTGGTCGCCACGGCTCAATACCTCGACACGGTTGCGGTCAAGGACTTTGGTGCGCACTCTATAAGGCTTTCCGTCAAGTGTCGTGGCCGTAACCCTCACCTTGTTGTTGCGCAGATTGTGTCGTATCACGATTGAAGTGTCGGCCGACAATTTGAACGTTCGCTCGTAACGCTTGGCTCGCGTAGGCGCAGCGCTTCCACGGCTCGATGACGAAAAGCGCCGATTGACCCTCTTGAGATAGTCAAATTTATTATACAGTCCTTCAACATTTATGCGTCCGTCGACATTCCACGACGCCTGGCTGTTTATGGTGTTGCCTATGTCGACACCGTCAATCTCAGCTCCGCGATTCCAGCGGTACACGGCATTATAGCTCATTGTACCCGACATGAAGTCAAGCACAGGTATGCGATTGAACGGAGCGCGATATGACGCGACAAAGCTCTGATTGTAGGCCCACGGCGTGCCGAGGTGCATTATGCTGTGGATTACGGTGTCACGCCACTCGCGGTAACGGTCGGGAAACAATTTGCGATTCACGGCTCCCATTGGCTCGTCGATTCGTGCCGATGTATTGGATATGAACGTGAAGCTCAGCCGATTGGTAAGATTCCATGTAAGGTTTAACTGACGGTCCCACAGAAAATTCTTTGACACCGAAACCGGCAACGTGAAATCGCGGTCGACCTCACTGCGTGTCTGCGACTCATAGTAGTAGCGTGACATCGTTGTGATAAACGAAATGTTGGCGGGCAGATAATTCAATTCAAGCTCCGACAGGAATCGCAGGTTACGCAATTTGGAGCCGATCCATCCGAAGGGTTTGACTCCCTTTACAAACGGATTCCACTGATACTGGAACGAGCCGCGATAATCGTTCACATATTGATACTGAGTTGTGGGATTACGGTCGTTACGCTTGTTAAACGAGAAATTAAACGTGAAGTTGGCCGGATCCCAGGGCATGGGATTAGCGCTTCTAACATCAAAGCGCAATCCCGATATGCTGAAACTCTTCACCGTAGAGCGATCGACGGCATAATTCATTATCGAGTCACGTTCGGCACGTGTGTCGGCAATGTCGAGGGCATCCTTCAGAAGCACGTCACGGTCGAGAGGATTATATTTGGGTGTGCTCTTCTCATTCATCACCGAATAGAACACGGGAGCACGCAGCTTCATCTTTTCGGGTAGGAAGCGCCCCACATCGACTTGAACAGCAAAGTTGTATTGACGGTAATCGTCCATGCGCCGCGAATTGAGAGGCTGGTCCACCGCACCGAAACCTGATGTTTCATAATGTGTCCCGAAGTTGAATGTCGCTATGTCCGATACTCCGAGATTGACATTGGCCTTTGCCGCCCAACCTCCGCTCTCGTCAAAGTCGGTCACCTTCAATTCATTGACCCACACAATGCCGTCGCGTGCCGTCGACGCATTGTTGCGCACACCTATCATCATCACCCTCACATCGCTCAACGAGGGATTCCCGAGCACTGACATGCGATTGGATTCCTTGTCGGGGTCCCTGCCCTCAAACACCTTGTTGTAGCTGACAGTGCTGTTTTCGCTACGCATTGCCGCATTTCGCATCTTCTTCAGGTTAACAAGATTCTGCAGCACGAAGTCAAGGCGATTGGCCTCGGGCCACACCTTGTAACGCTCACTCGCCGGCTCCTGTGAGTAGTGTCCGTGAGGAGTCAGTTCAAGAGGTATCTCATACTCATAGTAGTTGTTTTTCACATCGGAACCAAGTCGCAGGAACAGTGAAAGCTCACCCGACTGCAGATTGGTCAGGTCGTCAATAAGGCTCTCGGCATGTACCCACATCTGAATACGCTTATAGTTACGCAAATCGAGGGATGTGTTACGGTAGACGGCACGTGCGTCACCCGACTGAAGCCCTGTCACCTTCATCGACATCGACTGCTCGTTGAGCTGCGTTATCTGCGACTGTCCCGGGTCGGTTATTCGGCTCACACCCGGAGGCAACACATAATTCACAGGCTCACGTCCTGCATTCTCCTCGATGTTTACAACCGACAGGTCAAGCTCGCCTTCGGCCGGAGCGTCACCTCGCGAATTGAGATTGAAGTCATAGGCCCGCCACTCCCCGCGCACAAGCTCTAGAGTAGCAAAGCGCAAATGCGTAACCTGCTTGAACCCGGTGAGGAAAATGCGGGCAAACCTTACAGTCGAGAAGTCGGATATGGAGCCTACAATGCGTTCATAGTCGCTCAACGGAATCTTGAACTGATACCACTCCACCTGCTGATTCTCACCGTCACGTGTACGCACAAGCGACACCTGCTTGTCGGTGATGTAGTTCTTTCCCACCACAAGATCTTCGGGACGAATCGACACCTTGTACTGGAAGTAACGCTCATACTCGTTGAGCGTGTTGTCCTGATTTATATCCTCGACATCGGGGCCCGTGCGAGCCGACTGGTACAAAGGATCGGGAGCATCCTCGGGCGAAAGCGAGTTGCCTTCAACTCCGTTGTAACGCTTGTAACGCTCCAGAATCGATAGCCGCTCGGCATCGTAGTCGTAACCTCGGTAGAAGTGGTAGTTGTCGCCGGCCGGGTCATTGAATGCCGAAAAGCGGTCGCTCTTCATTCGTTCTATCGTGGAGGGCGGGAGCTTGCGCTGCAACCGCTCAAGATAGTCACGATAAGCACCGAAACCGAACTCCTCATCATTCTTCAAACCGTCAAGGCCCACATCCTGCACAAGTCGCGACCCTCGGTTGTTGTCAAAGGCATAGGTCAATGAATTCTGCTTGGAAACTCGTCCCCACACCGTTTCGGTGAGATACTCGTCGTTACGGTCGTAGGGTATTCCATTCTCGTAGGACTTCATTCCGTCCTTAAGTATGTCCTCGCTTATCTCACCGAAGTTAATATACATGTCACCGCCGTCATAATTCGGGTTGTCGGGGTCGAGAAACGGATTCATCAACCAGAACTGCACATACTCAATATTGGCCTGCTCGAAATTAGTGTTGTCGAGTCGCCTCATTATACCACCCCATCGCTTCTCGGGATTAAGCAGCAGTGCGTTATCGTCGATGTCGAATGCATCAAGGTTATAAGGGCCTCGTTCAGTGGGATAGTATGACAGATTCAGTGTCTGTATTATGTTTGATTCGCCGTAGTTGAGCTGACGGTCGGGGAAAATCTCGGTGGATGTGACTTCACGCACATAGGGGTTGGAGAGCTGCTTCAGGTCGGATGCAATATATCCCGGCACGAGCGACGAGTTACGCTGCGTGAACATGCGGTCGATGTAGTACCATGCAAGCAGCGCGCGGTTTTTGCCATAGTCGACATTATTGGACAACGCCGCCTCGGGGAACAGTGCATCGGGGCCCGCCTGATAAGGTGTCGACGCCAGATTCCATGCGTAGGGCGAACGGAGGTCGATGCCGGTCTGTGTCGACTCAAAATCATCGACATAGGAGCTGCCCTTGTTGGAACCCGACTTCTGTCCGCGAGGCACAAGGTGGGCAAACTCGGCCTGCACATTCAGTGTCGACGGCTGCACGGCATTAACCGTAGGAATCTTGTTGATGAGATTGGTGAGCCAGAAGAATTGCTTGTTATAGGAGAGATTCAGTCCCCATATAGTGTTGTTTATAATCTCGTCACCAATGTTGACCTTCTCGGTGAGCGCCTTCTCCGAGAAGTGCATCACCGTGGCGCCGAGGTTGAAGTCGTTGCTGAACCTGTAATTGAGGTCGAGTCCGAGCAGTGTCTTGCGCTGGGTGCTGAACAACGATTGATTTTCAAGCGTGACGCTTATGCTCTGCCCCGAATCGATTATGCTCTGATTGGTTATCGTCACGATACCCATCGAATAGTCGACCGTGTAGTCGCTGTTTTCAACAAGGCGCACACCTCCGGCCATCACCACAACCGACCCACGCGGCACATTCATGGCGTTAAGCCTTATCTGTGCGCCGTTGGAGGCCTGATATTCACCGGTAAGAATGAATTTGTTCTTATCGGCAAACTGGCGTGCGACGACAAGTGTCGAGTCATACAGCTCCTGGTACACGTAACGTTCGGCAATGACAGGATTGTCAATAGCTCGGGCAAGATGCTTTCCAAACGGCTCCACCACGGGAAAAATCACCTTTCCGGTCGAAGGAAGTATCGTGTAGCCGTCGATGAAGTCAAAGAGTCCATCGGGATTGGACGCCTCGTTGGCGTCAAGACGGTCAAGATTCATCACCTGCAGCAACGGCTTGTGGGACAATCGGGCTATAGGGAGGTAATTTATCGGTGTGCCGGTAGTGTCGCTCAGATATTTTATATTCAGCTTGAAATTGGACGGCTCCACCTGATAGGCCCCGAGCGAATATACATTCTTCATCATCAGATGCCACATGGGCTGATGCGGGTCGAACGTGGTGCTCTTTAGCATCTTGACATAGAGCGACTGGTCGGACACGGTTATGTCGGATGAAAACTCGCCCACCTGAAACACCTGCCCGTTGTAGGTGTATTCATAGGCCACGCCAAGCACCTCATCAGCATTTAGCGCGACATTCAGCGACAGATATCCGAGCGTGGAATTCAGCGTGTACTCCGACGACTGTAGAAGTCGTGCGCTCTCAACTTTCTCAAACTCCCGGCCTCCTTCTATACCGAATGCCTGCAGTGGCGCAAGCGCCTGCGTGACCATGTTGATGTTGCGTGCATCGGGATATTCATCCTTGATAACCGTCAACAGATTGTTGGAGCGATTGGATGTATTTTTTATAGCGGGATCGGGACGCCAATAGTCGCTTGCAAGCACCTTGCTCTCGCCAAGATCCATGAAAGCGATAATGTTGCGCGATTGACTGTAGTTGCCGCTCTTGTTGGTAATCCACACCTCAATGCGCGTTATCTTGACGCCCGACGACACGAGAGGCAAGCGCGAGGCAAACTCATCGTAATTGTCGCGGAAGAAGTGTCCGAGAAAATAGTGACGGTTGGCATCATATTCATCAGCATTGACGGTAAACGGAGTTGTCTGTACTCCACCACGTGTGCTCACCGAGCGTGACTCACTGTTTTGCTGCGACACCAATGCCGTAGCCGTGAGTCGGCCAAACTGAAGCTGCGTCTTGATACCGAACAGCGCAGTGCTTCCGCGTATCAACGACGAGCCGGTGGTCATGCTCACGTTACCGGCCTCTATCGACTTGACGATGTCGTCCTCGGTGCCGTCATATTGCAGCTTGATGTTCTTGCTGTCAAAGTCAAATGTCGCATCGGTATTGTAATTCATGCCGAATTTCAATCGGTCGCCCACCGATGCATTCACAGTTGCCTGAATCTTCTGGTCGAAGTCGAAATAGGTCTTGCGTCGCGAGGTCAGCGACAGGGCGGGATTATCGGTCTTGGTGCTTTTTATTCCGGTGGATATGAGCACCGTACCGCGTGTGCGAAGCTGAATGCCACCGGGGCCGAATATGCGTTCGAGCGGTCCCGAAGCGAAACTCATGTCGAGCACATTGAAGGGCTCACGCTCCTTGACGCTACGCCCCTCGGTCATTGAATTGCGACGGTTGAAGTAACGCTGCATCGAGTGGCGCATGTCGATGTCGTAATATTGCGAAGGAGTGAGCATGAAAGGTGTAGCTATGTCCCAGTCGCCAACTTTGGTGCGCACGATGTAACACCCCGACTCGGGGTCATACTCAACTTCAGTGACAACATTGGAGGGAGTGTCGAGATCAAGAGCAAACTCATCCTTGGCAAGCGACTCATAGTCGGGAGCGACAGTAGGACGCACCGGGAAGCGCAATGAGAGGCTGTCAGTCGCCCCGTCACCACCTTCTCCGTCGCCCGGCTCGGCGGCAAAAACCGAACCTGCCATGCAACCTAACACACAGCAAACCGCTACGATGAGAGCCCAACGGCATATATGATGAATTATACCTTCCATTGCATAGTGGATGTCCACTCCCGACAGCCACTATACCTCGTCACTATCTTTAAAGCATGGCAAGAGCCTTCTTTATAGCCTGCTCCACCTTGATTGAAGGATCGGCATCAAAGAGCTTCTTCAACACTTTCTGCGACTGCTGACGCGCAAAGCCGAGCATCACCAGTGCGGCAAGAGCCTCGTCGTAGGTATCGGATGTAGCCGACGGTTGTAATAGTAACGCTTCCTCGGCAGGTTTTATTTTATCCTTCAAGTCGACAATGACACGTTGCGCCGTTTTTATTCCTATTCCCTTCACATTTTTAAGACGGGCGTGGTCGCCGCTTACAATAACCACCTCCAATTCAGGGGCGGGAATCGACGACAGGATGATGCGGGCAGTGTTGGCACCCACTCCCGACACACCTATAAGCAGGCGGAAGAGATTGCGCTCACGCTCATCGACAAATCCGTAAAGCAGATGCGCGTCCTCGCGTATCACTTCATGGACAAGAAGCTTCACATCGCTCTTCCCTTCCAAAGCCTCGTAGGCCGGAAGTGTTATGTTGAGCATATATCCGATACCGGCAGTTTCAAGCACGGCATAGGCCGGAGTCAGCTCTGAAAGCACGCCCTTTATATATTCTATCATAAACGCATATTTTTCACAAAAATACAAAAATATCGACTGCTTGCAAAAACTCGCCGACATAAAAAAAGTCGCCCGTAAAGAGCGACTTTTTTATATTGAATGACAGGATAATGCCTGTTACTTCATCTTGTCGATGTAATCGCGAAGAGCCTGGTTGGTGGGATCGAGTTCGTAAACCTTCTCGTAGTACTCCTTGGCCATGGGCACATCACGCTCCGAGATGTAGTAAGATGCTATCTGGCTGTAAGCCTCGTTGTAGACATCCTTGTTCTTGGTCTTGTTTTCGGGATCCTTGTCAAGCATCGAAACAACCTGCATGTAAATGTCGGCCATCTCCTTTGAGGGCTGATTGTCGTTCTTCACGAGGAACATACGGGCCTTGTTACGCACGGGAACATAGTGATCGGGAACACGCTCGATAACCTGGTCGATGGTAGCGATTGCGTTGTTGATGGCGTTCTGCTTCTTCTCTGAACCGTTCTCCGAAGTAGCGGCTACGTTCTGATAACGGTTGGCAAGAATAACGAGGTCGTTGGTCACATAGTCACCACGGTCGATGAAGTTCTTGAACACCTCAAGAGCCTTGTCGTAGTTCTTCATGCCTGAATAAGCCGAGCTGAGAGCCTTGTAAAGGTCGCTCTTTTCAGGATTAACCTCAAGAGCCTTCTCATATTCAAACACTGCGAGTGAATCCTCACCGAGTTCCTCAAGTACCTGAGCATAGGTAGAGTAGTCGTTGGATGTGTACTTGTTCTTGGGGTCGTTGAGAGCGAAGAAACGCTGAGCGAGCTGCTTTGCGGCAGTGTAGTCCTTCATTGCAGCCTTGTCAAGGAAGGCGATACGCTGAAGCTGGAAGTTGTTGGGATCGCTGGCAAGAAGCTTGTTGGCAATGGCAAGACTCTCATCATAGTGCTGACCGTAGTAGAGAAGTACCGAATAGCGCACCTCATCCTCGGTAAAGTGGTTGGGGTTGTTGATGTAGTCGCCATAAGCCGATGCAGCCTTTGCCCACTGGTCGTTCTGATAGTACTTCTCAGCAAGTTCGCGCTGACCGAGAGCTGAATTGGGGCTTTCCTTAAGGAGCTCCTGCAGCTTTGCGATAGCATATTCGGGGTTCACGTTGAAGTAAGCGTTGGCATACTTAACGTAAGCCTCGGGCAGACCCTTTGAATAAAGGATAGCGTTCTCGTAGTTTCCGGCAGCGTCACCCCATTCCTTCTCGGCAGCCTTCATGTCACCGCGAAGAACGAAGATGTCGGGTTCCTGCTTGTTGGCCTTGTAAGCCTGCTCAAGATTCTTATCGATTTCCTTGGCATACTTAACGGGGTCGGTGTTGAAGTAAGCGCGAGCGATAGCAACCATCACCTTGGCATCCTTCTTGTTGATTTTGCGAGCCTCATCAAAGTAATTTGAAGCAGCCTTTGCGTCACCGCCCATAAGTGCGAGTTCACCAAGACCCACCTTGTTGAAGGCGTTGTTGGGATTAGCGGCAAGACCTTTTTCAAAGTCAGACTTTGCTGCGGTCAAATCCTTGTCATGAACGGCAATTGCACCAAGATAGTAGTAGGCAACAGCCTTGTCGGTAGAAGCATCGTTAAGATTACGCTCAAGAAGAGTCTTGGCGTTTTCGTACTGTCCGGCCTTGAAGTATTCAACTCCGTCCTTGTAACCTTGCTGCGCCGATACGCTTAAAGCCCCTGCAACTAACAGGGATAACAAAAGTTTGATTTTCATCGTTTTAATAAATCTGTTTTGTTGTTATTTCAGTTATTATAATATTATGAGCTTTGTATTGTTTCAAGTAATTCTAATTCAAATTCACCATACGCGGTTGTACCCGAGCCGGCAATATACCTGTGCGCTGAATTATCTTCTGGCCGATTGTGCCGGTTACGAATGAATAAAAACCGTGGGAAAGACTGCCATTGGCCGATGTCGTAATCATGTAGATCGAGCGATATAGCGGATAGCGTCCGTCGTAGATGTAACCCTGATAGGGCTTATAGGCTTCGATGCTGTCGTCGCGGCGCACTTTAAGAACCTTGATCGAAGTGTCAAACTCGGCCACCGTGGTGTCCTGACGCTCAAGCGACTTTATGCGCTCCTCGCGAGGGAGGTCACGTGTGCGCATGTCGGCGCTAATCCAGCTTACACCTATTATACCGAGCGCACTCTTGCGCTGCTGAACCTGAGCAAACACCTCCTGATTGGAATTCTGTGCGTAGACATTGGGCGAGAATTTGCGGCCATTCATCAGCGAATCACGCATATACTGCACGGTGCTCGAACCTTCGTTGTCAAACACTACCTGAATCTCACCAAGCTTGCTGGGCTCGATTTGATCCCATCGCGTGATTTCGCCCGACAGAATTTCGCCAATCTCCTTTTCCGAAAGTATCTCAACAGGATTTCCGGGGTTTACTATAAGGGCGATGGCATCTACCGCTATGCGATTGGAGCGCACGAGCTTCTTCTCGCTCTTGAGATAGGCCTTCTCCTTCTCGGTAAGGTCACGTGCTATCACAATTGTCTTGGTGCGGAAATCAAGAAGAGAGTCTATGCACGCTTTTTCGGAAACGTAATAGGGGATGATGTTGGCATTGCCTTTGGTGGTGTACTCAAACACATCAATCTCCTGATTCATTATGTTTTCAAAGCTGTCGTCACACACAATTGTCGCCAGTCCCGAAGTACTGGTGTTGGTCGGAGCCTTACGGCAGGAGCCAAGTCCGAGCAGTGACGCGCTTAATAATGCTATGGCTATTTTCAGTTTCACGTTATTCAGGATTAATTATTACTTACTATTCAGGATCGCCGACATTACGGTCGATGCCCTTGAATTGCCGATAGGCTCTCCAAAGTCCGTAAACGATGAAAAGACATCCGCCAACCCAACGAAGCCATTGCCAGCCGTTGTCCATCCAGCTGAAATAGTTGATTAACAATAAAATACCCATTCCCACGTATATTATTATCATAATAATACCGAAAATGGTGCGAGCGGTCTTTCCGCCATTGTTTCCTGTTCCTTCGTTGCTCATAACAAAAAGTTTTTAGTGTTTAAATGATGCAGCACACGCTTGAACGAATGCCTATATCATACTAACACCCGGCTAAGTTAATAGTTCGTAAACAAACGATTGCACAAAGCCTGCAATATAATTTCCGGCCAGTGAAGAGCATCATGACAATCCTATTTCACCGACCAAAATTTTAGGTTTGTAAAGTTAAATAAAAAATCTCAATTTAGTAATCATGGGTTAACATATTAATTACAATTAACACGTAGATTCCTCTTTTTTCATCGATTTTAGGTACTTTTGTAATAGAAACAAGATTCAGAAGCACAAAAAAATGCAAGCACCACTGGCCGAGCGGCTACGACCGCGCACAATCGAAGAATACATAGGACAAACGCATCTGGTAGGCGACGGTTCCATACTGCGGCGCATGATCGACACCGGTCATGTGGCATCGTTCATCCTGTGGGGCCCTCCCGGAGTGGGCAAGACCACGCTTGCACGCATAATAGCCAACACCACCGAGTCGCCTTTCTATACACTGAGTGCGGTTCACTCGGGAGTAAAGGAGGTGAGAGAGGTGCTCGAACAGTGCAAAGCCGACGCCCGAAGCATATTCTCAAAGGGACGCCCCATACTGTTTATCGATGAAATCCATCGTTTCAACAAGTCGCAGCAGGACAGCCTGCTCGGTGCTGTCGAGAACGGAACCGTGACATTAATCGGAGCCACCACCGAGAATCCGTCATTTGAAGTGATTCGCCCGCTATTGTCACGCGCCCAGGTATATGTGCTTAAGCCTCTCGAAGAGGAGCAGCTGCAAGAGCTGCTTCAACGCGCCATAACCACCGATGAAATCCTGAAAAAGCGTGACATCAGGGTCGAGAGCACCACGGCACTGTTTAGATTCTCGGGAGGTGACGCACGCAAATTGCTCAACATTCTCGACCTGCTTGACCAATCAACCCCTCAATCCGAACCTATTGTCATAAACGACGAGGTAGTCACCAACCGACTGCAGGAGAATCCCGCCGCATACGACAAAAGCGGCGAGATGCACTACGACATCATTTCGGCATTCATCAAGAGCATACGCGGCAGCGACCCCGACGCGGCAGTTTACTGGCTCGCCCGGCTCATAGCCGGAGGCGAGGATCCAAAATTCATAGCCCGCCGACTCGTAATACTGGCCGCCGAGGACATAGGCCTCGCCAACCCCAACGCGCTTCTGCTCGCCAACGCGACATTCGACACCATCCACAAAATCGGTTGGCCCGAGGGACGGATTCCGCTGTCGGAATGTGCCATATATCTTGCCACATCGCCCAAGAGCAACTCGGCCTACATGGCCATCGACGCAGCATTGAGCCTTGTCGAGAGGACAGGCAACCTGCCCGTACCGTTGCATCTGCGCAACGCACCCACCAAACTGATGAAAGAGCTCGACTACGGCAAGAACTACAAGTATGCCCACGACTATCCGGGCAACTTCGTGCGACAAGAGTTCATGCCCGAGGAGCTCGAACATCCATCACTGTGGAAACCCGGTGAAAATCAGTCGGAAGCAAAGCTGCGCGCACTGCAGGAGAGCCGCTGGGGCAAAAAAAATTGACATTTTCTGTCACATTTCCTCCCATTCATTCGTCTATAATATGTATTC
Source organism: Muribaculum sp. NM65_B17 (assembly GCF_004793735.1). Lineage (NCBI taxonomy): Bacteria > Pseudomonadati > Bacteroidota > Bacteroidia > Bacteroidales > Muribaculaceae > Muribaculum > Muribaculum sp. NM65_B17. Next base: position 52,486 of record NZ_SRYY01000009.1, read on the forward strand.
ATCGATGACGCCCTCCAAGAAGAGAGCATCACCGCTGCTTAAACCATAAAAATACCGACGAGCAACAACCAATGGACTCTACGACTTTCAAAAAAATGATATTGCCACACTACGAGGAGATGTATCGGGTGGCCTATATCATCCTTGAAGATCGACATGATGCCTTTGACGCAGTGCAGGAAGCAGTGGTGAAGTTGTGGACGAAGCGCGAAGAACTCGAAGGAATTCAGTCGGCCAAGGGTTTCTGCATGACGACAATAAAGCGACAATGCATCGACATGACAAGGACGCGCTATCGCCGTAACGAGCCTCTTGACATCGCGCTTGAAAACGACGAAGCCGATGACGACATCGTCAAGCGCATCGACCAGCGCGACACATTGGAAAAGGTGGCGCAACTGATGGATACACTGCCGGCCATCCAACGCGAGGCTTTGAGGCTGAGAGCCTACTCCGACTGCTCAGTAAAGGAGATTTCGGAGTTGCTCGGAATAACCACCTACAACACAAGGACTCTGCTGTCGAGAGCCAGGCGGCAACTTAAAGAACTATACAAACATCTCATAAGATGAACGAGGAAATATATCAAATAAAACAACTGCTAAACCTCTATTACTCGGGGCTTTCGTCGCAAATCGACGAAAAACGCCTTGACCGCTACTTCGCCGACATGAAATCGGTGCCCGAAGAGCTTATTGTCGACCGCGACCTCTACATCGCTTCAAGAAAGCGTCCCCACATAGAGGTGCCCGAAGATCTTGGTCCGCAGCTCGGATTACTAATCGATCATCTCGAGCGTCAGGAGCAGACCCACAACCGTGGCCGCCGCTGGATCACAACCGGAAGCGTAGCCGCCGGAGTGGCTATAGCAATTTCGCTGGCGACATTCTTCTTTTTCGGCTCGGAGAGCAATCCCTATGAGATAACTGACCCTCAGATTGCATCGTTTGAAACCGAAAAGGCGCTCCTTGAGGTATCGGCAAGCCTGAAAAGAGCCGACAAGCAGATGGCTCTTGTAAATGATGAGATAACCAAAATAGGTATATTGTACAACGACTTTCTAAACGCTAACAACGATGAAGTTAAGTAACTACATATTGAATACAATGTTTGCGGCAATGCTGCTGATTCCTGCGTCACTGACGGCCCAAAACAAGACATTTGAAAATCTCGCCAAGAAGGAGAATGTAGAGTATGTCTACATTCCGCAATCGATGCTCAAGTCTATGGACGGAATGCAGTTTAACGGCTCTATCAACCTGTCGCAAGCCGTAAACAAGCTCAAAAGCGTTGAGGTACTAGCGTGTCTGGATCCCGTTACAATCGAAATGATAATACCCGCGCTTAAGGAAGATGCCGATAAGATGGAAACATTGAGCAAGGTAATCGACGAGGGCGACTCGGTCGAAATATATGCAGTGCGTAACGGAGAGCGATTCAGCGAGCTGTACATAATCAATGTGACGCGCTCCGACGCTGACAAGCACGAGCTGTCGGCCATCTACATAACCGGCGACTTTTCAGCCGACGACTTAAAGAATTTATAATCGATACTTCTACAACATAACCAGTAATAATTCAATTTACATTTTTATTAAATAAACATCCGCTTCAAAAACTCATCAGGCACATAAGCTGGCGAAGCCAATGTGCCTGAATTTTTTTATACCTATGTCAGTAATAAGTCGTCAATGCATGAACGTGGGAGCGAGGAAAAAAAGGCCGAACGACAATCCGAAGTTCCACTTTGTACCGGGATTGTTACAATAGTTGGCATAAGCCGTGAGATGGGCAAACGGCAGTGAATAGATGGCCGCCACTTCGCCAAAGAATGCAGGATCGCTGAACCAATCGCCGTAATGTGGCGGCATACCGGCCTTTCCGCCCTTCACCCTGCGCCAGGGCATGAAGCCGTGGAACTCGCCACGCACCTGAAACATCTGACTGATGGTCCATATCGGTTGCAAGCCCAGCGTGACATACTGCGGAGCCGATAACGCCGTGTTAAACACGCTATAGGTCGATGCCGTGGGATGAAATGCGGGAAGCATGACCATCGTAGCGGCATAGTTGTCATGGAGTTTTTGCGACGAAGCAACTACATTACCCTCGAAGCCCATAGTGAAATTATTGCTCAACCCCCAATATCGTTCATAGCGGAATGTAAATTCGCCCCATCCCTTGGTGTCGCGCACCTCAAGCGAATTGTCGTTCAACGGATAGTAGCATTCATTGCCGTAAACACCGTCGAGCGTGGCCCTTATCAACATTCCCGATGTCGGATAGAGCACATCGTTGAGCGTATTGTAGGCATAGTGCAGCCTAAGTTGCCCCAGTACATTGGTGAGCCTGTCACGATTGTCGGCGCTCACAATCAGATCCTTGTAGAATCGCGAGCTAAGGCGTCCCACCCCGAGGTCGAGCTCAACCTTTCCGCTGCGTCCCGCAGCCATGCCGTAACGCAACCGGGCAAAAGCCTCCGACGATGTAACCAACGTGCTTCCGCTATCATAGAATATGCGGTCGTTGTCATACATCTTATGTCGCGAGATGACGGCCTGAAGTTTCAGGTAGGACGGTATGGACGATTTCATCGAAAGCCTGAGGTTCAACGCACCTGCAAGATAGTTCTGCCCCACCCATCCGTTTATATCGGAGTTCAGCGAATTGAAGCTAAGCGTATTGTAACCGGCCGACAAAAACAACATCGAATTGGTCGACGAACTTATATAACCTCCCACTCCCACATTGAAGTTGTTTTTTATGTCGGCACGAAGGTCGAGCGTAAATGTGCCCGTGGAGTCGTTAAACACGGCATGTGGCACCAGATTTCGCAACTTGCCCGGCGATATGGCCCTATAATATGCATCCTTGGCCTGCGCAAGTCCGAATGTATCGGTGCGGCCGTTGGTGAACATATACTTTATAAAAGCATTCTGTGACGGAGCAGCCCCGTGAACCTTGACCGAGTCAAACTCCACATAGGGGGTCTTGGACTTGAACACAGCCCTGCGCAAATTGCGTGTTTCCGCCGGCACACGCGCCGTGACGCGGCTCTTTATCGAATCCATCATCGACATTGCATAGTCATAACCTATCTTATAAATCCTGCGACAAGCCTCAAAATCAAGTAGTGAGAACTCCTCGAGATGGATACGAAGCTTTATGCCCTCGTCGGCCGGAAGCGAATAGTCGTTATTCTGTATTATCATGTCCTCGACCTGACTGAAAAGGTCATTGATATTGGGCTTGGCATCAGGCGAACTCACATCAACGCCTATCATGATGTCGGGAGCGAAATCCTCGCGCATTACATCAACCGGAAAGTTGTCGTAGATGCCACCGTCGTAAACCAGCACACCGTCCATTTCGATAGGCTCAAACACTATGGGAAACGACATCGACGCACGTATGGCATCGCCGAGCGAGCCGGAGCGACACACAATCTTGTGCTTGTTGTAGACATCGGAGGTCACGCACCGAAACGGCACAAACAGCTTGTCGAAATCATCGCCGCACTGAGCCGAATAGGCTGCAAATAGATTCATGAACTCAAAGTTCATAGGCAGCGGATTGATTATACTCGACGGAAGAATTGACTTTGTTGCGGAACTGTCGCGGAAATTCACATTTACGGTAGCAAGCCGCGGTGTGGGATCGTCCTTGGCATAATAGTAGACGAGCGAAGGGTCAATCTCGCCTGTCGACCAATAGCGGAAACCCTTTGATTCAATAAGTTGCATCATCTCGGCCGGTGTATATCCCGATGCATAAAAACCGCCGACAATGGCCCCCATCGATGTTCCCGCAATGTAATCGATCGGAATGTCGTTTTCTTCAAGCGCCTGAATAACACCTATGTGAGCAATGCCTTTGGCACCGCCACCGCTTAACACAAGGCCTACCGACTGCTGAGCATCGGCAACCCCACAACAAGTAAACAAAATAATCGAAGCCGAAATGGCTGCGAAATATTCCCTCGTTTTTTCAATAATTTTTACTTTTAGAGCCATCGGAAATGAAAGAGTCTTTAAAACCTATAAAATATAACACTCCATCAAGTCCGATTGTTGATATGCTCTGCCCTGCCGTGGCCTTAACCTTCGGTTTGGCATGGAAAGCGATTCCAAGTCCCGCCGTGGCAAGCATGGGGAGGTCGTTGGCTCCGTCACCCACCGCTATAGTCTGCGCTATATCGATGTTTTCGACCTGGGCAAGAAGCCTTAACAGCTCCGCCTTGCGTCGGCCGTTGACAATCTCGCCTACGTAACGGCCGGTAAGTTTGCCGTCGACGATTTCAAGCTCATTGGCATATACATAATCTATGCCGAATTTCTGTTTAAGATAGTTGCCGAAATAGGTGAATCCGCCCGAGAGTATCGCCGTCTTGAATCCGGCACGTTTCAGCACCTCCATCATGCGGCCCACGCCTTCGGTCACTGGAAGATGCTCGGCGATGTCACGCATTACACTCTCGTCGAGTCCCTTGAGAAGGCTTACACGCTCCCTGAAGCTTTCATCGAAGTCGATTTCACCGCGCATGGCCCGCTCGGTTATCGCCTTCACCTTGTCGCCCACCCCGGCGCGCATTGCAAGCTCGTCGATTACCTCCGTTTCAATGAGTGTAGAGTCCATATCGAAGCACACGAGGCGACGACAACGGCGATACATCGTGTCCTCTTGAAGCGATATGTCAAAGTCCTCACTGCCTGAAAGTTTCATAAACAGCGACTGCATCTCGCTCACATCACGAGGATTTCCACGCACCGAAAATTCCACGCACGACTTGGTGCGCGACTCGGCCGTTTCCTCAAGCGGAACACGGCCGGTCAATCGCTGAATACTGTCGATGTTAAGATTCTGATCGGCAATGATACTGGTCACGGCAGCAATCTGCTTCGCAGTCAGCCGTCGGCCGAGAAGCGTCACTATCCAGCGGTTCTTTCCCTGCAGCGTCACCCACTCCTCGTATTCGGCAACCGATATGGGAGTGAAGCGTATCTGCACGTTGAGTTCGCTCGCCTTGAACAGCAAGTCCTTCATTATGTTACCCGACACGTTACTATAGGTCTTGAAAAGCAGTCCGAGCGACAATGTATGATGTATGTCGCTCTGTCCTATATCAAGAATCGCCGCATCGTAATTGGCAAGAATCTCGGTAAGCGCCGATGTCACACCCGGGCGGTCATATCCCGATATGTTGACAAGAATCAGTTCAAGGTGAGGCTGTTCCATGCTGAGTTATCGTTACAATGTCGACGAATGATACTTGACAAGCCCCTCCATAGGAGTTTTCAATATGGTGTCAATCTTGGCGTCAAGCGCATCGGCCGCCTCGTTAAGCACCGACTTATATAGATAGGCAATCGAGCCTACGAAGCTCACCGGAAGTGTGCGATAACGGTCGTACTGTGCCACATTGCGCACAAAGAACGACTTGAACTCATTCAGTACAAGACGGTGTATGGCAGGCTCCTCGATGTTTTTCAACAGGAACGGAGTCACCGATGCCAAAAATCGGTTGGGAGATGGCTCCTTATATACACGGCGCACTATAGCGTTACGCTCAAGGTTGTATTCATCAAGGAATCGGTCGCACAGCTCACGGGGAAGCTGATGCTTGAGGACATCGCCTATCAGCAGTCGGCCGAGCACGGCGCCGCTGCCCTCGTCGCCCAGGATGTATCCAAGAGGGCTTACGTGATCCTTTATCTCATGTCCGTTGTAGTAGCAAGAGTTGGAGCCGGTGCCGAGTATACAGGCAATACCTTCGTTATGTCCAAAAAGCGCGCGTGCGGCTCCAAGAAGGTCGGAGTGAGCTTCGATGGTTGCAACATTCAGATTCTGACGGATAGCTCGTCGGACATTTCGGCAAACCTCTTCATCGATGCAGCCCGCACCGTAGAAATACACTTCAGTCACCTGCTCGGCAAGGTCGCCGAGCTGAAACATCAATTCATCATCAAGATACTGCGAAATCTCCTCTTCGGTGAGCATAAGCGCATTGAATCCTGAAGTAAATATCTGCTTGACCACATTCCCGTGATCGACAAGACACCATTCAACTTTGGTGCTTCCGCTGTCAGCTATCAGTTTCATCTTATTCCAACAAATTAAAAATAGACTGCAAATTTACAAAAAAATCCATATTGTCATTTAAAATACACCCATAGATTGAATCCTCGCTCAACATTTCGGCCTTCCACCCCGCTGATAGAGCCAAAATAGGTTGGCTCGTCATTCTTCAAAAAATTCATCAAATTATAACAATCTGAAAATCAATAATGATTAAAAATAATCGCAAAAAAAGTTCCGATAAGTTTTGGCAGTTTAAAAATAATGCCTACCTTTGCATCGCAATCGCGAAAAAACAGGTTGCCCAACGCGAAAATAGCTCAGTTGGTAGAGCACAACCTTGCCAAGGTTGGGGTCGCGGGTTCGAGTCCCGTTTTTCGCTCAAGAGTACAATAACATACTAAGTCAAGACTCCTTGAGCCAATCAAGAAACAATCGCAATTCGCGAAAATAGCTCAGTTGGTAGAGCACAACCTTGCCAAGGTTGGGGTCGCGGGTTCGAGTCCCGTTTTTCGCTCAAGAGTACAATAACATACTAAGTCAAGACTCCTTGAGCCAATCAAGAAACAATCGCAATTCGCGAAAATAGCTCAGTTGGTAGAGCACAACCTTGCCAAGGTTGGGGTCGCGGGTTCGAGTCCCGTTTTTCGCTCAAGAGTACAATAACATACTAAGTCAAGACTCCTTGAGCCAATCAAGAAACAATCGCAATTCGCGAAAATAGCTCAGTTGGTAGAGCACAACCTTGCCAAGGTTGGGGTCGCGGGTTCGAGTCCCGTTTTTCGCTCAAATTCAAGGCGACTTGACCAAATGTCCGGGTGGTGGAATTGGTAGACACGCTACTTTGAGGGGGTAGTGGCCGTTGGGCTGTGTGAGTTCGAATCTCATCTCGGACACCTCGAAAATCCGCAAGTAATTGAATTTCAATACTTGCGGATTTTTCTTTTTTATTCCCGCCAACCACCTGTCCACCAAACCAATATACAAGAAAACTAAATTTGACATCACAAATTGTGATATCCAATTCAGTCAAGATGGGGATGATGCGTAAACAGCATGTGTTCACGGAACTTGGCATGGCTATACCAGCCTAAAACCTTTCGCAATCTTTGTATCGCGCCGTGCATGATGAACTCATGTACATTGAGCAGCTTACCAGAGTAATGCCATTTCAGCTGTTTTTCAACCGATTTCCATGTTTTATCGTTTATTGTCATCATATTTGCATTTGCGTGTGTTTTCCTCTTTCGCACCATCCGGCATTATGGTGACCAACCAAATCAATATATAAGCTAAGCCATGAACGAATTGCAGTTAATCCAGAGCAAAATATACGAAGTACGGGGTCAAAAAGTGATGCTCGACAGAGATTTAGCCGAGTTGTATAATGTCACGACCGCCAACCTTAATAAGGCAGTAAAACGAAACATACGACGCTTTCCCGATGATTTTATGTTTCAACTGACCAAAGCCGAATTTGACGAGTTGAAAACAAACTTGATATTCCAAAATGGAACATCAAACTGGGGCGGTACTCGAAAGTTGCCCTATGCTTTTACGGAGCAAGGATTGGCCATGCTTTCGGGATTACTAAACAGTGACATTGCAATTAAGGTAAATATCAATATAATGCGGGCATTTGTCGCAATCCGTCAGATGATAACCGACAATTCACCGCTCAAGCGTCTTTCCACGCTTGAAAAGAACTTCAACGAATTAAAGCAGGACTTGGAAAAGATTTTTGCCGACTACAACGACATCAACGAAGATACACGCGCCCAAATAGAAGCAATCAACACAACACTTGCCGAGCTTCAGGCAAAGCCCAAGAACACGCCTCGAAGCCCGGTAGGATTCATAAAGCCCAAAGAATGATAAACGCGGGAAACAGCTGCCTGCGCACTCCGGTCGTCAATGAATCAAGTGCATTCTAAATCCGATTTCAACTGCGGCAGCAGTATTGGTAACGCGAAGTCGTGAAAGTATGTCCTGACGATGGCGGCTTACAGTATGCACCGATATATTAAGCTTATCGGCAATCTGCTTGCTCCCCACCCCTTTAGCCAACATAGAAAGTATCTCTACCTGACGCTTGCTGAGAAGCAGGTTATCGTACTGAAGATACTGCTCTGAATCCACAGCCTTGCCCGTACGAGTATTTGTCATGCACCCCTCAACCGATCCGTGCGCCAACGGGAAAGGCACATAGGTGCACAAGCCAAGCCAAAGGCTGCCGTTGGTATTGCATATTATATAACGTATCGTGTGAAGTACCGACAACGTTGTTCCGTCGGGCTGACAAAGGTGTATCAGGCAGAAGGCATTGTAATCGGGCCTCTCCTCAACGGGTATCGACTGAAGGAAATGATAGAACCTAAGTTCAAGAATATGTCGCTCAAGCAGTTCATCGGCAGGAATCGTATTGAATATCTCGCTCTCAAAAGCCGAACTGCTGTTCTCGGTATAATCGGGAAGGCCCAATGCATGACCGAATTTACCCGAGTATATATAGCACACATCCTGCTGCAAGTCCGATATAACCGCAATGCCGTTGGTAGCCTGTGCATAGGCATAGGCATACTCTTTTGCATTTTCCAGCGATTCATCTTTCTGAGCGTCATCGACAAACTGTTGTCCGGTCAACAGCGTCTTCAATCTTAGTTCGTGTTCCTTCATTTCAAATTTGGTTATTATTCACCATTGCAGCATCAGGTATCGCAAGCTAATTTTGCAACAAAATTACGAATAACAACCAACTTACACAACATCAAAAATATATGACTACAAAAAACATCATCACATTGGCAATGCTGGCCGTAACAATGGCATCATGCAGCCAAAAACAGCAAGAAGAAGAAACAACTGCAATCATCACCTCAACAACTGAAAAAAACGACACCGTCATGAAAGAATTTGTAAAAGAGAATCTGTATTGGACACGCGAGCCTAAACAGTATGTCATCACCGATTCATTGATAACCATCGAAACAGAGCCCAATACCGACCTTTGGCAACGCACCTACTATGGCTTCAGCAACGACAATGCCCCGGTGCTCCAGATGAAGACATCATGCCAATACTTCTCATTCACGGTAAAGACTGAGTTTAACAGTTCGGCCCTTTTCGACCAATGCGGAATCGCCATATACCTTGACAGCGACAACTGGATGAAAGCATCTATCGAATACGAAAACGAAGATTATCAGCGATTGGGAAGCGTGGTAACCAACAACGGATATTCCGACTGGGCAACCCACGACATACCATCGTCAATACGTGAAATGTGGTACCGCCTGAGTCGCCGAGGCAGCGATTATTACATCGAAACAAGCCTCGACGGAATCACATTCAACCAGATGCGCGCTTTCCACCTGTTTAAAGGCGACGGGGAAATATCATTCGGCATATATGCAGCAAGCCCTGTCGACCACTCATTCACCGCCCGATTCTCCAATATGGAAATGGGAGAATGTAAATGGGAATCATGGTCGGCCGAGGAAACCGGCTTCAACCAAACTCAGTCTAAATGATTGTCACATACCCGCTATTCATCAAACCAATCAATCACATCATGAAACGAAGCTCAATTTACAATGTAATTATAGGCATGAGCATCGCCTTGATTGCCTGTCGCCCGCAAAGTCAGGAAATTCAACCCGAAGTGGCAAGTGACGACACTCCAAGCCGAAACAACGTTACCGAATGTATGGTAGCAACACAGGATGTCACATTCACTCATGCGTTAAACAACGCCGACAAATATGCCAAAGTCCTGGACAACGGCACATTGGAATTCAAGTGTCCCGAAGGTCTTGACTTCTTCATCGACCCCAACGAAGGCAAGCTCACCAACACTACCCTTCCGGCTCTGTTAACAAAGGTAGACAATACAAAACCGTTCACTCTTACGGCTAAAGTAACGCCCGAATTTACACCTGAAGGATTATACAATGCCGCCGACCTGCTGGTATATGCCAATGATTCACTTTGGCAGAAACTATGCTTTGAGCAGGATGAATACGGCATGCACCGCATAGTATCGGTCAGGACAAAGGGCACATCTGACGACAACAATCATGATAAACTGGATGTTCTGTCGGTATTCCTTAAGATATCATCGGACACCCACACTATTGCAAGCTACTACTCTATCGACAATAACGAGTGGCACATGGTGCGACTTTATGAAAACTACTACCCCGACAGCCTGTTGGTCGGTGTCAGCAGCCAATGCCCCAAACGCGGCTCCTGCACGAGCTTGATTGAGGATATAACGCTCAATGTCGACAATGTTAAAGATTTCAGAATGGGAAAATAGGCAATAATCAATCGCTTCAAAACCAAAAGGCAATCAAACTCGTGTTGGTTGCCTTTTTAAGTATTGCACTTCACAAAATCGATCAACTTTCATCGGACTATTTATGCACACATTTGACATAAGCAATTAACTAAACCCGATTTCAACTGCGGCAGCGGTATTGGTAACGCAAAGTCGTGAAAGTATGTCCTGACAATGGCGGCTTACAGTATGGATACACAAAACCTTTGCAAAGCGGATATTACATAACACACATCAACAATAATCCCTAATCCGACGGCCCGTAAAGCCAGCGCAAACTCTCAAACAAAACACTTCCGAACAAAAATAGCCTCACAAATGTTTCCATATATGTAACATTTTATTAACTTTGCAAAAACTAAGCCAACCTTATGTGCCTGAAAGCAAAGTTTGATATAATATACATGGAGGATGCCCTAAGTTTTCTCCAATCCTTGCCCGAAAAGGCACAGGACAAAATAGCATTCAACATTTCCAAAAGCCGTTATTTTATAGATAAGGAATTGTTCAAGAAGCTTAATGATGATATTTGGGAGTTCCGCACAAAATATCAAGGCATGACTTACAGGCTATTGGCGTTTTGGGATAATGAGGTCGGAAGTTTGGTCATTGCCACTCATGGCTTTATTAAGAAAACCCAAAAGACTCCGATTAATGAGATAGCCAAAGCGGAAGCACTTAGAAAAGAATATTTTAGCAATAAACAGAAATAAGATATGAACAAAATAAAACTTTACACTCATGATGAAATGCTCAACCGCGTTGTCGGTGAGGTAGGCACTCCGCGTCGAGATGCAATGGAAGCTGAGCTACAGTCCTATCTTATAGGAGAAGCAATAAAGCAAGCCCGTAAAGAAAAGAAACTCACACAATCGCAACTCGGAGAACTTATGGGGGTACAACGCGCACAAGTATCTCGAATCGAAAACGGACATAACTTGACAATTGGCACTATATCAAGGGCTTTTAAAGCACTCGGCATGACGGTTTCTCTCAATTGTGGAAACAAGAGTATAGCACTTGGATAGATTTAAAGATCAACAGGCTTAAAAACAAAAAGGCCGCCTCTTGCGAGGTGGCCTTTTTCAGGGTGAGGTGTGGGGGTCGAACCCACGACCTTCGGAACCACAATCCGACGCTCTAACCAACTGAGCTAATCTCACCATTTTGATGGTGCAAAGGTACAACTATTTTTGTAACGCACCAAATGTTTTGTGCAGAAATTTCTCCAACGGAGTCATTTTTTGTTGGCGTATTGCAACGGTATCGCGCCCTATGCCAATATTGTCCTAAATAATTTTTGAGTGCTACTCAACGTGCAGAGGCATCAGCCT